>CAJVZZ010000013.1 GCA_913020435.1 uncultured Flavobacteriales bacterium | reverse complement strand
ATTGATCATATCTATTCCCGGATTTGGATAAATAGCGAATGCTCTATCATCTAACTCTATTTGATCAGTACTCAATGCATTCTGATAGATTCGTATTTCATGAACCTGACCTTCACAAGAACTAAGAGCGAGTTCGCTTATAAAGCCTTCTGTAGGATTTTCAAGTATTAAGGTTTCAGGGTCTCCATTTGTTGACTCTCCTAGATTATTGATTGTGTTTTCTACATTGTTTAGAATAATCCCAGTACTATCCATCAAAAAAGCATAGGTACATTGAGGATTTATATTTCCACAATAACTTACAACGTCCACTTCTACATATTGAATGTTTTGTAGACTTGATAAATCAATAGTTAGTCTTGATGGGTAAAGCCAGACAAATGTCGGTTCTACTCCAAAATAGCATGCGCCTTCTCCACAATCATTAGAAGTTCCAGTAACAAAGCTAATATCTAAATTTTGCTCTGTCCAAGTCTCATTACAGAGGGTACTTGAAGGAACATTGTCAAGGGTAAGTATTGTTGTTTGTCCAATAGAAGTCAAATGTATAAATACTGAAAGCGTTAGAATAATAAGGTTATTTATTTTCATAATTAAGATTTTAAATCAGTTGTAGGTCATTCTTCTATAAGTAAGACGCCTTTTGTGTTTTGTGAGTTGCCTTAAATCAATACGCTAGGTAGCGTATTTTATAACAAAAAGAGTTTTAACATGAGTTATTGTCACTCTTTGAGTGATTTTTTTCTTGCCCATAACGGTTAATGTATGGTGCGTATCCCGCAGGGTATGCACTATACATATTGTTGGGAATAGTTTTTCTTTTACTAATCTTAGGTAAGGTCTTGAATATTATCATACCTAGGTTTGTCGAATAAACAATTTACATAGTTTGCTACTCCATATAAATCAGGAAATAAGGTTGAATGGTTAATATTCATTTTATTGAGCATAATGAGGCAGTTCGCTATTTCCGTATTTGGTATTATTATCTTTATTAACGCAGCTTGCTTGTCATCTTTGCAATTCTTCTTAACCAAATTTTCTAAATCTGAATTTATTGGCATCTTCATGAATAATCCAGATTGACTAATGAGTCGATCATTTTCATCTGAAACTGGGTAGAAAAGATCAACTTTTTCATTTTCATTTTCATCTTCATCTTCTATTTCATTCATTTTTTTTCTTACAGAATAGTAATGGAGACCATATACAGCGCGTTCCTTTCCAGTAAAGGACTCATCCCAAAACGCAAAATACAATGCGACAAAGGCAGAACGAGTAAAATCTAGTAGAGGGGTTGCAAGGCCGTTATGTTGCGCCAATGCCCACCATTCATTATCATTTTCAAGAATTTGTGGATTCTTTCCTCTTCGTCCTTTAGAAGCATTTTTAAAGGCGTTTAGATGTTTTTGAGGATCAGGATGCTTTATTTTCTTTTTTCTAATAAGTCTATCAAGCGAAGAATCTAATTTCCATGCGGCCGATGACTGTCCTCTAAAAATATAAGAAGGGAAATCAAGTAGATCTCTTGTTATAAGTTTAGGGAAATGCTTCCAATGACTTAATTTAATTTCAATTATTCCATCTAATACTCGGCCCTTATCAATTTCCTTTACTCTTGCCATTTAATGATTCTTCTCTATTTTAATTATTCCCAACGATTAGTATATGGCAAGTAGGGCAGTAGGAAGCAATAAGTTTTCAAGTTTGCTCTGAGCCAAATCGTTGTATTTTGTTTTTAATTTATTCATTCTTAAAAGCCAAATCAACGATTTGGCGGTGTTTGTAAATAGCACTGAACTTTCGTAAACCACCGAACGCCCTATTTGCTATATACAGTGTTAGCAGCTGCCTTTTTACTTTTCTCGATTTTCATAAAAATATTCACCAAGTTCAACAATTTTCATTTCTGTAGAGTCTTTCGCCTGATTCCTGAATTCGACTAAAAGCTTTTTGCCATTCTCATTATCAAATGCCTTTAGAGTTTCGTAAGCGTCTGCCCGAAAAATTTTCAATTCTGAAGTGTCAAAAAGAATATTTCCCATCAGTTCAGTCGCAGGTTGATAGTCAATTTTTTGAAGTCCAAGAATTGCATATCGTCTGAACTTCATTTCTTTGTCTTCAATTACCTCCATCAGTATTGGTCCAATTTGATAACCTGCTTCTTCAATCGGTCTGACAATATATCCTTCGGCAACTGATTGGTTATGAAAGACAGAGTAGTAATGGAAAGCACATTTTTTGTCGATTATTTGTCCAACAGTAAAGTGATAAGTTAGGGTTAATGCGAATACAAGTCCCGCTGTTTTGAATTTCCGTTTTCTTAGTCGGAGAAGTCCGAATACAAAGAGGTTCGCTGTTAATAACCAAAAAATTGTCTTGTAGAAGAATACAGAAGTCAATGCAATGTCGAGCATTAGCAAATCCTTTCCTTTTGGGTTCCAAGCGTAATTGTCTGTCCAAGTCCACATTTTCCATAATCCAATTACCAACAAAGTGGTAATCAGATAGGGCAATATTTTCTTGGTGAATGTCTTCATTTTAGGTTGCTGCTAACAATTCGATATATCCACCGGTAGATATATCCGCTTTGTATCAAACACAAATATATTTAATCCAAAGGGCTTTTTATCGCTTGAATATTATTGGTAGCAACATGCGTGTAAATCTCTGTGGTCTTGGTACTTGAGTGCCCAAGTAAAGCTTGGATATACCGAATGTTAGTTCCGTTTTCAAGTAGGTGAGTAGCAAAACTATGTCTCAGTATATGTGGGGTAATATCCACCTTTATTTTTGCTTTTTTTGCGGCGTTTTTCACAACTTTGGCCACACTTTGTGCGCTATATTTATTTCCGCTCTGTCCTTCAAACAAGTACATTTTCGGCTTCCATTCTATAAAATAGGCTCGTAAATCTTCTAATACAGAAGGGCTTAATAGCGTTATTCTATCCTTGTTTCCTTTGCCCTGCCTTACATTAATTACCATTCTTTTACTGTCAATATCGTTAAGTTTAAGGTCAATTAGTTCACCTCTTCGCAGTCCTGCCGAATACAGTAAACTCACAATACACTTATGTTTTATGTTATTGGTATTTTCTATTATTAGTTTCACTTCTTCTTTGCTAATTACTTTAGGTAAGGTTTCTCTTTTTCTTGGCCGTTCAACCGAGTAAAAACGATTCGGCATGCCCAGGACCACTTCATAGTAGAACTTTACGCTATTGATCATTTGGTTGATGTAGGAATCTGATTTTTTTTCAATTACAAGAGTTTGCAAGTAACCTCTTATCATCTCTTCATCAATTTCTAAAAGTTCTATTTCTTTAAAATAATTGATAAAGTGCTCAAACATTCCAATGTAGACCTTGGAAGTGTTTAATGCATAGTGCTTTAGTTCTAGTTTTTGCAAGAATTCTTCTGGACAAGGTCGGTAGTCATTAGCCAGTTTTCTATTTCGGTAATGATCAACAGAAGCAACTACGTTTTGTTTGGTCGGTACATGCTTTGGGAAAAAGTTACTGCAATTCACCCAAGCTACACCTTTAAAATCTTTAAAAATTAGATTCAGATTATTAGGTGTATTTTCAACGTAAGCCATATTGTATTCCTTGCTCCACTTAGGTTTTGGGAGTCCTTTTACAACAGTTTGAATCAATTTATTGGGGTAAAATTGGAGTCCAATTTTTTTTTGGTTTTCAATTAGTAGATGCTTTAAGGTTACATATTTGGCTTTTGGTTCCATGGTTTTTTTTTGTAAAAAAAGCAACAAATCTCCTCAAAACAAAATCATTTTAATTAATAGTCATTTTTAACCGTTATAAACGAATAAGAACTAAAGTCCTATATTTGCTAGAGTATTATGAGATTAAAGTGTAAAATTTGTAAAAAATCGATAGTAGGTAGAGCAGATAAAATATTCTGCTCCGTTAAGTGTAAAAACTATTATCACGTAAATCTGCGAAATGCAACCGACATTGAAACACTCGAAATTGATAGTATTCTTCACCGCAATCGATCCATCCTTTTAGAAATTATTGGAAAAAATGGAACTCAAAAAAAAGTACCTCGAATTGTATTGGAGAAAAAGAAATTTCGCTTCAAGTATTTGACTCATTTCCACGTTAATTCTCAAGGAAAAACCTTCCATTATAATTATGACTTGGCATGGATGGAATTCTCAGACGATGAAATTCTAATTGTTAGAAAACGCTAGCCACGAAATCTATCAAAAAAAGAGGTGCATCATTTGTAGCGCGATTATCGTTATCGAGCGCTGGTCTATAATGGATAGTATAAACTACAACTTGCTCACAAGTGGAGTTATAGGCCTGATTTTTAATCAGGGGTAGTATAAAAATAAAAAGGTGATTTAAATAACAGAAAGGAGACAGTTACTCCTGCTTATCCATCCAAAACCTATCCTTGCCCTTAAATTCAGGAGTTTGAATGCTGATCACTTTTATCTCGTGTGGAGTCGTATTTTTTAGCGAATGAATTTTTCCTTGAGGTATTCTAAAAAAGTCCCCTGGTTTTATCAAATAACTGGTGTCACCAATATAAAATCGTCCTTTACCTTCTAACACATAAATCAGTTCAGTATGCTGTTTGTGGTAATGCGGTTTTACAGAATCTTGAACCCAAATCACATAGGAAGATTCAAATTTGTCCGAGCACAATGCATGTACATTAACGTTGTGATCGGGTGACGTATTTTTAAGCACATCTAAGTTAACTTGTTCTTGTGCAATACTGATTGTTCCAAACAGCGCAAATAAGGCAAACATCACTGTTGTTCTAATCATAAGTTCAACGTAATTTTTGATTTTAATCCAGCTAAAAAACTCGCAGTATCCATTCGTTTTTTACCTTCCAATTGCAATTCATTTATCCAAATTGTTCCACTCGAGTTGCTTACCCCAAGCCGCTTTTTTTCTAATACAATTTTAGGCTGTTTACTTTCGAACTCCTTACTGATTGAGGAAGAATAGAGTTTTAGTTTTAAAACACTATCATCTACCAATACACTCGTAAATGCGCAAGGGTAAGGACTCAATCCTCTGATATGATTGTGCAACTGCTCTATAGGTTGATTCCAGTCTATATTACAAATTTCTTTATTCAGTTTAGGGGCATCTTTTACCGCAGGTAATTGCGTCAGCAGATCTTCTTGGTTGGTTAGTGTATAGTTGTCTTCTTTTATTCGACCAACAGTTCTTACTACCAAGCTTGCGCCTATGTGCATCAATCGGGTGTATACATCGCCAACATTTTCATCTGACCCAATCGCTGCTTTTTCCTGATCGATAATAGAACCCGTATCAATTTCATGTTTCAAAAAGAAGGTAGTAACGCCGGTCTCTTTTTCTCCATTCATAATTGCCCAATTAATAGGCGCAGCACCACGATACTGCGGCAGCAAACTACCATGAAGATTAAAAGTACCCAATTTTGGCATATTCCAAACTGCTTCGGGCATCATTCTAAAAGCAACTACAATCTGCAAGTCTGCATTTAATGCTTTAAGCGCGCCAAGAAAATCTAGATCTTTAAGGTTAGTTGGCTGCAAAAGCGTTAAATCGTGCTTTACGGCACAGAGTTTTACGGCAGAGCCTTGAAGTTTTTTTCCTCGTCCTGCAGGTTTGTCTGGAGCAGTTATTACTCCAACAATATCTTCACCAGCTGCAATAAGCGCTTCAAGTGATGCTACTGCAAATTCGGGAGTTCCTATAAATACAATTTTCATTATTATAATTTAAACTTTAGAAGATTGCCAATCCCCTTTCCATAAGTAGCCAAAAATAAGAAGGCCAAAGGCAATGAAATAGGCAAATTCGGCATACCACACTTCATACAATTCAATTCCGCTTTTGGTAGTCAAATAATAAGTTACCATGAGGTAAAAGGAAACGACTACCACTTCAATAAATAAAGCTGTTAAGGTTCTTCCTGTTCCTGAAACAGCTCTGAAACCAACGATTACAACACCAAACACAAACAATACAAAAGCGATTACTTGGAGCACAGGAAGCGCCAAATTCAAGGTTTCAGTATCACTTGAAAAAGGCGTTAGTAAGTGCATTCCTCCAAACCAGATTATGGGTTGAAACAATACTGCAAACCCAATACTAAGCAAACAAACTCTGCCCACCATTTTTAATACTAAATCCGATCTATTCTCTCCCATTAGGTTTCCCGTCAATGAATTGGCGGCATCGCCCAAACCAAATACAGGAATAATAAGCACCATATAAATACTTCTAGAAATGTGAGAGGCCGCCAATTCGCGCTCCCCAAGTCCTTCGATCAGCATAAAAAATGCAAACCAAGAGAAGAAGGAAACAAAGTTTTGAATCATTAGTGGGCTAGCAGTTTTTAGAATATTTTGGTAAACACTCAACTGAATTTTTAGCTTGGAGAACAACTCATACTTCTGGTGCGGATAGGAGAAAATGAGGTAAAGAACAAGCAATACGCTACTTGCTCCCTCAGCAATATTTGAGGCTATAGCCGCACCTTCAACCCCAAGGGCAGGAAACCCCCAATTTCCAAAAATCAAGGTATAGTCTAAGACAATA
The DNA here is from genome assembly GCA_913020435.1 of uncultured Flavobacteriales bacterium. GTDB lineage: Bacteria > Bacteroidota > Bacteroidia > Flavobacteriales_G > Salibacteraceae > UBA6770. The sequence goes on along the minus strand of CAJVZZ010000013.1, from coordinate 90,108 downwards.
TTTAAGACTGCCGCAATTGGTGTTACAATGCCTAAGATTTTTGTGTTGGCCGTACCTACCAATAATGCCATTATCGTAACATTAATAAAATTGAAATACAATCCCCACGATCGATAATTGAGGAAGCGTTCAATTATAGAAGCCACAGCATCAGACTCAGTAATAAAAGGCAAAACAGTTGGCAAACCATTGATTAAAAAGAGTTGAAGCAAAACGCCATAAAGCAGCATAAAGAGTAGGGTATGGTGCACTAAAGTTCCAATAGATAAATAGAGCTTCTCTCCATTTCGACGAGCGATTATAATTTGCACTCCTGACGAGAAGCCCATGCCAACCATTATCAATAACATATAAGTTAGGCCTGCATTTCCTGCACCTCCTAATTCAACTGGACCTAATTGGCCAAGGAAAGCCGTATCGGTAAGATTTACAACAGTCATCGATAATCCCATGATCATCATAGGCACTGCAATACTGAGGATATTCTTATAAGAAATTTGCTCTGAGGGATTCACTAAAATAGAAATTTGAAATTATTTCAAGGCGCGAAAATAACTTGATATTGTGGAATAAAGTGAGATTGTAAAGCAGAGGTTTACAATAATCTCAGTGTCATGCTGTTCCGAATCTTCGAGGTTATAATCTTGTGATATAATACTGCTTGGAGCGGCTGAAATAAATTCAGTAGGTCAATAGACTAGCTATTATCATGAAATATCTTTAGTCATCATCATCGTCATAGGTCACCGAAATATCAAGTTCACCAATAACTCTAAAAGATGTTCTTCTATTTTTGGCTCGGCCAGTTGGATTATCTGTTCCATCGGTCTGCATATTAGCTGCAATGGGTTTAGATTCACCATATCCTTTTGCTAGAATTCGCTTTTTATCGATTCCTTTTTTCTGTAAATAATTGATAACCGATTCAGCCCTGCGTTGCGACAAAGTTAGGTTGTATGAATCCGATCCTTTGTTATCCGTATGAGATCCAATTTCAATAATCAGTGTTGGGTTCTCTAGCAAAAGCAAATAAATAGAAGTGTCAATCGTTTGCATTGCAATACCGCTTAGCGAAGCATCGTCAAAAGCATATAGAATATTAGGAATAACGATTTCAACATCTGGAATCGATTTTAAGGTCTGGTCTTTTTTAATTTCATAGGGCTCTTTTATATTAACCGTAGTGGTTGAATCGGCTTTATTAAAGAATTTCTCTTTGTGGTAAATAAGCTGATAATCAGTATTTTCTTCAAGTATTATTTTATAATTCCCGTTTTGATCGGTAATTACTTTATCCGCCAAGTATTCAGTATTTTCTTCATCATTTCTGATGATTAAACGAACTTCAACACCGGGCTCAGGTTTATTGGTTTCTTCATTGTTAATTGTTCCAGTAAGTTCATGTCGGATCATATTTTTCCATTCCAATAGGAATAAATCATCGCAACAATGTGGATGTTTTAAAGAAATACTACCATCGCGATTGGAAACTATTAATGCATCTTTTCTATTCGGAAAAAGCTGATAATACATATCATCAACAGGAGAGTTTACTTCAATTCCAGCATTTTGCGCTTTATCATTCCAGCGACTGCGCTCTCCAGTAACATACTGGACATCGAGCCCACCGTATGATGGCCAACCAGTAGAGGAGAAGTACAGTTTATAACTTTTATTATCGAAACTCGGTGTCATTTCTTCACCCATGGTGTTCACTTTAGTTCCGCAATTTCTAGGTTTATCAAATCTTTCTTTGCTAATTCTATAGCGGGTATACCATATATCCAATCCGCCTTTTCCGCCGCTGCGATCAGAGACAAAATAGATGATTTCTCTGTCGGGTTTAGCGCTTTTTCCAACTGTGGGATGTGTGTTAGTGAATTTATTACTGTTTATCTCATTATGCAATTCTAGCGGTTCGCTCCAGGCACCAGTGGCGTCTTTTTTAAGCATAAAAAGTTGACAGCGAATTTGATTTTTCCAGTTGGGTTTACAAGAAGTAAAATAGATTCTATTTCCGTCTTCTGATTGCGTAAAACTTCCAATGTTTTTATCGTTTAAAGCATTTATAGCGATATCAGCTTCACCTTGTAATTTCCATTCACCAGCTGATTTTGTGGCATGATAAACTTTTCGCTTAGGAATTTCGCCACCGTTTTCATTGTCTACTTTAAATACTACAGAATCACTAATTAAAGCAACAAACCAAAAATTAGTACTATCAATAATAAATGGTGAAAATTCAATATTGGCATGATTAATTTCATTTTCTAAATGAGTTTCAACGGTTTCGATATCGTTTTCATCTTCTTTTAACGCCATTTCAATTCCAGCGAGTTCAGATTTTACAAGCTTTTTGTATCTATCGCCATCATTTTTACCCTTGTTTTCCTTTTCAAATTTGTCTAAATAAAGTTTTGCAAATTTGTACTGCTCTCGAGTTTTCATAATACGCGCCATATGAAACAAACACACCGCATACTTATCCTGATCTCCGTAATAAGCTTTTGAATATTCGGTAAGTGCACTCTGAAAGTCCCGACTTTGGTCATAAGCTCGAGCAATTTGAAAGTGGTATTTTAATTTTCCCTCATCCCTAATTACCAATTCTTTTAAATAATCAATTTGGGTGTAATAGTCGTTGGCTCTTACGGCACTTTTATAATACTGCTTGAGCTGTGAGTTTTTAAGATCAACAATTTCCGTTTCTTGGGCAACAAGTTGAAAGAGCCCAAAAGTCAAGAGTAGGGTTGTAATTATGGATCTAATATCGATCACAAGGAATAGCGGTTTTTTTAAGCAACATACTTGGACTGGTATAAATTACTGAGAGTTCGAAGGCACCCCTTAAATCTGTACTTGTTTTTAACTCAGATATATTAAGGTCATAATTGAACCCGATATCTAAATTGGGAAATCGCATTCCAACTATTATCACAGCCGCATCAGTATTTCTATTAAACCCATCTCTAAGCAGCACTCCTCCATAAACACCTGTAGCTTCCATTTGATTTTCTTTTAAATGAAAAAGCACATTTGTTCCATAAAGAATTTCAGACGCCTTGCCATGTTCCATGTACATTATGTTGGGCAATAAAGAAATATTATTCATAATATCGATATCGGCTCTAAGTGTAAATGTAGTTCGCATTGGCACTTGATAGTCAGTACCAAAAAAAGATTCATTGGGTTTATTCAAATGAAACACAGCAACTCCTACTTCAGGTCTAAATTTATTGAGATCAATTCCGTAAGCGATTCCTGCATTAAAATCGAAGTAATTAACTTGATCACTTAAAAACGGATCACCATTTGGCAAGTTGGCATTAAATTGTCCTGTATTTCTATCGTATTGAGAAGGGAAGGAGGTTCCGGATAGGTCATAAGCTTTATGGACATATGTTGGCTGAAAACCAATGTGAAATTTATGAATATCATACGTTTTATGATAAGCTCCACTCAATGCAATTTTATGCATTTTCAAATTAGAGCCTCCAGTTTCGTCAAATAAGTAGACCAATCCACCAGATAATTGCTCATTATACAGATAAAAATTTCTGTCGTAGCCGATTGCAGTAGTGTTAAATGGTTTTCCTATTGTCCGCCATTGGTTTCTGTGGTTTCCAGAAAAACGCCATTGTCCGTCCATATTTCCTGTTTGAGCAGGATTAATCGTCAAGGGGCTCATATAAAACTGGCTGAAGTGGACATCTTGCGATTGCAGCGCACGATATGAAAACAATAGCTGAAAAAAAAAGGAGAAGGTTAATATATGTTTGAAACACATAAAATCAAAATTGCTGAATTAATGTGATTTAACAACACACATTTTGATTTGGTTAATAAACTCAAAAGTTCTATTCGTGAAAGCATGTCGTTGTTAAGCTCTAAGAATTTAGAGTCTATCTATATTTGAAAATGTAAGATGAAAAACCTTCAACTATTCTGCTCGATTTGCCTGCTTTTCTTGCTCATAAGCCATACCCAAGTTCAAGCGCAATTAAAATGTGATTTCTCTGCTGACACTCTAAAAGGTTGTGAGCCATTGCGCGTAAACTTTTCAGACTTAAGTTCTGGAGGTGGAACCATAATTTATCGAAATTGGGATTTTGGTAATGGTGGTTTTTCAAATACAAATAATCCAAGACCTTCTAGAGTGTATGCCAATGCAGGAAAGTATACAGTTACTTTAACAGTTAGCGACGGAATTGATACCGTCACGAAAACAGTTACCAACTGCATCACCATTTTCAAAAATCCAGTAGTAAGTTTTAATTTTCAGAAGCTCACAAATTGTCCTCCTATTAACGCCAGCTTTACCGATCAAACCACTTTAGGAGACGCTCCGATTAGTATATGGACTTGGGATTTTGGTGATTTGACTGCGCCCAGCGGTCTGAAAAATCCATCGCACACCTATAAATTTAAAGGAACCTATTCCGTAATACTTACCGTCTTAGACACCAATGGCTGTAAAGGTTCTTTTGAGAGAAAAGACATTATTGTGGTTGAAAAGCCTCAGGCAATATTTAGCGCTTCAAATCGCTCGGATTGCAAGGCTCCGTTAACTTCAGTTTTTACAGGTAGCAGCACAGGAAAAGCGCCATTAACTTTCAGTTGGACGTTTGGAGATGGAGGAACATCAACTGCAAAGTCTCCTTCCCACACTTACACTGCAACAGGATCATTTGATGTTAGATTAATTGTAACCGATGGAAATGGCTGCAAAGATACTTTGGCGGTGGATAAATACGTAACAATAGGTAAGACAAAAGCAGACTTTGCTATTCGTGACACGATTTGTTTGCATCAACCGGATTCTTATTTGAATGCTTCTTCTGGTGCTCAAAACTTTCTATGGACATTTATTGGAAGTGATACTTCAACCCAAAGAGATCCTGTATTTGCATTCAAAACACCAGGTGTAAAAACGATTGTTTTGGTAGCTTCTTCAGGACCAACTTGCACCGATACCATTTCAAAGACTGTTTTCGTTCAAGAAATAGTGGCTGATTATAGAATTACTCAACCAGATGCATGTTATTTGAATATGGTGAATTTTTACGATTCTTCAAGAACGTCAAAAGCAACAAAGGGGGAGTATTCATGGGTTCAAGGATCTAATCTTTTTTCTACAAATGCATTGGATACAACAAATACATTTCCATTATCGTATTGCAATCAGACTCAGCGACAGGTTACTTATGTTGCTCAAACAATTCACGGATGTAAGGATACCGTTCTTAAGAGTATTGTTAGATATGCTAACTCTAGAGCAACAATACTTATTACGGGTGGAGATCATTGTATAAAAGATACTTTGGGATATAAATCATCGGGATGTTTCTTGAATGGAGCGAAAACATACAGTTGGAATTTAGGAACAGGAAAAGTCGGCGATACCTCTAATTTAAAAAATCCAACGAATTCGATTATTTTAGATTCTTCAGGAATCTATATTTCAGAATTAATTGTTACAGATTCTATTGGATGTGTATACACTACCAAATCGAGTTATAGAGTAGGCGAAAAACCCTTTGCTAACTTCAAAATCTCAGACGATACTCTTTGTTATAAGGAGACTTTTAAGTTTATAAGTACTTCCACAGACTCAACCAAAATAGATAACTATGCTTGGCAATTCGGAGATAAACAAGCTGGAACGGGGAAGGTATTCGAGCACTCTTACGATTCTGTTGGAGTTTACAAAATCATACTAATTGTTGAAGATAACAGTTGCTATGACGATACCACTATTTCCGTCTTTGTTAGTGGCCCTGCTGCAAGTATTGGTAATAATAGTTCAAGTTCTTGTTTTTTGCCGTTGCAGCAATCATTTCTATTGAGTGCCATTGGCAATTACAATAGGTTTTACTGGGATTTTGGAGATAGCTCTGCAATCGACTCTGTAAGTATTAATCCAACTCATTTATATGCCAAACAGGGTGTTTATGAAATTAAATTAAAGGTTATCAACGATACTACAGGCTGTACCGTAGAGGATAAGATGATTATACAACCATTGCCAGTAACTGCCTCGATTCTAAAGAATGAAGTGGGCTGTGCGGATAGTGTTTTTCAATTTGATGGATCTAAATCTGGCGGAAATATAGGTTTTCGATTTAATTGGGATTTTGGAAATGGACAAACAGCTACGCTCAATCCTAGGCCAAAAACTAAATTCAGCACTGAGGGAATATACAATGTAAGACTAGTTGTGACTGATGTCGATAGTTGCCAAGACACTGCGATCATGCAAGTTCATATAATGCCGAACAAACCAGCCTTTAGCCTTCCTGTATTAAATTTTTGCGATGGTGATACACTTAGGATAACCGCTGCAGACAGTTTTGGAATGCACCCACCTGGTCCAGGAAGCGTCAATTACCGCGACTATTTCGATACAATTAATAATATTTTCACCGGAAACAGGAACAATCTCTTCTATTTCTGGCAAAGAAATGATACTGATATCGTAAATAATTCAAGATTTTATAAGCAAGTAATGCGTGTAGATACCACAAAACCAAAAAAAGGTTATGTTTCAGATACTATGACACTGAGCTTAAATGCGGTGGATTCCTCATATCATTACTTCCATCGATTAACACCCGACAATCCAGAGCGTTATTTATATGGAGATCTCCAAGGTTGCATTCAGCCCACGAAAGTTCAAATTATTATTCACGATCTTAATCCGATTTTTAATACTGATGACTCTACAGTATGCGTTGGCCAACCAATTACTTTTCAAGACACATCTCAATTTGGTCTTTCAAAGTTTACATGGAAATTTGGAGATGGAGACAGTAGCTTACTTTCAGGACCAACGCATGCGTATGCTTCTCGAGGGGTGTTTAATGCAACCTACATAACTGAAGCTTCAGTTTGCAAGGATAGTAGCATAATTCCGATTACTGTTCAAGGAATAGATTCTTTAAAGTTCTATGCTTCATTAACTGACACAACATGTTATCCCGCAACAACTTATTTCTTTGATCAAAGTATGGGAGACAGCATATCCTGGCGTTATTGGGATTTTGGAGATGGAAGAAGTCCAATTCGTTCTCCGTTGAAAGATTCATTAACTAAAACCTTTACTGACCCAGGAGAGTATAGTGTTAAGCTGATAGTCGAAACCTCATATGGCTGCCAAGATTCCATCACTTATAAGAAGTACATAAATGTAAAAGGACCTTATGCGCGATTTCTGGTAAGTGATGATTCAATTTGTGTATTTGATTCGGTTACATTCAGTCTCGATACCACCAACATCTATACCTATGAATTTGAATGGGATTTTAGTGATGGCAGGGTCGATACAACCGATAATACCGTTAAAGAATTGTCTAATGTTTATTACAAAAAAGGTCTGCTTAATCCAGTGTTGGTATATCGTGATAGCGCCTTAACCTGCGAACGAGCATTTACAATTCCATTGGTTATTGAAGAGGTTATTGCACAATTTTCAATACCAGATACTATTGGTTGCAAGCCATTTAATGGAATATTTACGGATCAATCTATTGATGGTAATAATTGGACTTGGAGTTTTGGCGATCAAAATGCTTCGACTGCTCAAAATCCTAATAATGTGTATACCAGCGATGGAAGATATACTGTACAACTGATTGCTCAAAATACTCGAAACGGATGCAAGGATACTGCTAAGGCGGTAATCATTGTCCAGCCTAGTCCTCAGGTTTTTGCATTTGGTGATAGTACAGTTTGTAGAGGAGATAGCCTTCTATTAAATTCGTCTGGTGCGCTTAACTATCGGTGGTCACCGATTTCATATATGAGTAACAGAAATATTAGAAATCCTAAAGTTGGTCCATTAGCTACAATAACATACGTTGTAACTGGTACAGACAGTAATAAATGTCAAAGCAAGGATTCTGCAGTAGTTCGTGTTCAGCAAATCCCAACTATAACCTTACCTAACGACACCTCTATAATTATTGGTGAGAATTTTACCACTACGGCACGTTCTAAATTTGGAGCTAAATACAGATGGGAGCCTATTAGTGGTGTGATTTGCGATACCTGTTTAAAAACAGATTTTGATCCAATCGTAAGTACAAGTTATACGTTATTCGTTACTGATTCTCTAGGTTGTTTTGAATCCAGTAAAGTGTTCTACATCAATGTTGATGAAAAGTATACTGTAGATGTTGCAGAAGGTTTTACGCCGAATGGTGATGGTTTTAATGATATTATATATCCAGATGGATGGGGATTAAAAGAGATTCTTGAGTTTAAAGTGTTTAACCGTTGGGGAGAAATTGTTTTTGAATCTACTCCTGCCCAATTAGGTTGGGATGGATATTACAAAGGAGAATTACAGAACCAAGAAACGTATTTATGGTTCGTTAAAGCAATTTCTATTTCAGAAGAAGAAATAACAAAAGAAGGGTTTTTTACGCTGTTTCGCTAGACTAACCTACTAGTAAAAAGGCGCTTATCAAAAAATACAACGGTAAGGTCGTCGAAATCACTGGTTTTATTGTAATCGTCCGTTAAAATAAGACATACTTTATTCCAAGATTAAAGGTTTCTCCAAGGCCTCCGTTTTGCGCTCTGAAAAAGTTGGTGTACAATAATTCGATATTTATGGATGGTTTTAATTGATACTTTAAACCTGCACCGTATTGGGTATAATTTGAACGGATTAACCAATCGTTAATTTGAGGTTCTTTAGTATCGTATAAGAAGCGAGGAACATGTTGAATCATACCATAAGTTGTAATCTTTTTAGTTGGGAAGTAACTTAAGAAAACACTTGCCGGCAAATCAAAATGAGTTATTTGAGATGTGCTGCTTTTAAAACGAAATAATAAATCCAGCTCAGCAAATACCTGAAATTTATCGTCGAACATCATTTTGGTATAGAAGAACTGTGTCCACCAAACATGTCTATCCCACTCAATCCAAAGTAAGTTTCCAGTGCCACTTCCATCAGGGTTTGAGTAACCTTCAGGATGTTTTGGTAGTACAATGTTGAAGGAACTCTGAAGCGTGAAATCAGCAACATTTTTAAAGGGTTGAATTTTGATTTTTGGAGCGATATAAGACACTCCAACTCGTGTAGAATCGTCGTTTCTAAAATCAAATGCTCTTCCAATTTGATTGTAGCTCTCATCATTGTTTGCTTTTCCTGAACCTTTTAGGCTAATGTCCAATCCTAGATTAATTCTGGCACTCTTTGTTACTCCGTATGTGAATTGGATTAGTGAACTGGCAAAGGTTGTGCGGTAACCGGAGTAATCTTGTCCTTGCCAATTGTTTTCACTTTCAGTATAGATGGAATTGAAAATTGTGAAATCTGCTTGGTTCTTTTTTAGTAATGAACCTGCAGTGTAGGTCTGTAAATTAACTGCGGCTGATTCAGATTTTGGATCTTCTGGATCAAAAGACTGAACGGCCTTAGAGGAAGCACCGGATATTATAGATCTCACATTAATACTCCAATCGTAAGGATAATATCTTGGTTTTTGTTCCACCGAAATGGGTATGTCCCGATAAGAATTTATGTATTCGATAATATTTCCTTTTGCAAGAAAATCTTCCTTGTACCAATTAAAAATCTCTGAAATTTTAACGTCTCCATCTTCATTTACCTGAATGAAATTGGGGTTATTCATCGCAATTTTAGTTTGTAGGTCTAGTTGAGCATTCAAAGTTGCTGGCAGGTATGCTTTATTGATAATAGGGGGACAACCATTTGCTCCACAAACCAACACAAAATGAACTCTTGGATCATTATACACTGTTCTTATTTCCTTATTTTCCAGATCATTCAAGGTCATTTTTTTCCCGCCTATAACAACCTTATTTGATTCAAAAAACCCTCCAATCTCCATCACTGATTTAGTGGGCCAATTTTCGATTACTTGATTGATCACAAGAAGATTGTAACTATTGATTAGAAATGCTTTTTTATCGGACTCGGCTAATGCAGTTAAATCCTGTTTTTTAATCTGATCTATCAATTCGTCTAAGCCTGCGGAGTTAGCAACGAGTTTTTTATAGTCCACCTTGTTATTTGAAACGTTCTCTGCAAAGAAAAAATCACTTTTTTCAAAGAAGTCTTGAGCCGGCAATGAAACCGCTAAAAAAAGTGCAGAAAGGAGCAGAAGAAAGCGCATTTTAGTAGTTTAAAGTATGCTGCAAAAGTCGACCAACTTGCAGCTCAAAAGTGTTGTATTGATTACATTTCTGATTAAGTTTTTGACAGGTTGTGATTCTTTGTTTTATTGTCCATCAAATGACAAGATTACCTGAGTCAACTGTGTTTCTTTGTCGTTCTTTTAAGATTATGGAACGAATTGTAATAATAGGCAACGGAATATCTGGGATAACCACTGCTAGAAACGTGCGTAAGCAAAATAGTAAGGCACAAATTATTGTGATATCCTCGGAGACAAAGTACTTTTTTTCTCGCACTGCTCTTATGTATGCTTACATGGGGCACATGAAAAAAGAACACATGAAACCCTATGAAGACAACTTTTGGGCAAAGAATAGAATTGAATTGTGTTTTGCGCATGTGAATACCATTGATTTTAACGGCCAAAAACTCCATTTTTCTAATGGAAAACAAACGAATTACACCAAACTAGTGCTTGCCTTAGGATCTAAACCCAATAAATTTGGTTGGCCGGGACAAGACCTAGAAGGAGTTCAAGGATTGTATTCTTACAATGACTTGGAGCTGATGGAAGAAAACTCCAAAAACTTACGCAAAGCCGTCATTGTTGGTGGAGGACTTATTGGAGTTGAAATGGCAGAAATGTTTCGAAGCCGAAATATTGAAGTGGATTTTTTAGTTCGAGAAAATCGGTTTTGGGGGAATGTACTTCCTAAGGAAGAAGGAAATTTAGTGCACAAACATATAGCGGAGCATGGCGTAAAACTAGTACTAGAAACTAACTTACTAGAGATTTTGTCTGATGAAAATGGACGGGTTAGGGCAGTCAAAACAGATACACACGGAGAAATTGAATGCCAGTTTGTGGGTCTTACTGCTGGTGTAAGTCCAAATATTCAATTCTTAAAAGAAGCAGAGCTAGAAACCGATCGAGGAATAGTAGTGAATGAGTTCTTAGAAACAAGTCAACCTAATGTTTATGCTCTCGGAGATTGCGCTCAGTTTAAAGTAGCACCAAAAGGGCGCCGAAAAATTGAACAAGTTTGGTATACTGGCCGAATGATGGGTGAAACATTGGCGAAAACCTTAACTGGTAAAAGAACAGAATATAAACCTGGAAACTGGTTCAATTCTGCTAAGTTCTTTGATATTGAATACCAGACTTATGGAGTTGTATCGGCGCAGGTTGAGGAGGAAAACGAACAATTTTATTGGGAACATACCAATGGAAGGATGGGTGTGAAATTCGTTTTTAATAAGTCAAGTGAACAATTTGTAGGTATCAATACGTTCGGAATTAGAATGCGTCATGAGTTGTTTGATAAATGGCTAACTAACACAAAATCAATTGATTTTGTGATGGAGCATCTCGAAGATGTTAACTTCGATCCTGAACTTTATAAACAATACGGAAGCGAAATAGTGAATGCCTACAACAGTCAATTCGGTAAAAACATTCAAATCAAAAAAAAGAAATGGGCAAGGATTTTTTCATAGGATTTTTGAGTCTTTGTTTTTCCTTTTCCGCTATTGCTCAGCCTGCTGTTGATGGTTTTATGAAGGGTAAAGGAAATATAGATGTAGTGGGAGGTTTGACTTTCGATAGCTTCTCAAAGTTTCATGCATCTGATGGATTAGTTTCGTTGAGTAGAACAACTGCTAGCGCCAGTATTTTTGCTTCAGCTGGAATAACCAATTGGCTGGATGCTCAAATAAACTTACCTTACGTAATGACTGCTTCAAATTGGTCGAATCTGCAAGATGTTTCGGTCTTTTTGAAGGGTAGATTTCTAAATAAGGCAACAAAAAAAGGAACGTTTTCTGCACTAATTGCTGGAGGGTTCAGCACTCCTATTACTAATTATCCAACTCAAGGATTAAATGCCATAGGGCAACAAGCAACAGCCTTAGATGCTCGATTGGTATTTCAGTATTTTGCAAATAATGGCTGGTTCGGAATGCTTCAAGGAGGTTTTACAAGTCGTTCAATTCTTACTCCAAGCTCAGTTCCAGTTGCAGTAAAAATTGGAAAAGCAGCTAATAATTATTATTTTGATTTTTATTATGATTTTCAAAATGCTGATGGTGGGTCCGATTATCGAGATGGAACTAATCGCGCCTTCACAACTTTAGGAGTTTCCTATCACAAATTAGGTGGGACTTTTTATAAGCCATTTAACGAAGGTAAAATGGGCGTTGCATTTGGCGCTTATTCTATTTTGGCGGGAAGAAACGTTGGACAATCTATTGGCGGAAGCGCTGCATTTATTTACAAAATCAAATACCTGAAAAATGAGTAACACAAACGAAAAGAATTTAGTGAAATCCTTGGGAGTGCCAGCTGGATTAATGCTCAGTTTTATTGGATTAATCATTTTGATATTATCATGGGTTGGAGTTAGTCTATCTCCAATTTTTATATGGTTATGCTTAGGAAGTATGCTAACAGGAATGATGGTATTTGGTGTCTCAACCTATGCAGGAGAATCTGAAGGAATTAAAAACAATGGAATATGGACAAATACACTTACTAATCGAGGCCTTTTGGCCTGGGTAAGTGGAGTTGTGATTACTGGGTTTTATGTAGAGTTGTATTGGTTTCCAGAAATGCTAGGGCTAAATGCAGAAGGTACAAATACTGGATTAATTGCATTTTTCGATCCTCTTAGCTACGCTTTAAAAGGCGCTCCAGCGAGTCAATGGTTTGTTTACGGAACCATTTATACCATTTGTATTGTTGGATTAGGGGTTAAATTTATTTTCAAATATCGACACAGTCGTTATCAAATGTGGCGGACGATTTCGGTAATGGCAGCACAACTATTCTTGGCCTATTTTATTCCTGAAATTTTGGAAGGAATGAACGAAGATCAACCTTATTTTACTAAAGATTTGAAGCATTTCTGGCCTTTGAATTATTATTTTTTCGATGATTGGCACCTCAATAACATGACGGATCAGGCTTCGGGTTCAATGGGTATGTTTTATATGGTTTGGGGAATTCTTGGATTTACATTTTTAACGCCAATTATAACTTACTACGTCGGTAAACGTTGGTATTGTAGCTGGATTTGTGGATGCGGTGGCTTGGCCGAAACTGCTGGTGATCCATTCCGTCATCTATCCGATAAAAGCATAAATTCTTGGAAGTTAGAACGATGGTTAATTCATGGAGTTTTAGTTTATATAACGGTTGTAACCGCGGTTGTGCTGTATGCCTATTTCACCAATTCAAGTACGTTTTTGGGACTTGACATTTATACCTATTTCAGAAAACCATATGCATTTCTTATTGGAGCAGCTTTTTCAGGAATTATTGGAGTTGGATTTTATCCTTTGTTAGGTAATAGAGTTTGGTGCCGTTTTGGTTGCCCAATGGCGGCATACATGGGAATTGTTCAACGGTTTAAGTCTAGATTTAGAATTACAACCAACGGTGGGCAATGTATTTCGTGTGGTAACTGTTCAACGTATTGCGAACAAGGAATTGATGTCCGTGCGTATGCTCAAAAAGGTCAGAATATTGTACGTGCTTCTTGTGTTGGTTGTGGTGTTTGTTCAGCAGTTTGTCCTCGTGGAGTTTTAAAACTGGAAAATGGTCCAGAAGAAAACAGAGTTACAGATAATCCAATTTTAATTGGACATGAAAAAACAGAGTTGAATAAAGAAATTATTTAAAGTTGAATGAAAAATTATTGGCTTCTTTTTCTCTTTCAGTCGATATTGATTGCTGCAGCAGTTTTTAATATTTCCTTTAAACCGGAAGCTCTAGCCGTTAAAAATGTGGCGACGACTGATTGGACAATTACTCCAATTTACAGTAAAATCTATTTTGATAATGGTGTGATTAAAGAAGAAGGACCGCTACTTAATGCTCAAAAAACAGGTTGGTGGAAAACCTATGCTGTTGATGAAGTTTTAGTCTCAATTGGTAAATATAAAAAAGGGTTAGAAAAAGGGTATTGGAAATATTATAATGCTGAAGGTAGCAGAGCTGAAGAAGGGAACTACGAGGAAGGAGAAAAAGTAGGAGTTTGGAAAAAGCTTTATCCCAATGGGCAGCTGGCAGGAAAAGAATTTTACGATACAGGAGTGAAAGAGGGCTTTTGGAAAAGTTATTATGAAAATGGTAACATCAAGTCCGAATCCTATTTTGGTAATGATTTGAAAGAAGGCTACTGGAAAGAATATTTTAATAATGGAGTATTAAGAAAGCAAGGTGGATATAGCAACAACATAAGAATCGGGTTTTGGGAGTCGCGATATGAAAGTGGCCAAACAGAATTAGAAGTCAATTGGAACTTAGGAAAGCAAAATGGTTGGGCTAAACGTTTTTTTGAAAATGGAAAAGTAAAATGGGTTGGTGAGTTTGAAAACGATCAAAAAACAGGATTGTGGAAGTATTACCATTCGAATGGGAAACTTATGGAAGAGGGGTATTTCTCTGAAAATGTAAAAGTAGGGTGGTGGAGATTTTGGGATGAAAATAGAAATATTCTAGAAGAAGGAGATTATGCCAATAATCTAAAAAGTGGGTTTTATAAAACATATTATTCGGATAGTATGCTTAAGACTGAAGGCTATTACATAAATAATGAGCCTACTGGAGAATGGCGTTATTATAAAGAAAATGGTGAATTCGATCGAATTATAAAAATTGAAGATGACGAATAAACCTATTGATATTTCTATTGCCGTTGTAATTCCTGCATTTAATGAAGAAAATGCTATAGGAATGGTACTTAAAGATATCCCGAAGAATTGGATAGACTCCATTGTTGTCGTTGATAATAATTCGTCTGATTTGACCAAAGAAAAAGCTTTGCAGCATGGAGCGATTGTTCTTGAGGAAAAATATCAGGGCTATGGAGCATCTTGTCTTTGTGGAATCAACTATCTAATGAATCAAGACATAATTCCAGATATTATCGTTTTTCTTGATGCCGATTATGCTGATTTTCCTGAAGAGTTACCCAATGTTGTAGAGCCAATATTTACACAGCAAATGGATATGGTTATTGGTTCTAGAGCACTTGGTAATCGTGAGTTGGGATCGATGACTGTTCCGCAGCTTTTCGGGAATTGGTTGGCAACAAGATTAGTGCGATTGTTTTACGGTGTGAAATACACTGATTTAGGCCCCTTTAGAGCAATTACGACCAAAGCTTTAAACGCCATTCAAATGGAAGATAAGACCTACGGTTGGACGGTAGAAATGCAAGTAAAAGCAGCTAGGATGAATCTGAAAACTACTGAAGTTCCTGTTAATTACAAGAATAGAGTTGGAGTCTCAAAAATTTCTGGAACCGTCAAAGGGACTGTTCTTGCAGGTTATAAAATAATTCATACCATTTTTAAATACGCATAATATGCTCATCTTAGTTTGGACGATTATTATCATTTATGGGGTTTTAATTCTCTTTATTTTCTTGTATTCACTTACCCAACTTGCGCTTACATTAAGGTACAGAAAATCAAAGAGAAATACACGCCAAGTGGAGCTACCTGCATTGGTTGAATTCCCCATGGTTACTATACAACTGCCAATTTTTAATGAGCAATATGTAAGTGAAAGACTGATTGATGCAACGGCTAAAATTGACTACCCTAAAGATAAATTAGAAATTCAAGTTTTAGATGATTCTACGGATGAAACCTTTGAGTTAATTGCTAATAAAGTGGGAGCGCTTCAGCAAGAAGGTTTTAATATTAAGCACATTCACAGAGTTATTCGACAAGGATTCAAAGCTGGTGCTTTGGGAGAGGGTTTGGCAATTTGCGAAGGAGAATTCGTTGCTATTTTTGATGCTGATTTTATTCCTGCAAAGAATTTTTTGATGGACAGTTTGATTCATTTTACAAACAAAAAAATCGGGTTAGTTCAAACCAAATGGTTGCACTTAAACAAGAATTATAACTTTCTTACTCGTTTGCAGGCCTTTGGTTTAGATGCTCACTTTACAGTAGAGCAAGGAGGGCGGAACGCTGCTGGCCACTTTATCAACTTTAATGGAACCGCTGGAGTTTGGCGAAAACAGTGCATAAATGAAGCTGGTGGTTGGGAATCGGATACTTTAACCGAGGATTTAGATTTAAGCTATCGTGCCCAGTTGAAGGGTTGGGAGTTTAAATACCTCGAAGGAATTGGATCTCCGGCTGAACTGCCCGCTGCTATGAATGCTCTCAAGACTCAGCAATATCGTTGGAATAAAGGTGCCGCAGAATGTGCAGTTAAGAATTTAGATAAAGTAATAAAGTCAAAAGACGTGTCTAACTCTTCTAAGGTACATGCGATTTTTCATCTCATGAACAGTTTTGTTTTTGTTTGCATTCTGTTAACCGGTTTACTCTCGGTGCCTTTAATGTATATCAAAAGCGTTTATTTTGAATTTGAATATCTTTTTCAGATTGCTGCAGTATTCTCTTTGAGTTTTGTTTTTCTTGCCTTCTTTTATTGGACATCTACTGCAATGAATTATGAAAACAAGAAAACTGGATTTTTAAAGTTTTTAAGCTCATTCCCAATTTTCCTTTCTGTATACATGGGTTTGTCTTTGCATAATGCAATTGCAGTTTGTGAGGGTTACGCGGGTAAAAAAAGTCCGTTTGTAAGAACACCAAAATTCAATTTAGTTAAGAATGATGGTGTTTGGAAAAACAACAAATACATTTCCAGAAAGATTAATCCACTGACTTATGTTGAATTGTTGTTGTCAATCTATTTTATTGCAGCAATTGGTATTGGCATCTACCTTGGCGATAGCGGTTTAATGCCTTTTCATATTATGCTGGCATTCGGATTTGGTGTAATTGGATTGTTTTCAGTAAAGCATGCCAAGGGCTGATTTAAAAAGCTTTCTTGGCAATAATAATCAGTCGATCACTATTTTCCTTTTTAAACTCTTCCAGCTTATAATTGCCGAAACAATCCATGATTTCGAGTTGGCTATTTTTAAATAACTGTTCCAATTCTTTCTTTGAAAATGCCGTTACTTGTTCTGTAAAACTATAATCTCTTCCCTGATCAGTGAATTCGATTTTTTTGCGAATTACGTTGTTTTCAAAGGTTTTTGAAATGTTAAAATGCACACCTCCAATTTCCTTTTCTTCAAAAGGAACTAATCCATTAACGACTTTCACGGAGTTCAAGAAATCTAATACAAACCAACCATTTGATGTTAGATTTTCAGCAACTGCGTCAAGAACTTTTTGATTATCTATAGAATCATTGAAATAGCCAAAACTGGTAAACAGGTTAAATACATAATCGAAGCTATCAGGTTCAAACGCTTCTCTCATATCATGAACGGCGAAATTTAATTTCTCATTTTCATTTTTTTTCGCTTCGTCAATCGAATTATTTGATAGGTCAATTCCAGTTACAACATATCCCAGTTCGTTGATAATGAGAGAGTGTCGGCCTTTACCGCAGGCCAGATCTAATATTTTAGCATCTAATTTTGGGTTTAGATAGTGAATAAGGTTTTCGATGAAAAAATTGGCCTCACTCTCATCACGATCTTGGTAGAGTAGGTGGTAATAAGAAGTATTAAACCAATCTGAGAACCAATTTTCATTACATTTTTCCATAAAACTAAATTTGTATTAGCTAATAATTCACGCTGACACTGACTTGTTTCAGTATCTCATCACTCAGTGAACATTGAAACTCTGAAAATATATTCAGAATGAGGCACGCAGCAGAATTAGGATATTCTTAGATTTTTATAACCAAAAAAAAGCCCTCCCAAATAAGGGAGAGCTTTCAAAAGTAATTTCTTCTCAAACAATATTTACTCGATAACCGTCATTTCTTTTACGAGATGACCTGCACCAGCAAATTTGTCGATAATGAAAAGTGTGTATCTAATATCAACTGAAATGGTTCTTTGAAGGTTTTGCTCAAACGCAACATCACCACTCATTGCTTCCCAGTTTCCGTCAAATGCAGTACCGATAAGATGTCCTTCAGCATTAACGACACCTGAGCCCGAGTTTCCTCCAGTGATATCGTTATTTGATAAGAAACAAACTCTCAATTCACCGTCTTTTCCATAACGTCCGTAATCCTTGTCTTTTATCATTTTGATCAATTTGGCTGGAGCATCAAATTCTAAATCACCTGGGCTAAATTTCTCTAAAATACCTTCTGCAGTTGTGTAGTACTCATAGAATACAGCATCTCTAGCTTCGTAAGGAAGAATTTTACCATAAGTTAATCTTAAAGTAGAATTTGCGTCTGGATAGTAGGATTTATTCGGATTCATTTGACGAATTGCATCGATATACAAACGTTCGGCTTTAGCAATTTTCATATTAGCTGCTCGTCTAGCAGGAACTACTTGCTTGTAAAAATCGTCCCAAATTGCCTTAGAAATTTTGTAAGAAGGATCTTTTAAAATTGACTTAGCACTTACTTTATTTAAGAATGCTTCCATTTTATCTTGATCATCGAACATAGATTTTTTAGCAATCCATTTTGCCAGACTCATATAATCACCTTTCGCTTTTTTAATCAATGTCTGAAAATACTCTGGACGCTGCTCTTCTGGGATAGCCTTTGCATACATTTCAAACATTGCTGCTGTTACATTGATATCTACTGTTTTGTTGTAGTTTTTGAAATGCTTTGCGTTTTGATCTTTTAGTTTTTGAGTCATTTCGTCAATCACTTTAGGATCTGTATCATCTTTCTCAAGCATCGATGCAAGTTTTCCATAATTGCGGGCTAGAGCAGCCATTTCAACACCTTGGGAAGCGAATCCTTCAACGAAATAGTTGTACTTTGTTTGTGTATTCATAAGCTCGTTATGACCGTTTTCATAAAGATTCATTACTTCGCCATACTTAGCTTTTCTTTCTGAGTTTTCATTTGCCCATTTTTCAAAATCAGCTTCTTCAGAACGTTTTTTATCGGCAACACCTAAAGCATTTAATGCCTTAGTCATTCCAATAAAGTTTTTCCAGTAGTTACTTACTCCAGCATGCTTGCTTGCATATTGAATTTGAGTAGCCTCATCGATATTCATTCCTTTTTCATACAAATCCAATTTTGTTCTTCTTAGTTTAATGCGATCAGGATAATCTACATTCACCTTGTGATCAACGCCATAAGAACTCATATATCTATCGGTTCCGCCTGGAAAACCAAATATCATTGAAAAGTCGCCTTTTTCAGTTCCTTTAATGTTTACTGGAAGGTGATGTTTTGGTTTGAATGGTTTGTTATCTTTAGAATATTCGGCGGGTTTGTTATCCTCATTTGCATAAATACGGAACATAGTAAAATCTCCTGTATGACGTGGCCACATCCAGTTATCTGTGTCTCCACCAAATTTTCCGATAGACGAAGGAGGCGCACCTACTAGACGGACATCTGGAAATACTTCGTAAACAAACATGTAGTATTCGTTTCCCGCAAAAAAGCTCTTAATTACCGCAGTAAAACGCCCATCTTCACTATTTGCTTTAGAAACACTGTCTATAATTGGTCTAGCAGCATTAGCACGCTGCATTTCGTTCATTGTATCCGACATTGCTTCCATTATTAACGAAGTAACGTCGTCCATGTGATGTAAAATAGAAATCGAAAATCCCGCTGGAATTTCCTCTTCTTTAGTCATTGCCCAGAAACCATCTTTTAAGTAGTTGTGTTCTGTGGTACTATTATCCTGAATTACTCCAAAGCCGCAATGATGATTGGTTATGAATAAACCTTGATTAGAAACGATTTCGCCAGAGCAAAAGTTACGAGCAGGACTTCCCAATCCAACTATAGCATCTTTAAGCGAAGCATTATTTACACTGTAGATTTCTTCTGGAGTTAATTTAAGTCCAGCTTTCTGCATGTCTACATAGTTCAACCTTTTTACCAACATAGGTAACCACATGCCTTCGTCAGCCTTTGCACTTGGCTGAAACATAAGTGCGATAGTAGCGCACAATAAAATACTTTTTCTAAACATAGTCATTCTGATTTTTAACATAGCAGCAAACATAATGAATTCAAAAGGGTGTAAAAAGCACAAAAGATAAGATTGGTCAAATGTCCTTATCAAAGGTCAAAAGTTGTTATGTACTTTGAACCTCAAAATTCTATTTTTGTTATACATAGATTTGGATATATTGATAGATTTAAAGAAAATAGCCGAGAGCATGTCGGAGCAGGATTTAATATTTGCCTATCAAGGTTATGTCAATGATGAAATGGTCAATGATATACTTCAAATGGCTGAAATTAAGCTTAAACCCGAAAGTGTAAAGACTAGCGTGAAACGTAAAATTTTCAGAGTCCTTTTTGAAGGTATTCAAAACTCGTATAAACACCAAAACAACGTTTTAGCAAACGATGCTGAAATGCGAAAAATATCTACGGTTCTTGCTCGAAAAGGTGGTTTTTATGAGTTGAGTATAGGAAATTATATTTTGAACGATGATATAATAAGACTTAAAAAGAATATTGATCAAATTAATGGTCAGAAAAAGGACGAATTAAGGGAGAATTATCGAATGACGTTAAATAATAATGCTCGAACAAAATCAGGAGGGAGCGGTCTCGGGTTGATGGATATTGCTAGAAAAACTGGTGAACGATTGAATTATAACTTTTCTGGAGTTAATGCTGATGTATCCTATTTCACCATCAATATAAAAGTAAATAAGAATGAATAGTTTTAAAATAGAAGGTGGAACTAAAACTCCAACGGTTATGTTGGATTTAGAAAACGGTACAATCTCATTGAGCGGAAGATGTATTCCTGAAAATGCTGTTGATTTTTACAAACCTATTTATGAATGGTTGGATGAATATCATTCTGTTGCTAAAGAAAATACTACAGTAGAAATTCGGTTGGAGTACTTTAATACAAGTAGCTCTAAATGTTTACTCGATGTTTTCAAAAAAGTGGAGAAGTTGCAAAGTGAAGGTCTAAGTGCGGTAAAAGTTAATTGGTATTACGAAACTGATGATGAAGATATGTTAGAGGCAGGCGAAGATTACGATATTATTATTTCAATTCCATTTAACATGTTAGAAGTAGAGGTGATATGAGAGCAATAATTACAACTATATTAATGATTTTAGCTGCTTTTATCTTCTCGACAGGTCATGCTCAGGTCAATCTCAAGCCTATGGAAGATAAAGGGTTTGTTATAAAGAAAAAATTCAAATCGTACAAAAAAACGAAGAGTCAAGTTCTGAAACTTAAGATTAAAAATGTGACAGAAAAACATCAAGAACTGAACTTTCAACTGTACTTATACGTCAATGGAATAGCCGAAAGTATGAGCGAGGAAAAAAGTGAGTGTTTGGCTCCAAAAAAGAAAGTGAAATATCGATTTCTTTTCAAGCCAGAAAATATAGGTGATTACAGTGTTGAGTTAGAAAAGTTCGACGTAAAAGAAGTTGATACCTGCTCTCCAGCAAAGTAATTGATGAATCGGAATTTTTGTTTAGATATTTTGGGCTTGTCTCATTCAGTAACTCTAGAGGATATTAAAAAGCGCTTTAGAGAATTGGCGTTGCAATATCATCCAGACGTAAATGCTGAACCGGACGCCAAAATCAAATTCATCAATTACCTAAAAGCGTATCAATATTTATTGAACGAAGGAGACCAACTTAAAGACATGTACTCGGAATATAAAGCCCGAAATTCTGGAGCACAAACTCGAAATAGTCCGTTAAATGAATATGAAGCACGACAAAATGCACGAGAACAGATGCGTCAGCGTGCTAACGAATATGCGAAGGCGCACAAAGAAGAAGCTGAAGAAATTGAAAAAAGAGTTTTATTAATTCTTACAAGGGGTTGGCCTTGGAATGTGGTTCGAATAGCGGCGGCAATTTCTTGTTTGTTTGGTCTTTCACTTTTGTTTGATTATTGGTTACCATTTAAGCAAATAGGAAAAGAAGTAGAGGCCAAGGTTTATTACGAATACTTTAATCGAAACACTATAATTTTTGTTGATGGAGCCACAGTTGATGTTCCTGAATTGGTTCATTTGAAAGTCAGCAGTGGAGATACTTTTTATGTGAATTACACTGGAATGCTGCAAGAGTTTACTGGTTACAGCGTGCAAAAGCCTAATGGGAAAGTATTTCGCTTTGACTCTGATTTCAATCTTTTTACATTTTACCCTATTATTCCTCTGCTCTTTCTTATTCCGGGCTTTCTGTTTTACTATAAAAGTAATTCGGTTGGTTTTTATATCCTGTATTTAGCAACCTGTTCTGCCTATCCTGGCTTGTTGTTGCATCAGGCTTTGAGAGAAGATAAAGTGATACATTTTATCAGTTGGTTTATAGAATAACTAAACGTTCTTAACTCGTTGATAGTTTTCGTCGGTTATACTATAAGAGCGCTTTAGTTTCATTTAAATTTGCCGCCCTATTTTAACATTATGAAGTCATTAGAAGCAATTTCCCCAATAGACGGTCGATACGCCAGTAAAACCGAACCACTTTCGCAATATTTCTCTGAATATGCATTGTTCAAATATAGAGTTTGGGTGGAGGTTGAGTACTTTATAGCGTTATGTGAACTGCCACTTCCTCAATTGCAAGGTGTTGAAAAATCAGTTTTTTCGGAATTGAGAAAAATGTATACTGAATTTACTGTTGAAGAAGCGCAGCAGATAAAGGATATTGAAAAAGTAACTAATCACGACGTAAAGGCTGTTGAGTATTTTATCAAGGATAAAATGAAGGGCCTAGGTTTAGAAAGTCATTCGGAATTTGTTCATTTTGGATTAACCTCTCAAGATATAAACAATACTGCTAACCCAATGATGATTAGAGATGCTCTTGATAATGTAATAGCGCCAAAAATTAGAGATATTGTAGATCAATTGGAGCACTTTTCACAAGAGTGGAAAAATATACCTATGTTGGCAAGAACTCACGGACAGCCAGCTTCACCGACTCGATTAGGAAAAGAGATTCAGGTGTTTTCTGAACGAATTAAAGAGCAATTAGAATATTTATATGCTATACCAGTTGCTGCTAAATTTGGCGGTGCTACCGGTAACTTCAACGCACATTTTGTAGCTTATTCAACAATTAATTGGGCTGACTTTGGAAATACATTTTTGAAACAAGAACTGGGTTTGGATCGAAGTCAAACTACCACACAAATTGAACATTACGATCATTTTGCTGCATTATGTGATGTGCTAAAAAGAATTAACACAATTCTAATTGATTTTTCACGAGATATTTGGACTTATGTTTCTATGGATTATTTCAAGCAGAAAATAAAAGAAGGAGAGGTAGGATCATCGGCAATGCCGCATAAAGTAAATCCTATTGATTTTGAAAATGCTGAGGGAAACTTAGGAATTGCAAATGCTTTATTTGAGCATTTATCTGCCAAGTTGCCAATTTCAAGATTACAGCGAGATTTAACAGATTCAACGGTATTAAGAAACGTTGGAGTCCCATTTGGAAATAGCCTGATAGCCTACGAATCCTTGTTAAAAGGTATGGGCAAATTATTACTCAATAAAGCAAGTCTAGATCGCGATTTAGAAAATAATTGGGCAGTAGTTGCAGAAGCGATTCAAACGGTACTGCGAAGAGAAGGGTTTCCTAAACCTTATGAGGCTCTAAAGGCGTTAACACGAAAGAATGAAAAGATAACTGCTCAATCCATTGCTGAATTTGTAAAAGAACTTGATATTTCAGAAACTGTTAAAACTGAACTTATGCAAATTACTCCGCAGAATTATACTGGAATGCAAATGGTTGATTAATTATAACTTAATTGCCTCGGCACCTTCACTTCCAACTATATCAATAGAAACTGTTGTTGGATTTCCATAGTAATGCGCTACAGCTGATCCGTGCAATGAGGTAGCGAAATAATCTTTTGCAGTGCCCTCAAGAATCCCTGTACCGATAGAGTAGATATAGAGTTTTTTGCTGATTAGGTCTTTACCATAAATATGGCCTACGCCATTGTTATAGTATTCTGTTCGATTGCATTTACCAGCTAAATTGATGGTTGAGCTCCCTCCATCCAGAGTAATTTCAAATTGGTTCATGTCAATATTCAAGTTCGTTTCTAGATTACAATTATCAACAAACAGAGAGCATGCCGTCCATTTAAGAATGCCCTCATTTGTTAATATCCCTGGTACAGAAAACCTTCCATATGAAAGCGAGTCCATTTCAATTTTTATATCAACCCAATCAGCATAACCATTGATATTGCTGCATTTGTTATTATTAGTTAGTGTCAGTTTTTTGTCTACAACTTCATATCTGAGTAATTCTATTATACCTTGATGTGCTATAAATGTTATTCTGTTTTTTGTATTCTGAACCAGAGTTATGTTGAATTTTCCTTCAATATCTAATTCGTTAAAAGTCTCTAGAGAATGCTGGACAGTTTGCACAGCCCCCTTTTTATTTAAACATTTTTCGCAGCTAACTAATAAAGATAAAATTGCGATGAAAAATGAACATAAAATTACTTTCATCTATCGTCTAAATTTATAACCTACACCTATTTCCAAATGGTCTGAAACAGCCCAATGGGTATGCAGAGTTGTGTTAATGATTATGTTTTCGGTGATACCGAAGCGAGTGCCAAATCGATGATAAAAAGGGTCGCCGCGCTTTGTCTGATCAAATAGGTATGTTCCCCACCCGAAAATAATGCCTACTCTACCTATTGTTTGCTCATAAGATGCCATAATTCCTGATTGTAAAGCAGTATTGTCTTTTGTTTCGATATTTCGTTGCATCATCTCTTTAAAAGCGGTGTTATAAAACAGGTCCCAACTCCAATTAATCTTGTATTTAGCACTCCATAACCGGCTGTAATTTAATTGAAAGGCATAGGCTTGATAAATATTCTGATCATGAATACCTATTGAGGTAAATCCCAGAATAGGCATTACGGTAAATTCATTTTTAAGCGCTGGATTATATGCTTTTCTTTCGAGCTTTGTAAGCTTCTGAGATTTAGGAAAAGGTTCATAAAACTTATGTAGATATCCAATGCTCCAAGTAGGAATATTGATTCCTAAATTGGGTTTTCGAATACCACTATTACTCCAATGGTTGAATGCAGCACCTATCAATATAGCATCAACGGTACTAACATATATTTCTGATTTTATCTTTAATGAACCAAAAAGATTAAAGTGGGATCCAATAGCGTTGTTTTTATAGTTGCTGAGACGGTCAAATTTCTTTCCAATGTATCCAAATCCCCAGCCCCAACTAGTTTGGAGTTTAAATTTAGCAGTACTGAAAATTGGTAGAAGCAAATAGGCATTGGCGCCAAAAGCATTGCCTAAAGCCTCATAATTTCCGGTGGAGGTGTATAGTAAAGAGACTCCAAAAGTTGGATTATTATAAAGCTTTTCCCAAGCTTTTGTTCCGTTAGAAGATTTTTCAAAGTTTAATTCGAATCCGTTGGTGGTTTCTTTTGGAATGTGTTGCATTGCGATTCTATGCGGAAGTAGTAAACCATTGTGATAACTAATCTTAGTTATTAGCCGAAATTTTGAAGTGTCCTGTTCTTGAGCATGTGCGGAAAAAAACTGCAATAGAACTAGAAAAAGGATTATGAGAATTCTTTGTGTCAAACTTATTAAATAGTTCAGCGAATTTAGTTACACAATTCTAAATTGGATGACTTTTGTGAATATACTGTCAATTATAATTATGGATACACGACTTATTGCTTTTAAAAGGCTGTTAGATATAATGGATGAACTTAGGGAAAAGTGTCCATGGGATAAAAAGCAAACCTTAGAATCTTTGAGGAAACTAACCATAGAAGAAACCTATGAACTTGCCGATGCAATTGTGGATAACGATTTAGACGAGTTAAAAGGAGAGATAGGTGACATTATGCTTCACATGGTTTTCTATTCGAAAATTGCAGACGAAAAAGGAGCATTTGACATTACTGACGTATTGAATGGAATTTGCGATAAACTGGTACACCGTCACCCTCATATTTATGGTGATGTGGAAGTTGCAGATGAGGAGGAGGTAAAGGCTAATTGGGAGCAGTTAAAATTGAAAGAAGGAAAAACATCTGTTTTGCAAGGAGTGCCAAAATCTTTACCTGCTATGGTAAAAGCAAATAGAATTCAAGAAAAAGCAAGAGGTGTTGGTTTTGATTGGGATAATAAGGAGCAAGTTTGGGCGAAAGTTCAGGAGGAGCTAGATGAATTGAAGGTTGAGGTTGATGCTAATGCAGATATTAATCGTATTGAAGATGAAATGGGAGATGTGCTCTTTTCGGTCATAAATTATGCTCGATTTATTGACATAGATCCTGAAACTGCGCTGGAAAGGACTAATAAAAAATTTATAAAGCGATTTCAATTTTTAGAAAGTAAGGTGAAAGAGCAAGGTAAGGAGTTGAGTAAGATGACTTTGGGTGAAATGGATGTGCTCTGGGAAGAGGCGAAAAACAATAATTGAAATTATTTTGAAAAATATTTTTAATCGCTTGTAGAGGTATTAAAAACGATTAATTTTGCCGCTCGTCTAGACGTAGACGATAGTTCTAAGAAATAAGATTTTTAGATTGCTCGGAAGAGTAATCGTTTTAAATTTCCCTTGGAAATTTAAAAGGTCCGGTAGTTCAGTTGGTTAGAATACCTGCCTGTCACGCAGGGGGTCGCGAGTTCGAGTCTCGTCCGGACCGCTGAAAAAAAAGCTTCACATGTAAATGTGAGGCTTTTTTTATGCCTTATTTTTTTTCTCCAAGCAGAGCTAACGATTAATCATTCCATTAAAAGTTATTACTCCTATTTTTAATATTCAATTTTCTTCATTTGTAATTTTGAATGCTTTATCATTCGCTAATACTAATTATATACATTAATTAATGAGTAATCATTTATTAATTACTTTACAACTAATTATAAATCACTAATATTAAAGGAGTTATTCATGAATTAATGATTAAAATTAAATGTAATGACTGATATTTAATACGGACGTTGGTATTCCATGAGTGACTTAGTAATCATCAAAACAATTGCCCAATTTATAAAACACAAGCGGTTATTATAAAACAAAACACAAAATTAAGTGGTTCTTTCTGCTAATATTAGTAGATCAATTCTCAGCCTTTTAGAACGAGGCCAAATGGTAACTTTAGGTATATTTATACCAGTAGTCAGGGTTTTGGAATGTGTTGCATAGCGATTCAATGCCATTAGCAAGCCCATTGTCAGCGACAATTAACGCAGCACCAGCGCCGTTAGAAATAACATTACCCAATTCAATACTCAACGGACTCGTTCTTCCAGATTCTGCCATGGTTTTAATTCCTGGTGAAGCAATTCTATCCAGACGAATAACTTCAGTTCTGCTATTGTGCACCGAACCTACTAGTGGGGAAAAATGAGCGTTTACAGGATATTTTGTAGCTTGATTAACTAAACTGCAATTCCCCTCAAACCTTAACGAGTATACTGCAGAAGTTTCAGCAACAATAACTTCAGGAACAGCAGGAATTTCGATTTGCTTTTTTTACATCCAAAAAATACAATCGAAAAAATTGAAAGGCTTGTAATACTTGTTGTCGAGTGTTTTATCTTTTCAAGTACTATTATGCGTTCTGATATTTAACGGAAATACTATTTTTTTACTGAGGATAATCTTTTTGACGGAGTGAATTTTTGAGGCGAAAGAGCCCACGCTCCATAGTTTTTTCTATTACTTCTTTAATGAAATAATTCGCAGGACGTTTTAGAAAGGGAAATTCTTCGCCCACGTAAATCCAACTAATTTTAGTTTCCCTCTCGTTTCCTTCAAACAAAAACTCTCCCTGATATGCTTTCCAAATGCCATCTTTTTCAAATGCAGTCGTGAAAGAAATTCGCCCACTATCGGGATGGAAATCTACTTCAATTTTTCCTCCTGTATTTGTATTACTGAGCCATTCAATGGAGTTAGAGCTATTAATAATACTTTCTTCTTTAGCTGAGTCTAAGTATGGATGCCATTGCTGCCAGAATTCTAGATCAGTCAAATCCTTAATTACGCTTTCCTTAGAATGATGCACTACAATTGTTTTTGAGGCTGCAACTTTTTTTGGTGATAAGACACAAAATGATAAGAAAGCTACAAGTAGCGTGAAAATTCCTACTGCTATAATTTTTAAGTATTCCAAATCTTATTTTTTGCAAAAATAGACTAGGAAGACCCTTTATGATTTTGAACAATTGTCTTGCATTTAATGTTAAGGGAATAATCTTATAAATTTGCATGATCTTGACTTCGTCCCTAAAATACCTATTTGTACTGTTGATATATGCTGGTCTTAGCCTATCGTTTATCACTAAAGAAACTGAAACTGAAAAGCCAGTCAAGAAAGCGGTAGTAATGTATGGAGATCAAACACTTTTCAATACGCTGGAAAAATTGGACGATGAACATATTCAATTGCATTATGATTCGTTAAAGAAGTTGGAAAAACCACCAGCTCTAATAATGAGTCAAATTGAACTGTTTTTGACTGTAAAGACACTTACAAAGCTAGAAGCAGCTCTGCTGATGGATAGTTTGTTTGAATCTGGAGATGAACATTACGCGCTTATCAATCAAATAAATTTGTTTTTAATCGATCACGATTTTTCAGATGCTGAAGAAGAGTTTGCTTATTTGGATCACAATTCAGATTATCCTGCACATTTAATTTATGGTTCTTGGATAACTACTAAACCGCATCCTTATAGCCTTAAATTATATAAATCGGATACTACACAGCGCCTAAAACTGGTGGATAAAAGTTTTGGTGATTATGCTTCGCCAGTTGATAAAATAGTCATTACTTCTAGATATGGATATCGTTGGGGTAGGACGCATCGAGGTATAGATTTAGACCTACAGGTATGGGATCAGGTGAAAAGTGCCTTTTCTGGAAAAGTTCGATTCGCGGGTTATTTTGGAGGTTATGGAAGAGTAGTGGTTGTTAGGCATGATAATGGACTTGAAACATTGTATGCTCACCTGCACAGGTTTAAGGTTGCAGCTGGAGACGATGTAAAAGCCGGCGATGTAATTGCCTTAGGCGGTAGTTCTGGAAATAGTTCTGGTAGTCACTTGCATTTTGAAGTCCGGTTTAAAGGTGTTGCTCTTAATCCTGATCAGCTTATCAACTTCAAGGAAAAATCTCTAATTTCTAATAAAGTAACTCTAGTAAAAAACTCATGGGGATTTACAGCCATTCCTGATGGAGTAGAATATTATACCGTCCGAAAAGGAGATTATTTATTTAAGATTGCAGAGGAATATGGTACAACGTGCAATGATCTTTGTAAGATAAACGGAATTCGAAGAAACACACCGCTCCAAGTTGGGCAAAAAATTAGAGTTATATAATGGATCATTTTTTCGATTTAACGAATTACCGTATTCACCCTACCGATAAAAGTTATAATGTTTATCATTTTACTAAACCTGATCAGGCAAACTATTTTGAAACATTACTTATAGAATACAAACTTCACTTTGAACGTTATAACGAGAAGAAAGGAGACCGACTTGTTTACTACTTTGGAATTAAACGAATTGATGAAAGTACAAGCAATCAATTGAACAACTTGACGCTTGGCAGATACCGTCGAAAGTTTATTCCAGACTACAAACTAAGATTAGGCGTGATGGTTTTAAGC
Organism: uncultured Flavobacteriales bacterium; assembly: GCA_913020435.1. Classification (GTDB taxonomy): domain Bacteria; phylum Bacteroidota; class Bacteroidia; order Flavobacteriales_G; family Salibacteraceae; genus UBA6770. Next base: position 60,305 of record CAJVZZ010000013.1, on the reverse strand, counting down.
GTTGGAGTACTTTTATTGGCAATAATTGGATTTATTAAGTCTAGATAACTAAACCCTTTGTAGTTTGCTGCGTATTGTTATTGTATGAAATTTCTTTTTGCATTTTTCTGTTTTGTTGTTTTTAATTCGATTTCAATATCCGCTCAAACCGAGTGGGAAGAGGGTGAAGTTATTGTCCAGCTCGAGCAAGGTGTTGATGTCAAATACTTTTTAAACGAACTGAGCTTTAGCTCTGGATTACGATTTACTATTGAAGAGGCGCTCGTTCCTTCTGCTAATATTTATTCTTTTTCTTTTTCAGATCCCCATATAGGGGTTACGGCTGCTATTAAAATTCTTACTAACGAACCGCTGGTGAAAATAGCACAGCCCAATCATACAAATATTGAAATGCGCAAAACGTCAAATGATCCTAATGCGATTGGGCAATGGTATTTAGATAAAATAAATGCTCCACTGGCATGGGATTATACTACTGGAGGCTCTACTATAGATAGTCAGGAAATTGTAATTGCAATTGTAGATGTAAGCTTTGAAATTTCACATGGCGATCTTAAGGACAATTTTTGGAAAAACAAACATGAAATTCCCTTGAATGGAATTGACGATGACAAGAATGGTTATATAGATGATTATGATGGTTGGAATGTTTATGAAGACACCGGTTATGTTTCTTCTAAAACTTCATTGGGATCCATAGACAAACACGGAACTCAGATAGCAGGAATAATAGGAGGAGTTGGAAATAATAGAAGAGACATAGCTGGATTAAACTGGAAGGTAAAAATGCTTCCAGTCCAAGGATCTTCCACAAATGAAGCTGTTGTAATTAAATCATACAACTACATACTTGAAATGCGAAGCACCTACAATAGGACACATGGAGATTCGGGTGCATTCATTGTCGCTCAAAACTCATCGTTTGGTGTCGATAGAAAGTTCCCTGCAGAGTTTCCTATTTGGTGCGGTTTGTTGGATCAATTGGGTAGAGTAGGAATTGTAAGTATCGGAGCAGGGCCTAATAGTGTTGTGGATATTGATGATGTTGGAGATATTCCGTGTACTTGCCCTTCAGAGTATTTAATCACCGTAACGCGCAGTGATGAGCAAGATAAATTATTTGGTGGTGGATACGGAAAAGAGTCGATGGATATGGCGGCGCCGGGCAAGCAAATATTTACAACTTCTCCAGTTAACTCAACAAGTCAGGCAGGGGGTTCATCATTTGCAGCTCCAATGGCAACGGCAGCTTTGGGTTTAATGTATGCGGTTTATCCTCAAGAATTTTACTCTTCAAGCCCTGATTCAATGGCACTAAGAAGCGCAATATATCTGAGGCAAAGTGTTGAGCTTTTGGAGGTATTTGACACTATTACAACTAGCGGAGGTCGTTTGGATTTGCATAAAGCAGTATTGATTGCGCAAGACGCTCTTGTACTTTCTGCAATTGATAAGCAAAGTTTATCAATTAGTGCAAAGGTCTTTCCTAATCCAAGTAAAGGAAGCTTTATATTTGAAACAGTCTATATTGGAAGTATTGAAATTTTTGATATGAATGGCGTTTTAATCCTTCGAAAAAAAATTGAAAACACATCAACTTTAATAGAGACTCAAGAGTTGTCTGCTGGAATATATTTATTGAACTTTATTGCTGATAATCAGATTTTTAGAAAAAAAATAATTATTGAAAATTGATTAGGTTATTGAAAATATTAGGGTTCTTTGGACTGTTTTTTACGGTTATTTTATCTTGTAAAAAGAATGAAATAGAAATACCTCCTTTCCCCGATATGACAGATACTACTGCAGGTTATCAATGTAAAACAACACCCTATAGTTTAATCCAACCCACTTATTTCCCTCCTTATCCGACGCCAATATTGAATATTGAAATGACTGAAGAACGCATTGCGTTGGGACGTAAGTTATTCTATGAGACTAAATTGAGTGGTGATAATACCATGTCCTGTGCAAGCTGTCACAATCAAAATTATGCATTTACCGATAATAAGAGAGCGCTATCAATAGGTATAGATGGAAAATCGGGAACTAAAAATTCAATGGCATTATTCAACTTAGCTTATTCCCCCGCTTTCTTCTGGGATGGAAGGAGCTCAACATTAGAAAAACAAGTATTAGTTCCTGTAATTGATCCTATTGAAATGCACGAAACTTGGAAAAATGCAATCGTAAAATTGAAGGGTGAAGAAGTATACAATAGAATGTTTTACGAAGCATTTTGCACTGCAGATTACGACTCTACTCATGCGGCTAAAGCAATCACTCAATTTGAGTTGACCTTAGTTTCAAGTAATTCAATCTTCGATAAGGCAGTTGATAGAACAGGAAACGATAGAAATATTGGCCCTCAATTCGGGGCAGGTGAGGAACAAATTTCTAGAGGTTTTAGAATTTTCAACGGAGAGGTTAGTAAAAACGGTGGAGGAGGAGATTGTTTTCATTGCCATTCAACAGATAATATGCTGTTTACCAATAATGATTTCATGAATAATGGTTTAGATGATAATCCTTCGGAAGGCTTTTTTGTTGTCACTAGAAATGAAACAAACAGAGGTCAATTTAAAGTTCCTACGTTAAGAAATGTTGAGCATACAGGTCCTTACATGCATGATGGTCGGTTTGAAACATTAGAAGAAGTAGTGGAGTTTTATAATTCAGGAATTCGTAAAAACTCAATAAATATTGAACCAATTATGGTTTCGGGCGATACTGCTAATGGTTCAGGAAGCGGAATAGCAGATGGATTGAACTTGACAACTCAAGAAAAAGCTGATTTAGTCGCTTTTTTAAAGGCTTTAAGCGACTCGGACTTCTTAAATAATAAAGATTTTTCTGATCCTAATTGATTGGTCTTTCGCAATTGCGTTAATGTTATTTTTGCCGACCAATTATGGTAAATACTTCCCCAATTTCTTTTCCTATTATGGAACACTTCTACACCATTCAAGGTGAAGGAAGAAATGCAGGTAAAGCATCTTATTTTTTTAGAATAGGTGGCTGCGATTTAGGTTGCCCTTGGTGTGATGTTAAGGAAAGCTGGGACGATGGTCACCCTAAAATGACAATTGAAGAAATTATCAATTGCGCCAGCGAAGCAGAAGCAAAAAACATTGTTATCACTGGTGGTGAGCCATGCATGTATGATCTTGTTGAATTAACGAAGGAATTGAAATCTGCCGGATTTAATCTTTGGTTAGAAACTTCCGGAGCATATGAAATCACCGGTCTTTGGGATTGGATTGTAGTTTCGCCTAAACGTAGGAAACCTTGTTTGCCTTCAAGTTTGAAAAAAGCTCATGAATTAAAGGTGGTGGTGGTACGTTCTATGGATTTTGATTGGGCTAAGGAACATGCTAAATCCGTTTCTGAGAATTGCGCTTTGTACTTTCAGCCAGAATGGAGCAGGGAAGAAGAGATGCTACCGCAAGTTATTAACTACGTTAAAGCGAATTCAGAGTGGCAAATATCATTGCAGACTCATAAGTACATGCAGATTCCATAAATTATTCTTTATTAAATTAAATTGTTTTGAAGCATACAGAAAGTTGCAAAGCTTTCCTGTTTTCTTGCATTCTAATTCAATAGAAAATTAAAAGTATTTATATTTCCTTATTCGCTATTTGAACTGTTTTAAATAGTGAAGCCAAGTTGCTCAAAAAATGATATTTCTACTCCTGTTGCAAAAGGGTATGTTGTATCAAAAACCTACTCTGAAGTCATTAATTCAGAATGGGAAGTTGCTCGTATAAGAGTCTCTGTAATGTTGCAAAAGGCTTTGGATAAGTCCATGATTCAAGCAGACTAATCTCCTAATGCAGGATATAACGCTCCTTCTGGAATTAATAACGGATATCAACATTCCACTCTTTCAATTTTTCCTAACTCAGTTCTAGGTAAATTAAATGTTTCAGGTATTGATCATGATGTTAATTATAAAATCATTGACCTAACAGGAGCTGAGGTTCAGGGCGGAGCATTAACCGTCGAATCAACAATAGATGTAAGTGAATTGAAAAGTGGAATTCACTTTATTCGAGTTTCAAATGAAGTAGAGACCTACAATCTGCGATTCATTCAAGAATAGGTTTAGCTGTTTTTGTAGAAATATTAAACACGCTCTTTATCTGTTTTACGAAATATTGCCAATAATTCAGAGTTCGAATTCATGGAGACTGATTTCATATTCTTCATTGTACAAAGTTTTGTGATTTCAGAACTTAGTGATTTATTAGGATAATAATTATCTCTAGCAAAATGTACGAACTTTAAGGCTCGAAATGCATTGAACCAGTTGAAAAATCGCTTTTGAAAGGTTTCCCATGTTTTTCCGTATTCTAATAAATCAGGAATACGTTCTTCGAAATTTTGATCCACTAGAAAATCTCGAATACTTACAGGTATAGATTCTAAGGTATCTAGATTTTTCAATTGTTGATTTTTGTAAATCAAAGGCAGTCGATCAATAAACAGACGTAAATCATTGAAAGGTTCAAACGCATAGGTTTCGTCTGAATTTTTCCCTTCTTGAAATTCACTTATCGCTCGTCCTGTGCCAAACGGAACACGGTGTGAAGGTCTCGGCGATGGGATTACTCTAGTAGTATTTATTTCAATAACAGGAAATCGCTCTATAATTTTTTGCATGAAATAGAAGTCCTCACCCGCCTTTCTTTTATTCATACCCCCTTGGCTTTGATAGGCACTTGACATTACTGCCATACTGCTTCCGATTGTGTAACATGCCTGGGGGTGACCCGTAAATTCAAAAGCATTTTTGTAATAACGCAAATGCAATTCATAATCGATAATAAATTGATAGACAAAAAGGTCAAATTCAGATCCGGTTATTGGATGTTCAAAGTAAATTGATGCTCCTTTGGCTGTTGGATTTGCTTGAAAAGCTTTTTCTATTTCTACTAAATGATTTTTATCACATATAGCATCTGCATCAAAGCAAATAATAGGTGCGTCACCTAGCTGCAATTGATCGATTCGGTGAACAGCTTCATCCATTCCAATTTTTCTAGCCAGACCAACTCCAGCATGTTTTATTGGCAAGTTTTGTTGTTCAAGAAAAAGAAAGGTGAATCCTTCTTTTGTGTTTTCTCTAGCCCAATTTTTCGCTCTTATTAAGGTTTCCGAATTTCTTTGCTTTATAGAAGAATCTGTGTTTTTACCAGCATTAATTACAGTAATAATTTCTACATCTAATTTGGGTCTATCGCAGTTATTTAAACTTTGAAGTGTTGAGATAAGGTCAGGCTCATCAAAGCAAGGGATAACCACAAATAATCCCACATTTGGATTTGGAGTTTCTTTTATTTGAGGCTCAACAAAACCAAATTTTTGTAAGTAATTGTTGGTCATTCTATGGAGCTATTCTGAATATTGTCCAATCCTTATCCGCTTTTTCAAAAACCAATCTATCGTGTAATCGTGCAGGTCTACCTTGCCAAAACTCAAATTTGGTTGGTTTTACAATATATCCGCCCCAATGTGGAGGACGAGGTATCTCTGTACCGAATTTTTCTCTGAAAAACTCAGTACGTTTTTCTAAAGTTGCTCTAGATTCAATAGTGCTGCTTTGTTCACTAGCCCATGCTCCAAGTTTACTTTCTGTTGGACGCGCATTAAAGTAATTATCCGATTCTTGTTCTGGGAGTTTTTGAATTGTTCCATCAATACGAATTTGCCTTTCCAATTCTGGATAGAAAAATAGTAGAGAAACACTTGGATTTACTTCTAAATCTTGTCCTTTTTGACTGTTGTAATTGGTGTAAAGAATAATTCCGTCTTCACTTATTCCTCTTGCATAAACAATTCTTGAGGACGGAGCTCCGTTTTGATTGACAGTGCAGATACTCATGGCATTTGCTTCCGAAACTTTTGAATCAACAGCTTCTTGAATCCATTTTTCGACTTGCTTTATAGGTGTTGGTTCTACTGATTTTTCATCCAATTCTTGATTACTAAAATCGTGTCTCACTTCGTTTATAAACGTATTTATCATTCCCATACTGCGAAGGTATATTGAATTAAGAAAAAAAGTACAATTCAACTTGCAGTCCAAGTCATTTCTTTTCTTAAACCGTTGTTAACTTTGATGTTTGCTCTCATTTTTGGGTTTAGCTTTACAACGTGAAAAATTCCACGATAAGACTTGTAATAATAATGGCGACCATTTTGCTGGTAGGAATTGTATCAGTCCAGCTCATTTGGATTCGCAGAGCTTACGAACTGCAAGTTACTCAACTCAATTATGATATTACCCAAGCACTTATTCAAGCCTCACGTGCTATTCAAAAACACCAGGGAGATGAGAGTTTATTGCTAGACCCAGTTAAACAGGTAGAGGATCAAACTTTTATTGTAAAAACTAATGAAAATCCTGATCCAGATTTTATTGAGGCATTGCTTACACAAGAATTCAAAAAGCAAGAAATTAACCTTGATTTTGAATATAATTTATATAACTGTTTTAATGATTCTATAGTTTTTACAAAGGTTGTAAAGATTGACCAAGGTAAAGCAGTGGAAAAGGAAACACCATCCACTATTGTGAATTGGCGGAGCGATGACGGTCATTATTTCTCGGTCTATTTTTCTAATAAAACCAAAATGGTCATAGATCGTTTGAATTTCTGGATTTTTTCTTCTTTGTTGTTATTGGTACTTGCAGCTTTCTTTGCTTATACCATCAATATTATCCTAAAGCAAAAACGGCTTGGGGATACTAAAAATGACTTTATAGATAATATGACTCATGAATTGAAAACGCCAATTTCGACCATTTCACTTTCTACCGAAGTTTTATTGAAACCAGGTATAGAGAATCAGCCAGAGCGGATTCGTAATTATGCTGAGATTATAAAAAAAGAGAATAAGCGATTGCAGCTGCAGGTAGAAAAGGTTTTACAAATAGCTAGTTTGGATAAAGATAAGGTAGAAATGCAATTTGAAACCTGCAATTTGGCTGAACTTGTCTCAGATGGTATATCAACTTTTAAAACGATAATTGAGGAAAAATCAGGGACAATCCATAGTGATATTCCCAATAAAAACCTTGAGGTTAAACTGGATAAAATTCATATGTATAATGTGTTGAGTAATCTGATTGATAATGCAATAAAGTATTGTGAAGTAGATCCTGAAATTAAAATTCTTGTGCATGAAAAAGGAAATAATATCGAAGTTAGAGTTCAGGACAACGGAATAGGAATGAAATCGGTAGATGTGAAATATATTTTTGATAAATTCTATAGAGTTCCAACGGGCAACTTGCATAATGTGAAGGGATTTGGACTTGGTTTATATTACGCACAAGTGATTATGGAAGCACATAAAGGTTCAATTTCTGTAGAAAAAAATGAAGACTCAGGAAGTGTTTTTGTACTTAAAATTCCAATAATTAAATGATTGAAGGAAAGTCAATATTATTAGTAGAAGATGATGCCAGTTTAGGCTTCGTGATTAAAGATAACTTGGTTGATGCAGGAGCTAAAGTGACACTTGCGAAAGATGGACTTTCTGGCTTTGAGGTTTTTTACGAAGGTAAATTTGATATTTGTATTCTTGATGTTATGTTGCCGAAAAAAGATGGGTTTACATTGGCAAATGATATTCGGAAAATGAATCTAGATATACCTATTTTATTCTTGACAGCTAAAAGTATGATTGCTGACAAGGTTGAAGGATTTGGTGCTGGTGCAGATGACTATCTAACAAAGCCATTTGCGTTTGAAGAATTATTGGCCAGAGTAAACGCTATTCTTCGTCGCTCAAATAGAAAGTTAATAGATGAAGTTAAGGGAAAAGAAATATTTGAATTAGGCAATTCTAAATTTGATTATAGAAATTTGAAATTGACTACAAATGGATCCGTTTCCGAACTCACAAAAAAAGAAGCTGAATTACTAAGATTACTTTTCATTCATCAAAATAGTGTCTTAGAAAGAGAAGTAGCACTGAAGTTGGTTTGGGGTGAAAACGATTATTTTCTAGGAAGAAGCATGGATGTGTTTATAAGTAGATTGCGAAAATATTTAAGTCCAGATACTTCGATAAAAATAGAAAATGTGCACGGTATAGGATTTCGATTGACAGACAGTTGAAGACTATTCATTCCATTGAGTAGGTCATTGAATCTTCTATATTTGATATATGGCGAAAGAGCACTTAAGTGATCCTGGATTAGGCGAAGAATATGATAAACAAACACAAAGGATAATTAATCCCGATGGCTCGTTTAATATATATAGAGAGGGCCTTGGGCCCGCCATTCGACATTTATATCAGTTTTTTCTAAATATAACTTGGCTCAAGTTTATTACCATTATTCTTGTGACTTACATAGCCACCAATGCGCTATTCGCCCTTTCATATTTATTGGTAGGAGTAGATGGAATTCAAGGTTATCGCACTCATAAATTTGGAAGTGATTTTCTAACAGCATTATTTTTTAGTTTTCAAACGTTTACCACGGTTGGTTACGGTGGTTTAGCTCCTGTAGGAATAGGTGTGAATATAATAGCATCGTTTCAAGCACTAGTTGGCTTTATGAGTTTTTCGATTGCCACTGGTGTGTTATATGGCCGATTTGCTCAGCCTTCAGCAATTATTTTATATAGTAATAATATTTTATTAAGTCCATTTAAAGGAGGGTTTAGTCTAATGTTTAGAGCGGTTAATATGAGGAATAATGTCCTTATGGAAATGGAGGCAAAGCTTCTTTTGGCAACAACCAAAGAAATTAATGGAGAGTACCGAAGAACATACAGTCGACTAAAATTAGATATTTCTAACATTGACTTCTTTCCGTTAAACTGGACTTTAGTGCACCCTATCGACGAAGAAAGTCCGTTTTGTGATAAATCACCAGCTGAAATAATGAAATTAAACCCTGAGGTACTTGTCCTTTTGAAAGGATTCGATGATTCATTTAGCCAAGTTGTTCATTCGAGGTTCTCTTATACTAAAGGTGATATAATTTTTAATGCTAAGTTCAAACCAGCTTATAAAACTTACAGAGACGGGTCTACACACCTTAATGTGAAAGACATTCATTCATACGAAAAATTGGAAGAAAAAATTTAGATTCGACCGGTTTCAGAAAACGATTAAAATTAATTTTTATAAGCTTGTTTAAACTTAAATTTGAAATGTTTTATGGGTTCAAAGGGATTTACAATTAGTGTGTTTATTATTCTCACGTTCTTACTGATTTGGTTTGGATCCAACAATCGGAAAGAATTCCTAGGTAAAAGCAATCCTATTGCAGAAAAAGCCGATGCTAATTGGTGGAAAATGCAGTTGCAGGATCCTTCTACAGGCAAAGTACCAGCTAATATTCGAAAATCAGATTTAGACTTTGTTTCAGAACACTTTCCTCTAGGGGCAAGATCGGGAGAATTGCAATGGAAGAATAGAGGTCCATACAATATTGGAGGCAGAACTAGAGCGCTTACTATTGATCGATCAAACCCAACTAGAATAATCGCAGGAGCAGCCTCTGGCGGAATTTTTCTAAGTAAAAACGAAGGTAAAAGCTGGAATAAAGTAAGTACTCACGAACACAATTTATCTATTACCTGGATAACACAAGATCCACGTATCGGTAAAGAAAATATGTGGTACGCAAGTACTGGAGAGGCAAGGGGAGCTTCTCAGGGAGCGGCAAATTTTTCGGCGCATTTTGGTGGTGATGGTGTTTTAGTTTCAAATGATTTTGGCGAAACTTGGAATAGATTGGGTAGTTTCATAAATGACTCTCCTCAGCGACAAGATAGCTTAGATCTGAGTTGGAAGATATTGGTGGATAATCAATCTTCTAGCACTGTTTTATTGTTGGCTACGCCTAGTGGTATTTTTAGAAGTAAAAATCAAGGAGTAACCTGGCTCAATGTTCATGGAAATGGAGCGGCAAATCAAATCATCGATCTTGTACAGACTAGTTCTGGAATTTGGTATGCTGCGATAAGTTCAGGAATAGGAAGTGCAAGCGGTTTATTTAGAAGTACAGATGGTCTCAGTTTTAACTTAGTAAAAACTCCAGCACCTAATTTAGGTCGAGGAATAATTGGTTTGAATCAGCAGAATGAAAACTCAATGTTTGTATTATTTGAAAGTCCAAATTCAGGACAAAAAAGTGAGTTTTTAGGGCGTAACGGGTATCATTCACTTTTCAAATACACTTACAACTCAGGAAATGGCAGCGGATTAGGCGGGAACTGGGAGAATCTTTCTATGAATTTACCTAAAGGAATATGGCCTTTTGATGATTATCATTCTCAGACGGGATATTGCATGGATATTAAAGTTTCACCTCATGATAGTAATACCGTTGCATTAGCTGGAGTAAACTTAAATATTAGTCATAATGGATTCTCTACTAAAGGGGATGATAAGTTTGCCGGCGGATATTATCATAAAATAGATACGCCTTTTTATCAGATATATCCAAACCATCATCCCGATGTGCATACAGTAGTTTTTCATCCAACTGATTCTAAGATTATTTTAACAGGCTCAGATGGTGGAATTCATTTGAGTAGAGATTTATACTCCAAACAAGTTGTTTGGGAATCACTGAATAACGGTTACGTCACTACTCAATTTTACACTTTGGCATTGGATAAAAAAGTAGGTTCTAAAAAGATGGTTGGTGGTCTTCAAGATAATGGGACATTATATTACTTGGCGGATAGTCTTCATTCTTGGAGCATGCCAGTTGATTATGATGGGGCTTATTGCCATTTCCTTGATTACTCCCCTTATTTTCTAGCTGCAAAACAACAAGCGGGATTATTTAAAGTTGCTGTTGATGGATCGGGTAATCGTATTGGATTTGCTCGTATAGATCCAATTGCTCCCAGTAATTATTTGTTTATTAACCCATACACTATTGATCCTAATGACAATAGAATATTGTTTCTACCAAATGGGAATGTCTTGTGGCGCAATAGCGATATTTCCGTTTTTGAATTAGACAACCAGTTTGTCAAGCAAACTGAAAACTGGGAACAACTAAACATTTCAGGAGTATCAGGAGTAATCAGCGCAGTGGAAGTAAGCAAAGAACCTGCAAATATTTTATATTTTGGAACTAGTGGTGGCGCCGTTGTTCGAGTAGATAGCTCAAATGCTAATTACACATATAAAAATGTAACTATTCCAAACTCTAATGGCTTTGTTTCTTCAATTGCAGTGCATCCAAAAGACGCAAAGAAAGTGGTTGTCGTATTTTCAAATTATAACGTATACAGTGTGTTTTATTCTGAAACAGGAGGAGATTCGTGGGAAAATATATCAGGAAATATTGAAGGTAAAATTCAGCCAGGGATACCTGCTCAATTTGCTCAAATTAACGATGGACCATCGTGCAGGGTAGCAAAGTTCGTCGAATTGAGAGATGCTTCTTGGTTGCTGCTGGGAACAAGTGTGGGTTTATTCGGCACTCTAAATATTGATAGTAATAGCACGGTTTGGGATCGGGTAAGTGAGTCAGAAATTGGTTCGCACGTTGTAACTGCAATTGATTATAGAGCTGCGGATGGGTATTTAGGTGTCGCTACTCATGGTGGTGGAGTATTTAGTTCTTATGTGACCCAATCCGATAATATAATTGCTAATGTAACGGAAGGACAATTGCAAAAAGCAATTCTGTTTCCAAATCCAGCAAGAACGAACGTTGCATTGAGAATCCACGAAATTGATGAGTTTTCCATACAAGATATCCAAGTTTATAATTCACTAGGTAACGCTGTGGATATTGAGTGGCATGTCGAAAACAATAAAATTTCTGGAAATATTCAGCACTTACCAGTGGGAACCTATATTATTAGGTTCCCAGTTGATGCTGAATCTTATATTAGTCGATTCGTAAAAATTTAATTTATGGTATCCCGAATTTTCATTTTATGTTTCATAATTATCGTTGGTTGTCAAAGTAATCAGGTATCTAAGCTTCCGACAATAAAAGCATCGAGAGATGAGGCAGTAGTGATTGGGACATTACTTCAATTTGAAGAGAGTGTTACTGAAGGAATTAACTGTGGAAATAAACATTGTTATGCTAAAATACAAGTCGAACAAGTTAAAGAAACTGGTCAATATTTCACGAAGAATTTTGAACAGGGAAAGCCAATTCTTGCTTATTTTGCTTACGGTACAGATGGTGCAGATAGCAATACACATAAGGGGTTACAGGAGGTTTTTGTTGCACTAAAACAAAGTGATAAAATAATTGCAACGATAAAACTAGTTGGAGAAGTTAATAGTGAAAAACTCTACCAGGTAGACTTGTATGAAAAATTGAAATAGCAGTATGATTAGAACCAGAATAGGACTTTTAGTAATAGTTGTAGGAATAATTTCTTTATTTTTTTTAAACAAGGAAAAGTTTTCTAAATCAACTGAATTTCAGAATTTAGATGGACATGCTGAAGCTCGTGCAAAGTGGATGCGCTCTAGATTAGTTGATCCACAAACTGGCGAGATTCCAATAAACATGAGACATAAAGAGTTGGCTTTTGGTAGAACATTACCAAAAGCATTTCATAATTCGTATGGAAGCAGGGCTGAAGATTCGTTGATTTACGCGAGAAGAGGGCCTCAGAATGTTGGTGGAAGAACTAGAGCTTTAGCTGTTGATTTGTCAAATACATCAAATATCTTAGCTGGTGGTGTTTCAGGTGGAATTTGGAGAAGTACCAATTTTGGACTCTCGTGGGCTAAGGTTTCAAGTAATGATTATGCGCAAAATATTAGCTGTATAGTTCAGGACTCTCGACCTGGAAAAAAAGATATATGGTACGCAGGAACAGGAGAAGGAAGAGGCTCTTTGATTGGAAATGATTTCACGCTGTTAGGCAATGGTTTATTAAAGTCAATTGATAAAGGAGTTACTTGGACACCTCTGAAATCGACTCAAGTTGAAAAAGTTAATAATGCTGGAGACTGGGGAATAACATGGAGTCTTGCTGTTGATCCTAGCAATACGACTGAGGATGAAGTATACGCTGCCGCTAATGGCGTTATTATGAAAAGTCTTGATGGCGGAGCAACTTGGAAGAAGGTGTTAGGTGATAATAATTCTTCGGCTTCATTTTATGCAGATGTTAAAGTAACTTCTAATGGAGTTGTTTATGCCGCATTAGCAAAACAATTTAATCAGGCTGATCCTGGAGTATACAGATCAACTGACGGAGAGACTTGGGTGAATATTACTGGAGCTATTTGGCCGAGTAATTTTGAAAGAATAGTATTTGATATTGCTGGATCCGATGAAAATGAATTGATATTCCTTGCTCGAACGCCTGGTTCTGGTTCAACAGCTGATCCAAGCTCGACAGACAACGAATATTCTAGTTTGTTTAAATACAACTATATAAATGGAGACGGAAGTGGTTCGGGAGGCTCATGGACTAGCCTTTCTACTAATATTCCTTCTAATCAGAATGCTTACTATTCTTTTGATACTCAAGGTAATTACAATATGATGGTCCGAATTGATCCGTTTGATAAGACTATCGTTTACATTGGTTCAACAAACCTATTTCGTTCGGATGATGGATTTACTACTCGAAACAACATAGTTCAAATAGGAGGCTATAACCCCAAGTCATTTTCAGATCCAAGAGAATATCGTTATGCCAATCAACACCCTGATCAACATAATTTGATTTTCCTTCCAAATAATTCCAGTGAGGCTTTCTCCGCTTCTGATGGTGGTATTTCTTTTACCAACAACATAAAAGCAAATGAGGTAGTATGGCAGTTTAAAAATACGGGGTATTTTACTTCTCAATTTTATACAGTTGCGATAGATCACCTGGTAAAAAATGCTGCTGTAATTGGAGGTTTGCAGGATAATGGAACTTTTTTTACTAATAGTGCGAGTGATAGAAAGGATTGGACAGATCCACTGCAGTCAGATGGCTCTTATTGTGCAGTTGAAGATGGAACGCTTTCAGATGGTTCAGGAGTCTATTATGTTTCAAGTCAGTATGGTAGAACATTTAGAATTAGAATGAATGGAAATGGTGAAAAAATTGCCTCTGTACGGCTTGAACCTACGCCGACAAATCAATTTAACAGATCAATAAATTTCGATTTTATAAATCCTTTCGAATTAGATTATGCAGATAACAACATAATGTACATGTTGTACAAGGATGCTGCTGGAGGACCTTCAAAGATTAAAGTGCATAATTCATTAAAGTCAATTAATATAGATAATACTAATGCCACTAGAAATGATTGGTCCACTATGAACTTTACCTTCTCAAGATCAATTACAGCCATGGTAAGTAGCCGCACTAATCCAAAACACAGATTATATGTCGGAACATCTAATGGATCTATATACAGAGTAGAAAATGCAAATACTGCTGGTGCGTTAGTGACGCCGATCTCAGATATTACTGGAGTGTTAAAAGGTACTTATGTAAGTGATTTCGCTGTTCACCCTGAAGACGCAGATAAGGTTATGGTCGTCTTTTCTAATTATAATGCATACAGCATTTTTTATTCTGAAGATGGAGGTGATAATTGGAAAACTGCTGCAGGGAATTTAGAAGATGAATTACCTGATGGGATTCCGGATGCAGCAAGAGGTCTTGGAAATGGCCCTTCTGTGCGGAGTGCTGCTATTTTAGAAACGGATTCTGGCACAGCATATTTTGTTGGAACCAGTATTGGTCTCTTTGCAACTGATATGCTGGATGGCGAAAATACTATTTGGAGTCAGCAGTCTCCAACTCTTATTGGAAATGCGATAGTCGATAAAATGGACACTAGAGATGCTGATAATTATTTAGCAATTGCTACTCATGGAAGTGGAATATTTGGAGTAAATGTTACAAGTTCTTCATTAATTGGAATGGAGGATGCTAAAACCGTTAATAATTTTAAAGTGAATGTTTATCCGAATCCAAGCAGGGGAGTTGTGCATTTAAATTGGGAAAACTCAATTGAACAACTTACATCATTTGTGCTATATGATGAAATTGGACGCGTAAAACTAGAAGGTCAAATCAATGATTTCGAGAAAACTTCAACAATAAATGCAACAGAGTTGCCTTCAGGAGTATATTATATTGAAGTAAAAGGAGCATATTCTAAAATGACAAAAAAATTGGTCATAACTAAATAATACAAGCAATAAACTCATATAGGCTCTAACATACATTTGTAACATGTTTCATGTGATTTCCAAAATTTTATTTGTTTTTAGCACCCCTATAGTTTGGATTTGCATATTATTCGTTCTGGGCATCATTCTCAAGAACTCTAAGAAGAAAAAACGGTTCTTAATAACTGGTTTGCTAACCCTTTACCTTTTTTCAAATTCATTTGTATTTGATGAAATTGTGGGTATTTGGGAGCCTGGAATGAACACTGTTTCAACGGAAGAAAAATACGATTTAGCTATAGTCTTGGGAGGTTATTCATCATATGCGCCAGCAGTAAATCAAGTGAATTTTGGGACGACTGCGGATCGATTAAACTGTGTGTTACCATTGTACCAATCCGGAAAAATAAAACGCATATTACTTTCTGGTGGAGCAGGAAACTTATACGATTTTAATGGTGCAGAAGCTAATTATATTAATGAGTATCTAAAGTCTATCGGGATAAAATCGAGACATGTTATAGTAGAACCTAATTCTAAAAATACCTATCAAAACGCAGTAGAAGCTAAAAAAGTGATAGATAGTCTAGATATAGAAGGCAAGGTGCTTCTCATTACTTCAACAATACATATGAAAAGATCTTCAGCTTGCTTCCAGAAACAGAAAATCGAATTTGATGAATATCGGGTCGATGGTTTAACCGGAGAAAGAAAATTCTATTTCGATCACCTGTTTATTCCAAATGCGGAAACTCTTTTTAAGTGGAACATAATAATTCACGAATGGCTTGGTTTGATTAGTTATAAAATCGCTGGATACATTTAAATATGGGAATAAAGTACATATTGGCATTCCTTAGCTGTTTCCTGTTGGTTCAAATCTTATTTGGACAGGACGATGTTATTTATCCAACTGATCCAGTAAATTCAACACAGGAGGTAACTGACAAGGAACTTAAGAATAATCAAGAAGCTGTAAATCAGCTCCAAGCTATTCCAAAAAAGAAAAAAGATAAAAAAGAAAAAGGCAGTAAAAAAGAAAAACCGAAAAAAGAAGGCCCGCTATTGCTAGCCAACAATTCAAAGCAAAAGTTGGTAAGGGAGTTCAAAATAGGAGAGAAAGTAACCTTTAAAACAAAAACCAATAAAAAAAATCTTAGAGGGAAAGTTGAAGAAATAGATAAAGAATATGTGAAAATAGCCGGTAAACGGGTAAAAATTTCAAGTTTAGTTATGGTTAAAAAGAAGTTCGTTAAAACTATGGGTTGGCGCACTGTCGGATTAACTCGTTTTGCATTTGGAACTGGAGTTGCGGCCGTAGGAGCTGCAATTGCTGTTTTCTCATTTCAGCAAATTGATCCGAATAGCACTGCTGTTATTTGGGGTGCATTGGGAACTGTATTTGGAACTGGGGTAGGATTAGTCGGCACTCACTTAATGTTGAAAGGATCTAAAGGAATGTTTCAAAGTTCAAAATTAAGAACTGAAAGAGACTGGAAATTTTCTTCTAAGCTGCAAAAACTATAGCTCTTGTGATAATTTATATTTAACTTTATTAAACTCTTTTCTTTTTTGCTTGTATAAAAGCTAAACGTAACCATGAGGCAGTACGCTATAAAAGATTTAGAGCGAATTTCAGGAGTTAAGGCTGGTACAATTCGTATTTGGGAGCAACGTTATAATTTGCTGCAACCAATGAGGACTGTAACCAATATAAGATATTATCAGGATAATGATCTTAAAAAACTATTGAATGTTTCAATGCTTTTAGAGAAAGGCATGCGTATATCAAAAATAGGCCAATTTGACGATAGTGAATTAAAAAAAATGGTATCTGAGTTCATTCAAGATGGAGAATCTTTAAGTGAACAAACAGAGTTTTACATACAGGCAATGTTATTGGCAATGTTGGAACTTGATGAGGCCAGATTTAATAATCTATTTGAAAAATCTGTTAATGAGACAGGCTTTTTACCTACTATAACTGAATTTATTTATCCTTTTTTGGTAAAAATTGGTATGATGTTTATTACTGACGAAGTAAACATTGGTCAAGAACATTTCATTAGCTGTCTAATTCGCCAAAAAATAATTGCAGGAATTGACGATCTTCCAACTCAAATTCCAACAAAACATAGTTACAAATATGTTTTGTTTCTACCTGAAGGTGAATCGCATGAGATAGGATTGATATTAGCAAATTATATACTGAGAAGTCGTGGTTATCAAGTAATTTATTTAGGTCAAAATGTTCCTGCGAGAGATGTACAGCAAATTGTAGAAGAAGGAAAGCCTTCTCATATACTTTCTATTTTTACAGCAAGTCGTACACCACTTGAGTATGAGAATATGCTTAGAAATTATGATAAGGCTTTTCCGGATACAAGAATTATCTATAGTGGTCTAAGCTACTATCGTGATAAGATGAACTGGCAGCCTTCAAAAAATGTAAAAATTATTAACGGAGTATCCGATTTTATCGATTATTTAGACAAACTAGCTATTTAATCCAGTTGATAAACAGTAAGTGGCAGATTATTCAACCCTCATGGAATTATTTCATGAGGGTTTTGTTTTGAAAGAGAAGCTTAGCAGGCTTTGTTTAACTTTTACTTAAAAAGTCTAAACAAAAACGATAATGAGAGAAATAGAGTGTATATTTGTTTAACGAAAACAATTAAAGATTAAACAAATGTCTACACTTGAATTTAATGAACTACTGGTAAGCTACAAAAGCCCTCTTCAGTTTTTTGCTTTGAAGCTTACCGCAGATGAAGAAGAAGCAAAAGATTTATTGCAGGAAACTATGTTGAAAGCTCTTACGTATAGGGATAAGTTATTGACAAAATCTTCGATAAAAGGTTGGTTATATACGATTATGAAGAATACTTTTATAAATCAATACAGAAGAGGTTCTAAGTTTAACCAAATTATGGATAAAATGCAGGCACAAGCTTACGTGAGCACAGGTTCTTCGAATGTTTCGATTCCACCGGATAAGAAAATTAATGTGTTAAATATGGAAGAAGCCATTGAAAATCTGTCAGATGATTACAGAATTCCATTCCAACGGAAATTGGAGGGGTTCAAGTACAAAGAAATTGGTGATGAAATGGGAATTCCAATCGGTACAGTGAAAAGCAGGATTTTTCTTGCAAGAAAACAGCTAATGTCCAAATTACCAGAGTTTAATAGAAATGTCTAATTTGGTTTCTGTCATAGGGTCAGGGTTTGCTTCATTAGCAGCTGCAACGACACTTGCAGCCGCTGGTGAAAAGGTTCATGTTTATGAAAAAAATGAATCTGCAGGTGGCCGTGCCCGAAAGTTTGAGTCAGATGGGTTTACTTTTGATATGGGTCCGAGTTGGTACTGGATGCCCGAAGTTTTTGAAAAGTATTTTAATCGATTTGGAAAATCAGTTTCCGATTATTATGAGTTAACACGTCTTTCTCCGTCCTACCGTGTCTATTTCGGTAAAGGTGATTTTGTAGATGTACCTGCAAATAAAAAAGAATTATTCGAATTATTTGAGTCTATTGAAGCTGGAAGCGCTCATGAACTTGATTTATTCCTTAAGGATGCCGCATACAAATATGAGGTTGGTGTAAATAAATTAGTTTATAAACCATCAACTTCAATACTGGAATTTGCAAATGCAGAAGTCATAGGTGGAGCTCTAAAGCTGAATCTTTTTTCTTCTATTGCGAAACAAATCAATAAGCAATTTAAGAACGATAAGTTGCGTCAGATTTTAAAATTTCCGGTTTTATTTTTGGGTGCAAAACCCGAGAACATGCCTTCTTTATACACCCTAATGAACTATGCTGATCTTGAATTAGGTACTTGGTACCCGAAGGGTGGGATGCATAAAATTGTGGAAGGAATGGTTAGCTTAGCTGAAGAAAAGGGTGTTGAATTTCACTACAATTCTCCTGTCGAAAAGCTAGTAATTAGTGAAAAATCAGTGAAGGGAGTTCAGGTTAGAGGACAGCAAATAGATAGTAAGGCTGTAATCGCAGGAGCTGATTATCACCACGTAGATAAAAATCTTTTACCGGAAAGTAAACGCATGTATTCCGAGAAATATTGGGATAGTCGAGTTTTAGCTCCTTCTTCATTACTTTTTTATCTAGGGGTAAATAAAAAGCTAGCCAATTTGAAACATCACAACCTTTTCTTCGATACTGATTTTACAAAACATTCAGAAGAAATATATGACGAACCACAATGGCCCTCAGATCCTCTATTTTATGTATGTGTTCCTTCAATAACTGATGATTCAGTAGCTCCAACTGGTTGTGAAAATTTATTTGTGTTAATGCCAATAGCGCCTGATTTATCCGATAATGAAGAAATGAGAGAGCGCTATTATAATATTCTGTTGAATCGATTGGAGGAAATTACTGGCGAAAAAATAAAAGATAATGTGATTTATAAACGCTCTTATTGTGTTGACGATTTTAAATCAGACTATAATTCATACAAGGGAAATGCCTATGGATTAGCAAACACTTTAACACAGACTGCATTTTTAAAACCTAAATTACAAAACAAATATCTGCCTAACTTGTTTTATACAGGACAGCTTACTACGCCTGGTCCTGGAGTTCCACCTTCCATTATTTCAGGTCAAGTAGTTGCTGATTTTATGTTAAACAAAAAACTCTAGCCCCATGGATGCTAAACAACTCTTTGATGACGTCTCTCAGCGTACATCTCAACAAATTACTCAAGCCTATTCCACTTCATTTTCTTTAGGTATTTCATGTTTAAATCCAACCGTTAAAGATCCTATTTACGGTATTTACGGATTTGTGCGTTTTGCTGACGAAATCGTGGATACCTTTCACGACTATGATAAAAAAGAATTATTAGAAGAGTTTCGTCAAGACACATTTAAAGCTATTAATAGAGGAATTAGCCTTAATCCAATTCTTAATAGTTTTCAGCATGCTATTAATGATTTTAACATAGACCATGACCTAATCCATACTTTTTTGGACAGTATGGAAATGGACCTTCAAGATGTAAAATATACTCAAGCCAATTATGAGAAATATATTTTGGGTTCGGCAGAGGTAGTTGGGTTAATGTGTCTTAAGGTTTTTGTAATAGGAGATGATAAATTATATCATAAACTCAAACCGAATGCAATGAAATTAGGAGCTGCATTTCAGAAAATCAATTTTTTGCGTGATGTAAAAGATGATTATGAAGATTTAGGTCGTAATTACTTTCCAAATGTCAATATTGCTAATATGACCAATGATGAAAAGGCTACAATAGAGGCTGATATTCAGTCAGACTTTGATGCTGGTTATGAGGGAATATTGCAATTGCCTAAGCGTGCGCGTTTTGGAGTTTACTTAGCTTATGTTTACTATTTCGGATTATTCAAGAAAATTCAAAACATTCCGAGTAGTCAAATTAAAAAAGAACGCATTCGTATCCCTAACATAGGAAAATATGGTTTATTCGTAAGATCATATGTACGTCATAATATTGGTTTATTATGATTTCAGAATTAGTCACAGTGAATACGGATAGAGATGAAGTAATACTGGTAAATGAATTTGACCGTAGTGTTGGATTTATGGATAAAATGGAGGCTCATGAAAAGGGTATTCTTCATAGGGCATTTTCTGTTTTTGTGGTTAATCCTCGCGGTGAATTTATGCTTCAACGTCGCGCGTTGAGTAAATATCATTCTCCGGGTTTGTGGACTAACACTTGTTGCAGTCATCAACGTAAAGATGAAGAGACAAGACATGCCGCTCACCGAAGAATGAAAGAAGAAATGGGTTTCGATTGTCCAATGAGTGCTGCTTTTAAATTTACGTACAAGGCAGAATTCGATAATGGTTTAACAGAACATGAGTACGATCATGTTCTGATTGGAGAGTTTAATGGAGTTGCTACACCAAATCCTGAAGAAGTAGAAGAGTGGAAGTTTCTTTCTATTGTTGAAATCGAAGACGAAATAAAAGAAAACCCAGAACAATACACGGAATGGTTTAAAATTGCATTCCCTAGAGTAAAGGAATATTTAGTTTAGTTATGCGAGTTACTGTCAAAAGAAAAGCACATTTTAATGCTGCACACCGTTTATATAGGAAAGATTGGAGTGATGTAAAAAACTCTGAAATTTTTGGTTTATGCAGTAATCCCCATTATCACGGCCACAATTATGATTTCTGGGTTGAAGTAACCGGAGCTATTGATCCAGAAACAGGATATGTAATTGATCTTAAGGTCCTTAAGGATATTATTAATGCCCAAGTTTGTAAATATATGGATCACAAAAATCTAAACGAACAAATAGAGGAATTTTCAACGCTCAATCCAACAGCAGAATATATAGCGGTTGTTATTTGGAATAGATTACGAAAAGAATTGTCTGATGATTTAGACTTGAAAATTACATTGTTCGAGACTGAAAGAAATTGTGTGGTTTATTCAGGTGAGTAAAATACACTACTAGATCAGAATTATTCTCTGTGCTAATTTCGTCAGATCGTTGGTTTAATCGTAGATTAATTTCTAATAAGTTCAATTTGTAATTTGGATTTTTAATAGCATGTACTCGGTAAGAATTGTTTTGGGCGTTTAGGCAAAAACTTAAAGCAATTGAAATTAGGGTAATTCTTCCTTTAGCGCTGCGGCATAAGAATTGAACCAACTGATAATGAGATTCTAATTCATAGAATTTGATTAGAGGTGATTTCCGTATCGTTGTTCATTCTAAATTTACGTTAAGAATTATTACTCATAACACTTCTTTCCTCTTCTTAACCATTGCCCCCAAGTTTTATCGTAAGCATGCACTTCTTCTGTGGTTTGGGTTTCACTTTCATGCACTAGCCGTCCTGTATTTTTCCATTCAAATATGCCTCCATAAAGGTTTGAAACATCTGTAAAACCTTGTTTAATCAATTTTTCTGAGACCTTTTCACTTCGATACCCCACAGAACAATAAACAATGATTTTTTGATCTTTTGGTGTGTCCTTTAGTCTTGATAAATCCAATTTGTTATAACCGACCCATACCGCTTTTTTTATGTGTGACACCTTATATTCATTCTCCTCACGTGCATCAACAAATACAATTGAATCGTTAGTATCAACTTCTGAAACGCTTACTTCAGGAACAGTATGACTCAATAATCGCTGAAGCTTTGCAGAATATGCTCTGTCTTCTACTGTCTGACCAAATGATAATGTGATTGTAAAAACAGCAACGATTGTAAAAAGGAACTTACCCATTTCGTTCTTGAATTTGTCTTGGATGAAAATCCGTTATTGTCGCGCGAAGATATTGCCTATCGAGATGTGTATATATCTCTGTAGTAGTAATTGATTCATGCCCTAACATTTCTTGTACCGCTCTTAAATCTGCTCCACCTTCTACCAAATGAGTTGCAAAGGAGTGACGGAAAGTATGCGGTGAAACCACCTTTCCAATTCCGGCTTTTTCTACTAAGTCTTTTACAATATTGAATATCATTATTCTCGAAAGCTTTGTCCCACGTTTGTTTAAGAATACAAAGTCTTCATTCTTAGGCTTGATATTAACATGAATACGCACTTCATTCACATATATCGAAATGAACTTTAAAGCGCTTTGGCCAATAGGTACAAGACGTTCTTTGTCTCCTTTTCCAATTACTCGCACAAAACCTTCATCGATAAACAGATTACTCAATTTCAGTTCTAACAATTCTGTAACACGCAAACCACAACCGTATAAAGTCTCAATAATTGCTTTATTTCTAGATCCTTCGAGTTTACTTAGGTCAATGACCGATTCTATTTTGTCTATTTCATCAATACTTAAAGTGACAGGAAGTTTTCTACCAATTCGTGGCGTTTCCAATAATTCACTAGGGTCAACAGTAATTACTTCTTCTAAAATTAAATAATTGTAAAAGGATTTAATTCCGCTTACAATTCGTGCTTGTGTGGTATTAGAAATATTGAATTCATTTAACCAAACTAGAAATGCTCGTAAGTCATTTAATTTTAATTTCAGAATACTAGTAGAAGATTCGTCTTGATTCAGGAACTGATACAGCTTTTTAACGTCCGATAAATAGGCCTCAACCGAATTCTTGGACAATGAGCGCTCTAATGCTAAATAACGCTTAAAACCTTTTAATAATCCTGCTGAATCCATACTTCAAATAAAAGGGATTGGGACCTTTGTACTACATTTGGTCTCAGCTAAACGTTAACAACAAAATGAGGATATTGATATTAAACGGCCCCAATTTGAATCTACTTGGAAAACGAGAACCTGAGATATACGGTAATCGATCATTCGATGACTATTTTCAAGAATTGAAAAGTAAACTTGCCACTATAGAATTGGAATATTATCAAAGCAATATAGAAGGGGAGTTGGTCAATAAACTTCAAGAGGTAGGTTTTTCTTTTGATGGAATCATTTTCAATGCAGGTGGTTACACGCATACTTCAGTCGCTATTGCAGATGCCGTTGCTGCAATAGAAACTCCGGTTATTGAAGTTCATATTTCTAATGTTTATGCCCGCCATGAAACGATTCGTCACCAATCCCTTATGGCTAAAAACTGTACAGGAGTTGTTAGTGGATTTGGTTTATTTGGATACGAAATGGCACTAACAACCTTTAAATTAAATTAGTGTAAAATTACAGCATTTGAACTTTTTTCATTAAGAGTTATCCAGAACAACCAACTAATCGCTCCGTGTATTTTTTTAAACGACACCCAATTGTCCATGTTAGATACTGCTCTTATATAGAGGTGTTTAATGTTTTTTTTGTCTGAAATTTAATTTATGAAATTTTGAAGTCACACTTTTTAACACCGCAATAACAAACTATTTTAATGGTATTATGTCTTCCAAGTGACTATAAACACTAAAAAAAATCAAAATATGAAACATTTTACAATCATTACTTCTTTATTATTAATGTCTGCTGTGGGTTTAGCTCAGTTCAGGCTATCCGGACCAGCAACTAATGCCAATTTAAAAGCTGAAGGTTTAAATTCAACAACAGTTAATATCGGTTGGGGAGAAGAAACTACTTTAACTGGAACAATCGCATATACATGGCATCTTGATGCTTTGACAGGCAATTTCACTTCGCCAATTGTTTCGGTGCCTTCAAATAATATGGGAGCTGATACTAATTTGACACTAGATTTTGCAACAGTGAATGCTGTTTTAGCAAATGCTGGAGTTTCAATTGGAGATACTGCTAGATTAAAATGGACTGTAACGGCCTCAAATGGCATGTCAACCGTTTTTTCGCCAGATGTTTTCAATATTAATCTAGTTAGAGGAGCGTCGATCTCTCCATATGATTTGACTTTTCCAACAAATGGATTTGCTGCAAAAATAGAGGGTGATGCAAATACTGATCTTGACATTACCTGGAATTCTGCCGGTGAAGGAGCAACTTATGCTTGGTTCCTCGATGTAGCTGCCGGAAATTTTTCAAATCCAATCGTAGGCCCTTTAGCCAGCAACAATTCAGGAATGGATTCTGTATTGACTCTAGATTTTGCTACACTTGACGCAGTGCTTGCGGGTGCAGGTATAACAAAAGGTCAAACAGTAAATTTAAAATGGAAAGTACATGCTTATGCTGGTTTAGATAGTGTTGCTTCCACTTCTAGCTTTACCCTTGACTTAACTAAAGGAACTGTATTGAATGATTTTGATTTAGAATTTCCAGGAAATGGATTCGCAGCTACTATTGAAGGAAGTGCTGCTACAGAACTTGATATTAGATGGGAATCTTCTGCAAACGATGCGACTTATGAATGGTCTTTAGATCTGGCAACAGGTGATTTTTCAAACCCACTCGTAACAGTGCCAAGTAACAACATGGCAATGGATACTATACTTACGCTTGATTTTGCAACTATAAATTCAGTATTGTCCGGAGCAGGTGTTACTATTGGAGCAACCGCTAATTTAAAATGGAGAGTAGTAGCTAAAACCGGTGCTTCACTAAAAACGTCTAGCATGGAATATACTTTAGACTTAACGAGAGGTGCTTTAATTAGCTCTTTTATGTTGTCTTTCCCAACTGACGGATTTGCTGCTACTATTGATAACGATAGCACAAAAGAATTAACTGTATTATGGAATAATGCTGGTGAGGGAGCAACCTATAAATGGTTCCTAGATGTGGCTACTGGTGACTATTCTACTGCACTTGTAGCTGGATTAGCGTCAAACAACTCAGGAACAGATACTGCATTAACGTTGAAATATTCAACAATTTATGCAATCTTAAGTGGAGCGGGTGTAGCAAAAGAAAGTACTGTAAACTTAAAATGGAAAGTACATGCATTTGCTGGAATTGATAGTGTAGCTTCAGGTGATTATAAACTTGATTTAACTACTGGTGAGGCGGCAAGTTCAGTATTCGATTTATCAAATACTTCTAACTTCACATTTGGTCCTAACCCAATAAGAAATGGTCAAGTATTGAATATAAATGCTTCGAGCATAATCAATGATATTGAGATAGTTGATATTACTGGAAAGCAAATTGAGTTACCGAACTTGGAGTTGGGTAATAACATTCTTCAAATTGAAACAACTGATTTTGTTACTGGATTGTATATTGTCAATATCGTAACAGTTAATGGTGTTGAGTCACGCAAATTGATTGTTGAATAATTTAAAAGATTATCATGTTGTTTAAACTAGGGGGCTTCGGTCCCCTTTTTTTATTTCAGAGTCCTCTCGCTTTTTAATAAATATTTTTATAATTTACAAATGAAGCATTGTAAAGTTCTCTTTCTTTTTTTCATTCTTATTTAAAGTTCATCCATATCAACTTCTTTTTCTAAGGGAATCTTTCATTGCTTTTCTTAAAGTGGACTTTGAGGCGGAATAATTATTCAGTAGTTTATTCTACTTCATACTTTTCAGTATACTAAATACGACTTAAAAAATTTTAAGCTCCATTTTTGATGACTTAAATAATCGAAACATTGTGCTTTTGACCCGTAATTTTCTCTAAACTCTTTTCGAGTTATTCCTTTTGATATTTCCATTGAATCTAATTTTTCAAAAAGAATCTATTCACTAAGCAAGTTATTTACAATATGTGATTTAAGAGGTTAACTCTATCATCAAATGGATTTGAATTTCCAAAAAGCATTTTTTGGTAAAGGAGCTTTGAAGGTTTTAGTTGATTTAGAATCATCATCCTCATAGGTTAACTTCCATGCATGAAGGCAAATAGATAAAGGGAGATAGTCCTGGTCTGAACCATATTTTTCATCTCCAATAATAGGAAGTCCAATATTTGCTAATTGGGCTCTTATTTGATGAAACCTACCAGTTTTCGGTTTTATTTCCAGTAGATAACCAATATCATTTTTGTCTATAATTTCATAGGATAGAATACATTCTTGCGCGTCTTTCGATTTATTTTCAACTATATCAGCTCTTTTTTCTAGGTTATTTTTTACAAGAAAATTAATAAGGTTGTCGTTGTCCTCTAATGGTTTTTTTTTAACGATTGCTAAATAAGTCTTTTGAACTTTCCGATTGCTAAATAGATTATTAAATGCGACAAGAATTCGTTTTTTCTTGGCAAAAATCAGCACACCGCTGGTCACTCGATCGAGTCTATGTATTACTCCTACATAGGGATTGGATTTGCTTTTTAATAGGTGATTAAGAACTTGAACTTCAACAGTGCAATCCTCGTAAGGACTTTTTTCACTAATAAGTCCAGCCGCCTTGTTTACGACTATATAATCTTTGTTTTCATTTACTATTTCAAGTTTCGGCATTTGTAGTTTTATTTTTCAAATTTCAAAATAGTACTGCTCTAGAAGTAAGGTTTAACTTATCTAATAATACTAACGGTTTGGGTAATAAGATCAGTAGTTAATTGACTTATTCAGCTAAGAAAAGTAAAGTTGAACGAGCAACTAAAGACCATTAATGGTTTTTTTAATGCTATTTTTTACACACTCAAAATTTATCTGCTTAATTTACTTTCAAGTGATTATTTTTTCAAATATTTTCCAATTACTGTAAGTAATTTGGATTTATTAAATGGTTTGGAAATATAGTCGTTGCAGCCTGCTTCAATTGATTTTTCTTTATCTCCGGCTAGTCCAAAAGCCGTTTGTGCAATTATGATAACGTCTTGGTTAAATTGTCGGATTTGACGGGTTGCTTCGTATCCATTTAAATCAGGCATTTGAATATCCATCAGAATTAAATCGATATCAGGATTACTGCGACAAAGGTCTACAGCTTCTATTCCTGTCGTTGCTTCGAGTAATACCAATTTAAGTTCTTTGACAATTACTGAGATAAGCATTCCATTAGTTTCATCGTCTTCCGCGATTAATACTTTTAATCCCGAAATTTCTGGATTTACAATTTCGTTAGATTTATCTACATTTTTAATAATTATTTTTTCTTCAAGTTTAGTTTGGTAAGGTAGGGTTAAATAAAATATTGATCCTTTTCCTTCTTCACTCTCCATCCAAATTCTACCACCAAGCATTTCTGCATATGCTCTAGAGATAGATAAACCCAAACCTGCTCCCTGATAAGCTCTTTTATCCGCAATATCAGCTTGTATAAAACGCTCAAAGATGGCTTCATGTCGATCTTTATGAATACCTATACCTGTATCCTTTATATAAAATTCTATTTCTGAAGATGCAACACCCTTTTTTAATCTATAACCTAATTCTATTGATCCTTCCACAGTATATTTAATAGCATTTTTGACTATGTTGGTGAGGATAGAATAGACTTTTTCAGTGTCTGTTCTAATAAATGCTTCTTTTTCCGATAGAGTTTTTTTAATTAAAAACTGCATTCCTTTAGCCTCAACCTGGGGTTTAAAGAAGGTATAGATAAATTCTATTTGCTGATTAATATTTGATTCTTGGATATTAACCTCCATTAATCCCGATTCTATTTTAGAAATACTTATAATATCATTGATGATATTTAGCATTCGTGTTCCACTTGTTTCAATGATTGTGATAAACTCCTGTTGCTCTTCTCCGCTAAGATCAGCTTCTCTTAATAAATCGGCAAAACCAAGTATGCCATTCATAGGAGTCCTTATTTCATGACTCATATTAGCTAAAAAAGCTGATTTTAATCGGTCACTTTCTTCTGCTTTTTCTTTTGCAATAACTAATTCTAGTGCACGCTTTTCTTTTTCATTGTTTTGAAAAGCAAGTTCTTTGTTTGCGATAACGAGTTCTGCAGCTCTCTTATCCTTTTCATCATTTTGAAAGGCAAGTTCCTGTGTACGATTTTTTACTTTAAACTCTAAGTTTTCTTTGTATTCGTTCAGAATAGTTATGTCCTGACCTACACCAAGTACCCCAACTATTTTACCATCTGTATCTCTTCGAGTTGATGAATTGAGGAGTACCATTACTCGTTTGCCGTCTTTAGTAAAAAGAGGAAATTCATAGTTGGCAGTTTCTTTTCCTTCTAGTGCATTGTCTAGCACTTGTTTTACAGCATCTCGGTAGTCTTCGGTAATGTAGGTTTTAACTAAGTCTTTCCCCAACACCTCTTCTTTTTTGAACCCTGTAATTTTTTCAGAAGTCTCGTTCCATTCATTTACTAGTCCCTTACTGTCTATTCCAAAAATTGGTGCATTTGCAGTTTCAATAAACTGACGCAATTCCTTGGCCACAGATTCTGATTCTGTTCGCAGCTTATCCATTTCAGAAATATCTTGACCTACACCAAGTACTCCAACAATTTCACCAGCAGCATTTCTGCGCGTTGATGAGTTAAGCAATACCATTACCCGTTTACCATCTTTGGTAAATAACGGAAATTCGTAGTTGGCAGTTTCTTTACCTTTTAGTGCATTATCCAGTACCTGTTTTACTGCATTTCGGTAGTCTTCGGTGATGTAGGTTTTAACTAAATCCTTGCCCAGCACCTCTTCTTTTTTAAATCCTGTAATTTTTCCAGAAGTTTCGTTCCATTCGTTTACTAGTCCTTTACTGTCTATTCCAAAAATTGGTGCATTCGCAGTTTCAATAAACTGCCGTAATTCCTTGGCTATGGATTCTGTTTCAGCACGGTTTTTTTCGAGCTCATTTTGAAAGGCAAGTTCTTTGTTTGCGAGGACTAATTCATCTGCTCTTTTTTCTTTCTCCTCATTGGCAAGAATTAATTCATATTCCCGCTTACTTTTTTCTTTGTTGGCGATAGCTAATTCATCTGCTCGTTTATCTTTTTCTTCGTTTTGAAAGGCAAGTTTTTTGTTGGCGATAGCTAATTCATCTGCCCGCTTATCTTTCTCTTCATTTTCAAAAAGCAGTTCTTTATTTGCAATGATTAATTCTGCAGCTCGTTTTTCTTTTTCTTCACCCTGAAAGGCAAGTTCTTCATTGGCTATGACTAGTTCTATCGCTCGTTTTTCTTTTTCTTCATCTTGAAAGGCAAGTTCTTCATTTGCAATAACTAGTTCTACTGCTCGTTTTTCTTTTTCTTCACCTTGAAAAGCAAGTTTTTCATTGGCAATACCTAGCTCTAATGCTCGTTTTTCCTTTTCCTCGTCTTGAAAAGCAAGTTCTTCATTAGCAATTCCTAGTTCTGCCGCTCGTTTTCCTTTTTCCTCGTCTTGAAAAGCAAGTTCTACATTGGCAATATCTAGTTCTGCTGCTCGTTTTTCCTTTTCTTCGCCCTGAAAGGCAAGTTCTTCATTAGCAATATCTAGTTCCGCTGCTCGTTTTTCCTTTTCTGCGTCCTTAATAACAAGCTCTTGGTGAGCAAAGATTAGTTCTGCTGATCGTTTTTCTTTTAAAGCCTTTAAAGATTTATTCTCTTCAAGCAGTTTTTGCAACTCGCTTATGAGTTCTTCTTTTGATTTATTCTGAATGTCCATATCGAGTTTATTCGATTTACGAAAATATAGAGACCCACTTTGGCTTTAGCGTTTGGTGAGTGAAAATAGTGTGTAAAAAGTACTAAACTTTTTAGATTGATAAAGAACCTATTTTTTTATTTTTAACTCAGCATTTTTTTAAGCACCAAATCAAAACCATGGAATAAGTGTAATTAAACACAATAATCGTATATAGTCTATGTTAGCTTCAATGCGTTGTCTGCTGAATTTTCCTTTTGAATTAAATCACTAATTGAATTCCAAAGCTCAATTCTTTTTTCCAAGGATTGTTTCGCAACAGTTAATGCTTCGCTCCACTTTTGATCATCATTTCCGCATAGCTCGGTTATCATTTGAAGAGAGAGGGGGCCATGTTCATCTCCATCAAGTTCTATATGGCGCTCTAGATAGTAGGTAAGTTTGTTATATAACTTGTTTTCGGAATCAGAATATTTTAGAATTTCGATAAACATGTCTGGAATAACATCTTCTCGACCAAATGTAAAGGCGGAAGCAACTAAATGCGGTTTGTTTGTTTCAATAACTGAAAATGAAAACTTCACAAAATCAGCTACTTTTATGTCTATATCAATTTGATTTAATGAATAATCAACTGAATTTCCTGACTCTAAAAGTTTAATAAAATTATTAATTTCAACGGTACTCGCATTTACCTGCATCATTGCATCTAAATACATTTTAAAGTGACTGTTAGGTTCTCCTAATTCATTAATATCACTCTCTTCTCCGTGAACAATTTCGTTTATAAATCTCGATAAGGTTGCGTTTTTTGGCGGTGTCCAAGGAGTCTTAACCGTTGTCAGGTTTATTTGAAGATTTTTTAAAAGAGACATAAAATCCCATACAGCAAATACATGATTTTCCATGAAGATTTTCACGTCATCTATATTATTTAAACTTTCATAAAGTTTGTGATGCTGCAATTGATTCCTTAAATCAGAAATCTCATTTTCTATGTGCTGGATTCTATTCATTTTATTTTTTACTTCTTGTTTGTCCTATTTCTACTCTCGAACTGTTATTTATCAGACAAACACATTCATTTTTAGTTAACACTTAGTCTAGCTTTTTGCAATGTATCAAGCTTTAGCTATTTATTACAATATATTAAAGATATTGAGACATACAAATCCTCCTAAGTTCTACTTTTTTTGCGCGTACTGATTTGTGGTAATATTTTATTATATCTGAAATATAAGGTAATTTAAAAAAGTGCAAAGATGGAAAATAGTTGTCTTGGACATTAACAAATGCATGGCCTAAAAAAATTAGAGTCCTGATTTAAAATCGCCTGCTAATGGAGTAGCCATTGAAACAAGGGAAATAGCTCACGAAGTCATAACAGCATCAAATTCATAGTTACGAGTTCAGTAAGAATGCATAAAGAGCTTCCTTTTCGCTCACTTTTTCTGTATTCCGAAATAAATAAGACAAAATCTGTAATACTACCAAAGACTATCTGAAATTTATAAAACACAAAAAAGCCTGCTCAATTTAATGAGCAGACTTTCAACTATTCTAAAGCAAGTTCTATTTATACTGATTCAGAAACTCAGCAGCGTTTCTAGTAACTGCCTCACGCATTTCATCAGTCAAACCATGATGACAAGCTAACAAAACACCGCCGCGCATTACATCATCAGTATGTTTACATCCACCTTCTGCAATTCTAAAGTCAACCGTTTTAAACAGAGGCTGACGGGCAATGTTCCCCGTGAATACTGTGCGTGTTTGTATGTTTCTTTTTTCCATAAATATTTGGAATTCCTTACGGGTAAAAGGAGCAGAACCCTTTATAGTAATTGCGTAGGCTAACCAACCTGTTCTTGAATTTGGAAATTGTTTTGGAAGTATAAACCACTCTTCATATGGTTTGAAAAAGTTAGTCATAAAATCAAAATTCCTCTCTCTTTCTGCAATATTGTAATCCAATTTACCCAATTGCACCAATCCAAAAGCAGCTCCCATTTCAGAGGGTTCTAGATTATAACCTAACGACTCAAAAACAAATTTTGCATCGTAATCAATTCCGTCTACTTGCACGTTAAACCGATTTTCTATTTTCTCTGATTCTACAAACAGTGAAGAAGAACGGCCCCAAGATCTTAATAGACGCGCTTTGTCGTTTAGTTTGTCGTCATTGACGCAAAGCATACCGCCGTTTCCAGCAGCGTTAATTACGTGTGAACCATAAAAACTAGTAATCGAAATATCGGAGTGTTTCCCAGAACTTTCACCGTTGATAGTTCCACCCAATGTATCGGCAGAATCTTCAATAATTTTTAGATCGTATTTTTTTGCAATGGCAGCTAACTTGTCCCAATCGGGTACGTTACCAATTAGGTTTGGAATAATCATAGCCGATGTTTTATCGGTAATCATTTCCTCCACCTTATCGGCATCAATGCAATAGGTGCCTGGTTCTGCATCCACTAAAACAGGAATTAGTCCATTTTTGATTTGAGGTGCAACCGTAGTAGCAAAGGTTAGGGCAGGGGTAATTACTTCGGAACCTTTTGGTAAATCTAATATCTCAACTGCCAAATACAAAGCAGAAGAACCAGAGTTTACCATGATTCCGTGTTTTTTATCAAACAACTTAGCTATACGTGCTTCCATTTCCCGAACGTTCTTACCCATTTGGGTTGAGGTTCTTAAAACTTCAGTTACTGCAGCAATTTCTTCTTCACCGTGTACGGTACAACCATAAGGAACATGAATATTTTCCATAATTTTCTTGAATGAGAGCGCGAATTTACGCTTGTTTCTTATTAAAACAATTAACTAAGGATTTCTTTCATGAAATCATCAACATTTTTGAAAATAAAGTTTGGG
Organism: uncultured Flavobacteriales bacterium; assembly: GCA_913020435.1. Taxonomy (GTDB): domain Bacteria; phylum Bacteroidota; class Bacteroidia; order Flavobacteriales_G; family Salibacteraceae; genus UBA6770. The sequence continues at coordinate 27,398 of CAJVZZ010000013.1, read as the reverse complement.
TATTCTTTTAAAAATTTTGTACTTAGAAGGCCACCATACAAAGGTCGCTCTGCTGGAGGGGCCAATTCTGCCGTGCTAATGATCTCAATTTTCATTTTATGATTCGGAAAATAGCCTAAAACACGCTCAGCCAATTGCACTCTATTTACAAAGTCGGTAGAAGCAATGTTGTAAACTCCCGACTTGTTATCGTTCATTAGTAAGAACAAGGCTTTGGCAATATCCTCAGCATTCACTGGCGTTGCGTATTGGTCAAACGGCAATTTGAGCGTATCATCTTTTCCGTTTTTCACGTTATCCACTAATCGCATGATGAAGTTTTTGTTTCTTATTTCTTTTCCATACACGTTAGTAATTCTAATTATGAGACTTTCGGGAAGTTCTTTTAAAACTATGTTTTCTGCATCCAACTTATGCCGGCCATAAATATTGACGGGGTTGGGAGGGGTGTCTTCGAAATATGGTCCGTTTTTTCCATCAAAAATGTAATCGGTTCCAATAAAAACTAGTTTTGACCCGCATTGTTTAGCAATTTCAATCAGATTTTTGGTTGATTGTACCGTTTTTTCAAAACTCTCTTCTTGATGATCTTCACAGTAATCGACCCAAGTGAGTGCTCCACAATGAAGAATGTAATCTGGAGCAAAACCTAATAGATCAAAATTATTTTCGTTAGAAAGATCAAGAGTATTAAAAGGAACGGTTTTGTCTGTTTCAAAAGAGAAATGTGATCCAACTACATCTAAGCCTTTGTATGTGAAGTATTTATGGCAATTTCCGCCAACTAATCCCGATGCACCTGATATGAAAACTTTCATTGTTACTATTACTTATTAATTCGGTCTTCGACATTCCCAACTTATTGAGAATCTCAATATAATACAGATTCCTGCCTGCGCGGGAATGACGAGTCATATTTAAGTCTTCCTAATTTTATTGTACGCGAATTTAATTTAACTATTCGGTCAAGAGACCTGTTAATAAATCCAATCCATAGATTTACAAATCAATTAACAAAGCAATCAAAAATGTTGTATAATTGCTGAGTAAGCCTTTACTCAAGGCAACCAAATCACTAATTTTCATTACGGTTTAGTTTTCAAAATAGATTGATTTTACAATTTTTCCAAAACATAATATTTTTATCAGATGCATGATATGAAAGGACTCGGGGAAAAACTCCTCGAAGATTTAAAAACCATTGCCAAAGAAGTTGGTGTAGACAAAATAGATAAGCTAAAGAAGCAAGATTTGATCTACAAAATTCTAGATACCCAAGCAGAGAACTCAACAAAATCGGTTCCTGTAGGAGATATCGAGGATAAGCCCAAAAGAACACCCAGACCTAGAGCTCAAAAGAAAAAAGACGAAGCACCAAAAGCGGATAAACCTGTAAAGAGTGAGCCTGCAGAAACTAAGACTGCTGAAGTAAAGACTTCTGACGCCGAAGCTGATGCAGCTAAACCGGCTAAGCGCAGACCTGCTAAAACTGCAGTTAAAAACGTAACTAAACCCATAGAAGCGTCAAAGGAAACTCCCAAAACAGAAGATGGATCGAAGACTGAAGATGATAAATCTTCAGAGAGCAGCAAACCTTCAGAAGAAAAAGGGGATACTAATAATCCTAGAAACAACGATCGTAAAAACTCGAATACTAAACCTAACCCTAGGAATAATAATAACGATCGTAAGGCAAATAGTAATAATCCCAATAATCCCAATAACCCGCGCAATAACACGGATAATCCCCGAAATAACGGCGATAATCGTAACAATAACAGAAACGAAAATCGTGGAAACGACAATCGTGGAAATCGCAGCGGGAATCAGCCAAGAACTGATAAGCCGCAAGAGCCTCAATACGATTTTGGTGATTTAGTAGAGGCAGAAGGTGTATTGGAAATGATGAACGATGGATACGGGTTCATGCGTTCTAGTGATTTTAACTATCATTCTTCTCCAGATGACGTTTATGTATCTCAGTCACAAATCAAACTATTTGGTTTAAAAACAGGTGATACAATCCGTGGAGCTGTGCGTCCACCAAAAGAAGGTGAGAAGTATTTCCCACTCGTTAAAGTGGATAAAGTGAATGGTCGCGACGCAAAAGACATTAGAGATAGAGTGCCATTTGAGTATTTAACTCCATTGCACCCAGAAGAGAAGTTAACCTTAACGGGTCATGCTAAAGAAAACATGTCAGCACGCGTCATGGATATGTTCGCTCCTGTTGGTAAAGGACAGCGTGGATTAATCGTTGCGCAGCCTAAAACGGGTAAAACCATGTTATTGAAGGATGTAGCTAACGCAATTGCTGCAAATCATCCTGAGGTATATTTGATTGTACTTTTAATTGATGAGCGTCCTGAGGAAGTTACAGACATGAAGCGCAGTGTAAACGCTGAAGTTGTTGCAAGTACATTTGATGAACCAGCAGACAAGCACGTAAAAGTAGCGAACATTGTTTTAGAGAAAGCAAAACGAATGGTAGAATGTGGTCACGATGTAGTGATTCTTCTAGATTCTATTACACGTTTGGCTAGAGCTTACAATACGGTTGCACCAGGTTCAGGTAAAGTGCTTACAGGTGGTATAGATGCTCAGGCATTGCACAAACCAAAACGTTTCTTTGGTGCTGCTCGAAATATTGAAAATGGTGGTTCATTAACCATTATTGCAACTGCGCTTACCGAAACAGGCTCTAAAATGGACGAAGTAATTTTTGAAGAATTCAAGGGTACGGGTAACATGGAATTGCAATTGGATAGAAACATTGCTAATCGTAGAGTTTTCCCAGCAATTGATCTAGTGGCTTCTAGTACACGTAGAGATGAGTTGTTATTGGATGCAGCAATGCAACAACGAATTTGGATTCTAAGAAAACATCTTTCTGATATGAAACCAGTTGAAGCAATGGAATTCTTAAAAAATAGAATGAGAGGAACTCGTAGTAACGAAGAATTCTTGATTTCAATGAACGCTTAAAAATTAAAGGTCGCCTAGTGCGGCCTTTTTTATTGGTTATTATGAATTCATCGTCATTATTTGCTATTGCGTTTGCTATTTTTGGAATGAGTTCAAGAATGCTTGTATTTGCGATAGATTGGGATCGTATTGTAGCTACTCAACTATATTTCCTATTTCTATTACTAGCGGTTTTCTTTGGTATTCGCGCATATTTCGTTGGAAAACCAGAAAGTAGTTTTGTGCAATTATTTAAGATAGGAGCAAGAGGAAGTGCACTATTCTCACTTTTGGTTGGAGGTTTTACATTTGTATTCTATAAGCTTTTTGATACAACTTATTTTATTGGATTAGTAGAATCTCGGCTCGATGAAGCGAGGTCAAAAGGATATCCGATAGAAGATATGGAGAAAATGTCTGCGAATATGGAATCTGTATTCAGTTTAGTTCTCTATATCCCCTTAACAATATTCTTGTTTACACTTTTAGGAATAAGTTACAGTGTTGTAGTAGCTTTTATTTTCCGAAAAGTTCCGCTAATGAGGAAGATCTAGTAGAGTAACTTCTTTCTATAGATTTTCTGTTATTGTCTGCGTAACTGCTATAAAATCTCATTTATTATCGCTGCATTATAAGCATCGTTGAGTAAGTTTAGGGTTTAAATTATCGTTGAACTAGGTTTAATAGATTGAGATTCCGCAAAACTATCTCACTAATTTTACTACTCAATATGGTTCAATTACGATTACAAAATGTCGATAATAGAGTTGCTTAACCGAGTAATTCTTCAGCTAATTCTTTATAATCAATTCCATCAAAGTTCCCTGAACTCATTAAAAGCAAGTTTTTGTTTTCCCATTTCTGAGCGTTTAAGAATTCTCTCAATTCAAGAGCATCAGTAAATACGATCAATCCCTTTTGATTAAAACCATTAGAAACCATTTCTTTAGAAATAGGGTCAAGCTTCTTATGTTCTAACGTTTTGGGATTGTAATAAACTATAGCCGTATCTGCGGTTTGCATAGCTCCGTCGTAATGCGATAAGAATTTTTTACTCAAAGAACTGAAGGTATGCAGTTCCATACAAGCAACTAGTTGTCGATTTGGAAACTGATGTTGCATAGCTGCCGTTGTTGCTTTTAACTTAGAAGGAGAATGTGCAAAGTCATTGTAAATAACACTTGTTTCAGCTCGCTTAACTAATTCTAGTCGCTTACTTGCACCTTTGAAATTGCTTAATGCTGTAAGTGAGTCGTGTTTTTTAATTCCCATTTTCTCAAGGACTAATACTGCCCCTAAGAGGTTTTGTAAATTGTGTTCTCCGAATATTTCTAAAGGATATTTATTTCCATCAATAGTGATATTGGTGATTCCATTTTCTATCTGATATACTGGGATATTGTATCCATTTGAGTCAAAATCCCCACTCTGTTCAGCAACTAATTTTGCAATTTCGGGATCTTTTTCAAAGTAAATAAGACTGCCATCTCTATCAATTTTGTCTATAAAAATCCTGAATTGATCTACGTAGTTTTCGAAGGTTGGAAAAACATTAATATGATCCCAAGCAATCCCACTTAGTAAGGCAATATGGGGTTGATACAAATGAAACTTTGGTCTGCGATCAATAGGAGAGGAGAGGTATTCGTCTCCTTCTAGAATAATGTATTTGGCCGATTCAGTAAGTTTAACCATATTATCAAAACCTTCCAATTGAGCTCCAACCATATAATCGCATTCAAGACCTTCACTTTGCACAACATGCAGAATCATGGAAGTAATAGACGTTTTGCCGTGAGAACCTCCGATAACTATTCTTGTTTTGCTTTTGGAAGCTTCAAATAAGTATTCTGGATAGCTGAAGATTGGAAGATTTAATTTTTGCGCTCTTACTAACTCAGGGTTATCTTTTCTTGCGTGCATACCTAAAATGACAGCATCTAAATTTGTATGAATCAATTCTGCATTCCAGCCAATTTGATCAGGTAAGATTCCTTTTTTTGCAAGCCTTCCCTTCGATGGTTCAAATATTTCATCATCTGAACCGGTTATCTCGTAACCCATATCGTTTAAGGCTAAAGCCAAGTTGTGCATGGCGCTTCCACCAATAGCTATAAAGTGAACTTTCATAGCTGCGAACTTAGCCACAGATAAAGGCCATGAGTGTCATCTATTAGTCGTTTTTTTAACAGCGAGCTGTTATCTTTGGCTGCCATAAAGTCTGAAAATTGGATTGGATTGGCAATTGATTAGAATGAAATTATGATATCTAAAAATATTAGCAACGTTTTTACCTTCTCAGCACTTTTTGTGTTGTTGATGTGGTTCGTGTATTTTATTGAAATTCAGGCTAATATGGATTTCGGTTTTTTAGGCGTTTATCCTAGAGAGACTTTTGGATTAATAGGAATAATTACTTCTCCATTTGTGCATGGAGATATGAATCACTTGATCAGTAATTCCTTTCCTATGTTTATGCTTATTGCAATGGTTTATTTTTTTTATCGCCCCGTATTTTATAAGGTCATGGGTTACGGGTGGTTAATTACCGGTTTTTGGGTTTGGGTAGCAGCTCGACCTTCTCATCATATTGGAGCTAGTGGATTGATTTATATGCTAGCGGCATTTTTATTTTGGAGTGGTTTTCTTAGAAAGTCCTATCGTCATATGGCGGTCTCTTTAATGATTGTATTTCTTTACGGTAGTTTGATTTGGGGGGTGTTTCCTTTTGATTGGAAAATAAGCTGGGAATCTCACCTGTTGGGTGGCGTTTCAGGCACTATGTTAGCGATAATATACAGGAAGGTAGTTGTTTTTAGGAAGAAAAAATACTCTTGGGAAGTGGAAGATGAAACAGAAGACATAGCTAACCTAGAAGAGCGTTTTGGGAAACGCTATTGGGATCCAAATCGAAAGATTGACTCACCACAAACCATCATAACATATATTTTTAAGCAAAAGGAAGATTAAATTCCGAATTCTTCAACGATTTGTTTGACCCAAGCATGAATACGCTGATCAGTTTGATCTTCTTGGTTGTCTTCGTCCAGACACAATCCGATAAAGGTATCCTCGGTAATTAAGGCTTTAGAGTCGTCATGCTCATATCCTTCGGTTGACCAATTCCCAATAATAGTCGCTCCATTCTTTTCGGCCTGCTTTCCTATTACTCCAATTCCATCACAGAAATAGGTGCTATAGCCGTATTGATCGCCAAGACCAAATAACGCAACTGTTTTATTTGTAAAGTCTAAATCGTGAAACTTAGAATAGTAATCGTCCCAAGAACTCTGAAGTTGACCATCGTGCCAAGTTGAAAGGCCTAAAATGAGTTTATTATAGTTTTTTGGTTCGTCACCTTTTATATCATAGACATCGTAAACATCTACTTTGTCTAGTCCAATTAAATCTCTTATTAATCGAGCAACCGCTTCAGTACATCCAGTGTCAGATCCGTAAAACAAGCCTATTTTTTCCATTCAGATATATAAGTTTTTTGCATAAAAAAGCCCAACCATATGACGGTTGGGCTAAAATATTGTTTAGCAAATAGCTATCTTCTTTTTTCTTGGATACGAGCTGCTTTTCCTTTAAGCTCTCTTAGGTAGTATATTCTTGCTCTTCTTACAACACCAACTTTATTTACTTGAATATTTGAAATAGCTGGGGAAGAAATAGGGAAGATACGCTCAACACCTATACCGTTAGATACTTTTCTTACAGTAAATGTTCCGTTGGTTTTTGAACCCTTTTTTTGGATTACAACTCCACGAAACTGCTGAACACGTTCTTTTTCGCCTTCTTTAATTTTATAGTCAAGAGTAATAGTATCGCCCGCCTTGAAAGATTTATCTTCTCTTGCTAAAACGTTAAAGGCTTCTATCTCTTTTATTATTTGATCCATTACAATAGTATTACGGTAAAATTTGAGGCTGCAAAAATAGTTATTTGAGTAATAATTACAGCACAATTTCTAAAAGAAAATTATTTCTTTTCAAGTAAATCTGGACGTCTACTTTTTGTACGCTTTTGAGCTTCATTTGAACGCCACTCTTCAATCTTTTTGAAATTACCAGAAGTTAGTACTTCAGGAACGCCCATGTCTCTCCAATTTTGAGGTCTAGTGTATACAGGAGGAGATAATAAGCCATCTTGAAAGGAATCACTCAATGCCGAAGTTTCGTCGTTTAAAACACCAGGAATCAGTCTAACAATACTGTCAATAAGTATACAAGCAGGTAATTCGCCTCCCGTTAGGACATAATCTCCGATAGAAATTTCTTTTGTCACATATTTCTGTCTGATACGTTCATCTATTCCTTTGTAGTGTCCGCATACTAGCAGTAAGTTCTTTTTTAAGCTGAGTTGGTTTGATGTGTCTTGCTGCAATGTTTCGCCATCTGGAGTCAAAAAGATAATTTCATCATAGTTGACATTTTCGCTCAATGCATCAATCATTTTCGCTAGAGGTTCAGGCATAATTACCATTCCAGCGCCTCCTCCGTATTGAGCATCGTCTATTTGACGGTAATTTCCTTTGCCATATTCTCTTAAGTCATGAACTTGCAGAGTCGCTAGACCCTTTTCTTGTGCTCTTTTAAGAATTGAATTAGATAATGGACTTTCCAGTAGAGCAGGAACTACAGAAATGATGTCAATGCGCATTTGAAGAAAACCTTATTTTGTGAGATCTTCGAATTTCATAGAAACCTTCCTATTATCAGGCATTAATTCATGTCCAAAAGTTATGATTTCTATTGCCTTAGCAGATTCACCTTTATCAACTAAATATTTACTGTAAGCGAGGAAACCAACAACTAAGGCATCTCTTGAAACTTCACTGGGGACTTCGTCACCATTCGAATATTTTTTTTTCATTTCGGGAAGCAACACGTTCATGATCTTTTGGCCTTCCATATTTCTAGACAGCAACATATTAGCTGCCATTGCAAATTGGATGTTATCATCATCTGGTGCTATCTTTCCTACTTTTTTAAACCAAGAAGCGGATTTACTGAATTTATCTTCATTAAAATGGTACTGAGCTTCATCAACTCCAATCATAATTAACTCATCAAAGAAGTCAAGATTCTCATCCATTGGAAATGTTGTTATTTCTTTTTTCAGAGCTTTAACATTATATTTTTTGGATTTTTCTGAAAACTTTAAAGCATCCTTTAAAATATTATCGTACTCATCTATTTGGTTAGGATCCTCTAATAACTTCACTAAGCACATGCTTATGTATAAATATGGCTCTGGGTCATATTTGTACTTATCATTGGCAATCATTCTTTGAGCCCTATCGTGACAATCACCATATTTACCCAAAAGATATTGGTCAAATAGTTTGTCGTGTAAACCATCTATTACTTGACCATTTGCTTGAAACAGAACTGTAATACAAAAAAATAAAACTGTAATTTTCTTCATAGTGTGATTCACTTTACTAAAACTGAGCCAAAGTTCACAAAAATAAGCAGGACAAAAAATAAATAACGAACTAATTATCGTTCAATAGAAAAATGAAGCCTTATTTTGCGCTCCCAAGTTAAACAACATTGAAAGGAACTACTAAAATAGGCGAACGAATAAACTGTAAAACCGAAGCTAAGAGACTGGAAGTTTCTATTTCTGGTAAAATACTTAAGTGGCAAGAATCTCTTTTGTTTTTTTGGGTTTTGGCCTGGAGCCTCTGCGGCCTTTTTATTGTTCAATATTTATTTAGCGATTGGCCTAGTGATCAAAAAATATTTCTAGTTGTTTATTTAGCTTTCTGGACGTTTTTTGAATACAAAGCGATTCATGCATGGCTCTGGAGGAAATTTGGTTTTGAGTCGATAATTATTGAAAATGGTGAGTTGTTCCTGAAAAACGATATTTTAGGTAGAGGAAAAAGTTTAAAATTTTTCACTGAGAATATCAAAGATTTTGGCTGGTTAACGAGTAATCCGAAGTCTTTTGGAAATGTTTATTTTAAATCTTTTTGGATAGTTGGTGGCGAAACCATTGGTTTTATTCATTTAGGTCAAAAAGTTACGTTCGGTATGCAAATAGAGGAGCGCGAGGCAGCTAAATTGATTGGAATAATTAGAAAGCATTTCAAGAAGTAATAACGAATACCGCAGTTTTTACCTTTTTAGTTTCTTCACCTTCTTGTATCTCTTCCATTATTAGGTTTTGTGCTTTTTCAGTTTCAAAGACTTCCTTTAAGTTCAGTATCTTCCCAATCGGAACGCCCGTGGCATTGCACTTTAACGAGAAATCAAGACTACTGATTTTCGCTATTTCTGGTTTGAGAAAGTCAAATAAAGCTTTCCTGTTTTTTAGACGTAATGTATTGGTTTCGAATTCGTTTTTAGTTTTTAAATGAAGGATCTTTAATAGGTTCTCAAATTGAGCGTTGTTTCCAACTGCAAGAACAAATGAAACACCATCCGAGCACAAAGCAACTTCTCCGTAAGGCGCTATATTAGGATGAAGCGTACCGAGCCTTGAAGGTGTATTATCGTTCATAAGTTGATTTGTTGCTTGATTGGCTAATGATGAAACTGCTGCATCGTAAAGTGATACGCTGACCTTACAAGGCGCTCTTTGTTCTAATAAAGCCATTAAAACACCAGCTTTTAATTGGTGAGCTGCAAATAAATCAATGAAAGCAACAGGCAGTTTAGCCGGAGTTTCTTTAGAGCCATTGATTGATAAATAACCTGTTTCGGCCTGTAAAACCAAATCAAAAGCACTTCTATTACTATCTGGACCATACCCAGTAATTTCAGCATAAATAATATCTGAATTTTGTTGTTTGCAGTTTTTAAAAGTCAGATTAAATTTAACTGCATCTCCAGGTTTAAAGTTCACAATTAGAATATCACATTCTTTAATCTCGAGGTTTAGTAACTGACGATCAGTACTGTCAAGAAAATTTAAGTATTTGATTTGTTTATTGATGTTTGCCGCAGCATAATAAGCTGAGATATTATTTTCCGGGTTTTCGTCTGGCTGTTTCCACTTGCGCGTTAGGTCACCTCCCAAAAGAGGGTTTTCTACCTTGATCACTTGAGCACCTAATTCAGCAAAAAAAGAACCTACTGAAGGTCCAGCCAATACACTCGCTAATTCAAGAATTTTAAGATCTTTAATTTTCATATTAGGTAATTAATGAGAGAGAAGAACCTTCAATAAAGTAAAAGCCAACTAATCTGCACCAGAAGTTTTAATTCTCTTGCGTCCTATTAGTATTCTTTCTCTTACTGGTCGAGATACATCATCATTTTGTTCTTGAATGGTTAAATAAAAAGTTTCTCCTATTACAATTGAAACTAGTTGTTGAACTTCTCGATAAACTTATTGTACTTTATAAAATAAATATGCAGCTGTCAAACTCTGTTATCCTAAGTTTTTGTTGAGTATGCATTATGAACGCCATCAATATTTAGCCAAAGCTGCCTTTAGTTTTGAATTTCCAATCTCATCTGCGGTTTTTATTTCTTCAGCAAGTTTGTTCTCTTCATATTACAGAATTCGAAGTAGAGTGATAATCCTTTTTCCTTGGCAGGCTAATTAAGCACCCTCGCTAAAAAATCTTTAATTACAAGATCATTTATTTTTATTCTTGTCTAACCTAATTGGCCATCACTATGAGCCGCAGATTCAAATCGATCGACTTCTTTTAATTCATCTACCCAATTCCAAGAAGAGTAGATAGTAATGTCATTAGAATTATTAGATCCATTAAATCCAGACTCTTCAAATTTCCATATAATATCTGTTGCATTAGGAAAAGAATTACCGACAATATTTTCATCAAATAGACGATAAATAATATTGTGTTCATCCATTCCATCTCCAAGCAGTCTCGCAAGAAATGAAGCCTTTGGTTGTCTTAAATTGGACAATGAAGCAGTGTTAAGAGATGTGATTTTTAATTGAATTCTTACAATATCCGGAAGAGAAAATTCTCGTGGAAAAGCCCAATGCATCATGCAGCAAACATTGAAAAGTTCTTCGTGGTGTTTGATTTCAGAGTATTCCTCCCAAATTCGATCATCTTTAAGTTCGTTAATTAAATTATTCTTTTGACCATGGTTCAATTTATCACCAAAACGAAGATTCAAAACAGCTGTTACAGCTTCTTCTATTTCAAGATCAGAAATCGCCGCTATGGTCATTTCCTTTAATTCTTCAGCTAAAATAGACGCTCCATCTTCAAACTCAATTAGATTCAATAAGTTTAAGAAATCCTTTCTACTCCAGGCTTCAGGCAGATCATGAACTTCTGTAAACTCAACTACTTCTACTTGGTATTTATTTTTCATTTTTTTACTACTTAAATTTTAACAGTTAGACTAAAGAGTTTACACTTTTGTTTATTTGAAATTAACGTTACTAGACCTAACATGCAAGTCGCGTTGAGGAAAAGGGATAATTATGTTGTTCTCTCTGAATTTACGATCAAGAATAATTCGAATATCACTTAGGACGCTATCAATTCGAAACATTTCTAGACTCCAAAAAAGTACTTCAAAATCCAATGAACTATCACCAAAATCGATAAATCGAGCTTGAGGAGGATTTTTCGAACTGCATAACTTATGTTCCTTTACACTGTCCTCTAGCAAACGCATTACAAGCTCAACATCACTCCCATAAGCTACCCCGACACTTACCTTGAATCTAGATTCATTTATTTGGTGACTCCAATTGATCACCTTATTTGTGACAATCATGGAGTTTGGGATTATTACAACTATATCATCTCTATTTATTACAGTAGAGGCACGTAAACCTACTTTTTCAAGTTTAACAACCATTTCATCAACTTGCAGAATATCTCCAACCTTGGTGCTTCCTTCCACTAAAAGAATAATTCCAGAAATAATGTCATTAAAAGTTTGCTGTAACCCAAGTCCAACCCCTACCAAAAGTGCAGCAGATCCAGCAATTAGAATTGTAACACGCACACCCATGAGCTCAAGAACAAAAACTATGGCTACTATCCAAATGATATATCTAGCAATTGCAATCAATGCATATTCACTGCCTTGATCCAGCATTCTATTTCTCCAATGTCTGGTTAGTGCCTTTTTTATTCCCCAAACAAGAAGTTTTGCACAGAACAGTACAATAATGAGCATCAATATTTTATATACCGAAAGGTTAAAGCTGCCAACTTCAAAGATTCTGTATTCCAGTAATTGTTGTAAGCCCATGTTATTTATTAAAAGTGGAGGTATTTTTTGTGATCAATTGCATGCTTTTTTCTTGAAATCAAAATTGGGAATTATTTCCATGCAATCTTCAGAATATTCTTGAAAAGTATATTTTATAAACAGCGTTAAAATCTTTAAATCAAGGATTTAGTTTAATTACAAACAAAAAAACCGCCAAGTGCGGTTTTTTTGTTTTGGTACCCAGAACTGGACTCGAACCAGCATGCCCTAATGAGCACCAGCCCCTCAAGCTGGCGTGTCTACCAATTCCACCACCTGGGTATGGTACAAAAGTAATCCAATTAACATATTTACTGTGTATCAAACCTATCATTATCGAGTATTAGTAAAGAAAATTATTCAACCTTAATTAGTATAGTATGTTTCTATTGGTCTCTATATTTTACATTTGCTTTACGATGAAAAAATTTGAGATTCCACAACATTATCGTAGCTCATTTATTGGACAAATAAAGGATGCTAGGAAGGCTTTAGATCCACGAAAAAAGGATTTTACTCCTGCTATTCTGGATTTTGGTTCGGTGCAGTTTTTAATTGCTCGTCATTTTGGGTTTTGTTACGGTGTAGAAAATGCAATAGAAATTAGCTTTAGAACCGTCGATGAAAACCCTAATAAACGAGTTTTCTTGTTGAGTCAAATGATACATAATCCACTGGTAAGTAATGATTTGGCTGAAAAAGGGATTGAATTTATTATGGATACTAAAGGCAATCAAATCATACCTTGGGAAGACTTAACTAGTGAAGATATTGTTCTTATACCTGCATTTGGTACCACCGTAGAAATAGAAACTAAGTTGAAAGAAATTGGAATTCAAATTGACTCTTATGACACGACTTGTCCTTTTGTAAAGAAGGTTTGGACTATGAGTGAGAAATTGGGTAGACAAGAAGCGACTGTAATTATTCATGGGAAGCATATTCATGAAGAAACTAGGGCCACTTTTTCGCACAGCAAGGAAAACGGATCTTCTGTTGTGATCAAAGATTTAAACGAGGCAAAAAGTCTTGAAAAATATGCGAATGGTGAAAAACCAATAGAAGAGTTTTTCATTGAATTTAAAGGGAAACATTCAGAAGGCTTCAATCCAAAAACGGCATTTAGCAAAGTAGGTGTAGTAAATCAAACGACCATGTTAGCCAGTGAAACTCACGAAATAGCAGAGTTTTTTAAACAACTAATGGTTGTCAAGTTTGGTGAAAATGAAATTAAAAATCATTTTATAGATACCCGAGATACCTTGTGTTATGCTACAAATGATAATCAAGAAGCTACGTATGGCCTGATGCGTGAAGCGGCTGATCTTGCTATAGTAGTGGGTGGTTATAACAGTTCTAATACAAGTCATTTGGTGGAACTTCTTGAGCAGAACTTGCCTACCTATTATATTTCGGATGTGTCTGAAATTGAAAATGAGCAGCTAATTAATCATTTTGATTATACGAATCATAAAATGTTAACCACTTCTAATTGGTTGGTTAAAAAAGAAAAAACGCGAATAATATTAACGAGCGGAGCCTCTTGTCCTGATGCCGCTGTAGATATGGTATTGGATCAACTTTTATCCTACTTTGACAATACAAAATCAAAAACTGAGATTCTAAAAGAACATAAAAGTATTTATACTTCATAAAATGAAAATTCTAAAATATAGTCTGCTGTTTTTTATAGAAAATTCGTTTTGCGCTAATTCTATCAAGCTGAATAAAGTCCAGTTCAACCTTAATCAAGTTTTGGCCCTTTGTATCTGATTATTGGGCTTAGGGCAATATGTCTAAGGTATACCGAAATGAACCAGGGAAGTATGATTTTTAATTCTCCAATTAGTCAGAATACCGCTCTGATAATTAGAAGATTAAGGTTTCATGTGTTGAGCCAGTTAAACGATTATAGTTTTTCCATGTTCAATTTGGGTTGAATAATTTCGGGATTCATTCACAATATTTTCAAGCTTCATTTTTTCACGAGGCTATTGGTGAAATAATTGTTGTAGAAAAAAAGTTGTCAATTGGAGATGGGCTTAATTATTGGTTTGATTTAAGCAGATACTCTGATCTCGATGTTGGCATCAGATGCACGATTATTTCAACTGTCAACCACAGGACTTTGCGATCAATTTAGTAGAATATTCAATATTTATGTAAAAGGGCAGATTGTAATCTTATTCTATAACTTAAGTAACAGTTTTTCAAGTGCTTTATCAGCCAATGGTAATGTATGAAACGGGTGTTAAATTGGTTTATTACTGGTAACCATTCTTCAAAGCATAGTGTAAATGTACAAGATCGACCAGTATTCGCAGTAAATATAAATGCTGATGCCCTTGTTTCTAATTATAGAGGAATGGCTCAACTGCAATTATAAGTAATTTTTTAGCCTGTTTTAGAGTATCATGGCGGTTTGTAACGCTTCTTTTATTTGATGTAGAGGTAAGACTTCATTTACAGGAATTGGTAAAATCTTCATATTTTTTCTGTCACCTTGAACCCGATATTCAAAATCTAATTCGTAAGCTTTAATTATTCCAATATGAGGTTCCGCAGTTTTTTGAAGCTCTTGCAAGTCATTATAAAATTTGTTTCGTGTATTGGGCATATTTCAGATTTAACAACAACTATTAAAATATAGGCTCGGCATAATTAACTAAAATTTACTAATTCAGTTAATTTTACTTTGATAATTGATAGTAATACTATTATTATTGCGCAACAAATTTTTATAATGAATAATATACTTTCAAAAGTTGTGTTTGATGTTAAGGAATCGACCTATGTCAAAGACCCTCAAACTAGTGAGTTAGGTAATCGAATTTTGGAGTCAAGTATAGATTTAATCAATGAAATCGGTTTTGATTCATTTACATTTCGAAAGCTTGCTCAATCCATTAAATCTGTAGAAGCTTCCATATATCGATATTTTGAGAGTAAACACAAACTACTCTTGTATCTAACTACTTGGTACTGGTCATTTACAGAATATAGGCTAGAATTCACCTTAGCCAATGTTGAAGCTCCAGAAGATCGTTTAAAAAGGGCTATTCACTTACTAACTTCTGAAATAGAAGAGGGTTTTTCAGGTTTAAACATTGATGTTATAAAACTGTCTAACATAGTCATTATCGAATCTTCCAAAGCGTATTTGACTAAGGATGTTGATCAGGAAAATGAAGCAGGTATTTTTTTGGGATACAAACATTTAGTGGAGCGGGTTGGTGCTATTGTACTTGAGATTAATCCAGAATTTAAGTATCCTAACATGCTCATATCTACTGTAATTGAAGGCGCACACAATCAACGATTTTTTGCAGAACACTTGCCTAGACTAACTAACCAGGTTAAAGGTGAAGACGCAATTTGTGAGTTTTATCAAAAAATGGTTTTCAAAACAATTAGCAAGTAAATACAATTATGAGTTTAGAAAATTCTTTATCTCCAACCCAGCGTTTTTGGAATATGCTTAAACCTGATTGGCCAGAAATCAGAAACGTTTATATCTATTCCTTGTTTAGTGGTGTAGTTAATTTGAGTTTACCACTTGGTATTCAGGCCATTGTTAATCTAATTCAGGGAGGAAGAATGAGTACCTCATGGATTATTTTAGTCATGTGTGTTGTATTAGGGGTTGCCGCAAATGGTGTATTGCAAATCTTTCAACTAAGAATTACGGAAAACCTTCAGCAAAAGATTTTTAGTAGAGCTGCTTTTGAATTTGCTTATCGTATTCCACGAATAAGGTTGGATGCGATGTTTAAGCATTATGCACCAGAGCTAATGAATCGGTTTTTTGACATTATTGCCGTTCAAAAAGGACTTTCTAAATTATTGATTGAGTTTTCAGCTGCAGGTTTGCAAGTACTTTTTGGTTTGCTGTTGCTGTCTCTTTATCATCCATTTTTTATGCTGTTTAGTGTAATCATGGTATTCCTAGTCTATTTCATTTTTCAGTTTACTGGTAGAATTGGATTGAAAACTAGTCTTAAAGAATCGAAGCACAAATATGAAGTTGCGCATTGGTTAGAGGAATTGGCTAGAACTTCATTAACGATAAAACTAGCAGGAAGAACCGATATGCCTTTAAACAGAGTAAATGCTCACGTCGGTGACTATATAGGTGCTAGAGAAAGTCATTTCAAGACCTTGTTAAAGCAATACTGGTTAATGGTTGCCTTTAAGGTAATTGTAGCATCAGGTTTGCTCATTTTAGGTGGCGTTCTGGTAATGGAACAAAGCATGAATATTGGACAATTTGTGGCAGCAGAGATTATTATTCTTTTGGTAATGACATCTGTTGAAAAGCTGGTTTTAAGTTTAGAAACAATCTATGATATTCTTACTGGAATAGAGAAGTTGGGTCAAGTAACGGATATGCCATTAGAACATGAAGATGGAGTTGATGCAATAGAGCAGATTAAAACTGAAGGAATGGAAGTGACATTGGAGAATGTGGATTTTACATTCCCAGGTCAAAAAAATAAAACTTTAAATGCCTTATCACTGCAGATCAATGAGGGTGATAAGGTAATGGTGACTGGGCAAAATGTTTCAGGAAGAAGTACGCTATTGCAAGTTCTTGCGGGTTTATATGAGATTCAAGAAGGAGGGATTACCTATAATCAACTACCAGTTGACAATATTGAAATGGCTTCTCTGAGAAGTATCATTGGCGATTGTCTGTCTCAAGAGCGTTTATTCCATGGAAGTTTATACGATAACATAACAATGGGTAGACCTAGAGCAACTTTAGAAAATGTTCAATGGGTGGTGCATGAATTCGGATTGGAACATTATATACGGTCGCTTCCAAAAGGTTTTGACACCATTCTAGGCCCACAAGGTGAGCATTTACCAAGAAGTATTGTCCAAAAGTTAATGCTGGCGCGTTCAGTTGTCGATAGACCAAAGTTGCTATTATTAGAAGATGTTTTTGAGCACTTAGGAGAAGAGGACAATCGAAAAATCATGGATTTTGTAACGAATCCAGAAAACAAATGGACTTTAGTAGCAGTATCTAATGACCCTTACTTAGCTCAAAAATGTAATCGTGTAATCATAATGGAGCAAGGACAAGTTACACATGATGGAGATTATGAATCTTTAAAAACAGTCGCTAAATTTAATACCAACGGCCATGCTTAATATTTCGCAAAAAAGTATTTCTTCTCGGATAAAAATCGAAAAATACTCTTCTTTAAGTTATGTAGAATCCAAAGTATCAGGAAAGGTTTTTCTTAGACTGATTCTGTCTCTTTCCGCGGTAGGTTTGATTTTGCTTTTTCTTCCTTGGACTCAAAATATTAGAGCTAAGGGTCTCGTTACTACCTTGAGACCAGACCAACGTCCGCAAACTATTAATTCTATAATTGCAGGACGAATAGAGGCATGGTATGTAAAAGAAGGAGACTATGTAAATAAAGGGGATACCATTCTCTTTATTTCAGAAATTAAGGATGCATATTTTGATCCTAATCTTCTACTGAGAACTGAAGAACAGCTAAAGTCAAAGGAAATGTCCGTTAAATCGTACATAGAAAAAGTAAAGGCATTGGATAATCAAATAGATGCCTTAGCACAAACTAGTAGACTAAAGATTGAGCAAGGTAAAAACAAGTTACGCCAGGGTCAATTAAAGGTTCAGAGTGACAGTATTGCTTATAAAGCAGCAGTTATAGATTTCGAAATAGCGCAAAAGCAATTTGACCGATTTGAAAACTTGCAACAGCAAGGGCTTAAATCAATGACTGATTTAGAAAACAAAAAACTAAAGCTGAGAAAAAGCGAATCGGATATGATTGGCTATGAAAATAAATTATTATCAAGCGTCAATCAAGTTATAAATGCACGTGTAGAATTGACCTCAATAGGAGCTCAATACAGAGACGATATTGCAAAAGCAGAGTCAAACAAGTACACTGCATTATCAAGTATGTATGATGCTGAGGCGGTAGTAACAAAATTGCAAAACCAATACATGAATTATTCGGTGCGAACAGGCATGTATTACATTACCTCTCCGCAACCTGGCTATGTCACTAAAGCAATTCAATCGGGTATTGGAGAAACAATCAAGGAAGGCGCTTCTATTGTTAGTATTATGCCTGCGAAGTACGATTTGGCAATTGAGATGTATGTTAAACCAATTGATCTTCCATTGATAAGAAAAGGCGAGAAAACGCGAATTCAATTTGATGGTTGGCCTGCCATTATATTTTCAGGTTGGCCAAATAGTAGTTATGGAACCTATGGGGGGGAAGTATTTGCAATTGATAATTTCATTAGCAATAATGGCCTTTATAGAGTTTTGGTTAAGCCTGATGCAACTGACTACTTATGGCCAGATGCATTGCGTGTGGGAGCAGGAACCACCAATATGCTTCTTCTTAAAGATGTACCAATTTGGTATGAGTTATGGCGACAAGTAAATGGATTTCCTCCAGATTATTACGATATAGAAGCAACAGGTGGCAAACCCAATAAAGGGGAAAAGGGAAGGAAATAATTTATGAGAATTTCGTCAATAATATTGATAGCTGGATTTCTAGCGTCCTCTTTCATGTCTCTTAAAGCTCAAGTAGACAGCCGTTCGGTGGTATTTACTTATCAAAAGTTTATGTCCATGGTCAAGCAACATCATCCGCTTTCTAAACAAGCTGATTTGGCAATTGATAGAGGAGCTGCTAATCTGCTAAAAGCAAAAGGTGGATTTGATCCGAAACTATATGGTGATTTTTCGCAAAAACAATTCCAAGGAGATGAATATTATGAATTACTAGATGCAGGTCTAAAAGTGCCTACCTGGTTCGGTTTGTCTGTAAAAGCAGGTTATGAGAACAATCAAGGAACCAACTTAAATCCAGAAAACAAAACACCTGGTAGTGGTTTGTGGTATGCTGGTGTAGAGTTGCCTTTAGGTAATGGATTGTTTATTGACCAACGAAGAGCGGAACTTAAACGGGCAAAAATTTATAGAGAAAGTAGCACGGCGCAGCAGAAAATCATTTTAAATGATGTGTTATATGAAGCAGGAAAAGCCTACTGGGCTTGGTTTGAAGCGTATAATGATATGATTGTGTTAGAAGAAGGTTATTCGCTTGCCAATGTGCGTTTTCAAGGAGTGAAGAACAAGGCCATTTTTGGTGATGCACCAATAATAGATACTGTAGAAAGCTGGATTCAGGTGCAAAACCGTTCTTTAGAATTACAGCAGTTTCAGCTTAATTTTTTAAATTCATCAGTCTATCTCGCGGTTTTTTTGTGGAAGGACGGAATTATTCCTCTTGAGTTAGAAACAACTACCATCCCGTTTACCGTTGAAGGAATGAACACAAAAGAGCTTTCAGGTGATTTTTATTCTAAGATGGATAGTTTGATTCAAAATCACCCAGAACTGTTGCAATATCAATACAAAATAGAAACATTGGAGATTGATGCACGTCTGAAACGAGAGCAACTGAAACCGGATTTAAACTTAAAATACAACGCTATTAGTCAACCTGTTGGAGATGATGTGTTCAGCGAGTATTCAACAAATAATTACAATTGGGGCGTAAGCTTCAGTATGCCTATTGCACTAAGGAAAGAGCGAGGAGATTTGAAACTTGCTCAAATAAAACAAAATGAAGCACAACTTCAAATAGCGAATAAACGCGAGCAATTATCGTATAAAGCTACAGCCTCATTAAATAGCTGGAGAATAACCCTAGATCAAATTGAACTCTATCGTCAAACAGTTATTGATTACAATCGATTGTTAGAAGGCGAGCGTTCAATGTTTGAGGCTGGAGAGAGTTCACTATTTATGGTGAATAGCAGAGAAGTAGGTTATTTGAAAGCAAGGTTAAAGTTGATAGAGTTGATGAGTAAAAACCAGAAAGCTAGGCTTACAGCTAATTATGTTTACGGAATTTTACATCAGACACTATGATTCAATTAATAGTTTCTTCAACATCTGAGAAGCAGATATTAGAGATTGCCGAATTACTAATTAAAGAGCGTTACGTGATTGATTTGAATATTTTGCCAAATCACAAACGGTTGTCACTTGAAAACGAGAAAATTATTTCGAGTGATCTGTTTCTACTAACTGGCAAAACAAAGTGACTTTTATTTACAACGATTGATGAATTGTTGAATGAAAAGTATCCAACTGATTTACCCGAGATTTATTCATTGCCTATTGTTCATATGGATTGGGAACAGTTAAAACAGCTTACTGAAGATATTAAAGTCGTTTAGTTTAATCCCAACCTTCGTAAGCCATATTTACAATGGCATTGTCATACAAAGTTGGTATTAACGGGTGTTCCATCATATTTTTGGCAACCAAAGCATGAAAGCACTCATCTCACAGGTTTAGAAAAGGATCTAATAGGGACGAAAAACTGAACAATGAAATACCCGAAGCAATAAGAAAGAACACAGAATAATTGTGTTTTTCATAAAAATTAAGGACAACACTCGCTACAAGAAAAACTAAAGCTGTAGCAATTAAGAACAACTGATTACTTGATAACAATTCAATCATAAGTCAATACTAAAATAGGTTCTTTCAGATCCCGTTATTTATCCAAGAGAAATTCATTGATAAGGTCTTTGTAGTCTGCAGAATATTGGTGTCTTCCAAACTCTTCAACAATTAGTTCTGATTCTTCAAGTTCGGAAACAAATGCTGTAAATTCAATTAAAATTCGTTTTGGATTTGAAGTAGGGGTAGGCAGCACATTGCAAATCCGTTTTGGAAATAGATTAAATATAGAGCCAATTGATAGAGCTTCATCTTTCAGTTCAAACGGCAATACAATGCCTAAAACACCCAATTTGGAAAGCAATGTAGAGCTTCTTCTAATCAAATCAATTAGCGTCAATTCAATAGTGTGTCGAGCAATATTTTTGCCTGCCTTTTTAGAAAGTTTACTACCACTAAAAAACGGTGGATTAGAAACAATCAAGTCGAATTTTTTAGAAAATAGTTGGTTTTTAAAATCACCATTGTGAATTGTAATCTTGCTCTGCCAGGGACTATTCACAAAATTTGATTTTGCGATTTCAAAAGCATCAGAATTCAGCTCAATAGCCTCAACCGCTGATGTCGGAAAGCGCTGCGCCATCATAAGTGCAATTAAGCCAGTTCCGGTTCCAATATCTAAAATGTATTTTGGTAAATCATTGGTTGACCAAGCACCTAGTAATAATCCGTCGGTTCCTATTTTGAAAGGAGAATGGTCTTGATTGATCTCAAATTGCTTAAAACGAAAGGCCATTATTCCTTTAAAATCTTGCTTTGTACCTTTTTTTAGTAGCTCTATAGGATTTAATAAACGGTGTGTAGGTAGCAACCACCATCAACGAAAGATAACTGTCTTTGTTTTTTGGATTTCCTCTAGGTGCTCCTGGTTCCGTCCAAGGTTTACTTCCCTCTGTTCTATCCGACATTTCAGCTGCTAAATCACCATACGCAACTCTAATCAATTCTTTATCGTAATAAATGCCGCTTACATCATCAAGATAATCGGTTCTTGTAAAACGTTGCGTTACATCGATACCGATTCTCATCCATTTAGTAATTTCATAGCCAATATTAAATCCAATCGGCAAAATCAAGGTGGTTAGTTTGTATGGACTTTCTGCGCCTACTAATCCTTGGCCCTCAGTATTTAACGGTTGAAGTGGCACTCCATTATAGGTAGGATTGAATCTAAGAAGACCAAGGCCAGTATGCAAACTCAGTGAAATACTAGTTCCCGTTTTACCCGTTACACCCGTTCGATGAAAGCCATGGCCATAATCTGCTCGTTTTACAAAAAACTCTCCGAGGACCATAAGCTCATTTATGTTGGTTCTAAATGCTAGGTTTCTATAGTTTCTTGTTGGTTCATTGGTAAGTTGATCACTTCCGGATATTTGACCAACGGTATAGCTGGTTCTTATCGCAAGTTTTGGAGCAATATTGTAACGCCATGCTCCGGTAAAAGCAAATTTGAATTGTGTGGGTTCTAAATCTCCAATTGAGTACTTTTTTGCAGGACCATCATTTCCTCCTAATTCACCCAAATAATTGAGAACACCTACGCCCGCGTCAAATTCGTGCTTATAAAAATTATAGCTTTTTTTTCCGAAATTTCTTTTGCGCTTGTTTTGTTGCCCAAAAAGTAAAGCAGGAAATAGTAGGATTATATATAAGTAACTGTACTTCAATTGTTTCGGATTTCGCCTGTATAATCAGTAAAATTATAAAGTTTATTGAGGGTCAACGTCTAAAATAATACGAACACCATTAAATTCCTTTTGACTTTTAAAATGATTTATTGCATCTAAAATCATACGTTTCAATGTTTTGTTGGTTTGGTTTGCTGGTATTTTGAGAAGCATGTGTTCAATGTACCAATTTCTTATTCGAGCAATAGTAGGGGGTTCAGGCCCAAGCATGTTTGCTTTAAAGGTTGGTTTTAAATATTTTCCAAAATGTTCTGCAGCAATTCTTAAAAACTGAGGATCCTTATGTTTTAACGTAATCTGAATTAATCGAGAGTAGGGCGGGTAAAAGAATTCTTTCCTATGCTTTAACTGTTCTATATAGGTGCCTTGATAATCGTGATTTTGAACTTTATTAAGAATTGGATTTTCATTGTCAAAGGACTGAATGATCACTCTTCCTTTTTTATTTTTTCGACCTGCTCTTCCCGCTACTTGCTCCATTAGACTGAAGGCTTTTTCATAAGCTCTAAAATCTGGATAATGGAGAATAGAGTCAGCGCTAATGATTCCGACCAAACTTACATTGTCAAAATCTAATCCTTTGGAAAGCATTTGAGTTCCTACCAAAACATCAATCTGCCTATCCTCAAAATCTGATATTAATTTTTGATAGCTGTGCTTTTGTCGAGTGGTTTCTAAGTCCATTCGAGCTACCCGAGCATGCGGAAACAATTCAGAAATTTCTTCTTCAATTTTTTCGGTGCCTTGCCCCTGTAGGTTCACTGTTGGAGAACCGCACTGTCCACAGGTTTTAGGAAAAGGAACACTGAAGCCACAATAATGGCAAACCATTTCTTTTCTGAACTTATGATAGGTAAGGCTGATGTCGCAGTTTTTACAATCGGTTGTCCAACCGCAAGTTGTGCACTGTGCTCTAGGTGCAAATCCACGGCGATTTCGGAACAAAATAATTTGTTCTTTACGTTCCAAAGCTTGCTTTATTTCTTGATACAACTCAGGGGAAAAGCTTCCGTGCATTGCTTTTTCAGCATTTGCTTTTTTTAGATCAGCGATCTCAATCTTGGGCATTTCACGATTGCCAAAACGCTGTTTCATTTCTACCAAACCATATTTCTCCTTCAGTGCATTATCATAGCTTTCGTAAGAAGGAGTGGCGGTACCCATTACTATGTTTGCCTTTGAAATAGTTGCAGCTACAATGGCCACATCTCGGGCATGATACCTCGGTTCTGGATCAAATTGCTTGAAGGAGTTTTCTTGTTCTTCATCAACGATAATCAATCCTAATTTATCAAAAGGAAGGAAGAGTGAAGATCGCGCACCAACAATTAATTTGAATTTTGAATACTTGTGAATACCCAGTATTGCATTCCAAGTTTCTACACGCTCATTGTCGTTAAACCGAGAATGATACACTCCCATTTGATCTCCAAAATGGGCTTTCAATCGATTTACCAATTGAGTTGTCAGCGCAATTTCGGGCACTAAGAACAACGCTTGTTTTCCTTGTTGAATACAATCTTTAATCAACTGAATATAAACTTCAGTTTTTCCAGAAGAAGTAACTCCGTGCAGCAAAACAGGCTTCTTTTCTTTCCAAAACCCTTGGATTTTTTCAATTGCTATAGTTTGCTGTTCGGTCAGTTTTAGTTTTAGTTCGGTATCAAGCACAAAAGGATTTAACCGACCTTCTTCTCGTTCGTAGATTTCAAAAACGCCCTTGTCCACCAATGCCTTTATCGAGCTAGCGCTTTTTTGCATTGCCTCATTCAAGATCTGCTTTCGGACTTCAACCTTATTTTCAGTATGCCAGCCTGATATTTTTAAATACTGCATGAGTGCTTCCATTTGTTTAGGAGCAGAACTCAGCGCATTTAGGATCTCATTTAATTTTTTCTCATTTCGGTACGATTCGACTAACCGCACATAAGGAACCATTTTCGGTTTAAAACGCAGTTTCATATCCTCTTCGGTGATCAACATGCGTTTATTGATCATTGCATTTACGGTAGGTAAAATGGTTTTTTGCTGCAATAAATCTGCAATTTCTTCCAAACTCAAATGTGTCTGAGATTCCAAAGCCTCAAGAATCAAATACTCCTTGTCGTTTACTTTTCCCTTTATTTCGTCGAGTTCGGGGTGGCGTGTAATTTTAGTTTCTGAAGAGATTTTGAAACCAGCCGGTAGGGCTACGTTCATAACCGATCCCATTGGACACATGTAATAGTCCGAAATCCATTGCCACAGTTTATAGTTGACCTCGTTGATAATTGGAGTTTCATCCAAAACCTGCTCAATGTATTTTGCTTGGTACTGAGCAGGCGGAGTGCTGTGCACTTTTGCAATGAGTCCAGCATAGAGTTTTTTGCGCCCAAACGGCACTACGACTCGCATAAGTGGACGCGCATCTTGCTCCATGCCCAACGGAATACGGTAGGTAAACAGTCTGGGTAACGGCAAGGGAACAATTACATCTGCGAAGTAGGTAGTCACAACAACAAAATAAACCTATTCGGTTAGATTACAAGAAGTCGAAAACTGGATTTTTTTAGGAGTTTTAAATTTAAACAAATAATACTATTTGTCATTCCTGCGCAGGCAGGAATCTGAAATTCAAATGATTAATATTTTTCTAGAATGAAGAAATACATTACCGCCCCCTCAGGTATGACAGCGAAAATATAGTATCGTACATTTTATCATATTTCTCTACAACACTACCATTTATTTCCTCATTTCCCGCGCAATTGTAGCGCGTGGTTTTATCGGCTGAGCAACAGCTGAAACTTTTCAGCTTATTTTTGATGCTAATGAGCAGTAATTTCAAATTTCATAATCCGAAAGGAATCTATTTTTTAATCAGCATCATTATATTACTCTCATTTTCATCTTGCAACAAAAAAGACTTTGATATAAAGAACTTGAATGGTAACGAAATTGAAGTTATTGGTCATGGTGGAATGGGAGTTAAAGGGCTTACTCCAATTAATTCACTTAAATCATTTGAGAAGGCAATCGATTCCGGTGCAGATGGTGTTGAGTTAGATATTCAAATAACCAAAGACAATGTCTTTGTTGTTTTTCACAATGAAAAACTAGACAACGGTTCAAACAAAGAAGGTAACATTTTCGAAAAAAAGTGGTCTGAAATTAATGATGCTAAATTTTCTAGTGTAACTATTCCTCAACATCAGATATTGAGTTTAGATGAGCTCTTGAGGTGTTTAGATTATAGTTCGGATTTGATTTTGGTATTGGATATAAAGACTTATCAATCAATGCTCTCAGAGGCTAAAATTGAGGCGTATTCAAATGCATTAATTGCCATTATAAAAAAACTGGGAATTGAAAAGCAGGTGTTTTTAGAATTCAATGACTTGGAATTTGCTAGATCAGTCCAACTAAAGAATTCCAGCTTAAAAATATTTGCGTACAATGTTTTTGATTATGCTTTTGAAAAGGCTTTGGAATATGGATTCTACGGAATTACTTTGTCAATGGATAATATAACTGCAACGGAGATTTTAAAAGCCCATGACAATAATTTGCGCGTTGCTTTATTTGGAGCCAATTCAAAATCAAAAAATAGAGAAGCTATTGAAATGAATCCAGATTATATACAAACCGATGAGCTAAAACATCTGGATAGAATCTTGAATTAGATGTCAAGCGTAAAATCAATATTCAAACAAATAGGTCCAGGATTACTCTATGCAGGAGCAGCTGTTGGAGTGTCTCATTTGGTGCAAAGTACAAGAGCAGGAGCAGAGTTTGGTTTTGAGTTAATTTGGATTATTCTCATTGCACATTTGGTAAAGTACCCCTTCTTTTTAATGGGACCCTTGTATGCCGATCAAACAGGGCATACGATACTAGAGGGTTATAGAAAACAAGGTAAATGGGCTTTGATTCTTTTTATTTTTTTAACCGCTTCAACGATGTTCGCTGTTATTGCTGCTATTTCTATAGTAACCGGTGGCTTAGCTGAGTATTTGTTTAATATCGGGTGGTCTGCTCAGGTTTGGGCTTTAATTATCCTTGTTGGATGCATGCTACTCTTGTTGTTTAGCGGTTATTCGTTTTTAGACAAAGCAATGAAGTGGGTGGTGGTTGTGCTGAGTTTGGCAACCGTAATCACGTTTATTTTTGCTTTAGGTGCATCGGAAAGCACTAAAGAAGCCGTTAATGCTTTTGATTGGTCTAACACGTCTAATCTATTTTTTCTAATTGCCTTTTTTGGTTGGATGCCTGCCCCAATGGATATTTCGATATGGCACTCGGTATGGCGATTGGAAAAGAATAAATCGCACTTAAATCCCGAAAAACAGAGTAATCTTGATTTTCATATTGGCTATTTTGGAACTGCGGTTTTAGCCTTTTTGTTTTTAGGATTAGGTGCATTTACACTCTATGGATCAGGCAATGAATTACAAGCAGGCGGAGTGGCGTTTAGCGCGCAATTAATTGGTGTCTATACTTGGTTAATAGGAGAATGGACATTGCCTATAATTGGTTTTGCTGCCTTAGCAACTATGTTTAGCACTAGTATTACTTGTCTAGATGCTTTTCCTAGGTCTTTAGCTGTTGCATTTCAATTATTCGACACCAAACTATCTAGACGTATTAATTATAGATTTTTGTTGGTTGCTCTAACTTTTGGAGCTGGGTTAATTCTAGTCTTTGTTTTGGAAAGTATGCGACAACTGGTCGATTTTGCGACAACGATTTCATTTTTGACAACTCCTTTATTGGCTTTTTTGAATTATAAATCTTTTGTTGTGCTTAAGAAGGAAACGGGTTACAATTTACCCAAATGGTTGAACTTGCTTTCTATTGGAAGTTTGGTTTTCTTGGCTGGATTTGCTGTTTATTTTTTGGTGGTGCGATTTTTCTGAAAATTTTCAGTTTTGAATGTTTCGTTTTTAATTTCAACATTCAACATTCAACATTCAACATTCAACATTCAACATTCAACATTCAACATTCAAC
>CAJVZZ010000012.1 GCA_913020435.1 uncultured Flavobacteriales bacterium | reverse complement strand
TGTAAGTCTCAAACGACAAATTTTGAAAAGCACCCTGCAAATGGGTGCTTTTTTTGTTTGTTATCATTTGGTTTGGAGTATCTCTCGAAGAAGTATAGAGACAGTTTTAGCTTAAGTCATCGCAAGCATATGAGAGCCATTTGGAACCGTAAAGTTGAGTTCAATATTCCTATAAGGTAAAGTGTGATCTTTTGTTCTATAGATATGAATAATTCCACTTGGAGACAAAGTTCTATCCTATCGAATAATCATTTTAGCGGTACGTTTTAAAAACAAAGGATCTTTGTCGTTCAGCATAGCTTTAAACGTTTCCATATTGTTTTTGCGATCGGGTTCAAAGATTTTTTGTAAAACTTTTGCACCAAATTTCACTAAGCCTTTTGGTACAAGTTTATATACGGGAGTTACCTTTTGAAAAAGAGAGGTAATTGGTAATTCTTTGTGTGATTTTGCGCTGTATATTATTATTAGAACAGGATTCAAAAAAGTGCTCATTTTAGTTACGAGCATTCCACCTAAGGAAACTCAAATTAAAATAAAGGGCTTTGAAGTATCAATTTGAGCACTCAGTTCTATTGCGAACTCACATATCGTCACCTTTTTACCGGGAACAGAATATTTTATATGATTAATGCTAAACGAAGCATCAAATTCTAAGTCATGAAAGAGGCGATAATCGCTTCCTTGACCTGGGATAGGGTAAACAGTGGTTTTTGAGATTTCGGTTAGATTCGTTGCAGTGAAAAATACAAAGAGAAATAAAATCGAAACCAATAAATTGATTTTCACATTCCTAATCTCACAATTTTTTTTGACCACCCAAATTCTTAGTTACATATTCTACTTCTTTGTCTTATGAAATCACAATTGAAAACTTCGGTTATCTTAATTTTTTTAATACAACTACTAGCAAGTTGTTGGGTGATAAATCCACGATTTGTAAAAGAACCTAAGAAGGACGCCAAACCAATAAAAGTTTCTGAAGAATATCAAGCTTTAGGAAAATATAATTCACTTCGAGCCTGCTATGATGTGTTGCATTACGCAATTGAAATAGAACCGAATCCAGAGACTAAAACAATTAAAGGGACGGTGATTTTTACTTGTAGATTGGATAGTATATCCGATAGTCTTCAATTTGATCTTCATAAAAACCTAGATGTAAAAGGCATTTATGTAAAAGACGATATCGAGCCAATTTCATTCACTAGAAAGTATAGAGCCATTCAGTTTTCGATTGCTGATTACGGAATAAGCAAAGGCGACATTTTTCAATTTAGGGTAGAGTATGGAGGAAAAGCGATGAAAGCCAAGCGTCCACCTTGGAAAGGTGGAACAGTTTGGAAAAAAGATAAAAACAAAAACCCTTGGTTAGGCGTGGCCTGTGAAACCCAAGGCGCTAGTGTGTGGATTCCTTGTAAAGATCATAATCTAGATGAGGCGGATTCAGTATCGGTAAGTATAATTTGTAGAAATACTGTAACAGGAGTTAGTAATGGTGTATTGACAGGAGTAGATACGTTAGAAAACGAAAAATTAAAATTCAATTGGGCGACATCGTATCCGATCAACAACTACAACATAACCTATTATGTAGGAGATTTTGTAGAGATAAAGGACACTCTTAATGCTATTCGCGGTTTAGTAAATGTGAGTCATTACGTGCTTAGAGACAATGAACAAATAGCAACCGATCACTTTCAGCAAGTACATGATATTTTTCATTTTTATGAAAAGACATTTGGTCCTTATTCTTGGGTGAAAGATGGGTTTAAGTTGGTAGAGGCTCCTTATGCAGGCATGGAACATCAGACTGCGATTGCTTATGGAAGTGATTATAAAAACAAAGCAATTGTGCATTCCGATTATATAATATTGCACGAAGTGGCTCACGAGTGGTGGGGTAATTCAATTAGCGCAACCGATTTTGCTCACATTTGGATTCACGAAGGCATGGCCACTTATTCAGAGGCTTTGTATGCCGAACATGTAGGTGGAGCGGACCGTTATTTCAATAAAATACGATACGATAAAATTTTTATTCAAAACAAACGACCCGTTGTTGGGCCAGAAGACCTTATGTATTTTAATTTTAAAGAGTCTGATTGTTATATGAAAGGCTCAGTGGTTATGGCAACTTTGAGATCGGTTCTAGAAAGTGATTCTTTATTTTTTGAGATAATAAAAACGTTTTATGCTGAAAATGAAAAGCAATTGGTAAACACAACTGATTTTATGGATTTGGTGAATTCAATTACTGGGCAAAATTTCAATTGGTTTTTTAATCAATATTTATACGACAGACATGTACCAACTTTAGAGCAGTTTGTAAGTTTCGATGGGTTTATCTACCATAGATGGTCCAATTGCAATCCAGACTTCAAAATGGAACTGGATGTAGAAATCAATAATATTAAGTATCATATAAAGCCTACAACGGTGTTAAGCAGAACTGAAATACATAAAACGGGTATTGAGCATAATTATAGTTTCGATAATTATGCCAAATACTATCGTTGGAACAAGGAAAATCATGAACTGGAAAAGGAATATGAGGACGCTGCCTCAGAGACTTTAGATCATTAAAATATCAAATTGTTTAAGGAAATAGGTTTGCCTATTTCATGCCGATAGATTAAAACTCGATTTCCTTCTTTATCGCTACAATCCAAACACAAAAAGTTATTATTGTGAAATTCAGGATGGTTATTAAAATTATAGTGCCCAATAAACAGGGGCTTTTCTTTTTTGGAATAGCTCAAAGAACGATTTTCAAATGACGAATTGAAGGAGGTGTTCTGCCATTTTTCATTCCATTTTGTAATTACTTCTTTTAGCGATTTTCCTTTGTTTTTTTGCCACCATTTATAGCGTATTCCAGATTGGATGTTTCCGTCAGAATCGATACTTGTAAATGTCTCAGGCAAAATGAGTTCGGGTCCTTTTAGTAAACGTTCAATACAGAAAAATGATTTTTTATAAATTTTATAGCTATTCTGAAAGAAGCCCTCATTCTTTAATCCTTCAGGGTATTTTGTATTTAACCATTTTATCCATTGAGGATCCCAACAGGCGTGAACAGCCCTGAAGTGCTTATTTTCAAAAAATAAAGGGAGACTTTTGAGCCATGTCAGGTGAGTTTCTAAATCATTTTTATGACCCTTGTAGCTCTTTAATGTATCCCTGTGTTGTCTTAGGTTTTTTAAAGTATGCCTGCGCAAGAAAGAACGTTTATCTAATTTATTTAGATAGCCCAGAAAATTGAACTCGTGGTTTCCTAAAATGACTTCTGCAATTCCGGCTTCATGAAGTTGTTTGACTAGTTCAATGACTTTGCGGGAGTCAGGCCCGCGGTCCAATAAATCTCCAAGGAATAATATTTTACCAGAATTGAAGGTGAGTTTTCCATTTTTGGAGGTTAATCCTGCCGATTTAAGGCGTCTTGAAAGTCGCTGATATTGACCATGCACGTCACCTACGATATAATAAACTTGAGATTTCACTAACTCCAAATATTGGATTTATTAAGCTTTGAAACAAAAAAAAGCCTGTTTTTAATAAACAAGCTTTTCAATAATTAAATAGAAACTGGCAGCGCTAGTTGAGCATGCCGTCTTTGTATTTTTCTACTTTCAATTCCTCGCCATTTTTCTTGTACCAAATACTTTTTCCATCCCTTAAACCATTTTGGATTTTGAACTCCACTTGAGGTCTTTCAGGGCCAAACCAAAGCACGTATTCACCCTTTTCTATCTTCGTCCCGCTGGATTTGTCTAAAAACAATTCCCCGCTCATGATACCATTTTTGAATACTTTTTTCCAAACTATACGAGGATTGTAAAAATACGACCAGTCGCCTTGTTTAATATTTGTAGAGTAAACTCCTCGATATTCTACCGAACCTGTTTTTGTTACAGAATACCCCCCATGTCTTTTGAAAACTGTGGTATCCTTTCCTGACTTTAAGTAAGTAATCAAAAAAGTATTTTCATTTAGTGTGTCCCCTTCAGGTTGATACATTAAATCAACTGATTCTGAGCTATCTGTCATTTGCTCTTCAGCTGTGATTTTAAGATAATTTTCTGGACTATAATCAAGTTCTAATTTTAAGGTTTCATTACCATTTTTATCGAAACGATACAATTCAACAACTTTGTTTTCGTAGAAAACAATGGAATGCGTAAGTAGTTTCTGTGCGTTATAATAATTCCATTCGCCCGATTTTATGCCGTTTTCATAAAATTCTTCTCTTGTTAGGTTACCAGTTTCAGAATAATAATTCCAAGTCTTATTTTTTTTATCTAAGGCGTAAGTTCCCTTGATTATTGTTATCGAATCTTTATCCATTTGATAAGGACCGTTGAGTTGATTATTTAAATATGCAACTTTTTCAATAGTATTTTTAGATGGATTTCGATATATCCATTTTCCAATTTTTATATCCTCGGAGTAAGTTCCAGACTCTAAAACAATTCCTTTGGCATCCTTTTTAGAATAGTTACCACTTAATTCCCCCATTTGCCAAGGAATAGATTCTGTTTCTTTAATTTTTTTTCCGTCTAAGTATTTAAAATAAATCAATTCAGAACCAGTTTTAACGCCTTCAAAATATTGAATGTCTTGCATTAATTTTTGTGGTTGTGCATTGAGAGTATCGTAAATCTTCCAATGCATATGAAGTTTACCTTTTTCGTAACTGCCCACTTTATGCAAGTTTCCGTTATCCAAATATGTCCATAAACCGTATTGAACTCCTTTTATATATTGCCCAGAATCTAAAGGGGTAACAATTGTTTTTCCGGAATCATCTATTGATACAATTGATTCTTTGTAGGCTCCGTTTAGCAGGTTTTTAGAATAGCCCCCATTTAGTTGAAGTGAATCCTTTAATTCTTGAAATGGACCATTAAGCGTATCGTTAAGCCATGTGTAATATTGAGCAATTATTTTGTTGTCTAATGAGTCGTATTCGTAATAATTCCAGGTTCCTTGTTTTTGGTTTTTTTTACTTGAGCCTTCCAACACCAAATTTGTTGAAGTTAAATCAAAACCTTTTACAGTTCCATCAACCATTCTTTTTTTGAAAGGAATCTCCATTTTCAAATTTTGAGCAGAATCGATATAAATGGATTTGCCATTATCAATAGTATCTATTTGCGCAGTGGCAAATGTTAATGCCATTGTAAAGGCAAAACCAGTATAAAGTTTTTTCATAGTTTGATATTTCATTCAATACCAAAGTACGAATTGTAATTGGCGAAAAGACTAATTCATTGAAATTAAAAAGTTCGTTAATAACTACTTTCTTCGAATCTGATCATAGAGTTTAATTTAGGGTGACAAGTCTGCTTTTATGTCTCCTTTGTTGCTTGTGAGGTACTTGGATACTATAATTTTTCTATTTGAGCAGTCGTCACAATGGATATGTGTAGTCTTTATAAAGGTTAATCAACTGTAATTAGTAGAGTCAAACCTAATCATGCGAGCGAAAAATATTCAATAATTCATTAAAACCCTTACTTTTGCAGCCCCAAATTTTTGCAATTGGATAGGTTTGGGTATTTAATTGAAATAAAGGCTTTTAGCAAAGAAAATACATCTTGAAATGGATATTAAACAAGACAAAATAGACGACCTTAATGCAGTAATAAGCATTACAATAACTCCAGAAGATTATCAAGAAAAAGTAAACACGGTTCTTAAAGACTATCGTGCAAAGGCAAATTTGCCTGGCTTTAGAAAAGGAAAAGTTCCTTTTGGGGTTGTCAAGAAAATGTACATCGAAGGCGTTATGGCTGAAGAGGTGAATAAAATGTTGGTCGATAATTTGTACAAATACATCGAAACTGAAAAACTTCAAGTTCTTGGGAATCCTATTCCTGGAAAGGGTGAAGAAATTCGAGAGTCACTTGCAGAAGGCGAGTCTTTTGAATTTAAATACGATATCGGCATATCTCCAAAATTGGAAATTGGTCTATCTAATAAATTCAAGATGGATTATTATAAGATAAAGGTTGATGATGAATTAGTAGCCAAATACACAAAAGACTTAACTCGTCGATATGGTTCTATCAAGGAAGTGGAAACTGTGGGCGAAAGCGACATGGTTAATGCTGCGATGAGTGAGTTGGATGGTAATGGCAATAAAGTAGAAGGTGGAATTCATAGTCACGCAAGTATTGCTTTAGAATATTTAGAAAAAGCAGCTTCTAAAAAGTCGTTGTTAGGTAAAGGACTTGAAGCTAAATTGGTTGTTGACCCAAGAGATTATAGCAAAGGCGACGCAGATTTAGCTGCCATGTTGCACGTTGACAAAAAAGCTCTTGATTCTGTTGGCAAACAATTCGAGTTAGTAATCAAGAAAATTCACCAAGTAACTCCATGTGAGATTAATCAAGAGTTTTTTGACAAACTTTTTGGTCCTGGAACGGTAAAAACGGAAGACGAGTTCAAAACGCGTTTGGCTGAAGATTTAGAAAAGACATTAGAAAGTGATTCAGATAAATTATTGGTAAAACATTTATTCGGAAAACTAAATGACAAGCATAAGATTGCTCTTCCTCAAGATTTTTTGAAAAGATGGTTGGCTCTTTCTAATAAGGATGTTGCAGCAGAAGAAATTGAAAAAGATTTTGATGGTTTTATTGAAAACATGAAACGCCAGTTAATTGAAAATCAAGTGATTAATGAGACGGAAATTAAGGTTGAATTTGCTGATGCTTTAGAAAGAACTAAATCTTTGTTTGCTCAGCAAATGTCTCAATATGGAAGTGAAGTAACTGAAGAGGATATTGAAAGTGCAGCTAAAAACTACCTATCTAAGAATGAAGAATCACGCCAGATTTATGAGCAGTTAATGCAAGAAAAGCTGTTAAATGTATATAAAGAAACCTTGAACTTAAAGACTAAGGAAGTAAGCTTTGATGATTTCGTTAAATTAGCAACTGGCAATAATCCTAAAAAAGGTATACTAGATAGTTTATCTAATTTGGTAAAAATGTAATAATGGACGGAAAAGAATTTAGAAAATACGCCACCATGCACAAAGGCATGAGCGGCATGGCAGTTGATAATTATATCGAATCTAGCATTCGCCCAATGCGTGGAATGACTCCATATATTTTGGAAGAGCGTCAGATGAATGTTCAAGCCATG
This sequence comes from uncultured Flavobacteriales bacterium, assembly GCA_913020435.1. Classification (GTDB taxonomy): domain Bacteria; phylum Bacteroidota; class Bacteroidia; order Flavobacteriales_G; family Salibacteraceae; genus UBA6770. Next base: position 90,027 of record CAJVZZ010000012.1, on the reverse strand, counting down.
GACGTTTTTTCGCGGTTAATGATGGATAGAATCATTTTCTTGGGAACTGGAATCGATGATCAAGTTGCGAATATTGTGCAGGCGCAATTGTTGTTTTTAGCCTCTGCTGATGCAACAAAAGATGTTCAAATTTACTTGAACAGCCCGGGCGGATCTGTATATGCGGGATTAGGCATTTATGATACTATGCAATACATTGAGCCAGATGTAGCTACTATTTGCACTGGAATGGCTGCTTCGATGGGTGCTGTATTATTATGCGCTGGTGAAAAAGGAAAGCGATCTGCTTTACCTCATGCTAGAGTAATGATTCATCAGCCAATGGGTGGTGCGCAAGGTCAAGCTAGTGATATTGAAATCACAGCTAGAGAAATACAAAAATTAAAGAAAGAACTGTACGAGATTATCGCAAAACACTCAGGTCAAACTTATGACAAGATTTGGGAAGATGGCGATCGCGATTACTGGATGACTGCAGATGAGTCTAAAGCATATGGCATGGTCGACGAAGTACTAACAAAATAAACAATGGCTAAAAATGAACCAAGGTGTTCGTTTTGCGGTAAGAGCAAAAGCGAAGTAAACATTCTGATAGCAGGGATATCGGGTCACATTTGTGACGGTTGTATTTCGCAAGCTCAGCATATTGTAGAAGAAGAAGTCACTCAGCGGGTAGAATCGACGATTTCAAAGTCGTTGAATCTACTTAAGCCGAGAGACATTAAATCTCATTTGGATGAATTTGTAATTGGTCAGGAGCAAGCTAAAAAAGTGCTTTCTGTTGCCGTTTACAATCATTACAAACGGATTACTCAAAAAGATGAAAACGATGATGTAGAGATTGAAAAATCAAATGTTATTCTTTTGGGTGAAACTGGAACTGGAAAAACGTTGTTAGCCAAGACAGTTGCAAAGATTTTGAATGTTCCATTTGCAGTTGCTGATGCTACGGTTATCACTGAAGCTGGTTATGTTGGAGAGGATGTAGAAAGTATTCTTGCTAAGTTGTTGCAAGCAGCTGATTTTGACGTTACTGCAGCTGAAAGAGGAATTGTTTTTATTGATGAAATCGATAAGATTGCTCGTAAGAGTGACAATCCGTCAATAACTAGAGATGTTTCTGGAGAAGGTGTACAACAAGCAATGTTGAAATTGCTAGAAGGTGCTGAAATTGGTGTTCCACCGAAAGGTGGTAGGAAACATCCTGAGCAAAAGCTCGTGACTATCAATACCAAGAATATTCTTTTTGTAACAGGGGGAGCATTTGGTGGAATTGAGAAGTTAATCAGCTCAAGACTGAATACTACTTCTGTTGGATACGCTTCTAAAACTAAGCGTTTAAGTAAGGTGGAAAGTGAAAACATGTACCAATATGTAACGCCACAGGATTTGAAGAAATTCGGATTAATTCCAGAATTAATCGGACGCTTTCCTGTGCTTACGTACTTAAATCCATTAGATGAATCTGCGCTGCGTAGAATTATTACGGAGCCTAAAAATGCTCTGATCAAACAATACATTAAATTGTTTCATATGGAAGACATTAAACTTACAGTTGATAAAGATGTATTGGATTTTATGGTTAAAAAGGCAATGGAATTTGCACTTGGAGCTAGAGGTCTACGATCCATTTTTGAGGCTGTTATGATCGATGCTATGTATGATTTGCCCTCTAAAAAAGATACAAAAGAGTTTAAGTTGACTTTAAGCTATGCTAAAGAAAAACTAAAAAACTCTACGATTCAAAATTTGAAGGTGGCTTAGAATTTCAAGAAATAAATAGAACAAAAAAGGCGCTATATGGCGCCTTTTTTGTTCTATTCCATTAAAGGCAGAGTCGACTTCCAGCCTTTATATAGCTGTAGTGGTAATTCTTTCACAAGTATCGTATTCCCGGCTTTATCAGCAATATTGTCATTCTCATCGGAGCCTATTTCTATATCTTACAATTCTGCAATAATGAACTCACCGCGTACACCTTTTTCATAACCCCACTCAACATTATGATGCGTTTTGGATCTATTCGAATAGCCCATGTATCTTTTAGCGTCAGGTGTAATCTTTGGCTTTCTATGAAATTGGCTAAAGGCTGCTGATTTCCATTCTTTTTCAGGATTTTCAACGAGAGGAATAAAACTACTGCCTTGTAAATAACTTGGTTTATCAATTCTAGCTATATCACATAAGGGTGGAAACAGGTCAATCAACTCAGTTATTCAAAAGCCTGTTGCCCCGAATTAGGTTGATTTGGTTAGTGGCTGATCATTGGAACATGAATGTCAATGTTAAAGTTGGATTGCTTGCACCAACCATTATATTCAACTAGCTTCCAGCCATGGTCTCCCCAAAGAACTACAATGGTATAAATCCAAATCTTTCAGGTGCTGAAAAACGGGGTCAAATACTTCATCAACATAATTAACACTTCCGTAATATCCGTGTTTTAAAATTCTGGCGGTATATTAATTCATTATATTTTCTGTAGGGGGTTTGATTTTTGAAAAACCATTATAGCCTCTCAATTCATACATTGAATCCATGGACATTATGAGAGATTGTTTTGGAACAAAGGGGTTTCTAGCCAATGGAATACTGTCACGGTTGTAATAATCGCAATATTTTTTAGGAACAGCAATGGATAAGTGGGTTCTGAAATACTTAAGGCCAAATCATTAATAGAAACAAATAGAATATTTGGACGTTTTTGAGCGGTGATTTTTGTTGAAGAAGTATTAGGGTTTTCACAAGATCCGAAAATTGCAATGCTAGTTATTGAGCTTAATAGCCATTTGATATTTTTGATTCTTGAGTATTTGAAGTTGAAATTATTAAGGCATTGTGGTAGCTTAATTCTGTGGAAACCTGCTTTACATTTATTGAAGAATCTTGGTCAAATTGAAAGGGGGGTGATTGGTAATTATATAAAATTTATTCGACGTGTTTTTTAATGAATCAAATGCATCGGTTTGAAAGTTTCCATTGATATAAGGAATATGTTATTTTTCTAAATAGAACGAAACTCCATGAGGTTCGCAACCATAAATCAAGACAGGTAGAGGGTTTATTGTATAAATACTTTTAAACGCTTTTATTGCCTTTAAGGGCTGGTAGTTTTCATTATAGTAATTGGAGAATATCTGCTGAGATCTGCGTAATTCATCAATGTCCGAGAGGGTAGATTCTTTTATGTTATTTGTATGTCGGTAAAAAACAGCAAAACAATATGTTCCAATTAATACCAAGAGGATTGTGTGTTTTAAAGTGCTTTTAATTGGAATAGTTTCAACGAGTTTATTACTCCTAGCTGCAGCAATTATAGACAGTAATGGAATCATAACCACATAGAGAAGCGATGGAGCATTGTCACCTCGAATAAAAACGAGAATAAATGGCGTTAGAACAATAGCTGTTAGAAAGATTAATTTGGAGGTTAATCGATTCAGCTTAACAAGGAGTATAATCCAGCCAATGGAAGCGAAAACTGCCACATAAAACCGTTTTGAAATTAGCGATTCGAATATAAATTGACCGCCATTTATTGAGCTATCTAGGTCAAAGCCTTTTCCTGGCTTGACATATTCGTTAAAAAAGACCTCCTTGAAGATTAGAATAAATAGAACTAGCGCTAATCCTAAACCACTGCAAATAATCAATATTAATTTTGGGATTTGTGTATTAATTCGTTGCTGTTTCTTGAAATCATTTGCCGTTATAATTGCTAATCCAAGAAGAACTCCAATTATTGGATAAATAGTGAACGGAATCGTTTGCACTGCAGCGGTAGAAATAATGCTAATCGATAAAAGATTGGAATTCGAATGATTTTCTAATTGTTTTAAAAAGAAATAAACTAGCACTGTAAGTAAAAAACGACTAAGCTAATGACCTCTTATTTGTAAGGAAAAATAATAGAATGGGATAGAAGTAATTAAAAGGAGAAGTGCATAACGCGCAACCCATTTATTTACGAGTCTAATTCCGATTTTGCAGGTAAAAACTCCAGTTAATAAGGCATAAAAAAATGCTGTTAAACGGAGTTTCCAAGGTTGTTCCAACAAAAAGTTTAACGTGTCGATTTGAATTACTCGCAGGTAAAGATTATTAATAAGATTAAATAAGATGTGATTGTTCGGAACGTGATAATCGGTGACTGTCTTCGTTAAACTGTTGAATGTAAAATGATAAACTGTGTAGATCTCGTCGTCCCAAAAATCTTCGTTTACCAGAGTAATTAGGATCCCTATTAATCCAATAAAAAGGAGAGTTTCAATTATTGGGAATTGTTTTTCTCGTATGTTTTGAGATTCAGCACATGTTGCATGTTACAATCACAAAGTAATAGAATTGGTGCCGAATTATTTTATTGTAATTTTTAATAACAAGTTTCTTCAATATTATTCACTAGGACATCTTCATCTTTTTATTTTTGAAATATCTAATGGTTTAGCGGTTGTTTAAGTCTAGAATGATTCGTTTCCTTCAATTTAATTGTACATTAAAGTATTAGAAAATTATTAATTTGGAGTGTATGCGTTCTGTCATTTTATTTCCGGGAAAACAATGTTTTGTTTGTCAAAAGTATGAGTGTTATTAAAAAGAAATAGTATGGGTGTGATTAAAAGAAATAATGTAAAAGTTAGCGGAGAAGGTATAAAAACTCTTTTTTTCGTTCATGGGTACGGCTGTAATCAAAATATGTGGAGATTTATACTCCCTGCTTTTGAAAATCGTTTTAAAGTGGTCCTAATTGACTTATTAGGTTCTGGTGATTCTGATGTTGATGAATATGATTTTGAAAAATATAGTTCATTAGAAGCGCATGCCGATGATATTATTGCAGTCTGTGAAGAGTTATCTTTAAGTCAAGTAACTTTAATTGGACATTCTGTAAGTTCTATGATAGGAGCTCATGTGGCGGCTAAGAGGGGAGATTTGATTGATAAATTGATTATGATTTGTCCTTCTCCTAAATATATTAATGATGGAGATTACGTTGGTGGATTCGAAGAAACTCAAATTCAAGAGATGTTAGAGACTCTAGAAAGTAATTATTTAGGCTGGTCAAGTGCAATAACACCTGCTATAATGGGTAACCCTAATAGGCCCGAACTGACTAAAGAATTAGAGACTAGTTTTTGTAGGAGTGTTCCTGAAATTGCTAAACACTTTGCACGAGTTACTTTTTTAGGAGATGATCGCGAAATTCTAGGAAAAGTATCTACAAAAACTTTGATTTTATATTGCCAACCCGATTTCATTTCACCCGAAGAGGTGTCTAAGTATGTTCATCGCTCTATACTAGGAAGTTCAATTTCGTTGCTTAAAAAAGCTCAAGGACATTGCCCTCAAATGAGCGCTCCAGAAGAAACTATTGCTGCCATTAATGAGTTCTTAATAAACTAATCCTCAGTATTTTTATGCGTGAATCGGATGACTTAGAGTTTCAAATAGGAAATATTGATATATACAATACAGCTCCATGTGGTTTTTTATCTAGTTTATCTGATGGTAAAATTGTGAAAATCAACGATACTTTGCTTCAAATTATGGGACTGAATCGGACTCAGGTTTTGAATAAAATGTATTTCCAAGAATTCCTAAATACTGGAGGGAAGATTTACTATGAAACTCATTATTCGCCTAGGTTAATTCAACAAAAGTTTATTAAGGAAATTAACTTTCAATTTATTACTCATGATAAAGAAAAAATATCAGTATTAGTAAACACTGTTAGTGCAGTGAATTCAGAGGGAGAAGTAATATTAAATAATTCGGCGATTGTGGATATTTCGCAACGGAAGCTTTATGAGCAAGAGTTATTGTTTGCAAAAGAAAAATCGAAAGCTCTGTCAACAGAGCTCGTAAAAAGAAACGAGCAGTTAGAAAACTATGCTAGAATTGTTACACACGATATAAAAGTTCCTTTGGCTAACATTACTGGAATTTTAAATATGTTAACTGATGAAGACTTTAAATTGTCAGGTGAAGAACAAGAACAATATCTGGGACTTTTAGGGACATCGTTCCAAAACTTAAACGATTTGGTAGATAGTATTTTTGACTATTACCAAACGGATAAGTTCTCAACAGATAAGTTGACTGAAATTGATTTGGAACAATTATTAACAGATATTATTTCGTTAATAGATGCGGAACGTAAAGTCGAATTTAATTTGGTAGGCACAAACGTTTTAATCAAAACGAATAAAGGTGCTTTAAAGCAAATTTTACTTAACCTGTTGGTTAACGCGATTAAATATAATGACAAATTGATTGTGAAGGTTGGTATAGTCTGTAAGATTTTGAATGAGCATTATTTATTTGAGATTTCAGATAATGGCGTTGGTATTAAGAATGAAAATATTAAAAATATATTTGCATTATTTTCGACTCTAAATACTATAGATCGATTTAAGAATAAAGGCACTGGTGTTGGCTTAGCTTCAGCCAAAAGAATATTAGATCAAATTGGAGGTGACATTTCGGTAACGTCTGAGGTATCAGAAGGATCTACTTTTTCCTTTAGAATAAACCGCTAATTCCAAAGATATTTTACCAAAACAAAAAAGCTTAAAAAGTTATTGAACAGTCTTTTAATATGATTAGTAGAAAGGTCCCCATCGCTTTGTTGGTTAACTTACATTCCCATCAGAGATAGTTAAACAATAAAAATAAACACTCAATTAATTAACTGTAAATCCTTAACAGTATGAGGGGAGAGGATCACCTCGACAACCCCTAATCATTTAGTTTAAACTTTTTGTCTCACTGTATCTTAACATTAAAAAAAGCCCAAAAAAAATACTTACTGCCCTAATTAATAAGTCTTCATACAAGACAAAGGAAAAAATATCCAACTAAGTCAATTAAATGTTTGATATATAGGGAAATATCACCTAAAAAGCTTAATGGCAAGACTAAATATTAAGAGTTTCAACTCGTAATATGTTTATTAAGCAAGTAATCTAAGGTTATCTTTATTATTTTTTTATTCTAGCATGTTCTTCTCAAATAAGATGCTATCATTAGACCTATCGAATCCGATTCGCTCCACAACTTAATTTAGACATTGAGCCTATAATTCAATTCAGTATTTAATCGCTCTTTTAGTTTTGAAAAACGGGTTGTCAAGCAACCGAAAATCCTTAGTATAACTAACTACCTTTAGGTACTTTTTAATTAACCAAATACCACATTAATGGTATTGGTGTTCTAACAATTTGATACCATCTTTGCTCTTTAGAATCGTTCTAAATAATGAAAGACCTCAACATACTGAATGCAAACGCAAATGTGCTTATGGCGAACGGGCTTAATGCCGTTTTGCAAAAGGGTGGCGGAGTAAATAACATTCAGACAGTTCACACTGAAGAACAAATGTTTACTTCATTGAAGAATGGTGATTTCGAAATAATTGTGATCGATCCAGGTTCAAAGGAGCACTTCTCTTTTGATTCTACCATTGAACTAAAAAGTAAATATCCAGATCTGAAAATTCTGATAATTTCCGATATTGAATCACCACTTGAAGTACTGCGAGTATTAGAAAAAGGAATTCAAGGATATCTGACTCGACAATGTGATGAGGCTGAGGTTATTCATGCAGTTTTTGCTATTGCAAAAGGCGAGAAATTTTACTGCAATAAGGTTTTAGATATTATTCTAAACAAGCAGTTTACAACCGACGAAATTGTTAGCTGTGAACCTACTGCATTATCCGCAAGAGAAAATGAAATAACAGCATTGATTACCAGTGGTTTTACCAATAAAGTAATCGCAACGAAGCTACACCTAAGTCACCACACTATTCATACCCATAGAAGAAATATCTTTCAAAAATTAGGAATAAAGTCTGTCACCGAATTAACAATGTATGCCATAAATGTGGGGTTAATTTCTAATTAACAATACCATCACTATGGTAGGTAGATTGACCCAAAGTAGGGATTGATTTTGGAGAAAGAGGCCTTTAGTTTTGTGAAAAATTAATTACAATAAATCATGGAATATAATTTACTATTGAGAAAACCATTGCTTTTAACTTTAGCGTTACTGACTGGATATTCGTTTGTTTTAAACGCTCAAAAAGATAAAAAACAAAAAGATATTCAAGCTATTATTTCAATGGCAGGTTGTTACAACGTAGCATTCAAATACACAGAAACTTTCGCACCTGAAATCGATTATGAAATGGCTTTTGACTATACTTCAGCAGCCTTTGAATATGCCAAAATCATACAGCAAACCGAAAATAAAATAGTGCTTCAGCACTTGCTTATTATCAACGATTCCATGATTATTAAACACTGGAGACAAGACTGGACGTTTGAAAAAACTGAAGTATATCGCTTTGACAAAAATAACAAATGGGTTTATGAGCCTAAGTCTAAAAAAGAGGTTGAGGGTAAGTGGACGCAAGAGGTCTACCAGGTAGACGATAGCCCAAGATATACAGGGACAGCGACTTGGACGCATGTTGACGGAACTGCCTCATGGTATAACAAGGCTGACTCTCCACTTCCAAGAAGAGAATATACTAAACGTAGCGATTACAACGTAATGAAAAGGGGTAATCGAGTTCAAATCAAGGGTGAAGATTGGTTACACGAACAAGATAATGATAAAGTGATTCGTGAAGATGGAAAAGAAGATGTTTTATTGGTGCAAGAAAAAGGCTACAATACTTATGTCAACAGAGCGAATGAAGACTGTAACCCTGCCAGAGAATGGTGGGCAAAGAATCAAAATAAATGGGCTGTTGTACGAACTGTTTGGGAGGATGTTTACGGAGAACAAAAGAACTTAGAGCTTAAGGATAAAGTGGAAGATAAGCACATTTATGAGCACCTGTTTTACGGGAATAATTATGAAGAAAAAGCAGAAATTGAAGCCTTAATTGCAAAGTATGTTGTTCGTTAGTTTTAGATTATTTCTTTTAAGTGTTGTATTGTTTGGGATCCAGGTTGGTGCTGCTTGTCAGGAGAAGTGGTCGGCTCCCCTAAAAACGAAAGTCGAGAACGCACTATCAAAAATTTACGGAATCGAAACTCCTACTTCTCTAAAAAAGGTAAGAGTTTCGGAATCTGTAGAATCGGTCGCCAAACTAGAAATGAATCAGCATTTTTATGAAGTACACAAAAACAATATCAAAATTGGATATCTATATGTTTCACAGGCAAATAGCATGAAGAATGTCTTTGACTACATGGTGGTTCTTTCTCCCGAATTGGTTATCACAAAAGCCAAAGTGCTTATCTACCGCGAACAACATGGCCGACAAATAGGCACGCCACGTTGGTTAAACCAATTTAACGGAATGGGAATTTCTGACCGACCTACAATCTACCAGGAAGTTGATGGAATTTCAGGAGCAACTATATCAGCGACAAGCATGACACAGGCGGTAAATAAATTGCTTCAGTCTTTGTTTATTGCAAAAGAAAACGGAGCGATTTAATTGATTACGTCTGGTTACTTAACTCGGCTCCCAAGAGAGCTTAAATGGTTAGTAGCCCTTTTCACCATAACAGTTTCCATAGGCTTTTATTTAGGGTTAGGGTTCGTAAATGAAACCACTAATTCGAACTCCAAAGGCATAGTAGAAAACTACACCGGAAATGAAGCAGACGAACTAGCTGAAGTGATGAAGTTTAAAAAGTCTGAACACGAAATGTTTAACATTCTACACACCCATTTTCTTTCCTTATCTGTAATTTTCTTAATCATAAGTGTGCTGCTTTATGGAGTGCCTATGAATATTAGGCTCAGAAACTTTTTAATCTTAGAGCCTCTACTCTCCGTAAACTTAACTTTTGGAGGAATATACTTTGTTTGGTTCGGCTTTGAGTGGGTGAGTTATGTTGTGATGTTTTCAGGGATGTTAATGACCGTTTGCTACTCAGCTAGTGTTATTTTAATTCTTTTAGGATTGACCAAAAACAACATAAGTAGCCAAGGCTAATCCCTATATTAACCAGAAACTAATCAAATAATTAGGTTGAACAAGTACTACCATAAACGTGGTACTCGTATTTTACCAGTAAAAAGTGACCGTTTTACCTCATTGGTGCGATTGTCAAACAAGAGTGCCACCGATACATTTGCTCTATAATATTAAGAATAAATCTAAATAAAATGAAAAAACTAATACTATCACTATTTATAAGTTCAGGACTTTTTAGTTCTGGCAACGCACAATTAGACACTGTCTCTATTGGAGCTGGATATGCCAACACGGTTTGGTATAACTTAGACGACGACACAGAAACTTCTGTTGCAGGAAACAGCTGGGATTTAGGCTTCCAAATCAATGGGTTTTCAGGCGCTATATTAGCTAATACGGCTTATGGAGCTAATCTTTATCTATATCCGAAAGGTGCTATTGCAGACACTGCAACATTAGATACCAACGGTCTTTCTACTTGGACCCCTTGGCATAACCCATCGGACACTTGGAACAGCGGTGCTTTGAACAATGGAAGAACTGGAAGTGCAACTGATTTAGGTTGGGGAACATACAGCGTAATTACCCATCACATTACTGGAGATAGCCTTTTTGTTTGGGTTACTGCAAGCGGAGATGTCAAAAAACTGTGGATCTCTAGATTAGCCTCAGGTAAATATTACTTTACGATAGCTAATTTGGATGGATCAGGAAAAGTTCATAGAGTACTAGATAAAGATGATTTCCCTGGCAAGAACTTTGGCTATTACTCTATTTCTCAGGATAAAAACTTGAACCTTGAACCAAACGGAGTATGGCATTTAGTTTTCTCGAAGTACATTGAGTATGTTCCTACGCCATATAGTGTAAGTGGAATCAGAGCCAATGTTAACCTTGGGTTATCTAAAGCCGAAAACCTAGCTGATGCAGCAACTTTTGAAGATGTAAAAAGTTTAATGTTTACGGATAAAATAAACAAAGTGGGTTACGATTGGAAGTCTTACAATTTTGCCACTCGTGCCTATAACATAGAAGATAGCACAGCCTACTTCGTAAAAATGGACTCATTGAATTATTGGAAACTCGAAATGAATGGTTTTGGTGGAAGTAGAAATGGAAACTACATTTTTAAGAAGACAAAAATCGTTCTTGAGGCTGCTCCAAAAGACACTACTTCTATAGAAACATTTATTGATGAAGTAAGCACTGCAACAGGTTTTACTGTATTCCCTAACCCAAGTACTGACAAGCAAATTACACTAAGCTTAGACGCTATTGCTAATGAAGCGCTGTATCTAAATTTAGTCAGCTTAAGTGGTGCATTGGTTCACAATCAAAATATTGAAGCTTCAGCAATTCAGTCTGATATTCAATTGAATCTTAATCACTTGCAATCGGGTATTTATTTCCTTTCAATTTCGAATGAAAGCGGAAGCTCGATTCAAAAATTGGTCTTGCAATAATTAAATCCTACTGGTCGACTTCCTTTTTAAACATACAAGGAAGTCGACTAGTTTTTATTTAAATCATTATGAATAATAACAACGAAAAACAAGCACTGGAAGTTAACGCCAGTATAAATAATGTGGGTACAGAAAATTTCTTTACTCAGGTATTGAACGAACAATCTTCCAATGGAATGAGTAGAGTTTACATGGCTTTTAAACCAAGCTTGGTAACCAGCACGAAAACCAAAATCGATGTTCAACAATTCATTAAACTAAGGCCTTTGTAATGAACAAAGTTCTGTTATTAGCTCTTTTAATTACCTCAATAGGGTCGCAATCGCAAACCCTTTCTGTATTAAATATAGGCAGCGATCAGTACGATTTACCAATGATCGGTGCGTCGGTATCTATAGTATCAGGAGCTGACAAACCAGTTTATTTATCGACTAATAACTTAGGGGAAATTGATATTAAAAATCGTTTTAAAAATCAACAATACCCATTATTCATAACCATTTCATATATAGGTTTTATCACTCAAAACGATACGCTGACTGCACCCCAAAGTAAAACATACACCTTAGAAGAAAAAGCTTACCTGCGAGATGAAGTGGTCGTTACGGCGCAATACGCACCTACTTCAATAGAGAAATCGGTTTATAAAGTAAAGGTGATCAACAAACAGAAAATCGAACAAATGGCTGCGGTAAACCTTCGCGATGTGCTTTCCAATGAATTAAACATTAGACTTTCTCAGGACAATATTCTAGGTTCTGGTATGAGCATGCAAGGTATAAGTGGTCAAAACGTAAAAATCATGGTTGATGGTGTTCCTGTTATTGGACGATTGGATGGGCAAATTGACTTGAGTCAGATTAACCTTAATGAAGTAGAACGCATTGAAATAGTTGAAGGACCGCTAAGTGTAAATTATGGAAGTAACGCATTGGCAGGCACAATTAACATTATTACGAAAAAAGAAAACAAAGAAATATTTAGAATTGGTGTTTCTACTTACAATGAAAATATTGGGACGCACAACAACACGATTTATGGAAATGTTCGTTTGCTTAAAAATCACTCAATCGGCTTTTCCGCAGGTAGAAATTTTTTTGACGGTTGGAGTCCTGACGATACTTTTTGGCCGGATTATTCAGCTAAATTAGCAGATAGCGGTCGAGTAAAACAATGGAATCCTAAAGAGCAGTACTTCGGCCGTTTTCAATATCATTATAATCTTAATAAATCTCGAATAACCTATAAATTAGATTTTTACGAAGAGACGATTGAAAATCGAGGAGCTCCACAACGCACACCTACTTCGTTTATTGGATTCGACGATTATTACCACACCAAACGAATAGACAATGCTATTCTCGCAAGAGGAAGAATCAACAAAAATTGGAATTACAATTTTACGGGTGCCTATAATTATTTTCAACGTGTAAAGGAATCTTATCGTAAAGATTTGGTGAGTTTAGACAATAACCTGATTCCAGAAACGGGCCTAAATGATTCGCAAGACACCAGTAATTTTCAGCTCTTTATGTCAAGGGCAAGTATCTCATCCAATCGAGATTCTTCTTGGATAAATTATGAATTGGGCTACGATATTAACGTTGAAAGAGCATCTGGAAAACGAATCGCAAACGGAACTCAAGAAATGGGCGACTATGCTGTTTTTGCTTCTGCAGAATTCTTATTCTTGAGTCAAATAAAAGTAAAAACCGGTGCAAGATATGCCTACAACTCATTATATCAGGCTCCGATAACGCCTTCGTTAAATGCTCAGTATTTTAAAAACAACTACTCGTTCCGAGTCTCTTATGCTAGAGGGTTTAGAGCGCCTTCGCTCAAAGAGCTCTACTTTACTTTTAATGATATCAACCACAGTCTTTTTGGAAATCCAGATTTAACTGCCGAACGATCCAATAATTTTTCAGGCTCAGTTTCCAAAAAGATTTTAGTAAAAGAAGTACTCATTAAACCGGAAATTAGTGGGTACTACAACTTTATTTTTGACCGCATCGCGTTTGCACAAACCAGTGCAACCAGTGATTCACTCCTATATTTTAATGTTGGTGAAAACCAAACAAAAGGTGTTAATTCGGCCATTTCGGTATTGTACGATAATTTCAAAATTAACGTAGGAGGCTCCTATGTGGGCCGTTACAATCAACTTTCCACGGAGAATGATATTGCTGAGTTTAGTTACTCTGCAGAATTCAATGGAAGTGCTACCTATGTATTCAAAAAACCTAAACTAAATGTGAGCGCTTTCTTTAAACATCAAGGAAAATTACCTGGTTTTGGTTTTAATAGTGATGGAGAAGTAGCCGAACAAACCATTGAAGCTTATCAGTTACTAGACGCAACAATTTCTAAAGTTTTTTGGAGAAAACGGTTAACTCTTATGGTTGGCTGTAAAAACCTAATGAATGTGCAAAATGTTCAAGCTTCTTTAGCTGGAAATTCGGCGCATTCGGGTGGGGGACGATCCATCGCTATAGGCACTGGGCGTACTTTTTTTGTAAAACTGAATCTTGAATTTGCTAAAAAATGAACTACTTAAACCTTATCAAACTGTTTTCGTTTCTAATTACTTTAGGACTTTTAAGTTCTTGCAAAAAAGACGAATTGCCATTAACATCTCCTATTAACAGTATTACCAACCCAAATAATTCCAACGACCCAAGCAACCCAACTGACCTTAACAATCCTCAAGAACCCACCCCCAATATTTTATTTGTGAACTCTGTAGATATGGGAGAAGATTACGGTGATCAAATATGGTTTAGTTTGTCTACAAATAAGGTAATAAAAACTAATTTGAGAACGGATTGGGATTTTTCATTCGACAATAGAGACGGAAAACACATTTTATATCTCAACTCAGCCACAATTCCTTCAGCTGCAATTAGTACTTCAAACGATATTATAACCTTGACAAACGATGTTGGATTAGACTATAAAAATGAGCATCATTCTGGAGCCTCAGATAAAATCGCCATTGGTGATATTTCTAATCTAAATTCAGTAATAGTTATCGATAGAGGATATACTCCAGATGGTTCGAAAATTGGTAAATGGAAAATTCAGATAACCTCAATAGGTGGAGATAGTTATACATTTAGCTATGCCGAGTTGAACTCAACCACCATTAAAACTGGCGTAGTAAAAACGAATAGTAGTTATAATCGGACAGCATTTTCATTCAGTACGGATACTGAAATACAAATTGAACCAGCAAAAGATGCTTACGACTTGTGCTTTACTCAGTATACCAATATATTTAGCGATCCTCCTCTTGCTTACTCGGTTAATGGAGTAATTATTAACTCGAACAACACATCCGTAGCCGAGGAGTTTACAACACCTTTTGAGAGTATTACTAAAACAAGAGCAGAAGGGCTCACCTATGCTGCCAACGTTGATGTCATTGGGTACGATTGGAAGCAATTCGATCTGCAAAACAATACTTATAATATTCAAACCAATCAAAATTACGTGGTAAAAACCTCCAACGGAGATTATTTTAAGATTCGATTTATCAGCTTTTATAACGAGAATGGAATAAAAGGTGCTCCCGGATTTGAATTTATGAAGCTTTAAAAAAAAACAATGGATAATGATTCTATAATAGAGCTGTCAAAGTACGACAATGGTTCGGTGCAATTCTGTACTGTTTGCAAACACTATTGTGTAGTTTTTGGAAATGCAGTTTTGAACTTTAATGTTGAGGAGCTTTATACTTTCAAAAAAATGCTGGATAAAGTAAAAAAACCAAATTTTAATGTGGAAATTAATCAAGAGATGAGGACCGTAATTTTTGCTCGGCCTACAACTATGGGCTTTTCGCTAAATGAAAATGAAGCGATTCTAGTAAATAAAATGATTCATGAGGCATTAATAATAGGGGAGGTCAAGGATTTAATTAGTGGTTAAGTTGAGGTAAATGTTTTATTTGAAAAGTTCAGCTACTAAGTATATTCTGTTCACTAATTCACCTGATTTGCTTAAAACCGAATCATGCTTTTCGGTAAATTCGATGCTTATAAACTGAGAATCTACATATAAATCAGTTAGAATTTCTTTGCTATACAATTTGAATCTATTATTCACAAACGGTAAGCCCAACATAAATTTCTTATCTGCAAAGGCAATAACCAGTTTACTCCCTGGTTTTAATACACGATAAATTTCTTTTAAAAACAGCCGTGGATTACTCCAAAAATATATTGTGTTTACGGTTAAAATTCTATCGAATGTGTTGACCCCGAAAGGAATATTAACACCATCATACATGATAAAAGAAGCTTGTTTTTGATTGGATTTATTTATCCTTATTGCCTCAGAATTCATAGTTTTAGAAATTTCAAGGCCAATATATTGCACAGTATTTGCTTTCCTGATTATATTTTTTACATGGCCACCAATTCCATGACCGACTTCAAGTACACAGCTATCTTCTTGAACATTCAATAGTTCTATAGAGCTACTGATCATTTGTGCATTTGAATCGTTCATTGTTGCACCAATTTGCAGTCCACCTTCACCGCTTGGGCAATTCAACTGTGACTCTATTTCAAGCAACTGTTTATAAGATAGATTCATAAGTATTAACTAAAGCTTTTCTAAAACTAATTTAGATTGATATTTTACATCAACTATCCAATTCATCAGCTCCTGTTGTCTAGAAACGTCCGATAGGTCAGAAACCAGTCCTTGGTGAACTACTTCGCCCTCTTTCAGAAAAACAATTTCATCGGCTATATCAAATGCATCGCACAAATGGTGAGTGAAAAATACTAGCGAAGTTCCAGTTTTCCGAACAATGTTTCCTATTTCCAGTCGTAATTCTGATTTTAGTGTTGTATCCAGATTACTAAATGGCTCATCAAGTAATAACAACTCTGGTTGCAAAGCAAGAGCCTTTGCAATAGCTAAACGCTGGGTTTGAAAACGGCTAAGCTCAGCTGGATATTTATCTGCAAACTCTTCCATTTTGATCAATTCTAATAGATACTTAATTGCAATAGATTTATCCGTTTTCTCGAGACCATGACCGATGTTCTGGTTGACCGTAAGATGCGGAAATAAGACATAATCTTGAAATACAAGGCTCGCACTTCTCCCTCGCGGTGGCACTATAAAAACGTCGTCGCTTACTACTCTATTTTTAATAGAAATTGTACTCGAGTTGGGGCGTTCTACACCCGCTATTAACCGAAAAAGCGTAGACTTACCAATGCCACTTTCGCCCAGTACCGCACAAATTTTTCCAGACTGTAATGAAAAATTACAGTTTTTCAATGCCCAATTTTCATTATCGCAGGTCATCGATAATAAATTAATGTCTAAGATTTTTTTCATACTTAAAAATTACTATTCATGTTGTCTATAATTCTGATTTATAGACCTTTAATTCATAGTCAAACAATTAATATTACAAATCGGAGTTTGGCCAATCAATAATTGGAATTGATTCATTTTGCTATCACGAATTTTAATATTGCTGGTTCCACACCGAAATTTAGTAGATGATTTATTATCGAAATAAGTAAATCTAATTTTTGCTTCTCTCTCACCAACCAGTGCCGACATATCTATAGATCTCCTTACTTGTGTAAATGAATATGATGCTGTAACTGTAATTCTAGATCTAAAACTATTTAATCTTCCATTACTGCGATAAATAATTACCCAATTACTATCATACCAATCTTCAATTTTAACATTGACTTGACCTTGAAAATCAGGAAGAAATGCTTCAACCTTGAGTAGACTTAAATCAGTAAAATCCGACAGATAAAATGTTGGGCTATCCAATATGGAAGCATCCTGGGTGGTTACATACCACTGACTATCAAACATAGCGAAAGGAGGATCTAATGTAAAGGTTAAACCATTGCGTGAGTTAGGGTTATCCAATCTCCACGTCCCTTTGGTATTGTTATCAGTATTAACAGAGCAGCCCCGTTGATTTGCTATACTGTTGTTAATACCTTGGAAACTTTCAAACCAAACCGATTCGTACGTTAAGCTTGAATCGCAAGGAAAAATAACTCCAGCTAAACCAGAGACCAAGAAGTAGTTATTTGTAACAGATATGTCTCGAAAGCTAGACTTGTTTGAAAGGCTTTGAGAGTTAAAATTGAGACCTGCGTCGCTCGTCTTGAGTAATGTTCCTCTGTTCTTTGGATCGTAACCTACGAAGTCATTTTTACAATTAACACCATTTATAAATTGCGCGTTACCGCTTGAGAGATACGTCCAAGTTGTTCCTCTATTTGTGGTTTTATGGATATTTTCACTTTGCCCAGCTAAATAACCAGTCATACGATCTATAAATTCTATTAATGTCCGAGTAGTGCCTCCTTTATTTCTAGCAGCAGAAACAATCCACTTGAGGCCTCCGTTAATTCTTTTCATTCCACTAACAACTCTAATATAACCGTTATAAGAGTCAACAAAAGTGGAGTCAAACAATAAATGTATAGAGCTTACCGTTGACAAGGATATTCTTACGTCAGTGGTTCTAAGAATTCTAAGCTCATTGCTATATGCTCCTGAAAAGTCGATGGAATTGGAAATGACTTTGATGTCCAAAAGGTCAACAGTAACTTTAGAAGGCAGTTTTAACCAGTTGGTGCAAAGCTCTATGGCTTTTATTATAATGTCGCTTGTGTCATAAGCATAGCCCACACTATCGCTCGTAAACCAAATCCCTATTAAGCCTTTGGTTACACCAGTTGAAAGCTTATCCCAGGACTTGTATTTAGCATCTTTCAGTGGGTTAATTGCATGATAAACAGACATATAATCCGTTCCGAAAGGAGCGATATGTAAAGACCATAATGTCTGATTTTCTCCAGATAATTGACCTTGGTAGTGCCCATAAACAGATGGTACAGAAAGAATTATTAATATGATATTTAAATATAAAGCTCGCACTGTTATTTTTATTTAGACTAATTAAAGATAACGACGCAAATGTAGTCTCTATAAGCAGTTGAAACTAGAAAATATAGTACCATAGATGAGGTAAATTATGTACCACAAATCAGTTAATAGATTTTTGTAAAATCAGCTTTTCCTACCATGATATCGCTAACAGATAACTAATTATGGCAATAACAGTCCATACAAATAGTTTAACTATTCATGTTTTATGAAGCTTTAATAATGGGAGAGGTTCACGATTTGATCAACTAAAAATTACTGCAGGGTCTCCTTCAAAATTGCTTCCAATTCCTCAGCATTTAAATATCCATCGTATTGAAATACAATTTCGTTTTTAGCATTTAAAACAACCAATGCAGGGTAATTGAGTTTGCCATTTATTGTTCCCAATTGCTTGGCCAATTCGTGCACACCAGTTTCGTTTCCAGTAGGCTTATACTTAAACGTTCTTCCTCGATACTTTATGTCCGTTTTAGATTCTGCATCTAATTCAATGAAGTAAAAGTGGTTAGTTAGTAGCTTGACAATTGTTTCATTCTTGAGAGTAGTGCGGACCATTTTGTGGCAGTACTTACACCAATCTGTTCTTATAAACACGAAAACATTCTTATCGTCTTGAATTTCGATACTATCCAATCGCTCAAAAGATATTTTTTGAATTTGAGTATAACCCGCTTCAGGATTTAAAAACACAACGCAACCCAACAGGATAACTATTTTTACGAAATACCTCAACTATTTATCAAAAGTAAATCGAATACCAAAAAAGCCTCGAATGCCTTGATTTGGACCATAAACGTAGGTAGGATCAAAAGTAAAAGAGTAGGGGTTACTTGCTGTCTGAATTACCTCACCACCTGGAGTAAACGCAACATTTTTATCAAAAGGGTCATTGGTTCTCGCAATTAACCCAGCATCTCCAAGATTTGTCCAAGGCACCCAATTCAGCAAGTTTTTTGCACCGCCATAAATTTCCAATCCGTTAGCAAATATCTTGGTCAATTGAATGTTCTGAATGCTCCACCAAGGCGAAAACTCTGGTCTTGGGTCTTCAGCTCCTAATAATGGCAATTTCATTGGCCCATATAAATTTCCAGTATAATCGACCTTTACATTCAACTTTACAAAGGTATAACCTACAGACCAAGTTCCTGTATACTGCTCAGTAAGTTCTTGTTGTTCTTTTAGACCATTTTGAACGCTATAAACGTCCATAACAGTACCTCCAGCCATTAACGATAAATTTTTATAGGTTGCATCTACATTCAACGAAAAACCATTCGATACGGCATGACCGTCTAAGTTATCGTAGATAATTTTATTTGGGTCCGTATCGTAGTCGGGGAAAATCTTATTGGTGAAATAAGTATAGAATAACGAGCCATCAAGCCCAACATACCAATCATTTTTTGTAAAGATTTTCTTGACGTAATTGATGTTTCCGTTGTAAGAGGTTTCTGGATTTAAGTCGGAAAGAAACTCCACTTTTCTGGCTCCAGTAAGTGCAGCATGATCTTCTGTAAACACATTGGCAACTCGGTAGCCTGTTCCAAAACTAAATCGAAGAATATTGCTTTTATTTTTTGAAGTCCATTTGTAATTGAATCGTGGCGTAAAGATATTGCCGTGAATGGAGTTGTAATCATAACGCATTCCAAGGAGCACTTTATTGTATTCATTAATACTGATTTCGTCTTGAATAAAGATTCCAGGAAGAAATGTATTAGCTGGGGCATTCTGAGGGTTTAAACTATCTGAAGTCGCAGTTGCTGGAGTATTGTCGTCGTAATAAGTGTAACGCATTGCAGCTCCGAACAGTAGGTCGTTTTTCTCACCGAGTTCCTTGTTCCAAGTAAGTTGACCAAAACCAATTTTTTGGTCCGCTATGTAAATGGTGTTTCCATAAACCGAATTTTGGTCGTGTGAGTTTGCGCTAAACATAAGTATTACACGCTCTTTGATTGGTAATTGGTAAGTTCCTAAAAGCTCCCAGCGACTGGTGTAGATACTCTCGCCATAAACCTCATCTCCACCACGATGATCATCAGCATTCCAGTCCATTTCACCACCAAAACGGTCTTCATAAACATAACGTCCAGCAATAGAAAAAATGCGATTTTCCTTTCGTTTTATATTCCATTTATTAAAAACTGAAATTCGATTTTGTAAGGTTACATCAGTAAAGTTATCGTTGTTATTATCTATTCGGTTATTGAAATTGAAGTAGTTTACTCCTACCAGTGCATCTGCTTTTTCACCCGCTTTGAACTTAGTAGCAATATCAGCGTTAAGTTCGCCCCATGTGGTCGTGAAAATATCGGCAGAAAACAAGGCTGCATTATCGGGGTTTTTTGTGATTACGTTAATCAATCCACCAACGGATTCAGACCCGTATAATGTTGATGCTGGTCCTTTTACTATTTCTACTCTTTCGATAAGCGACTGTGGAATTCCACTCAACCCATATACAGTAGATAAACCACTCACTATAGGCATTCCATCGATAGTAACCATTGTATAAGCTCCCTCCAAGCCATTGATATGAATATCGCCGGTATTACAAACTGCACAATTTATCTGGGGTCGAACTCCGTTTACATTCTGCAAAGCTTCGTAAATAGACGGGGTTGGATTCGATTTAAAAAATTCGGCGCTGTACACTTCAACTGGAACCGGACTCTCTAACCTAGACATCGGCTTCATTGTTCCAGAAACAACAATTTCATTCAGTCTAGAAAGATCTGGCTTTAGCTCTATATCAATATTTTGTTTGGAGTTGGCAGCAGCGGTTATCGTTTTTATAGATTTTATGTATGAAATAAAGGAAGCAACTAATTCGTATTTTCCAGCTGGAATATTGTTGATGATATATTTTCCGTTTTCGTCAGTTGTTGCTCCAAGGCTAGTTCCTTTTAAATAAACATTGGCATAAGGCACCACATCATTGGCATCTGTAACTTTTCCGCTGATTACGGCATTCTGAGCAAACAGATTGGTTGAGAATAAAAAGGAGACTATAACTAATGAAATATATTTCATGATACTTTGTAGTGTTTTGTTTGTTAAACTATAATTGTTTCAGTTTGCAAACGTAATAAGTTAGCCTTAACTAACAATATAAAAAGTAAAATTATTTTTATAAAATGATTACGGCTGTAAACAATATAAGAACTGGATTGGCCAGCTCTAAGTTTACACAAACGAAAAAAGCCTCAATATTTTCAGATTAAAGCTCTTTAATTCTATAATTATAGCCGGAGAGACCCAGTTCTAATTCCTTTGGTCGCTTAGTATAAATTTCTTGTCTCTCAAAATTTGAAGACCTACTTAAAAACAAAAAAAGAACCTTCAAATTAATGAAGAGTCTTTCCATAAGTAAAGGCGGAGAGACTCACTTCGACTTCCTTTGGTCGCTCAGTATAAACTTCTTGTCTCTCAAAATTTTCAATACTGGTTATAAATAAAAAAAGACCCTTCAAATTAATGAAGAGTCTTTCTATAAGTACAGGCGGAGAGACTCGAACTCTCACACCTTGCGGCACTAGATCCTAAGTCTAGCGTGTCTACCAATTCCACCACGCCTGCATATTTTAAAGAACTCCCGAAATAATTTTATAATTGTTTTCGGGCGGCAAATATATGATTTTCCTATTCTTATTAAATCTCTTTTTTGCAACTTAATTAGGAAAGATATTTATTGACAATTCCTTTATAAGTTTTATCAAAGTAGTGACTAAAATCCTGTTCCCTCGAAATTCAAAAAACTACATTTGGAGGCATAAATTTGCGCCAATGCTAAGTATAGATCCAAAGGAAATTTCAGTTCCCAAATTACATGGTTATTTGTTGAGTGCTGTAGCACCAAGACCCATTGCCTTTGCGAGTACTGTTAATGCTGATGGAGATGTCAATTTATCTCCTTTTTCCTTTTTTAATGTATTTAGTGCAAACCCTCCCATTGCTATTTTTTCTCCTGCGCGAAGGGGAAGGGACAACACAACTAAACATACTTACGAAAACGTAAAGGAACATCCAGAGGTGGTTATCAACATTGTTAATCATTCCATCGTGCAGCAAATGAGTTTGAGTAGCACAGAATATGCAAACGGAGTTAATGAATTTGAAAAAGCTGGTTTAACTATGCTTAAGTCAGATTTGATCGCCCCGCCTAGAGTAGCTGAATCACCCGTTCAATTGGAGTGTAAGGTGATTGAAGTTAAAGAATTAGGTTCGAATGGAGGTGCTGGAAATCTTGTGATTTGTGAAGTAGTACGAATTCATATTAAAGAAGAATTTTTGGATAGTGAAGGAAAACTGGATACTAAAAAGTTGGATTTGGTAGGAAGAATGGGCGCAAATTGGTATGTTAGAGCTAGTGAAAATGCCTTGTTTGAAGTGGCTAAACCCTTAACTACTTTAGGAATTGGAGTTGATAAGATTCCTTCAGATATTCGGAATTCAAATATTCTGACAGGAAACAATTTAGGACAATTAGGGAATGTTGAATCTGTGCCTGATGAGACTGCGGTGAATGAGTTTAGGCTAATAGAACTGAGTGATGTTTTTCAGGAATTTGAGGATAATGCGCCTAAACTAGAAGTTGAATTGCACAAATTGGCAAAACAATATTTAGAAGAAAAGAATGTAGAAGCAGCATGGAAAACCTTGCTGGCTTTTAATAACGATTAACAAACGAAAAATGAATGAGGATGCATCCTCGCAAAACAAAAACAAAATGGAAGTTTCAGGAAAAGTTAAAATGATTGGGGAAACTCAAGAATTTGGAAGTAACGGATTTAAGAAAAGAGAAATGGTAGTTACTACCAATGAGCAGTATCCGCAGGCGATTATGATTGAGTTTACCCAAAATAATACTGCTTTATTGGATAGTTTTAAAGTAGGTGATGACGCAACAGTGCAAATCAACTTAAGAGGAAGAGAGTGGACCAATCCACAAGGAGAAATAAAGTATTTTAACAGTGTGAACGGTTGGAGAATCGCTAAAGGTAGCGGGCAAGCTGCACCAGCTGCTGCACCAGCTGCAATGCCAAATATTCCTGCTCCTAGTGCATCTGATGCAAAAGGAAATAGCGCTGAAGAAGAGGATGATTTACCATTCTAGAATTAGTTCTCTATCGTCGTTACCGCGAAAACGGGAATTTCGAAAATAAAAGATATTAAAAAGGGTGCATTTGCACCCTTTTTTAATTTTATAACTGACTATAATTCCAAAATGATCAGCTTGCCACAACTCGCTCTTAGGTTATCTTACTTGTTTCTCTTACTTGCATTCAATGGATATGCTGAAAATAAATTCAGCATGACAGGTACTTGTTTTTAGAAACTTCTTTTCATTGCATAAATTTCAGAAGAACTATTTTAGCGGCATGACATTCAGCGATCGGTTTATAAATGTGGTTAAAGCAGTTCTGCCTGCTCCATTTACAATTGCCGTCTTACTTACCGTATTTACCTGGTTCTTGGCTTTCTTTTTTGGAAACTATGAAGGAGGATTGCCACAACGGTTTTTAGCAGTAGCAATTTCTTGGGAATCTGGCTTATGGAATAATAGTTTGCTCGTATTTGCTATGCAAATGATGCTTATGCTTTTATTGGGTCATTTGTTGGCTCTTTCAAAACCAATAGATAATCTTATTCAAAAGGCACTTTTTTATTGCAAAGACAGCGCTTCATCTGCAGCTACGGTCGTTTTTTTGACCATGATTGTAGGACTATTTAACTGGGGGCTTGGATTAATTTTCGGAGCAATTTTCGCTCGAAAAGTAGGGGAGAAGTTCTCAAGATTGAATCGGCCATTAAATTATCCGTTGATTGGCGCTGCTGGATATGCGGGACTTATGGTTTGGCACGGAGGATTGAGTGGTTCGTCACTTACCAAGGTTGCTGAAGCTGGACATTTAAAAACCTTAGTAAAAGATTTTAATTCAGAACTAGCATTTACACTACCTGACCAAATCACTTTTGCAGAAACTGTTTTCAGTCCAATGAACTTGCTAGTATCAGTTGCACTTTTAGTCATTATTCCATTGGTGTTTTTTAAGTTGGGGAAAACAACCCAAACTAGTATTCCAAGTTTACTTACCAATGAAAAACCAACTGTAAAAATTGCAATAAATGGAGCAGAACGATTAGATTATTCAAATTGGGTAGGAATTGCTTTTGGCTGCATTGTATTAATGGTGACTCTATTAAAACTGTTCCTTCAGAACAACGGGGACATTCTGTCTTTTTTTACTCCAAATAATATCAATCTACTTTTATTGAGCTTGAGTTTGTTGTTTCATCAAAACTTCACTGCATTTTTAAAAGCGATGGAATCTGCAATAGGTGGTGTTTCAGGAATTCTAATTCAATTCCCTCTCTATTTTGGGATAATGGGTATGATGAAAACCAGTGGATTAGTTGATGTTTTGTCTCATGGAATGGTTTCCATATCCAATGAAACGACTTACCCGATTTTTACTTTTATCTCAGCAGGAATAGTAAACATATTTGTTCCAAGTGGAGGAGGACAGTGGGCAATTCAAGGGCCTATTATAGTGCAAGCAGCAAGTGCTTTAGGAGTGTCACTTCCAAAGAGTATAATGGCGTTAGCTTATGGTGATCAGCTGACTAATATGCTACAACCTTTTTGGGCATTGCCATTGTTGGGGATAACTGGTTTGAAGGCAAAAGAAATATTACCTTATACTTTGGTGTTGTTTGTTTTAGGGTCGGCTATATTCTTACTTGGGTTATTGGTGTTTTAGAGGAATTCAAAAGCTGAAGGTCCAACCTTTAAATCATATAGACATCATGCAAATGCGCCATTGTACAGAATATGTAATCCATACAGTTTAAAATACTTAGTTTTTTATTTACTTCCAGTATGGTCCTTCAGGAGTTGTTCCTGTGGTTGGAATAGATTTTAAAAAAACGACGTCCTTTTCGACCCTCCTGAAATAGAATTTACCAACTAATAGTGCTGGTTTTAACTCAAAATTGCAGAATAATTTTCCTTATTGATTTGTTGGATAATCTAAATTGATACGATTAAAAAAGGACAGAAATCTGATCTTCCACACGCTGTGTTATCATACTAACTATACGCTTTGATATTTCTTTGGAGTTTTCATTATAAAAATCTAATTCTTCAATCGTGAAATACGCAATCACCGAAGAAAGTAAATGATTTTTTAAACGTTGATCTTCCTTTACCGATTTTCTAATAATTTTTTTCTGTTCTAGTGCGTTGTACGCATTAAACAATGGCTCTCTAGTTTTTATGTAATTCTTGAGATTGTAGAGAATAAATTGATTCTGAAATTTTAAAATTGGTCTTAAGGTTTTGCTCTGAAAAGCCTCAACTTTTTTCAAATTATCAGAATTAAAATCAACGATAGGGCGAAGCTTTAACAGGTCTGAATCTCTAGTCATTTACAGTTTTTCTTTAAGACAAATCAAACTAAAAATTAGTTCCATTATTTAATTCCTTCTTTTTGATTTTTAACGTATAGATAAAGGCTACTTTTGCAGCCAATTTTAGAAAAATGGAAGCAATTAGAAATGTGGCAATTATCGCCCACGTAGACCACGGAAAAACAACTTTGGTTGACAAAATACTCCACCACTGTGAACTCTTTAGAGAGAACCAGGAAACGGGAGACTTGATTTTAGATAGCAACGATCAAGAAAGAGAACGTGGAATCACTATTTTCTCAAAGAACGTTTCGGTAACCTATAAAGGAACCAAAATCAATATTATTGATACTCCTGGTCACGCCGATTTTGGTGGTGAGGTAGAGCGTGTGTTAAACATGGCTGATGGTGTGCTTTTATTGGTAGATGCTTTTGAAGGCCCTATGCCTCAAACGCGTTATGTACTTTCTAAATCTTTAGAATTAGGATTGAAGCCAATCGTGGTAATAAACAAAGTTGATAAACCAAATTGTAGACCTGAAGAGGTTCATGAAATGGTTTTTGATTTGATGTTCAACTTAGATGCTACAGAAGAACAATTAGATTTCTCTAGTGTTTATGGTTCTGCAAAGGATGAATGGATGAGTTTAGATCCTTCAGATAAAACAGATAACATTGAGCCATTATTAGATATGATTCTGGATAAAGTTCCAGTTCCAGAAATAGCGCCAGGTACGCTTCAAATGCAGATTACCACTATTGATTATTCTTCTTATGTCGGTAGAATAGCAATTGGTAGAGTTTCTCGTGGCACTATGAAAGAAAATATGCCAGTTAGTTTGGTTAAGCGTGATGGTAGTATTATAAAATCAAGAACTAAGGAGCTTTTTACTTTTGACGGTTTATCTCGTAAAAAGGTAACTGAAGTTCCTGCAGGAGATTTGTGTGCTTTAACCGGAATTCCTGAATTTGAAATTGGTGATACCATTGCCGATTTTGAGTCACCAGAAGGAATGAAAGCTATGAGCATTGATGAGCCTACAATGAGCATGATGTTTACCATTAACAATTCACCATTCTTTGGTAAGGAAGGAGATTTTGTTACTTCTCGTCATTTGAGAGATCGATTGATGAAAGAAATGGAAAAGAATTTAGCACTTAAGGTTGAGGATACTTCTTCTCCAGATCAGTTGATGGTTTATGGACGTGGAATTATGCACTTGAGTGTATTGATTGAAACCATGCGAAGAGAAGGTTACGAATTACAAGTAGGTCAACCTCAAGTAATCATAAAGGAAATTGACGGAAAAAAATCTGAGCCAATGGAATTAATGACCATTGACGTTCCAGAAGCAAGTTCAGGAAAGGTTATTGAGTTGGTAAATCAACGTAAAGGTGAAATGGTAATCATGGAGCCGAAAGGTGATTTGATTCATTTGGAATTCAATATTCCTTCAAGAGGAATTATTGGACTTAGAACAAGTATTCTTAACGTGAGTGCTGGTGAGGCTATTATGGCGCACCGCTTTACAGGTTATGAAGCATGGAAAGGAGATATTCCAACTCGTAAGAATGGTACTTTGATTGCTTTAGAAACTGGAATGGCTATTCCTTTTGCTTTGGATAAGTTGCAAGATAGAGGTAAGTTCTATATTGCTCCAGGAACTGAGATTTACGAAGGTCAAATTTTAGGAGAGCACATTCGTGCAACTGATTTAACTATCAATATTACGAAAACGAAAAAGTTAACGAACATGCGTACTCAGAGTACTGATGATAAAGTTCGTTTGGCTCCCCCAATTATTTTTTCTCTAGAAGAAACATTGGAATACATTCAAAAAGATGAATACGTTGAGTTTACTCCAAAGAGTATCAGAATGCGTAAAATCAAATTGAAAGAAAACGAAAGAAGAAAGAATAACTAAGGTTAGTCTAAAATTTTATTAAAGTCGTATTCATTTGTTTGGATACGGCTTTTTTTTATGGGTTTAAATTAAGGTTTGGCAACTTCTTTCCAGAAGATAGAAATATAATTTTCGCTTAAGGAGTCTTCTTCCTATTTAGCGTTTTAGTTTTAAGATCTGGGATAAAGCCAAATTCTCAAGTAATGTTTCATAAACCCAATTGCTTTTTCTTGACTTGATTCTTTCAGAATTAATTGCTTTTGTAAGCCAAGCTCATATCGCCTCGCTATCAATAGTGTAGATGTCGATTTTCATAATTCAAAAAAAGAGCCAAACATTTACCAATCTTTATTTTTTAATAGCTGTACTTTTAAATCTTAAAACCTAAAATCATGTTCAAAAACAAGACAGTCTTTATAACAGGTGCTTCTCGTGGAATCGGCAAAGCAATAGGGTTGAAATTAGCTGAAGCAGGAGCGAATATTGTTGTAACCGGTAAATCAACAGAACCACATCCCAAACTAGCGGGGACTATACACACTAGTGCTCAAGAAATGAAAGATGCCGGTGGTGATAGCTTAGCCATAGAAATGGATGTGCGGTATGAAGATCAAGTGGAACTAGCGCTGAAAAAAGCTGCTGATCATTTTGGGGGAATTGATATCGTAATTAATAATGCCAGTGCTATTAATCTTAGTGATGCTCAGCACTTAGAGATGAAGCGTTTTGATTTAATGCATCAGGTCAATGTGAGAGGAACCTATATGACTAGTAAGATTGCGATTCCATACCTTAAAGTGGCAGACAATCCACATATTTTAAACCTAAGTCCACCTTTGAATTTTGAATCGAAATGGTTTGGTCCGCATTTAGGATATTCAATTGCTAAATATGGAATGAGCTTATGTGTTTTAGGCTTAGCAGAAGAATTAAAACCATTGGGGATAGGTGTAAATGCGCTTTGGCCTAAGACAGTTATCGCCACTGCTGCAGTCCGAAACTTATTGGGAGGAGAGGAAGTTATAAAACGAGCTAGAATACCCCAGATTGTTGCTGATGCAGCATTTGAGATTTTGAGCAAACCAAGTAGAGATACGTCAGGAAACTATTTTATAGATGAGGAAGTACTTTCGAAGGCTGGAGTAGCGGACTTTGATCAATATCAGCAGGTGCCGGGAAATGATTTGTTACCTGATTTCTTTATTTAAGAAACTCGTTTAAAACATTTTCAGTAATTTGAGATATTACTGGATCATCATTAATACATGAAGTGTAAGTAATAGATCCTACAGAAAAAACTTTACCGCCATTGTTATTTTCATAGTATGTCATATCTGCGCCGCCATTATTAGAATTTGTACCTTTAGCTAAATGAATAATATTTGTGGGTGAAAAGTTTGTGATTTTATCGGTTTCATGGCCAGATGCACCGTCTCTTCCGCAAGACTCTCCAAACGTATCATCGTTTTTAAGGTTAGTATTCGAATATACCCAATGTGAAGCATTTTTTACCTTGTATGGCTTATAGGTGTTGTAGCCTCTTCTATCGTATTGAACTCCGATCAGGGATGATTCATGGAGTTCCAAGTCTCGCCAGAGTCCACCTTGGCTTTCTTCATAAAAATGAGTTCCTCCAGTCTTTCGAGTTTCTAGAATTTTCAAGAGAGGGTTAAAAACAACCTTAGAATAAATTCCATTTGCACCCAAATACATTAAATGTCCACCTTCGTTTATATATTCTAAAAGAGCGCTGTACATTTCTTGAGAATAATATTCTGGGTGTGTTTGAATTATAATCGTTTTATACTTTTTTATATCATCTGGCGATTCATGTAAATCAACATCAGAAAATTGATCATACGCATAGTTGTTTTGTTCTAACCACTTTACTAAATGAAGCTCAGAACCAGTTAAATGAGAGTTTTCGAAAGGACTTGCCGATGGGTTTGGTCTAAGAAAAGCTATATTTTCGGAAACGGGAGACTCCTCTTCAATTCTGTTAGTATAGAAAGATCCACCACCCCAATCATTATAGGCACACCAGGTAAATGTTGATGCGATTAAAGCAATATCACTCGTTTTTGAAAAAGGTTTTACAATAAATGTAATCCAAGAAGAACCGTTTTCATTTTCAATTTTAGCGCTATAATATCCAGTTCGAAGACTTCCTGAGAGTGCGTAATTAAAAGTTGAATTCCAGTCGCAACCATGTGAATAGGAGTAGCATAGGTAGTTTTGAATTGCACCATCATTCCGGTTTTCCGAATAAATTAATTGTTGGTTTTGACCAAAGCGATATAACTCAAATGAATAAGAAGGGGTTCTGCTATGGATGTAAAAAAAGACTCTCTCCCCAACTGCATAGCTTTGTTTATCTGTATATCCCTCAATATTAGAATTATTTCGGATAAGTTCTTTGGGGTTGCAAGACCTTTCAAAGTTTATTATCGGAGGCAATCCAGTCTCAATATCGGCTTCATTTTGGGCCACTAACCTTTGACTATAATCTGCTGACTCTTTATTGCACGCAATATTTATAAATGCAATAATAACCAGAACTGTTTTGATGATATTTCTCATTTTAAAATTATTCTACATCCGGCAACCAGCCTGGAGTATAACTAACCCCAGCCGCCTTCAATTGATTTTGAATGTCAATTATTTGAGTTTTTATTGATTCCAGTTCATCTTGTACAAAAGTCAAACCTTCTTTAGCGATAGTGACTTGTTCTCGTTGAGTTGAAGTAGGATTAGAGGTAGTTCTCCATAGGTAATAGACAACTGTTCCTAATCTGTTGTTTATTGAAGGAGCAGTTTCAAACTCATGTTTAGAAACACTGTTATCGCCATAAAGTTTTATGCTTAAGTTGTTTAATTGATTGTCAATCTGTGTTAGATTTTCAATCAACGTTATATCCGCTTTTGGTGTGGCAATTACAGCTTGGTGTAAATACTCAGCTCTTTTGCTAAAGTCGCTATTTACCTTATTCAGTTTCCCTAATTGGTTTCTTGCATTTGCTACTTCTTGTGCAAATTTTTCAATTCCACTTCTGTCATAGCCCATTTGTTTATTGATTTCTAAAAACTTGAGTCCAAATTCCTGTGAACCAGTCAATTCAGTAACTTCTCCACGGACAACTTGGAAACCCTTTACAGAGTATTTCCCTGGTAAAGCCATTCGTCCGAAATCATAGCCTTGATAGATGTTTTTTGGTTCTTTGGATGTTAAGCTAATCGGAGATTGGGATTCGTAACGTAAATCCCATAAAACGGAGTTTATTCCCGAAACTGCAGGTTGTTTTAATCTTCGCAATACGTTTCCTGAATTATCGCTAATCTCAAATAAATAGTAGGGATCGTTTTCATCGTCCTCTGCTCGCATTTCATCGAAACTAGGATAGGTTATATCGGTATTGTTTTTCGCTTGTTTTTTTTCTATTTCTAAACGTTTTGCTTTCAAAGACTTTGGTGCTTCTTTTACGAAGTACTTAATTTCAGCTCCAATTCTGGGATTAGGAGTAGTGAAGTATGATTCTCCTTGAAAGGTTTTTCCTCTTCGTCCAAGTCTTGAGCCTTCTATATACATTTCAGCATCTTTAATGGCAAAGATTTTTGCAGGACCATCTGCAAGCAAATCTTCAGTAATTTCTCTAAGAGGAGCGTAATTATCAAGGACATAAAACCCTCGACCAAATGTGGCCAATACCAAATCATTTTCACGTTTTTGAATCTCCATGTCCCGAACAGCAACTGTTGGAAGTCCTGATTTCAATTGGGTCCATTTAGTGCCGCCATCGACCGTTACAAAAACACCAAATTCAGTTCCTGCAAACAATAAATTAGGATCGACATGATCTTCAGCGATACAATAAACAGAGCCCCTTTCGGGTAAGTTGCCAATGATTGAAGTCCACGTAGCTCCCTTGTCTCGTGATCGGTAAACGTAAGGCTTGAAGTCGCCGTTCTTGTGATTATTGAATACTGCATAAGCCGTACTTTCACTGTGCTGAGAGGCCAGTAACATGTTCACATAAGTTTTAGAAGGAACTCCCTCTATCGATTCAATTTTTTTCCAAGTGTTACCAGCGTCAGTTGTAATTTGAATCAATCCGTCATCAGTTCCTACATAAAGCAAGTTCTCGAGTTTAGGAGATTCTGAGAGCGCCACAATATTTCCGTAAATGGTCGTCGATTTATTTTTAGCAACAGCGTCCATACTCCACACCTTTCCCATAACAGGCAAAGTATTGCGATCTATTTGACGTGTTAAATCACCACTAATAGCCTTCCAGGTGTTTCCTTGATCATCAGATTGGAATACTTTGTTTGCAGCAAAATACAGACGCTTATGGTTGTGCGGTGAAATGATTAGAGGAGCATCCCAATTCCATCGAAAAGCTGCTTCATCTTTTTTAGGTTGAGGTTTAATATCAACCGTTTCACCAGATGCCTTATCGTAGCGCACCAAATAGCCATACTGACTTTGAGCATAAACAATATTTGGATCCGTTGGATCAATTGCTGATTCAAATCCGTCTCCACCTTTAGTGACAAACCAATCCGAATTTACAATTCCTCGCTTGTCATTCGTTTTAGAAGGACCCATTAACGAGAAATTATCCTGTGTTCCACCTGCGATATTATAGAATGGTTCAGCGTTATCTAATGCTACTTTGTAAAATTGGGTGATCGGTAAATTGGGTTTGAATTGCCATGTGGAAGCAGCATCAAAACTTTCATAGATTCCACCATCGCATCCCATCAAGTAATGATTTTTGTTTTTGGGGTTAATCCACATGCAGTGATTATCCACATGTTTACTTTTTTCGCCCAGTTTTTTCCAAGTTGTTCCACCATCGTTTGAAACTTGAGCCCAAGTATCCATACTATAAATTCGTCCTTCAATATGAGGGTCACAAACCAACTCGACATAGTAGTTTCCACTTGAAGCATATTTATTTACTTTTTTCCAGCTGGCGCCACGATTTTCAGAGCGATATAACCCCTGATTTTTCTCAGTAGCTTCAACCATAGCATACAATACATCTGGATTTTGAGGTTCAATTGCCAAAGCGATTCTTCCGACATCTCCTTTAGGTAGACCATTCTCTAATTTATTGAAGGTTTTTCCACCGTCTGTTGATTTGTAAACTGCCGATTCTGGACCACCGCTGATATAGGTAAAGACATGTCTTCTGCGCTGGTGAGCCGCTGCGTATATCACATCTGGGTTTCTAGGATCAAAATGAATTTCGTTGAACCCGGTATGCTCACTAACTTCTAAAATGTTGTTCCATGTTTCACCACCGTCTTCTGTTAAGTAAATTCCTCTATCACCACCAGTGCTCCAGAGAGGACCATAAGCTGCCACAAGCACACGATTAGAGTTTCTAGGATCGACTTTAATCATTCCAATATGTTCTGAATTTTTAAGTCCTACATTCTTCCAAGATTTTCCACCATCATCTGATTTGTAAAGACCATCGCCATAACCTACCGAACGTTGATTATTGTTTTCACCAGTACCCACCCAAATCGTATGCGGATTACTTGGGTCAATGGTAATGCATCCAATGGAAGAGGAGCCTTGTTTGTCAAAAATGGGCTCGTAAGTGGTGCCCCAATTTTCGGTTTTCCAAACACCACCTGCAGCTGAAGCCACATAATAGGTGCCCGGTATTTTTTCGTTTATAGCAATATCTGCAACTCTTCCTGAGGTTAATGCCGGACCAACTGCTCGGAATTTAAATGAAGAAAGTGCGCCACTGTTGAGTTTTGAATCGTCTTTCTTTTCGTTGGTTTCTATCTCTTTAGCTGAGAAGGCGGAATTAGACAGAAAAAATGATAATATTATTAGGCCTAAATATTTCATGTTTAGATTTTAAAAAAATAGTAATACTACCGGGTTCAATTAATAATTAAGCAAAGAACATGATAATTGATAAAAAGTAATGTTGAGGTTATTCTTCAATTTTCAGCACATAAGCATCGAGTTGCAGGTTTTTAATAGCTGGCAACATGCTTTCAGCTTCCTTTTCCGATTTATAGGGTCCGACATAAACCTTATACATTTCGCTTCCACCAGGAAAATATTTAGGAATCCAATAAATTCCAGCATCATAACCCAATGCTTCAAGTGTACTATAATTCGTATTTGCAAGCGGTTTTTTAGAATTTGCACTAAAGGCAATAATCCAACTTGGTATTTCAAATTCACCCTTTTTACGAATGATTTTTGTTTTAATTGCCTCTTTTTCTTGATCAGGTGAGCTTTTATCAGAAAACCCTTCTCTGGCCTCTTTCATTTCAGATTCCATACTATTTTCAGTAGAGAGCTCTGTTTCCTTAGAATTATTCGTTCCCTTATTTCCCATGGATTCAAAACCGTCACCAATCGCTCCCGCTTGCGGAGCTGCTTCTAAGCCCTCAATAGATTCATTATCATAAAGGGCATCTGTACTATTTGACCCGTTAGATTTAAGCCCGTCATTTTTAATGGAATCATCGGATTTTTCTGTTGCTTCTTTTTCCATTATTGAAGAAATGATAGTATATCCCAAGGTAATCAATCCAATCAAAATTAAAACGGCAATAATTATTCCTAGCAGCTTACTTTTTCGACTTGTCTTGTGTGAATTGTGTTTTTTTACTGGTGGAACAATAGGAGGGGGTGTTACCGGTGGAGTACTTTTAGTATTTTCTTGTCTAGGTTCAGGTTTTTTTTCTACCGGTGAAGATACTGCGATAGGTTCTCGTTTTGGAATATCTTTCACAGGTACAACTGGAGCAGTAATCTTTGGAGTTTCAACAGTATTAGGGGCTGATGTTGGCTCTTGCTCTAAGTTATCTGTTGGATTAGGAGTCGTTTTATCAGTCACAGGTGTTTGCTCTAGTGGTTTTGTTACTTTCTTTTTATTATATCCCGGATCTCTATCCCTTCCTGAAACCATTTGTTATTTTTTTAATTGAAGTTGCAAATTAGACTAATTGCCTAAATTGAGCAAGGTAAAATGCTTTATACATTCACTTTTCGTCCTTTCCAGTTAGGAGCAGTAAATAATGGTAAAATCAATAGAGCTATCAGGTAAAATGGCATGATTAATCCTGATACCAAAAAGAGAACAATACTAGTTTCCTCCTTATTTAATTTTCGATATTTACGTACAAAATAATAATCAGTTAATATTTTAAAGAGCAGGATAGGTGCTCCAATTTTCCAACTTATTCCACAAACAAAAAACGGAATGAGTTGCATAATACCCAAGTAGAACGTTACTGCACCATATTTTGGAATTGAAACATTTTTGTTTTTTCCCGCCCAGCGCAGCCTTTGGTCAAAATATTTATTTAGACTTTTAACGCTAGGTGTTTTAGCAACTAAGTTTTTGGATAAAGCATATTTTATAGTTAATTTTTTCTTTAAAAATTCTTGGAGAAGGAAAATATCGTCACCAGAATCACCTTCTTTAATAGCATCAAAAGCATCTAGCCATGCGGATTTTCTATAAACTAAGTTTGCTCCATTGCAAAGAATGGGGGTTTTATTGCCCGCCATGCCAAAAGTGACAAATTGCAAAGCACTAAACTCAAACTCTTGAAACCATTGCTTTCGTCCATTTATACTAACTGGTAAAACCAATAAATCAGTTTCTTTATTTATGTTTTGAATAACTGATTCTAACCATTGTTGTTTTATGACAATATCGCAATCAATTTGAATAATGAATTGTGTTGTGGCGCATTGAATTGCTTTAAATAGTGCCTTCTTTTTTCCCTGACCCTCACTATTTTCAAGGTTCAAAAGTTTTGTTTTGAATGGAAAATCGCCTTTGATTAGTTCTTTGAGCTGCGAAACGGAGCTGTCAGTAGAATCATCATTTATAAAAATAATATGGACTGAATTTTTTTCGTGGTTTTGGTTTCGTAAAGATTCAAATAACTTAGGAATGCTTTTTTCTTCGTTTCTAAATGGAATTACTATCGTGAATTTAGTTTCTGACTCAGAACCAGTTTTTTGAGTGAAATTAACGATATTTTGTACGCCTTGATTTAGCCACCAAAGCACCGCAAAATGAACTGCCAATAGTCCAAATATCCATAACATCATTAGAATGATTTTGATTGAAATTTAATTCGAAGTAGAACTAAGCTGCCCAATAAAGCTGGTACAGCAATGTTGATTATCCACAACGTAAATGAAGCAGAAATAATACCGAGTGTATTTTCTGAAATTCCAGATAAAACTGCAATAGAAACACCTTCTCTTATCCCTAATTCGGATAATGCTATAGTTGGCACGATTGCTAGAGTTAAATATATAATTGGAATATGAAAAATACTAAAAAGGCTATTAAGTTCTACGTTGTAAAAGGTAAGGATGGCTATAAATTGAATAAAGAAAATAAAATATCTGAAAATGCTATTTCCAATAAGTGGTGTTAGTGTACTTCTTGATATCGCAACTTTAAATTCAGGTTCTTTTATGATTTTTTTTAACCACTTTATGTTAGAAATGAATTTCAGTAATCTAGTCGAACGAGTGTAGAATAGCAAAACTAAAATAGCGAAAGCAGCTAATATGATTTGCACTAGGATTACTATAAAACTAGTTTCGAAGATTAAGTAATAAGGGATTAATCCTATTAGGCAGATAGATCCAATAACAAGTGTTATAGTAAGTTGAGATAAACTGCAAATGGCGTTAGAAAAAACACCTTGTGTTCTAAATCCTTCGGGAATAGTTAATACTCGACCGGCGAATTCTCCTATTCGATTTGGGGTAAATATTCCAAGTGCCACACCAGCAAGAACTGACTTAATAGAAGATATGCGAGAAATTGGATGAATCTTCCGTAAGGAGATTGACCATTTTTTACTTTCAATAAACCAATTCAAGGGCATTAGGATAATTACAAAAGTAAGCCATATCAAATTTTCATATTCTGAAAATATAGAATATTGAAAGTCAATAATTTCTTTAGATGAGTAGTGATTTAAAGATTTAGAGACAACCCAGTAAAACACAGCTAAAACCATCAAAATTTTAATGGCAAAAAATATATAGGTACGTTTTGATGAATTCACTTCTTGTTTTTAAATTATTATCTTAACCGCTTCAAAAGTATAGCTTGAATAGATAAATGGAGGATAAAATAATTCTAGGTATGGATCCTGGTACATCGCTAATGGGATATGGAATTGTGCATGTTAAGAATAAGAAACTGCATTTGGTTACTATGGGTGTTATTCATCTAAGTAAGCTACCTGAGCACTCAGATAAACTAAAGAGAATATTTGAACGGACACTTCAACTTATCGATACTTATAATCCGGATGAATTTGCCGTTGAAGCACCATTTTACGGTAAAAATGTCCAATCGATGCTAAAACTAGGTAGAGCTCAAGGAGTGTCAATGGCGGCTGCGCTGTATCGAGATATTCCTATTATGGAATATGCGCCTAGAAAAATAAAGCAATCGATTACTGGCAATGGAAACGCAAGTAAAGAGCAAGTTGCGGCGATGTTAAAGTCATTATTGAAGATAGAGGAAATGCCTAAGCATTTAGATGCAACTGATGGATTGGCTGCAGCTGTTTGTCACTATTTTCAAGGTGGTGCAGGTACGGGAGGTAAGAAGTACTCTGGTTGGGAGTCATTCGTTAAGAATAACCCTAAAAAGGCACGCTAGAGGTAGGCTTTAATTTGTGCCACAATGGATTCAAATTCTACTATGGAAAAAGATTTTTTTGTTTGAGCAAAGTTCATATCCTTTTCTAGATTAATTGGAATTAAATGAATGTGTGCATGAGGAACCTCCAATCCAATTACAGACATCCCTATTCTGTTGCAAGGAAAAGCTTTTTTTATTGCAATAGAAATGATTTTGGTATATGCTAATAGTTCCGAATAGGCTTTATCATCCAAATCAAATAGTTGATCCGCTTCAGTTTTGGACACCACTAGAACATGACCTTTTTGAAGAGGATTTATGTCCAAGAAACTGAAACAGTATTCGTTTTCAGCTATTTTATAACAAGGTATATCACCTCTAATTATTTTGGTGAAAATTGAAGCCACTACCTAGTTATATCCAAGATCTTGAAATTAAGCTCGCCTGCAGGAATTACAACATCAGCAATCTCACCCTTTGCTTTTCCTAAAAGACCTTTACCGATAGGTGAGTCAACGCTAATTTTACCAGCTTTAAGATCTTGTTCGTTCTCTGCAACCAAAGTGTACATCATTTTGGTTTTGTTCGCCTGATTTTCGATAGTAACTTTTGATAGAATACGCACTTTGGAGTTATCCATGATACTCTCATCGACAATACGCGCGTTCGAGATCAAATTTTCTAGCTGACTAATTTTCAGCTCAAGAAGACCTTGGGCTTCCTTTGCTGCATCGTATTCAGCATTTTCGGATAAATCACCTTTATCCCTTGCGTCTCCAATTTGCTGAGATATACTAGGTCTTTCAACTGTTTTTAAATTGTGAACCTCGTCACGTATATTTTGTAACCCTTCTTCGGTATAATAAGCAACTTTAGACATAATTACTTGATTTTAGAATATGATTTAAATGAAAAAATGGAATCCTGATTCAGGATTCCATCAATAAAATAATATTTGATTTAACTTTTATAGGTTCAAAC
Organism: uncultured Flavobacteriales bacterium; assembly: GCA_913020435.1. Lineage (GTDB taxonomy): Bacteria > Bacteroidota > Bacteroidia > Flavobacteriales_G > Salibacteraceae > UBA6770. Next base: position 51,698 of record CAJVZZ010000012.1, on the reverse strand, counting down.
GCAATCCAAATAAATGATTTCCACCATAAGGATTAGTAAATACATATGAGTAATCGATCGCAATTGTAGTTCCATTTTCATTGATTGGATATACAAAGCTAAGTCCTGCAGAAGGGCCTGTATACATAGTAGACCGATCATTATTTGAGAAAATCCCTTGCTCATACATTAAACCTACTCTACCCATTACCATTTCTCGCCATGCATATTCAGCGCCTACTCTCAATTCATCTTTACCAAAAGATTTAGACACAAATGTTCCTGCAGGTGTTATCCGATGTTCTGTTTTTTCGCTTTTACCTGAAGTATCGCTTACAGAGCCTACATAAAAGTCGTAAGCCACTCCCATGTTTAATTCAGCGGGCATTTCAAATGCTTCTGATCTCTGATTAAATGTAAATTCTTTATCCTCAAAATCTGTTTTTACAGAAAGTCCATTACCCTCAAATTTTAATTTAGGTCCAATATTTCTTAAAGCAATTCCAAATTTCAGGTTATCGTCTTTACCGGTCACATATCTAATTCCTATATCAAAAGCAACACCTTGAGTTTTAACATCCGTAATAGATTCTGAAATCATTTTTACTGCTATACCAGCATAAATACTGTTTGAGAATGCCCTTGCGTATGCTAAGTTCAAATTGAGAAATTGTGGAGCATATACTCCAATTCCACCTTCTGGATTATCTTCAGTAGTCACATCAATGTCCCCAAAGGCCATATTCGTGATGGAAAATCCAATAACATTTCCCTCACCTACTTTTTGAGCAAGTCCAAATGTGTTAATGTTAGAAGCACCACCCATAAATCTTGTAAATCCATATTGAATTTCAGTTTTAGGTGTAAATGCCAATCCTGAAATATTAGAAGCTAAAGATTCCAATCCAATTACAGAAGTTGAATTAGCATTTGCGAATCCAGCACTCCTAGTCCAAGGGTTAATAGATAATTCATTGGCCCCATTTTGTCCAATTCTATCTTTATTACCAGCAAAAGCTACGCTCGATAACAACAAACTAAAAAACATCAACAGGAATAAAGTATTATTATGTCTATTTCTCATCATATCTTGATTATTCTCCCTAAACAATAATTCTAAAAGTTATCTAAATCAACTGGTCTCATAACAGCCATCCATTTAAGAATAGTCTCGCCAATTCCCGGTGCGTCAATATGGTATATATACATACCTGAGGCAATAGGAACGCGTGACTGATTTTTCAAGTCCCATTCTAAGAATGTTATTGTATCGTCATCTTTCTCTAATGTTCTAACCAACGTACCATTTATGGTATACACTCGAACTGTAACAGTTTTAGGTAAATTAGTAATAATGATTCTATTATCCAATTTACTAGTCTCATATTTACTATAAGCATAATATGGATTTGGAACAATCTTAATATCCTCTAGTGCGTCTTTAGCAACTGTTTGACTATTAAAAGTAGGCTGCATTCCCTCTAAAGAGAATGTATACATTGGCATTCCACCATTTGTTTGTTCGATTAAAACAGAATCTATATCAGTACCAGATCTGCCATTTTTATACTCTAAGGTATAATTTGTAGCCTTTTTAGGACTAATGGTCATACCTCTTTTGTATACCGTTGTATCATTAAGTGTATCACTAAAACTACTCACATCGATTACTTTAACAGGTCCTGCATTCACATAATAGCTTTTCCCAGCCTCAAGTGTCGCGTTAGCTTCAATTGGATCACCTATACCCCAAGCCTTATATTCTTGTTGCACTCTCAATCGGATTGTTACATCGGTACTCATGAATTCTTGCCCTTCTTCCAATAGAGGATTTACAACCCACATTCCAGCACGGAATACGTTAGCTGCATTATTATGCATTAAAGTATCCTCTTTCTTGAACCTTGGATCAAGATAACCTCTAACATCTTTAAGCTTAGCTGCCATCCATTTTCCTGCATCATAACGAGGCATTCTGTTCTCTGGATTATTGTAATTTAAATCCAAGAAGAACTTTGCTCTGTTGTAATCAGCAGTAGAATAATCATCAAAATTTATTATTTCATCTTCTACAGCATTATTTCTGAAGACATAGATAATATGTTTTCCTCCTCCTCTAAATGCTCTTCTAGGACCTTCAAATTCTGTAGAAGTTGGGTTCCAGACCATATCACGGCCATTTTCTTCGATAAGGTAAGAATCTTCTCCAAAAGCCATATTTAATCGTTCACCTGTTTCAACATCAATTGCGTAACCAGGGAACCAACCCATACCTTTTGATGCTATATAATTAGGATCACTTGGATTACTACTACCCGCTGCAGTTGTATCTGTAGCAGGATTACCTTCCTTATCTACAGAAGCAGCATCACGGAGTTGACCTCGAATAGCATTTCCTTCACTTTCAGATATTGTATCTCTCATTTCTAATACAGGACAACGTGACCAATGTTCTTTATTATCAGTAATAACAATGTTAACACCGTGCAAATAGTTCAATTGATTGATAGAATCAGCAGGAATAAATAGTTGCTGAACTCTATCTGAATCACTTTGTCTGTCTATTCCTCTAATGTCATATTGCCATAAATGTCCAGCACCAAAAATGGGAGAACCAATACTTAATTTAACTTCAGCTTGTAAATAGCCAGGTACTGGTCCATTCGCAGATTTGTATGAGGTCATTCTGAAAGGAGCAATTGTACCACCTTCAATTTGTTCGAATTTTTGCAAATCATCGAGTCCCTTGCCTTTTTTGGAAACGTTAGTAAATCCTGGTGTTGAACCGAAGTAGTAGTTCCAATCATCAAATTTGCTTTCATCTATAGGAGATCCAGCAGCATCTTCCAAAGCACTGGTTCCACTTAAAATCCAGTTAGATTCAATAGTTCCGTCAGCATCAGCAACACCGCTTAACCAAGCTTTAGAAGGATCTTTAAACACAACTTCTGAGAATAGGAATCCATTATCTAAATCTCGAACCTCTTTTTCACCTGAATTATGCACTTGACCAAGAGTGATTGAAATCCCTAAGTCGGTAAGTATTTTTTCTGTACCAACTTCAATAGATCTTGTTGAGAAAATTGTGTCTGCAAATTTTGAACTCGTTACCATCCAGAATGCATCGGTCAAGTCACCTTTTGTATACCTGTTGGTGTCTCTTAACCAAATGGTATAATCACCACCTTTTATTGCAACAGGGTCAACAACTTTAACCGTTACAGGGCCCGCGCCTTTTTCATAGGTAAGTTCTTTAACTCTGTGATCTGGTGAAGCTAAAATAGCGTCTATACTTTTTTGAGTAATCTTAAGGACATTTCCGCCATTTCCGATTCCTTCAACTCTTGTAATTTCTACTCCATCACCATATTTAGCATTCAATACAGTACCACCGTTCTGATTATCTACTTGATGTGGTATTCCTTTTATTGCTTTAATGGCACCAGTTGGAGATTTACGACTACCAATGAATTTTCTGTTCTGAGAATTAGGGTTAAATCCGTACGCAACTGCTAAGTAATAATAAGCTCTATTATTTACAAGTTGAGTTACACCTTCAGCAAAAGCATCTTGATCAATTAAGAATGAGGTGCTAATTCCATTGTTTTCTCCTACCACTTCAAGAGTAGGAACTTCAGTACCTAAATCACTATCAAAAGGTAGATTGATAATTTTAGTTACGGAATCTCTAACATCAACCTGACCAATTAATCTTGCTTTAGCTGGATCTTTTAAGTCACCAGTAGAAACAGCATCATCTTTCAATTGATAAATCATATAACCTTGGAAGAAATAGGTTTTAAAATCTTCAATTTCACCATCAGTTATTGGTCTCCCTTGAACTGAATCAGGAGCAATAATCGTAGGATCAGTTTCTCGGTAAGCTTCGTTGTAGTTGTTTGAAAGTAGAGGATTTTCTAAGTATAGAATAAGCTCATTTTCCATTTCACGAATAGAAAGATTCGGAGCGTCCGGACCACTTAGGATTCTGAAGCAGTTGTCGAATAATGCTTGTGTTTTATCATCTGCTTTTTTTAACACATCAATGGAACTTAGATTGTTTCCGTTCGTGGCTCTAGCCCAAACTACACCTACTGTTATATTATTTACGGCGCCAGGTTCTAGTGTAAAAGGTCCCGCAGATTGCATAAACCTTCTGTCATTTGGCGCATTTCCAGCAGTAACTTCAGTCCAAGGGTCTTGAGGTCTTCCTCCAGTACCCCAACCTATTGGATCGGTGTCATTAGGAAACATATAATCTGCCTCAGTATTTGGGTCTGCCTTACTATCACCTTGATGCCCTGTACCGCCGTACAACATTTTACTACCATCTCTCCAAACACTGCGTAAATAGTTATAGAATTCAACACCAGTCTGAGGGTCTTGAGTTGCTTGAGGTCCTGAACTTCTATTGTGATAAAGAAATTTACGCATTCCAAAACGCTCATTATCAATGACGCCATCACCATATCCAATTCCAATACCTTTATAAGGAATACCATCGTTTTTTATAGCTTCTGCATATTTTTCAGTTAATGGGTTGTCAACTCCGTCGTTGTCTTGAAATGGCCCTTGGAAAAAATCTACACCAATTGCTGGAGGTAGATTTCCATAACCAGTTACACCATTACAATCTTCATCATTATTATCTCCATTATAACAATAACCAAGTCCTCTTTGAACGTCACATCCAACATAATCATCTGCACTACAGCCTAAATCGGCATCAACCCATTGACCAAAATAAGTGTCAGTTAGTGTAAACGTACTTCTGTTTACAAGCTCGTAATTGTAAAAAGTCATGTTATTGATCTCATCATTAGTAGCAAAAGCAAATGCTTGTGCTCTAATTTCCATTCCAATCGACGATGCTCCAGTTTCTGTATGAACATTTCCTTTATCGTTGAAAACCCACCAAAGGTTTTGATCACCGAATAAGTTAACGATACGCTCCTTACAGTCACTAGAATTGTTTAAATCATAGGCAGGGTAGTCACCTTGAGTAGGATCATAATCTCCATCTCCATTTCTATCAACATATGGAGCTAAATCGTCAGATTCGTTATAAGGAGCGAAGGCTCTTCCTTTTGCGGGATAATCTAAAATACTTCTTGGAACAGAATATCCAGGGTATTGATCTGCTTGTGTCGCCGTTCCGTTAGCAGCATCATTGATACCTGCTTCATACCAACCTACAAATTCCGAGACTTCAGATCTAGTCGTAGGGAAGTGTCTATCATACTCGACACAAGTAGCTGGATCAATTTCAGCGTCAATAAGGCTCAATGGGCCAGTCCAAAAATCCTGACCACTTGCTCTAAACATTTGAGCAGCCACTTTAAGTTGTCCTGAGATATCTCTACCACCCATCCATAGTGATCCGGCAAATAAAGCCGTTTGTCCACTGTTTTTTGGAATTTCATATTGCGGTCTTGTAAAATCCCACCACATGTCACCACCGGTTTGAATAAGAGCTCTAGTATTATTAATATCTAGCTCAGTACTCTGGGTTGCAGGAGAACAGTTCGCAGCAAGGCTACCATTGGGCTTTTTGCCAGAACGACTTCCTGACTTTTCACTTTCTCTAGCAAATGAGAAGGTACTTATTAAAACTGCTGCTAATATTAGAAGGAAATTTTTCATCTTACTTTAATATGAAATCAGAAATTAATTAAAATGCTACTCTTAAACCTAATCTAAGTCTACGAGGTAGGTTGAAATTAGAACCAACTGCATTCTTGATTCGATACAATTCTTCAAAGGATTGTGTGTCGTTTTGTGCGGCAATATCTCCTTGCCATCTAGCGTCTGCAAGGTAACCATCGTCAAGAGGATCAGAAGTGTATCTGTAAACACCTAAGATGTTTTGACTATTCAATACATTGAGTATTTGAAGATATACGGTCATGTCTAAAGATGTCTCTTTTTCTTTTCCAATTTTAAGAGAAAAGTCTTTGTCAACTCTAGCATCAATTTTAAAACTCCAAGGGACATTGTTTCCATTGATCGTGCCATCTAAAAACGCGTTACCAACATTAGTGGTAAAAGCATTCCCAGTTGATTCAGACTGACCATTAAAAGGTCTCCCCGAGTTCGTGAGCATTGTTAAGTTGGCTCCTGTATTAGCTAATATTTGTTTTCCAGCTATAATTGGTCCATTGTAGTCTTTTCCATCTGCATATCTGTAGTCAATTACAGCTTGAATTGTATGTCTTTGGTCGTAATTTAGAGGTGATGTTACTTTAAGGTTATCAAAGCCTGCATTTACTAATGAAGCTGCAGTGGTAGCATCTGATCCAGTACCTTCGGCAAACTGGATGGTATATGAACCCCTCACTGAGATATTTCCTGTTCTTCTAAGATCATAAGCAAATGTTAATCCTTTAACTGTTCCAAAATCAACATTACCGTAGGTAGTATATTCTCTTGGAAAAGCTTGTTTTACTCTAACCACTTGAACTTGATCTCTAAATTCTCTGTAGAAGGTTGATATCTTTATAGAACTTGAATTTGTCAATTTTTGTTGAAACCCAGCTTCATAATCTATAGTTTTTTCGGATTGTAGGTTCGGGTTGTTTCTTCTAGCCGTGCCACTTGTTGATTCTAGAAACAAATAATCAGTTGGATCAAGCCGATCTCCAGTTGTGGGTCTTTTCGTCAATATATCATAATGAGCGAAGAATAGAGCCTCATCAGATATTGGGAATGAAAATGCAATACGTGGCATAAAGTTCGTTTGTGGTTTATAATCCTCAAATGCATCAGAGTTTATCTGTTCGGAACGAGTTCTTTCAGGATTTACTAGAAGTGGAGCAATTCCTGATGATGTTGCTAAAACGTCTGGATTTGCAATTTCCACTCCTTCTTTATTGTACCACGTTGCTCCATCTCGGTATCCTTGAATTCCTGTAGGTTGATTAATATCATCTACATAAACTACAAAATCTTCACCGATGTTATCGGGGTGAGCTCCATCTGCTAATTCTAAGGCTTGATCTTCGCCAGCTTTCACTGTAGGAAAGAATACAAATGGGTCGCTCAAAACTTTTTGGTTTGCGTCGTATCGATCAATTCTAAGACCGACATTGAACACTAAGTCATCAAAAGCAAATTTATCTTGAATATAGCCCGCTATATATATAGGTCTAAAAGCTCCAATTGGTCTCGTTTTGTTCCCAAAATCATCTTCAGATTGAAAGAAATCATCAATAGTAGGGTTGTCTGTTGTTTTATTTCCATAAGCATCGTATCCAAAGTAACTAACGATTCCATTACCATTATTCAGCAGTTCATCAGCAGAAAAATAATCAATACTCAACTTATCTGGATCTATATTATCGAAATCAACAAAATCAATTCCATCAGTACCACCAGGAGCTAAATCAGAGTTTTTATCTCTTAAATTGTAATCAAAGAAAGATTGTGCATCTTCAGCAGTATAATCACCAGGAGCTGAATTAAGTCTAGGATAAGTGTAACTTGGAGCACCTTCAAATCCTGGAATAAAGTCAATAACTGGATTAAAAACATCTTTTTCTGTAATATGAGAGTTCGTATATAAACGACCCAGAGCCCAAAGTCCGTTAGTTCCTCCTGCGCTTGCAGCTGGACTGACTGTGTATGATCTGTCAATACGCTGCTCGTATTCAAAACCAATTAGTATGTTATGATCCCCAATGTCTGCAGATCCACTAGCAGAAAGTCGATACTGATTTTGATTCACTCTAGCATTGCTATTGTACTGGTCTGCTGGGCTTTCCCACATACCTAAAATTTCTCTTGGTGAATCACCATTGAATAGAGCACCGTTAGTTTGCATTGTAGTTCTGTCTGAAAGAAACTTATTTGTTCTAGTTGGATCATTTGGATCACTAGCCGCTGCTGCATCAAATACTGGGTTTCCTTCAGCATCATAACCCTTCCAGCCAAATAGGTCATAATATTGAGAGGTGTAATTTGCTAAAGCTACGTTATCACTACTAGGAGTAAAGCCAATAAGAGTATCTTCAAAAGTTTGGTGAATCCAACCTTGTCGTTGAAATACAGAATCTGTCTCTAAGCGATATGTTTTGTTCTCAAAGCTTTGAAATTTACCTACGTAACCATATTTCCAAATGTCGTCTTTGTGCACGTCATTAAAAGTTCTTCTTGAGGTATTGGAGTAATCAAACTGTACCGTGTAAAATGCGTTTTTAATAACCGAGCTATTTTCAGCATCGTTTGCTCCATCATTAAAGCGTTGAGTAAACCTAACAAAGCCCCTTGAATCATAAGAAACTCTCCTAGGATTATTATTCCAATTCATTAGGGCTTTTGGATATAAACTCCCTGTCCCAGTTCCATCACCATAAAAACTATTGGCGCCAACACCTTTATTATTGTTGTAGGTTAAATTACCACCAACCGTTAAGTTGGTGTTTTTACTTGTATTTATATCAAATTTACCTTGAATACTACTGCTATATTGCTGAGCATTTGGTTTAGTTCGTACATTTTCAAGATCATTCATTCTTAAGAACTCTCCTTGGTGCACAGTTCCATCACCGCTTGGGTTATATCTCAATGGCTGATCAATTAAGTTATTTCTAACATCATCCTTAACTTTCCAATAGCCGATATGAGAAGGTCTAGGGTCGGCCACATAGTTAAAATTACCTGACAGAAAGAAACCAAGAATTGGACTTTCTTTTTTGTTAGCACTGTCTTTTTTCCATAGAATAGGACCATAGGCACTAAACTCTACTAGATTGTATGCATAGGAATCAAAACCAGAAACTTTTCCTGTGTTTTTATTCCGGAATCCAGAGCTAACATATTCTATAGATCCACCATAAGTACTTGCTGCGCCTTTAGTCGTAATGCTTATAATGCCACCAGTAACGTCACCATACTGGGCAGGAATTCCACCAGTAGTAACAGAAACCTGCTCAATTGCTGCCTGAGGTAAACTGTTTGCCGAAGCTCTAACCTTTATACCGTCAATGAAATAGTAGTTGGCATCACTACGTGCGCCTCTGAAGTTTAATGAAGCATCTCCGTTGTCCGAAGCCACTACACCACCTACTTGCTGCGCAATACCAGCAACAGAACGAGTTGCCATTTTATCCATGTCCTCACCACCGATTGTAGCTCCTGAACTTGTATTATCTTTTGAAATTAAAGGAACCTTGTAAGATACTACTTCATAAACATCCATTTCAAATGCACTTGATTTCATGCTCATGTCAGTAAACGTAATTTTATCCGAATTTACAACAACACCACTTTGTTGAAGAGGTGCGTAACCAACAAACTTTACTTTTATATCATAAGTTCCAGCTGAAAGAGGCTTGATGAAAAATTTACCGTCAAAATCAGTGGAGGCACCAGAGACCTGCCTTCCGTTTTGTTCAACAACAACATTTACAAACGGAAGTGCTTCGCCCGTTTCTTGGTCTAGGACTTTACCTTTTATTCCTCCGGATCCGGTTTGAGCATGCCCAATAGTAAACAACATTAAAGTCGTGATAATTAAGGCAAAGTATTTTTTAAGCATATATACTTGATTAATGTTATTAAATCAAAAATGAAGCGAAATTAAGGCGGTAAAGATATAAATAAATGTTTACCTCCGACGAGTCTATCGAACGTTCGGTAGACCTTGTTATTTAACGGTTTTTACGATTCGTGGGATTGTTTTTGTAGTCGTTTTTTAACCAATGAGTTAACTGAAGATTTGATGGCTAAAATAGCATACGTATTTTTAATTCCACCTCTTTAAACCATCGAAATAAAAAGAATTTTTTTTTATTATCGTTGTATCGCTTAGCTCGTTTTTTGTTTTTCTTCATTCTTTTCCTCACTTGCTTATTTTGGTTGGAAATGTGCAGTTTTCTGAGATCTTCGGAGATGTTTATTTCAGCAGCTCTATCTTCCTCCCTTTTGTCTGTAATCTTTTTGTTTTTCTGTCTTATTTTCCTTTTGGATTCAATTTTTTGTTGAGCAAAAGAGCTCTGAGTACAAATTGAAAAAATGACTGATACTATAATGCATAGAGCGTTAACTTTGTGCATTATGCGAAAAGCTCTGTTTCTGGTTTTTGTTCTGTTGTCTTTCATGTCTTGTAAAAAGAATGAGGGCAATATAAACCAATATGAGAACATTCCACAAATAGGGATAAACGTTTATTTACAGCTGGATCAACCTGCATATTTTAATTTATCAGCTATTGGTGGATACGTATATTTAAACGAAGGAGCAAGGGGGGTAATCGTTTACCGAACGATTGATTCTTATAAAGCATATGAAAGGCATTCACCACATAGGAGTAATGAAGAATGTGCTTTTGTTTCTGCTGATAGTTCCGGAATTTACGCTGTGGAGGAGTGTGATGGAATTAAATACTACCTATTAGATGGAACGGTAGCAACAGGAGATGCTTCTGTGCCGTTACTTCAATATCAGACCCAAGAATCTCAAGGCACGCTGCATGTTTATAACTAAAAAGGCGCTAACCTACTTGAGATTAACGCCTTTTTTAATTGTGGATTATTAAACCTTAGTATCTGTAATGCTCAGGTTTGTATGGCCCTTTAACATCGACTCCAATATAATCAGCTTGATCCTTTCTTAATTCAGTAAGTTCAACACCAATTTTTGCAAGGTGAAGTTTAGCTACTTTTTCGTCAAGATGTTTAGGTAGCATGTAAACTTCATTTTCATATGCAGAACTGTTATTCCATAGTTCTAGTTGAGCTAAAGTTTGGTTAGTAAATGAGTTACTCATTACAAAAGATGGGTGTCCAGTTGCGCAACCAAGATTTACCAATCTACCTTCAGCTAAAATAATAATATCGTTCCCTTTGACATTGTATAAATCAACTTGAGGTTTGATTTCAATTTTAGAAGATCCGTAGTTGTCAATTAACCATGACATGTCAATTTCATTATCGAAATGTCCAATATTACAAACAATGGTCTTGTCTTTCATTGCTTCGAAATGATGACCCAGAACAATGTCTTTGTTTCCAGTAGTGGTAACAACGATATCAACTTCGTGTAATGCATTTTCCAATGTTCTTACAGCGAATCCGTCCATTGCTGCTTGAAGCGCGCAAATTGGATCAACTTCAGTTACAATTACTCTTGCTCCAGCACCTTGCAAAGAAGCAGCAGAGCCTTTACCAACATCACCATATCCACAAACAACAGCTACTTTTCCAGCCATCATAGTATCGGTTGCTCTTCTAATAGAATCTACTAAGGACTCTTTACAACCATACTTATTATCAAATTTTGATTTTGTGACAGAATCATTAACGTTGATTGCAGGCATAACTAAAGTGCCATTTTTTAATCTTTCGTATAATCTGTGAACTCCAGTAGTAGTTTCTTCACTTAGCCCTTTGATATCTTTCGTTAATTCTGGAAAACGATCAAAAACCATATTAGTTAAATCACCACCATCATCAAGAATCATATTAAGAGGCTGATCACCTTCAAAAGCAAATAATGTTTGCTCAATACACCAATCAAATTCTTCGTCATTCATACCTTTCCAAGCATAAACAGGAACTCCAGCAGCAGCAATAGCTGCAGCGGCATGATCTTGTGTTGAAAAGATATTACAAGAAGACCAAGTAACATCTGCACCTAATTCAACTAGCGTTTCTATTAAAACAGCAGTTTGAATTGTCATATGAAGACAACCAGCAATTCTAGCGCCTTTAAGTGGTTTTGATTCTCCGAACTCTTCTCTTAAAGCCATTAGACCTGGCATTTCTGCTTCAGCTAAATTTATTTCTTTTCTTCCCCAGTCAGCTAAAGAAATATCTTTGACTTTATACTTAGGTTTGGATTGTGTACTTGTATTACTCATAATTTTGTTTCTGAAAATTTTTGCAAATGTAGTAATTAGATAGATTAATACAATTTGCTTTTTTTTAATTGATATGCCATTACTTCGACATGTATTTTTAGACAATCAAACGCAAATTATTGTTTGGCGAATTGAAGAAGATTTTTTGGAGTATCAATTGATTCCGGATTTATGTAATATTAAGAATGCATCCAGAAGGCTGGAGAAAATGGCGATTCGCTATGTTCTTGATAATTTTTTTGATCAACTTCAGCTTTCATATGATGTTCAAGGAAAGCCTGCCTTAACTAAATCAGATAAATTTATTTCAATTTCTCATTCTAATTTAAACCTAGTTATTGGGATTGGTGAAAATCATCTAGGTCTCGATATTGAATTAATAAGCAATAAGGCTGTAAAGGTTTCTAGAAAATTCATTCATAAAAATGATTTTTTGATTATTGATTCTATGAACGAGAATTATCATAAGACGCTTATTTGGTCAGCGAAAGAAGCACTCTTTAAAAAGTATTCTCAAAAGGAACATCTTATTTTTAAACAACAAATAGCGATAGAGACTATCGACGAAAATTCGAGGGTACTAAATTCAACGATTGAGTTTGCAGATGGCACTAAGATACGAGACGTCCTTTCTTACAGTCTTATTGAAGACTTTATATTAGTGCATTCAAATTAGAATCATTTATTATTGCATTATGCTTGAAAATCTATTTGAACTTTCTTCAAAATCGAAAGATATTGCGATTTTAATTGATCCAGATAAAGTAACAAATACTGGATTAGAGTCACTAATTAAAGGGATTAATTCGGCTAATGTAAAATTCATTTTTGTTGGAGGAAGTTTGGTGCACGGAGCGGAGGTAGACGAAATTATTAAGATAATAAAAAAGCACACTGATACACCTGTTATACTTTTTCCTGGATCGGGACTACAAGTATCCGCAAAGGCCGATGCCATTTTGTTTCTATCTCTTTTATCGGGAAGAAATCCTGAGTTTTTAATTGGACATCAGGTTATGAGTGCTCCGTACATTAAAAAGCAAGGATTAGAGAGTATTGCAACTGGTTATATCTTAGTTGATAGTGGCAAAGAGACTACAGCATCCTATATTAGTAATACGAAACCTGTTCCTGCCGATAAGCCTCAAATTGGTGCTGCAACTGCACTAGCTGGTGAAATGTTAGGCTTTAAATTGATTTATTTAGATGCTGGAAGTGGTGCTACAAGACCTATTTCAAGCGAGTTTATTACTGCGGTTAGAAAAGAAATTGAATTACCTATGATAGTTGGTGGTGGTATTAGAACAAAGCAAAATATAGAAAGTGCTTTTGCTGCTGGTGCTAATTTAGTTGTAATCGGAACTGCAATTGAAGATGATCCTGAGTTTTTGAATACAATTAAACACATTAATAATTGAGCATGAAGTTAATTGTTGTTTCTAGTCCTAATAAATCGAAATCAGAAATTGGTTATTTAATCGATTTTATGAAAATCGGAATTGATGTATTTCATGTGAAGAAGAAAAAATTCACAAGAAGACAAATGGTTGATTATCTCTCTATGATACCTGAGGAATTTAGGAGTAGAGTTGTATTGCACTCTCACTATTCTTTGGCAACTCGATTTAATTTAAGAGGTATACACATATCTTCTCATAAAAAGCATACTTCGTTTTGGGGAGATATTGGATTTGGGATTGCCAGATATTTCAAACGAAATTTAAAATTGACAAAATCGTTTCACTCCATACAAAGTTTGATGAATGATAAAAAACAATATGATTATGTCTTTTTAAGCCCAGTTTTTGATAGACATGAAATGCAAGAGTTTAGTGCTGCGTATTCAGAGAAGCAGTTGCGATCAGTATTGTATAAAAGTGGACATCAAGTAATTGCTTTAGGTGGTGTAATTTATTCAAGAATAGAGTTGGCAAGAAGGACTGGTTTTGAGGGAGTTGCAATACACAGTGCTATTTGGAAAGAGAAACACGATAGGTCCGCAATGTTTGAAGAAATTTATAAAGAAACCAAAAGGGTAGAAGAACAGGTTAATTAATAAACGTCCATTTAATAGCAAATTTAAATGCTCGATCTTGCAGTGGATACCCTGGTCGGGCTAAATAACTATAATTAGGAATACCTTCACCTACATTTGCCATTCTGGCAAAAAAGAAAAATCGCTCTACATTGACCATTAGATATGGCTCAAGCCATGGATATCCTCCAACCATCTGCTCGTTCTGAATATAAAATTGTCTTGTAGAAGGATTATATCTATCGGCACTATAAGCTGAGACATAGAAAACGTCAGAACCTAAACGAATCAACATTTCCGATTGAAATAATTTTGTTTCGAAATATAATGAGTTGTGTGTGTATATTTCAGGTAGGTTCATGATTCCAGCTTGATCTGTTAATTGATACCCACCCTTCAATTTCAAATGAAAACTTCCGAGATTAAAAAGTTTCTCGATATAGGGGCGGAAAGTATTGATGACGCCAGAATATTGACGAGGTAAACCATCCCAACCGAAGTAGGTGTAATTGGTTATTGATTGTCCAGCAATACCAACTGTGAAAAAGTTGCTATCAATTTTCATGTTTAAATCTGCCTTGGAAATAGACATTTTATTAAGGATTGAATTCCAATTCCAGCCAGAAACCGAATATCGATCATACAATAAAGCAGGTTTTTGAGAACCAAAGGCTGTTTTAAGACTTAAGCGTATTTTCTTAGACACAGCAGTCGAGTATTTGCCAGTAATCATGAAGTCGGCTTCGTTATAACCTGCGAGAACAAGTTTTCCGTTTAATACTAGATGATTTTTCATAAATGAAAGATTATATAAGGATGAGCTAACGTAAACATTGTTCTGAAAAATATCCGTTTGGTTGACACCAAAACTATTCTGATCGTAGGTTCCATACTCAAAACCTGTTGCACCACGAAACCTTAAACCACTTAAGAAAGTGGAGTCTGTTTTTATCCATGGACGTAATATTATGCCTATTTCATTATCAAATTTATTGAACAGTGTTTTATCAAAGATTGCGGTACCACTTGGGATAGGCTTAAAAGAATAGTTAGTTGAGTCTACATTTTTATCCTCAAAAACAAACTCTTGATGCTGATACTGGAAGGTATGCTCAAGGGTGATTCTTGGGATAATCTGTGTTTTAATTATTGAATCTGGATAAAGGGAATCTTTTGCATCCCGATAATAGAACCTTCTAGAGGGACCGAAATTGAAACGCTGCTTTAGTAAATACTCTTGTTGGCGACTCCTGTTAATAGCTTCAGTAAAATTGACGGGAAAACCTTTACGTGAGATTTTTTCAGGTGAGTCTGTAAATAAAGTATCGTTTTGAATACCCCCATTTTCTTCATTATAAGATTCATTATATATTCCATAAAAAATAAGCTGATAACGGTGGTTTTTCGATTTTAGATGCTGGTTGATGTAGAAATTGTTAATTGCATTGCGCTGCCTAATGTAAAATCCTACGCTACTTATTTTTCTATATCCAACTCCAATATTCCAATTTTCTCTTACATTTTGGGATAAATGCAACTCAACTCCTTCCTCGTTTTGAGCGCCGTTGAAGTACATTACACTGGCATAAGGCTGTGATAGTTCCTTGAACCTTAGATTCTTTTTTCCCCATCTAAATGCGTCAAGATTATCGAACGAATAATTAAGTCCAGTTAGAATTGAATCATTAACCAACAAACTTTTGGTTGCGGAGCCATGATTTCCAAGGTTAATATTAAAGTTAGAAAGATGATTGTCGTAGTTGAAAAAAGAAGCAAAGGTGCTATCCATTGCTTCCATGACAATCGTATCTGGATGTATTTGGTTGACAGAAAACTGATTAAAGATAAAGGATTTTGGAACCTTATCCTCACTATTATTCGAATCCTTTTGTGCGATTATAGTTTGCGCCGATAATTCAAATGATGCAATTGCGAGCATAAAAGCAAGAACCAACCTTAAGTTTCCTAACAAAGCAAAGCGAATGTTTTCTGTCTTGGAAATATTCACGCGGATTTTATCTTTTCAAAGAAATTATTTATCTAGGCCCTTTTTAGTCTGGTCAATTTCTTTTTTAACATCTTTAATACTATCCGTAAGGTCGCTCTGAATGTCATTAGTAGCGTCTTTAAACTGACGAATACCTTTTCCCATACCACGTGCAATTTCAGGAATTCTTTTCGAACCAAATAACAGAAGAATCACTAATAAGATGATGAATATTTCTCCACCGCCCAAACTAAAAAAGAGTAAAACCATACAGCTAATATCATCAAAAAAGGGGCTAAAAGCCCCTTTTTAATTCATTCATATTTTAAATTATGTTTTGTCTCTATCGTCTTTGTTAGCAAGATCAACAACAATTGGAGAAGCTATACATAGGGAACTATATGTTCCTACGATAACACCAACCATAAGAGCGAAAACGAATCCTCTAATAACTTCGCCTCCAAAAATAAAGATCATGAGTAATACTAAAATTGTACTCATAGAAGTATTAATTGTTCGACTCAATGTGCTATTTAACGCATTATTCACAACAGTTTTATATGGCATTTTCTTGTGTAAACCAAGGAATTCTCTAATCCTATCGAATACAACAACTGTATCGTTAATAGAATAACCTACTACCGTAAGAATTGCGGCAATAAATGCCTGATCAATTTCCATTGACCAAGGAGCAATACCATAGAATAAGGAGAAAATACCTAACACCACTAATACATCATGGAACATAGCTGCCAAGGCTCCTAACCCATACTGCCATCTTCTAAATCTAAATAGTATATACAAAAAGATTACTACAAGTGAAAATAGAACAGACCAGATGGCCGATTGCTTAATATCATCAGCAATGGTCGGCTCAACCAATTGCGAACTCATTATTTCAAAATCATCTCCAATGGTGTTTAAGCCGGTTTTAAGTTTTGCTTCAACAAGATCTTCTATGTCACTACCTTTTTCCTCTATTAAGTATTTAGTAGTAATCTTTACTTGATTTGAAGTTCCATAAGTTTTTACTTCTGGACGTTGTTTAATTCCGTCTTTAGAAACAAAGACTGTTTCTAAAGTACTTCCTACATTCTCAACTTCAACTGGATTAACAAAACGAACTAAGTAACTTCTGCCTCCCGTAAAATCAACCCCAGAGTCTAATCCTCGAATCGCTAGAGAAGCGATTCCTGCAAGCACAACAATAGAAGAAAGTACATAGTATGATTTTCTTCTCATAATGAACTTGACGTTCATATTTCTAAAAGCATTTTCAGTCCATCGAGTAGAGAATGATAAAGTTTCTTTTCTTCTCAATTGCCATTCAAAGATTAATCGAGTGATGAAAATTGCACAAAACAATGAAGTAGCAATACCAATAATTAAAGTAGTCGCGAATCCTTTAATTGGACCAGTTCCAAAGACCAATAGGATAAGACCTGTTAAGCCTGTAGTAATGTTGGCATCCATAATGGAAGGTATTGCACCTCGAATACTAAATGCCTCGCTAATTGCTAGCTTTAAACCTTTTCCAGATCGAAGTTCTTCTCTAATTCGTTCATAAAGTAATACGTTGGCATCTACCGACATGCCAATTGTAAGAACGATACCTGCTATTCCAGGAAGCGTTAATGTTGCTCCAATACTGGTAAGCACTCCAAATACAAAAAACACGTTTGCTATCAATGCTATATCGGCGATTAGACCAGCGCTTGAGTAAAAGAATGCCATGTAAAGTAGTACTAGTATAAAAGCAACTAGGAATGACATCATTCCAGACTGAATAGCCTCTTGACCTAATGAAGGTCCAACAATAGCTTCTTCAATAATTTGAGCCGGCACTGGAAGTTTACCCGCTTTAAGCACGTTAGCTAAATCTTGAGCTTCTTCTGGACTAAATTGTCCCGAAATACTTGATTGACCACCAGGAATTTCACCATTAACAACAGGCGCTGAATACACTAAATTATCCAATACGACAGCAATACTTTTATTCGCAGGAGTACCATTTACGTTTCCTTGTGAAGCTTCACGTGTCATCTGCTTCCACATTTTAGCACCTGTAGCATTCATTGACATTGAGATTTCAGGTTGCCCAAGCGGGTCAGCTGTTACGGTAGCGTTAGATATTGCATCGCCTTCTAATCTTGCTTTTCCATCTCGCCTCAGTACTTTAATTGCATGCAGTGCATAAACATCAGTAGGTTTTCTATCATCACCTAGGATTGGTTTAGCACTCCACATGAACTTAATATCAGATGGGAAATTTTTAAGAATGTTCCTGTCAGCTAAAAGAGCATCTACTTCTGCTTTATTTTTCAGACTAACATATCCTACTACCGGGCCTTCACCAACTGTTAAGCCTTCTGCTTCAGTACCTTGATATACATTCATTTGAACAATACTGTATAGAGGGTTTTCAGCTGCGAATTCATTAAATGATTGATCTCTTGCAGCAGCTGACGTGTCATTACTTTCTCCTTCTAATGATGAGAGTAAATCTTCGGTATCTGTTGACGTGGTTGAATCAATTATAGTAGAGTCTATTGCAGCATCTCCAAGTTCTAATTCGCTTAAACTTTCGTTCACACTATCTTCTGTAACTGAAGAGTCTTTGCTTGAGCTACCTGCTTTATTGAGTTCGCGCATGTATTCGTTTGCTTTTTCAAAACCTTGAAAAACTTCGCGATTGTCATATGTTTCCCAGAATTCTAACTTAGCTGTTCCTTGAAGGATTTTACGAACCCTTTTTTTATCACTAACGCCGGGTAATTCAACAATAATTCTGTCTGAGGTAGCAAGTCTTTGGATTTTTGGTTGAACAACTCCTAAACCATCAAT
Source organism: uncultured Flavobacteriales bacterium (assembly GCA_913020435.1). GTDB lineage: Bacteria > Bacteroidota > Bacteroidia > Flavobacteriales_G > Salibacteraceae > UBA6770. Next base: position 32,996 of record CAJVZZ010000012.1, on the reverse strand, counting down.
CCGTTTTCTTAGAACTTGTTCTGTTCTTTTTACAGCATCTTCAGCTTCATTCTTAATTATATCAAGAACTTCAGCGTTTGTAGCTTCACGAGGAAAAAGATCTTTGTTTTCTCTATTATGAAATATAGAGCTTAACTTGAATTCAGGATCATTAGCTTCTACTGCTTGTCCAAATAGAGAAGTGAAATCTTCTTGACTATTTTTCTGCAATTCAATAGCATCGTTAATAGACTTGAGGAATGTTTCATCTTTACTTTCTGCTGCCATTACTTTGACAAGCTCAACCACTGAAACTTCAAGAGTAACGTTCATGCCACCTTGCAGGTCAAGACCTTTGTTTAATTCTCGAAGTTTGCATTCACGATAAGTATAACCTAGTAGGGGATAGGCTTCTTTTGAACCAACATCAAGCAAGTAATTGCTTTCAATTGTAGTAAAAGCTGAATCTTGAGCATAATTGCTCATTCCAGGTTTGACGACTAATAATGAGTCAAGTTTTCCGCTGGCGTATGACTCAGCATCATTTTCAACACTGTTGGTTATCCAAGTAAACGAAAGCTGATAAATACTGGCTGCTGTCAGTAAAATTGTAAAGAGCCATATAGCCGTTTTGTTTTGCATTTGTTGCCACTGTTTAGTTAAAATTAAAGCGTGCAAATATAGAACTTCGGTCTATATGGTAACATACTACTTTTATGAGTATTAAGTAGCTGAAAAACAAAGTGTTTACTTGTATTTAAATCCACTAATAATGATTTTTTGAATTCATATCAAGTGCATTGCGAGAATTTATTCAGTTAAGTTGACTGGAATTTTGACAAAAAAAAGGCCCCTTTTGAATTCGTCAAAAGAGGCTTTTAAATTCTGTTTAAATCTAGAGACTACAGTAGTCCATTTGTTTTTCTAACTGCAGCTGCAGATTCTTCAAGTTTTGCTTTTTCGTCAGCATCTAAATTGATTTCCACAATTTTTTCAATGCCATTTTTACCAATTATTGCAGGTACTCCGATACAAATATCACTAAGCCCATATTCGCCAGCAAGAAGGCAAGAGCAAGGGAACATTTTTTGAGTATCACAACCAATTGCTTGAACCATTGCTGATACAGCAGCACCAGGTGCATACCAAGCAGAAGTTCCTAAAAGTTTTGTTAAAGTAGCACCACCAACTTTAGTCTCTTCTTTTACATCAGACATTTGGTCATCACTCAAAAATTCAGAAACAGGAACACTATTTCTTGTCGCTAATCTTGTGAGTGGAATCATTCCGGTATCACTGTGTCCACCGATTACCATTCCGTCAACGTCAGAACCTGGGCATCCCAAAGCTTCAGCAAGACGATACTTGAATCGTGCAGAATCTAGTGCTCCACCCATTCCTATAATTCTATTTTTTGGAATACCTATAGCTTGGTGTGCTAAGTATGTCATCGTATCCATTGGATTGGAAACAACAATTATGATAACCTCTGGAGAATGTTTAATTAAATTTTCAGCTACAGATTTTACAATACTAGCATTAGTAGATATAAGTTCTTCTCTAGTCATTCCTGGTTTTCTCGGAATACCTGAAGTGATAACAGCTACATCACTACTGGCAGTCTTTGAATAATCATTTGTAGTTCCAGTAATTTTAGTATCAAAACTGTTTAATGAAGCCGTTTGCATTAAATCCATGGCTTTACCTTCAGCAAATCCTTCTTTAATATCTATCAACACTACTTCCGATGCAAAATCTTTAATTGCAATATATTCTGCGCAACTTGCTCCTACTGCACCTGCTCCAACTACTGTTACTTTCATGTTATTTTGTGATTTGAATTTGGCTTGCAAAAGTAGATAATCTCTTCACTTTTATTGGTTTAGAAGATTGAATTATATTAAAATATTGCAACGAACAAATTCATTTGGGTAAATTTGAATCTACAGGCAACTATATTATTAAAGTTGCGTCTCCTTATAGAATTCCATATGGAACGATTTATTAATGTGCAAATATCCGAAATCATTAGAGGCTGTAAAGATCGTGACGCTAGATGTCAGAAAGAACTTTACAATCGATTTTTTGGATTAATGATGTCAACTTGCTATCGTTATTGTAGTTGCAGTCAGGATGCAGAGGATATCGTTCAAGATGGGTTCATAAAGGTCTTTGATAAAATTGATAGTTTCGATGGTAATGGTTCGTTTGAAGGTTGGCTAAAGCGAGTTTTTGTTAACATGGCTTTAGATAAAATTCGGAAACAGAAGATGCAGTTTTTGAGTATTAATGAAGGTGATAATGAGGACTACCTCATAGGAAGTACCGAACAAGAGGAAATGGAAGAAAATGAGCTTCTAATTTCTATTGGTCGTGAAAACCTAGTTAAGGCCATTCAAAACCTCTCTCCAATGTATCGAGCAGTTTTTAATCTTTTTGTTATTGAAGGTTTTACTCATGGAGAGGTTGCTGAAATCTTAGAAGTTTCAGAGGGAACATCGAAGTCTAATTTATTTAAGGCAAAAAAGAAATTGAGAAAAGATATTAAAAAATTATTGGAGGCAAAATATGCAAGCTGATAAAAACATAAAAAATCTATTTGACGGGTTTGAAAACGAATTCCGAAAGGGAGATTGGAGTGCAATTGAGTCTAAGGTTTTAGACAACAACAGAAGATATTTACTTAGTAAATCTAAGTTTATGGTTGGAGCAGCCTTTAGCATGGTGGCTTGTATCGCCCTTGGCTTAATTCATTTTAGTACAACAACTTTAAATGATAAACAGCAAATTGAAGTTGCAGAGAGTAATGTTGCTTTAAACACTCCATTGGAAGAAAGTAAAACTCCAATCTCTAGTGTTAGTGCTAGAGTGACTGCAGAGGAACCGAATAAAACAGAAGAGGGATCAGCAACTAATTCAGTTTTGCACGCAGGTAATTCTTCGGATATAAAAAAACAAGAGCTAATTGTTCTTAATGAGGAAGCCTATACTCCCGTAAATGAGAAGTTAAATCGTCAATTACCAAAATTTATAATGCATAAAACAACCTATTGTATAGGTGAGAAATTAGAGTTTATTTCAGATTCTAAATCAACAGAAAGCTTGTCATTTAAGTGGAATAATAAGAGAATGACTCTTGACGAATTTAAACAGTTTAAGCTTTCTAGTGCTGGAAATACAGTATTTCAGGTACTGGAAAATGGTAAGATCATTCAACAGGTTCACGTTGTTTGTCAAGCCCCAATGGCGAGAATTGGCTACAAAAAGAACTATGATATTGATAACCCATATGTGCAATTTAGCGCAATGAATTCGTTGAATAGTGCTGATTATGAGTGGTATGTTGATGGAGAACCAATTGCTTCCGCAGACGAATTTGAATACACTTTTGCTTCGAAAGGAATGTACAGTGTTAAAATGGTTGTGAGATCCTCAGCTGGTTGCAAGGATTCTTCAGTAAAATCGGTAAGAATATTAAGAGGTTATAATTTAATGGCTACGACTGTCTATAATCCTGACGTTGGTAAATGGTTTCCATTAGGGCTCAAAAAAGAAGGGGTTAGTTTCAGATTGAGAATTATTGATCAAGCAGGTAAAACGGTATTTACTTCTATTGACTCAAGCAATGAGTGGGACGGATCAACAGCTGAAAACATGAAAGTTTCCAATGGAGACCTATTTTACTGGGTTGCCCAGGTTAAGGATGTTAACGGTAAAATTAGTGAATACGGTAATAGTCTATTGATTAATTCAGAGCTAGAGTAACTTTCTAAAAGCATTCCATAATTTCTCATTAGGTACCTGTGCTTCAAAAGAAACGGGTTCTTTTTTTACAGGGTGGATAAATTCAATTTTACGAGCATGTAAATGAATGGAACCGTCTTTATTTGCAAGATCTGACCCGTATTTTAAATCACCTTTTATTGCAGAACCCATTGCAGAAAGCTGCAATCTTATTTGGTGATGCCGACCAGTTTTCGGGCTCACTTCAAGTAAGTGAAATCCTCCTGAGGAACCGATTAGTCTGTAACGTAAGTCTGCATATTTTGCACCATTATTATCGTTTTTCTCGATATATGATTTATTCTTTTCTTCCGATTTTTTTAGATAGTTAACTAAAAGTCCTTCAGTTTCCTGAGGCTTGTTCTTTACAACTGCCCAATATGTTTTTTGAACGGTACGTTCTCTGAAAACATCATTCATTCGACTTAATGCCTTACTCGTTTTAGTGAAAACTACAACTCCACTAGTAGGCCTGTCTAATCTGTGAGGAAGACCGACAAATACGTTACCGGGCTTGTCATATTTTATTTTAAGGTAAGTTCTAACTTTTTCCAATAAAGGCTCATCGCCAGTGATATCACCTTGAACTAGCTCGGTTGCTTTTTTATTTACAACAATTAAATGATTGTCTTCAAAAATGACGTTAATCATCAGTACTGTTCATTTTTGTTGGGAAAATCGGACCGCTTTACATCTTCAATGTATGCCGATACGCCACTTTTTATTTGATCAGCAAGGTTTCCATAGCGTCTTAAGAATCTTGGAGAAAACTCTTGAGTAATGCCTAACATATCATGAAGTACTAAAACTTGACCATCAACTTCACCACCAGCGCCAATTCCGATCACCGGAATTCGAACTGTTTTTGCAACTTTTTCTGCTAAAGTAGCAGGTATCTTTTCCAAAACAATGGCAAAACAACCTGCTGCTTCTAATTTAATAGCATCTTCAATCAATTTATCTGCTTCCTCTGATTCCTTAGCCCTTACTACATAAGTGCCATATTTATAGATACTTTGTGGCATAAGTCCGAGGTGACCCATAACAGGAATTCCTGCAGAAAAAATCCTTTGAACTGATTCCATTATTTCACTACCACCTTCCATTTTAACGGCATGTGCTCCAGATTCTTTCATTATTCTAATAGAAGAATTTAGAGCTTCCTTGCTATTCCCTTGGTAAGTACCAAAGGGTAAATCCACCACAACCAAAGAACTTGTTATGCCCCGAATTACCGATGCTGCATGATATATCATCTGGTCTAATGTAATAGGAAGCGTAGTTTCGTGACCAGCCATAACATTTGAAGCAGAATCACCTACTAAAATGACGTCAATTCCTGCTTGGTCAATTAAGCGAGCCATAGAAAAATCATATGCAGTAAGCATTGCAATCTTTTCTCCTTTTTCTTTCATTTCAAGAAGAACATGAGTGGTCACCTTTTTTGCTTTAGAACTTACTGTTTTATTAATTTGAGTACTCATAATTTACCATTTGTAGGCGCATATTGTCCATTTATAAAATCTTATTTCAAAGGCAAGCCAAATTATTATCTTTGCTGGCTTGCAATTAAAAGGTGCAAATATAATTTACTATAAAGTCTTGAATGAACACAAAAAATTACAATTCGGTTTTTATTAAAGCACTGTCATTATTGACCATCGTAGCTTTCTTTTTAGGTTGTAAAAATGATCTTCAGGTTAATGCCGAATATGACGCGCAGGCTATAGTTTATGGCGTTATAAACCCATACGATTCTGTTCAGGTTTTTAGAATAACAAAATCTTTTTCGGGTGTAGGTAATCCTCAAGCATATGCCAAAAATCCAGATTCTAACTATTTTAGAGACGTAGACTTGGTTCTTGTTGAGTCACTTTTTGGTGAAGAACGGCGTCGAATGAATTTAATAAGAACAGAAGTTAGTAATAAGGAATTGGGCGAATTTTTTGGACCTGATCAAATTCTTTATCATGTTTATCCAACAAAGAACAATCCTGATGATGCTATGTACTTTAACTCAGAATCTGATTTCAGATTAGAAGGGACGGTCGACGGTAAGGAAATCGGAGGTAATTTTAGTATAGTAAAAGAGAGTCTTAATGCGCCATTTTTTCTTAGTTCTGCTAATGGGTTTCGTTCGCGCGCTAATAGAGCGGTTTCTCTTATTAACGGAGTTAATGTAAGCGATTTAGAATTTGATTTAACATATCCTAATGGAACGAAGGTCGGAAGCTTAAAAATGATTTTCACTTATTATGAAGTTTATTTGGGAGCCACAGAAGAAGTAGAAAAAACTATAGAGTTCGAATTGGGTGAAAAAGTCTTTAATGATTCGCAAAATCCTAAACCAACTGATGTGAAATTTTCGGGGAGAGGCTTTTATGAAAGAATAGCAGCTGTAATTCCGGATGCTTCAGAAACGCCAAACTTGTTGTATCGAAAATCGGGACCAATAGACTTTAAGATGATTGCTGTTTCTGAAGATTTATTTTATTATCGACAAGTTAAAAACTCTGGAGAGGGTATAGCCCAAGATAGACCAGAATATACCAATGTTGTAAATGGATTTGGAGTTCTAGCTGGAAGGCAAGTAATAACCATGAATGAGCAATTAATTGCGCATGGATTCCTGCCCGTAGAATTTTTGTTAAGCAGTGCATCAGATGATGAATTGGCAACAGGAGTTCTGCTCGGTCTGACGGGAGCTAAGGCATTTTGCTCTGACCCATCACATAAATTTCCATCGGCTTGCCAATAACTGACAAGCTGTCACTAATTTCTTTTTTTTCTTAAATAGTTAGAAGCTTTGTCAGCTAGAAGGCCTTTAAATTCTAATGGCATACTGCTTGTCTATTGGGTTCAAATAAGATTATAAAACGAATTACAAAATTAAGTCATGGGAAAAATTATTGGAATTGATTTAGGAACTACCAACTCGTGCGTTGCCGTTATGGAAGGTAACGAGCCTGTGGTAATCCCAAATAGTGAAGGAAAAAGAACAACCCCTTCAATTGTTGCATTTATTGAAGGTGGTGAAAGAAAAGTAGGCGATCCTGCAAAACGTCAGGCTATTACAAATCCTACCAAAACGGTTAATTCGATTAAGCGTTTTATGGGCCATACGTTTGCTGAAATTTCAAGCGAAATAAAAAGAGTTTCTTACAAAATTGAAAAAGATGGCGTATTACCAAAAGTAAAAATCGACGATCGTCTTTTTACTCCTCAAGAAATATCTGCAATGGTTCTTCAGAAAATGAAGAAAACAGCAGAAGATTATCTTGGACATGAAGTTACTGAAGCGGTAATAACGGTTCCTGCTTATTTCAACGATAGCCAAAGACAAGCAACAAAAGAAGCCGGCGAAATTGCGGGTCTTACAGTTAAACGAATTATTAACGAACCAACGGCTGCGTCACTTGCTTATGGCATGGACAAGAAAGGTCAAGATATTAAAATTGCAGTTTTTGACTGCGGTGGTGGAACCCATGATGTATCCATATTAGAATTGGGTGACGGAGTTTTTGAAGTGAAGTCTACCGACGGAGACACACACCTTGGTGGTGATGATTTTGATCATGTAATCATCGACTGGTTAGTTGCCGAATTTAAGGATGAGAACGGATTAGATGTATCTAAAGATCCAATGGCATTGCAGCGTTTGAAAGAAGCTGCTGAAAAAGCTAAAATTGAATTGTCTTCAACTACTTCCACCGAAATTAACTTGCCATACATAATGCCAGTTGACGGTGTGCCAAAACACTTGGTAAGATCTTTATCTAGAGCAAAATTTGAGCAATTAGCAGATGAGCTGATTAAAAGAACAATTGAGCCTTGTAGGTCTGCATTGAAAAATGCTGATATGACCCCAGCAGATATTGATGAAGTTATTTTGGTAGGTGGTTCTACTAGAATCCCAGCAGTTCAAGATGCTGTAAAAGCATTCTTTGGAAAAGAGCCAAGTAAAGGTGTTAACCCTGATGAAGTAGTTGCTTTAGGAGCGGCGATTCAAGGTGGTGTTATGACTGGAGAAGTAAAAGATGTTCTTTTATTAGACGTTACTCCTCTTTCTTTGGGTATCGAAACAATGGGTGGTGTAAGTACTCGATTAATAGAATCGAATACTACTATTCCAACAAAAAAATCAGAGACTTTCTCTACTGCTTCGGATAATCAGCCTTCGGTTGAGATTCATGTTTTGCAAGGAGAGCGTCCAATGGCGAAGGATAACAGAACAATTGGAAGATTTCACCTTTCTGATATTCCACCAGCACAAAGAGGAACACCTCAAATTGAAGTAACATTTGATATTGATGCTAACGGAATTTTAAATGTTTCCGCAAAAGATAAAGCAACAGGAAAAGAACAGTCAATTAGAATTGAAGCTTCTAGTGGTTTGTCTGACGCAGAAATTGAAAAAATGAAAGAAGAAGCAGAAGCAAATGCTGAAGCTGACAACAAAGCGAAAGAAAAAGTTGATAAGTTAAATGCTGCTGACAATTTAATTTTCCAAACGGAAAAACAATTGAAGGAGTACGGTGATAAAATTCCTGCTGAAAAGAAAGAGCCTATTGAAACTGCATTAAACGAGTTGAAAGAAGTTCATAAATCAGAAAATATTGAAGCAATTGATGCTGCAATGGAAACACTGAACACTGCATTTCAAGCTGCATCAGAAGAAATGTATGCTGCACAGGCTGCTGAAGGCGGTGCGCAAGGACAGCCCGGTGCTGATGCTTCGCAAGAAGGTTCAGACGCAAAAGCTGAGGATGAGGTTACTGATGTTGATTTTGAAGAAGTAAAATAAAAGTCGCTACATATTACTAGTCAAAAAAGAGCCGGTTATGCCGGCTCTTTTTTATTTGAGATCTACTTCTATATTTGTAAATATGTTATGATTCGGTCTTTATTTATACTTTTTGTTATTGGAATCTCGGTCTCAGGATTCGCCAGTTCAGCTGTACCTGACTCGTTGTTCAAGAAAAGCTACATGCAAGATTCATCTTACATAGGTGATTTAAGCGGGAAAATTTCTTTCAAGCTTTTTACACTAAATCGAACCAATAGTTTCGCAATTTCTGATGTTGGAAATACTTTTGAAAGTAAATATAAGCCAAATGTGGACGTTGATTTGGGGTTTGGAGTCATATACAGGTGGTTAAAGTTAGGGATTTCTTTTGCTCGTTTAGATAGGGGTGGGCCAGAGTCAACGCATGGAAAAACTACTCGATTAGACTTTCAGGGCCATGTATTTACGAAGAAATTTGATGCAGACCTAAATATCCAGTTTTATAATGGTTACTATTTGTCTAATCCAGCATCGTTTAACAAAGATTGGACTTTAGGCAACCCATATCCACAGCGATTAGACATGCGGAGTAGATGTTTAGGGGGCAGTGTTTATTATGTATTTAATTATGAAAAATTCTCGCTTCAGTCCGTTTATGCTCAATCTGAATGGCAGAAGAAAAGTGCTGGATCATTTTTTTTAGGAAGCTCCTTAAATTCCTTTGCGATAATCGCAGATTCTGTGATTTCTCCAGATTTTTTCTCGAATTCTTCAAATTCATCTAATTTTTTTCAAGATGCAAGGTTTAGAAGTTTAGCTCCATTGATTGGTTACTCTTACACTTTGGTTCTTTTTGAGCATGTTTTTACAAACCTTACACTTTCTCCTGGTCTTGCTTTAGCAAATACAAGGTTGAAAAATGCTGAAGGTTTGTTGGTTTACAAAAAAACTAATATCATTCCTAGGTTTGGTATTCGTTTTGGCCTTGGATATAATGGTCCGAAGTTTTTCGGTGGTTTTTCAGCAGAATATAACTATCGGCAGTTTAAATTTAATAGTGGAGAGGGTAGGTTTGGTTACACTAGAGGTCAAGCGAGGTTGTATGTTGGATATCGACTTAATTATTAGTTATTCATACCGTAAAGCCTCAATAGGATCGAGTTTCGAAGCTTTTACCGAAGGGTAATATCCAGAAAGTACTCCAACCACAAAACACAAGCTAAACCCTGAGAAAATCCACAACCAAGGAATTATGAATGCACCTCCTGTTAGCAGCGAAGTGACATTTCCTATAATTATTCCAAAAACAATTCCAGCAACTCCACCCATTTGGCAAATAAGAACTGCCTCAGTTAAAAATTGAGTTTTTATCACCGAAGGAGAAGCCCCTAAAGACTTCCGAACTCCTATTTCGTGCGTTCTTTCTGTGACTGAAACCAGCATAATATTCATTAATCCTATTGCCGCTCCTAATAATGTGATCATTCCGATTATCCCAGCTGCTATAGTCACATTTCTAATATTCTCAATCAGTTTTGTTGCTAAACTATCGCTTCTGCGAATTTCGAAATCATCAGGTTTAGACAATGGAATTTTTCTGATTTGTCTGAATTTACCTGTGGCATCATCAATGGTTGGAATTAATTGTTCTGGACGCTCGGTCATCACGTTTAGAGTGAAAGTTTCATTTGGGTTGCCGAAATATTGCCTCGTGACACCAAGTGGCAGCAAAACTAGGCGGTCGCCTCCCATTCCTGAGCTACTTCCTTTTTCTTTTAAAACTCCTGCAATCGTGTAGCGAACTCCATCAATGGAGATCTCGCTACCTATTGCGTCAACATTTTTAAATAAAGTTTTATTGACTTCGCTTCCTATTAGTGCAACTCTCCGATTATTTTGAAAATCGGTATTACTCATGTTTCTGCCTTTTTCAACTGAATATCCAGCTGTTTTTAGGTAGTTGTGATCAATACCCATAACACTGACGTTCTGGTTGGTTTTTTCACTCTTATACTTTACAGTAGAATTGAATGATGCGCTCAAGAAAACGGAGACTTTCGCATCTGAATCAAACTCATTTCTAAATTTTTGAGCCTCGAAATAGGTGATGCGTTTCTTCTCATTGTCTTCGTTTTTAACTTTTGCCCTTGAGCGATACTGACGAATAACAAAAGTGTTTGCTCCCATGTTGGTAAACTCAGATTGGATGGAGGCTTTAATCGAGTCAATTGCGGTCAATATTCCGATGAGCGCAGTAATTCCAATAGCAATGATCATTGCAGTTAAAACCGTTCTAAGTGTCTGACTTTTAATGGCATTAAGAGCCACGTAAATATTCTCTTTTAGTACTTGTTTTCTCAATTTATAACAAAATTATAGGTATAATTTTTTACCTTCGCTACACGGAAAAGTAGCCAATGTAAAATTAGAAATTCAAAGTTATGATATTCGATTTGGACATGATTAAAAAGGTGTACCAACGGTACCCTGAAAGGATAAAAGCAGCACGAGAGATTCGTAATAAACCATTAACGCTTTCTGAAAAAATACTGTATACGCACCTTTGGGACGGAAAAGCCGAAACGGAATATGGCCGAGGAAAAAACTATGTTGATTTTGCGCCAGATAGAGTAGCTATGCAGGATGCAACGGCTCAGATGGCTTTGTTGCAGTTTATGCAAGCTGGCAAAAGTTCAGCTTCTGTGCCTTCGACAGTGCATGCAGATCACCTTATTCAAGCTAGAATGGGTGCCGATAAAGATCTTCAAGAATCTTTAAACAAAAACAACGAGGTTTTCAATTTTCTTTCTTCGGTTTCTAATAAATATGGAATAGGATTCTGGAAGCCAGGCGCTGGAATTATACATCAAGTGGTACTTGAAAACTATGCATTTCCAGGTGGAATGATGATAGGTACTGATAGTCACACAGTAAATGCAGGCGGACTAGGAATGGTGGCTATTGGAGTTGGAGGTGCAGATGCAGTTGATGTTATGGCAGGAATGCCTTGGGAACTTAAATTTCCAAAATTGATAGGAATTAAGCTAACTGGAACATTAAGCGGCTGGAGCTCTCCTAAGGATGTTATCCTGAAGGTTGCAGGTATATTGACTGTTAAAGGTGGTACCGGTTGTATTGTAGAATATTTCGGTGAAGGTGCTCAGTCAATTTCATGTACAGGAAAAGGTACTATTTGTAATATGGGTGCTGAGATTGGAGCTACTACTTCAACATTCGGTTACGATGATTCAATGAGAAGATATTTAAGTGCAACTGGAAGAGCAGATGTTGTCACTTTAGCTGATGAGGTTGCAGAACACTTAACAGGCGACGATGAAGTTTATGCTAATCCTGAGCAATACTTTGATCAGGTTATTGAAATAAATTTATCGGAACTGGAACCACATGTGAATGGTCCGTTTACACCAGATTTGGCTACACCAGTTTCTGAAATGGCAGCTGCGGCGGCTTCAAACGATTGGCCAACAAAAGTTGAATGGGGATTAATTGGTTCTTGTACAAACTCCTCGTATGAAGATTTATCAAGAGCAGCGTCAATTGCAAAACAAGCAGTTGAAAAAGGTCTTAAAATTAAAGCTGAATTTGGAATTAACCCTGGTTCTGAGCAAGTAAGATTTACTGTTGCTCGAGATGGAATTTTAGATGCATTTGAGCAACTAGATGCTACTATATTTACAAATGCTTGTGGTCCCTGTATTGGTCAGTGGGCAAGAGCTGGTGCTGAGAAAGAAAAGAAGAATACGATTGTACATTCATTCAATAGAAACTTCTCGAAACGTGCTGATGGTAACCCAAATACGCACGCCTTTGTAACTTCACCAGAAATGGTAGCGGCAATTGCAATATCTGGGAACTTAGGATTTAATCCAATTACAGATACATTGGCTAACGAAGCTGGTGAAGAAGTGAAATTAGACCCTCCAACAGGTTGGGAATTGCCGGAAAAAGGATTTGATGTTGAGGACAATGGATACCAAGCTCCCTCATCGAACGGCAGTGGGATAGAAGTTGTAGTAAAAGAAGACTCTGAGAGGTTGCAATTATTGACACCTTTTGCAGAGTGGGATGGCGGTGATTTAACTGGAGTACGTTTGCTTATTAAAGCTCACGGAAAATGCACTACTGATCATATTTCAATGGCTGGGCCTTGGTTAAGGTATAGAGGGCATTTAGATAATATTTCTAATAACTGCTTAATTGGTGCTGTAAACGCTTTTGGTGGTGCAATGAATTCTGTTAAAAATCAGATAACTGGTGATCTGGGAGAGGTTCCAGCAACTGCAAGAGCATACAAAGCTGCAGGTGTTTCAACAATTGTTGTAGGAGATCATAACTACGGTGAGGGTTCCTCTAGAGAACACGCTGCAATGGAGCCAAGGCACTTAGGAGTCAAAGTTGTTTTGGTAAAATCGTTTGCAAGAATTCATGAAACTAATCTGAAGAAGCAAGGAATGTTAGGATTAACATTCGACCAAGAATCTGATTACGATAAAATCCAAGAATCAGATACTTTTAATTTTGTTGACCTAAAAGATTTTGCATCAGAAAAGCAACTGACAATAGAGGTTGTGCATGCTGATGGAGGTAAGGATATAATTAAAGTAAATCACACTTACAATGCTCAGCAGATCGATTGGTATCGTGCAGGTTCAGCATTAAATCTCATTAGTAGAGGAGCTTAATCTTAGATAAAAATTTAAGAAAAAGGTTCTCTCGAGAACCTTTTTTTTTGCAAATTGCCATAGTTATCAATAGCTTTTTATATAAGTATATTTGCTAATTCAATGTTAATTAAGAATCTAAATATCTTTATTGTTTTGCTGATTTCTGCAGTTTTCATAACGGAAGGAATTTGTCAAGATAGTAGTTCAACTAATTTCGGTAAAAATATTTACAGAAAGAGTTGGAACCTTGGTTTTAAGGTCCATACGACTGGCATTGGTGGTGAGTTTAGGCAAGAAAAATTCGTCACGGCTACTCAAAAAAACTTTTGGAATATAGATATTTCTAATATCAAGCATGTTAAAGAGCAAAAGAGTTTTAATCAAGGACAGGATGAATCTAATATTGTCTATGGAAAGCTGAATAGTTTTTATCAGATTAGAGCAGGCGTTGGTCAACAAAAGGTAATATTCAAAAAGTTGGTTATTCGTGGAGTTCAAATTAGTAGCGTCTATAATCTTGCGCTTACTGCAGGATGGCTGAAACCTGTTTTTGTGGAAGTTCAGGTGGGCGACCTCAATGAAAATCCTACACCAAGTACAGAACAATACAATCCATATATCCATTCATACGAGCGAATTTCGGGAAAAGGGCCTTGGCGTTCAGGTGTGGGAAGTAGTACCATTGTTCCAGGAGCGTCGGCTAAATTTGCTTTGAATTTTGAATTTTCACCTGAAGAGGATGAAATTAAGGCGATTGAGGCTGGAGTGATTTTAGATGGATTTATTGATCCAATTCCACAAATGGCGTTTAATCGCCAATACAATGTATTTTTTAATGTCTATATCAGTTTTCTGTTTGGCAGAAAAACCTATTTATAATAATGAGTGAACTTTTAGAATCGAAGCAAAAAATAAGCAAGCCAAAATGGTTGCGGGTTAAACTTCCTACTGGTGAGAACTATAAGCACGTTCGTGACATAGTTTCTGAACACAAATTGAACACTATATGTGAGAGCGGTAACTGTCCTAACATGGGAGAGTGTTGGGGTGCAGGAACTGCAACTTTTATGATATTGGGTAATATCTGTACTCGATCATGTGGTTTTTGTAATGTACTTACCGGTAAACCTTTAGGGGCTGATCCATTTGAGCCATTGCGAGTAGCTAAATCGGTTAAGTTGATGAAAGTGAAACATTGTGTTATCACTTCTGTTGACAGAGATGACCTTAAAGATGGTGGCTCAGATATTTGGGCGCAGACCGTCAATAAGGTTAGAGAATTAAGTCCTACAACTACTTTAGAAACCTTAGTTCCCGATTTTGCAGGAAACTGGGAAAACCTTCAAAGAGTTATTGATGTTGCTCCAGAGATTGTCTCACACAATTTAGAAACAGTAAGGCGACTTACCAAAGAAGTAAGAATCCAAGCAAAATACGATAGAAGTCTCGAGGTGTTGTACCGATTGAAAAAAGGTGGAATGCGAACTAAAAGTGGTGTTATGCTGGGTTTAGGCGAAACTGATAAGGAGATAATAGAAACGATGGAGGACCTAAGGTCTGTAGAAGTCAATGTGTTGACTTTAGGCCAATACCTTCAACCTACAAAAAAGCATCTACCGGTTTATGAATTTGTTAAGCCTGAACGCTTTCAGAAATACAAAGAAATTGGTTTAGAAATGGGATTTAGATTTGTAGAAAGCGGTCCATTGGTTCGTTCTTCTTATCATGCTGAAAAACATTTATTCTAGTCATTTGTTCTTATTACGTAGTTGTTTATTTTAAACAATAAGCCACTAAAATATTTGATTAAAGTTGTTTGAGAAAATGATTTAAATTGCACTCTATTTTGCTGAATACATTAATTATTACAATATGAAGATTAAAATACTTTCCCTTGCCGTTCTAGCTGGTCTTACTGCTTTGATTTACAGTGGTATAAAAAGAAATCAGAGTAATGTGGCCGAGGCCTCATATCAGGTCAGAGAAAACAATAGTAACAGTGCTTCTGCGCAAGGTGCTGTTGAATACTGGAAGTCTATTAGAGGTTCAGTTGAAAACGGAGAAGTGAAAGAGGAAGATTATAATCGTGTAATTGCTCAAATTGAGAATAAGCGCGCGAGTAGAGCTGGAGGAATTGGTTTAGAGTTTGAACCAATTGGACCAACCAATATTGGAGGTAGAACTAGAGGGTTAGTCGTTGATATTAACGATCCAGAAATAATCATTGCAGCAAGTGTAACTGGAGGTGTTTTTAGAAGCCTGAATGGAGGCAACACCTGGACGACAAGTTTCGGAACAGAAAAAACATTGACTACAAGCTACTTAACACAAGGTCCAGATGGGGTCGTTTATTTAGCTACTGGAGCAGCCTCTTTTGAACTAGCTGGATCAACGGAAAACGGTAATTCAACCCCAAAAGAACCAGGAATAGGTATAATGAAGTCAATTGACCAAGGATTAACATGGACATTACTAGAGAGTACTGAAGTTGCTGGAACGGATCAACGATTCAGGACGATCAATGAAGTGAAAGTTAGCCCTATCGATGCCAAGATTATTGCAGTTGCCACATATAGAGGATTGCAGGTTTCGTTTGATGGCGGATTAACATGGATAGATAACCTAATTTGTGTTGGTGGATCAGGAACTCCTCCGTTTGTGGGAGATATTAATTCGTTGGAATTTAGTTTAGATGGAAAGATGTTATGGGTTGGATCTGATGACGGCCGATTCTTTTACTTAGACGATATTTCAGCTACTAACACGTGTGGGTTTGTTAGAACTGAAGTTGCTGACGGTTGGGTTACTGGGTCAAACAGAATGAAATTAAGTGCTTCTGTAATTAATCCTCTTAAGGTATATGCCGCACTTACTGATGCTGGAGATGTATTAATTGATATTATAGAATCGGTAGACGGAGGAAAAACATTTAAAACCATAAATCCAAATGTTCCTACAAGTAATCCAAACTTCGATATTTTCGGAAATTCGCAGGCATGGTACGATTTATTATTTAAGGTAGTGCCAAACACTGCTGATTCTACAAGAGAAAATATATGGATAGGTGGAGTTGACCTTTGGAGGTTTGATGGAAACTGGACGCAAGCTTCTGTAGGTGGAAGAGCAAATGGAGGGCACAATCCATTTTTCGTTCATGTTGATCACCACATTATGACTTACAACAAAAAGAATCCTAATCAATTGTATTTTGGGAATGACGGCGGCGTATTTAAGTCTTTAGATGGCGGCTATGAATTTTTTGATGTGAATAAGGGATATATGACAACCCAATTTTACAGTATCGATATTGCAAATTTCGATTACGTTATTGGCGGAACACAAGACAATGGAAATATTATCGTTTCTCCCCTGAGACCTGGTGATACTGATTTTGGAGCAGTAGTGTTTAATGAAAACATTACCAATGGTGATGGTTTTGACTGCGTAGTTTCGAGTATTGCTGATGTTAAGTATACCTCTGCTCAATATAATAACGTTGGAAGAGGTCTAATTGTAGATGTTAAAGGTGGTGCTGCATGTGGTCAATATTGTGACGACCAAGGACACTTTTACACAAAACTGGCTTTATGGGAATCTAGAGACGATAAAACAAGTAAGTTTTTTCTTGCTTTCGAATCAGATACTGTAGCTGATGCAATTGATTTGGGCACTGGAATAAGAAAAACATTCAGTGGAACAATTAAACCAATTCAAGATGCTGCTGAGGTTATTCTGGGAAGCATAGAAATTGGGACGATTGACGATAGATTAAAATACAACGGAGCTGGAGGTTTTACAGGAAACGGTATTGGTACTTTGGATGAAACTACAATGGAGTTTTCAGTAACCTTTAATAGTCCACCACAATTAAATGCAAAAGTAAATGCCTATTATGCTTCTAACTATAAAGCAGGATCTGTCCTTAATGTAGGGAGTAGAACAGCGCAATTGCCAATACAACACATTCTAACAACAAACCTCGAACCTGGAGATGTAGAATTAATCCAAGATCCAGTTCAAAGTATAATCGCAATGTCGACATCGCAAGAGTGTTTATCTGGTCAGTCTCATGCTGCTAGAAGTTGTTCAGGTAGAACTTCAGGAATTATGTTGGGAAGAGATGCAATTAATACTTCCGAAGAACTGAAGTGGTTGTTTGTTCCAGGTGGAAGTGGATACAGAATGGTGTTTTCTCCTAATGGAGATAAATTGTTTGCATCAGTAGGTGGGTCAGTTGATCGATTGAATGGGATAAACGATGTTTACACACAAGATGATGCTGATAAAGTTACAAGAACTAGAATCTCTGGTTTTGGAGGAGGAACAGTGACAGGAATTAGTATTCATCCGAATGATCCAGAAACATTATTAGTTACTACCGGAAATTATGGTATTACTTCGTCACATGTATATGTTGTCACTGGTGCTATGGGAGCAAATCCTGTTGCTAGAGCTGTAGGTGGTGATTTACCTAATTTCCCAGTATACGATGCGATCTTTGATATGACTAATTCTGACCGAGTTATATTGGGTACAGATAAGGGTGTTTGGACAACAAATGACGTATGGGCTGCAAGTCCAATATATGCTGAAGAAAACTCAACAATTGGAAACTTTCCTGTTATTGATATAGATCAACAAACATTGCCTTTTGGTGAAGCAAGTAACAGAGAGGTTATTTACTTAGGTACACATGGCAGAGGAATTTGGAAGTCAGGTTCAGTAGTAACTGGGGTTGCACCAAACCTGACCAGTGCTAAAGTATGGGAATCAGAAATTAAACTCTTCCCAAATCCTGCAAAGTTTAATATTCAAATTGAATATACAGTTGCAAATCCAGATGAGGTTACCATGAGAATTTATTCTATTGCAGGAAATATTATGAAAACTATCACTCCTTCTGCACTGGAAGGCGAGAACAGTATCAATGTTTCTGTTAACGATTTACCTTCAGGAACTTACTTCATTAATTTGATAGATGGAAACTCTCAGAAAGTTGCCAAGTTTATCAAAATGTAAACTCAAAACATAATTCTTTAAGAAGCCGCTCTAAGTATTTAGAGCGGCTTTTTTTTGTTCAAACATTTTAATAGAATTTACCGTAATTCAGTAGAATCTTTTTTGGAAATCAAGAATATCATCTAATGCTTCAAGTCAACATGCTGCATTGAGAGCCTAACCAAGTTTATCAAAATGTAAACTTGATTAAATACATATAAAAAAGTACTCCTTGTGAGGGCTTTTTTTATGCCTATTTTTTTAATCGCGGTATATTTGAGTCAAAGGAATTTTATGCGAATAGCTATTAATGGATTTGGTCGGATTGGAAGAAATTTCTTACGAGAATTAGTAAGAAGAAGCAATGAATTTGGACAGTTTCAAGTCGTTGCCATTAATGATTTGGCGGATACGAAAACACTTGCACACTTATTAAAATACGATTCAGTTCATGGTGGTTTTAAGGGGGAAATATCATATTCTGGAAATGAGATCACAGTAAATGGAAATGCCGTTAAAACGTTTGCTGAATCAGATCCTTCGAAATTACCTTGGGCATCACTCAACATTGATATTGTCATTGAGTCTACAGGATTTTTCAGAACAAGGAAATTAGCTTCTAAACATTTAGTAGCAGGGGCCAAAAAAGTTATTCTTTCGGCGCCGTCTTCTGATAAGGATATAAAAACAGTTGTGTTAGGAGTTAATAATGACGTTCTGTCAAAAGACGATGTAATCGTTTCAAACGCTTCTTGCACTACTAATAATGCAGCACCATTAATTCAAATAATCGATGAATTGTGCGAGATAGAAACAGCTTACATTACTACGGTTCATTCTTATACATCAGATCAAAAACTGCATGATGCACCCCATAAAGATCTTAGAAGGGCGCGTTCAGCTCCTAATTCAATTGTACCTACCACAACAGGTGCAGCAAAAGCCATTACGAGAATATTTCCTCATTTAGAAGGTAAAATTGGAGGATGTGGTATTCGTGTTCCGGTGCCTAATGGCTCAATGACAGATATTACTTGTGTCGTTAAAAACCCACAAAGTGTTGAATTGATTAATGAAAAATTCAAAGCTGCATCAAAGACTTACCTCAATGGAATTTTGGATTACACAGAAGACCCAATAGTATCGGTTGATATTATTGGAAACCCACATTCCTGTTTATTTGATGCTGAATTAACTTCAGTTATTGGAAACATGGTAAAAGTTGTGGGTTGGTACGATAATGAAATCGGGTACTCAAATAGGTTATTGGATCTTTTGAAAAAAATCTAATTGTGAAACTCCTTTAATTCCAAGCGTTCTCCATCAAACACACCATAAGTGTTGTAATTGAGCCATTCACCAAGGTTTATGTATCGACTGGTTTCGCCAACCTTTAAATCTAAGGGTAAATGTCTGTGGCCAAATATGAAGTAGTCATAATGTTTAGTTGTGAGCACTTCTCGGGAGTAAATAGCTAACCATTCATTTTCTTCTCCTAAGAATTTTTCATCGGAACCACTATTTGCCGAACGACTTTTTCCACTCCAAAAATTTGCCAAACCAATACCTAAATTAGGGTGAATCCAGCCAAATATCCATTGGCAAATCGGATTAGCAAACACCTTTTTAATGAATTTGTAGCCGTAATCTCCGGGTCCATAACCATCTCCGTGACCAATTAGGAATTTCTTTCCGCCAAATTCAAAATCGGTATTGTCTCGATACATTTTAACGCCCAATTCTTCTTCAAAATAATTGAATACCCACATATCATGGTTTCCGATAAAATAGTGGACATTAATTCCGCCATCAGTTAGTTCCGCAATTTTGCCTTGCAGTCTAGAAAACCCCTTTGGAATAGAATGTTTATATTCAAACCAAAAATCAAAGACATCACCAACCAAAAAGATATCGGAAGCATCTTTTGAAACTTCATTCAACCATTGAATAACTCTTAATTCTCGTTCTCGACTTTTCTCGGGACTTGGTGCGCCTAAATGAAAATCAGATGCGAAATATATTTTTTTATTCAAACTCATTTTACAATTTCGTCCAGTGCTTTGTATGGATTCAGTTTATGCAAATGCAAAGTAAATCGAATCTGTTCGTTATAGGTAACATTGTTTGCCGAGTAGGCCTGTTCGATAGAATCGCTCCAAAGAACCGGTAAGAAGACTTCAAGAATATCTCTCAAGATTGATATTTTAATTCCTGCATTAAACATAAAAGACTCTGTTGAACTGGTTCCGATATCAGAATATACCCCAATTGGCAATACGAACGGCAGATCGGCCTTTATATTAAACGCAAGCAACCAATCGTTAGATTGACCCACATTTGTAGGAGTTTTAAAGCCTCCTTGATTATCATTCATTTGCTGTTGCCAAAAATCATGAGAAGTTCCTCGTTCAACGAAGGTGTTACTAAATGTATAATCATACCATCCTGATTGACCGTCCATTCTCAAGTTATATCTAGGCGAAGTAGTCTGGTTATTTGCAAACACACCGGCATACACTCGAAGAGTAATATTCTCTTTTCCTTTATGGTATTTCCAATTTTGAATTCCTTCCAATTCTAGCAACTGAAATTCTTCGTGGGCCGTAGAGGTGAAGTTTATTTCGGATTGACTTAATTCTCGATTACGATTTGAATTCCAATCTAGGATTGTATACAAGTTATCTTCATTTACGATAGGTAATCTTTCTCTATTGGTTTGTTCCGTTGTGTAAATAGATCCTATTGAAAGATAATGTCTCCAAGGCGAACGTGCATTTTTGTTCTTAAAGTCAAAATTAATTTTTGGATTATATCGTTCATACTGCGTGCTATTAGATCCTAGTGTTGGATTAGAATAACTAAATCGCTGTAAGTTTCCATTTAAGGTAAGCCGTTTAATAAAGTTCGAAAAATAGAAGTGATAATTTGCATTATAAATTCCATTTAACTCATTGCGATGTATGGAATACATAGGAGCTGCAAAAAACTCAAAAGGCTTTTCTAGAATTGATTTGTTATGCAATCCAATTCCTAACATTGTTTGATCGCTCGAATTCCAACCAATCATAGGTAAATAAAACAACTGTGTTTTATTAGAGTTTTCGAGTGAACCAAGAAACTTCAATTGTATTGGTTCCACTTTTTTAAGCAATCCGCGGGTTCTTGAAGTATTGTCCTTTCTGTTTTTTTCAACTGTATTTAAATGCACATCAGCCATTATAGACTTAGCACCAGTATTGGGTAATTCTATTTTGGTTACTCCTGAAAGTGATTTGATTTGATGACTAATTAAAATACTTCCATTTTTATCTAATGCACTAATCGTGACCGGAAGATTAATTGAGGATTTATTTTTTACCGTGATATAATGAATTTCATCTTTTGTTTTAACTTTTTTCAGTTTTACATTAATTTTCTCAGTTGAATTCAGATAATGATCAAAAAACCAACTTAAGTCTTCTTCAGAGACCAACTCAAACTCTGTCTTTAAATCCTTTAAATTGGGATGTTTGAATTCCCATTTTGTATAAAACTGCCGCATAGAACGGTCAAAAACGTCATCACCTATTGCTGCTCGCAGCATTTGTAAACTCACGGCCATTTTTGCATATACAATTGCCCCATAATTCAAATAAGTGTAATCTGCCGAATGAGCGGTTAGTTTTTGGTCAGTATTATTTCGAGCTGTAAACAAATAGGTAAGATACTTTTCACCCCTTACCGTCACCAAGTCAAGACCCAGCCAGGAATTCAGGAAATTTGGTATCCTATCAACCTGAGCAGAAAGGCTAGAGTCTCCATACAATTCTTCGAAATAGCGCATTTCATAAAAAGAATTGATGCCTTCATCTAAACTAGGCATATCGCGTTCATTAAATCCGAGCATTCCGTAAAACCAATTGTGTCCAACTTCGTGAACAATAACATTTTCTAAAGTTTTTCCTTTCATACCGTAATCAATAATCGTAATCATCGGGTATTCCATTCCTCCGCCAGCTTCCAGACTGGCCTCAACTGCAGAGCAATTTTTATAGGGATAATCACCATTGTATTTTGAATAGTGATATACCGCTTGATTCACATAGCGAGGAACTTTTTTCCATTCTTCATAATTTTCCTTGTCGAAATAGGCCCAAGTAGTAACAGTTCTTTTTGAGTTCGGAAGCAGTACAGAATCCTTTAGAACCACAAAATCTTTTTGTCCAAACCAGGCAAAGTCATGCACATTAGCTTGATTATAATGCAAGGTTTTGTATTCTTTACTTGAAATAGAATCAAATTCTAAATATTTAGCTGGTTTGGAGACGCTATATTCAGATCGTTTTAGCAGAAAATCGATTTCAGATTTTGTTTTTAATTCTCCTGTTGCTCCAATTACGTAATTCTTCGGAACGCTTATGCGAACATCAAAGGTTCCGAATTCAGAATAAAACTCACCCTGATTTAAATAGGGCATAGCATGCCATCCATCTTTATCAAATACTGCAGGCTTTGGATACCATTGTGTAATTTGATAAGAGTTGCCTGAATGTCCCAGTCGACTAATTCCTGCGGCTGGAATTTTCACCCTAAAAGGAGTCGAAATTTTAATACGCTCTTTGGGTGCTAGTTTTTTATTCAAAATCAAAGCACAGACATCAATATGATTAGGATGATACACCCACTTTATTTCAACGTTATTAACCTTGAAGTTTAGTGAATCAATAAATCCTCGTCCCTTCTTGTCAGTGAATTGAAAAGTAGTTGACCCGTTTTCTAACAGTTGTTTTCCAAGAGCAGTTTCATTGTTTTTGTATGCATTGGGCCATAAATGAAACCATATGGTATCCATACCATGGCGACTATTATTTATGTATTCAAGTTCTTCATAACCGTGAAGAACATGATTGCTATCATCCAGTTCAACTTGAATGTCATAGTTAACTGTTTGCTGAAAATATTCACGAACGTGCTGCCCTGATGCTATTCCAGAAAACCCTAAAAACAAAAAGCCCAAAAGGGCTTTTCTTGTGCTTGAATTTGATTTAAGCATAAATTTTCTCAAAAAGGTCTTTGTATTTTTCCATTATAAACTTTCGCTTGAGTTTAAGAGTAGGGGTTAACTCCTTAGTTTCTACGGACCAAGTTGAATCTACTAATTCAAACTTTTTGACTTGTTCCCAGCTTCCAAATCCCTCATTCAATTTGTCAATTTCTTTTTTGATCCGTGCAATAACTTTTTCGTTTTTTATTGCAGCGGAGTTAGATCCAAAATCAATACCTTTTCTGACACACCAATCTTTTAGAAACTCAAAATTAGGAACCACATATGCGGCAGGATGCTTCTGACTTTCACCGATAACCATGATTTGTTCAATGAACCTAGATTCTTTGAATTTATTTTCCATAGGTTGGGGAGCGATATACTTTCCACCTGATGTTTTGAAAATTTCTTTTTTACGATCTGTTATTTTTAAGAATCTATCACCAATAAATTCTCCAATATCTCCTGTCGAGAACCAACCATCTGAAGTAAGTACTTCTTTTGTTTTTTCAGGTTGGTTGTAATAACCCTGCATTACGTTCGGTCCTTTAATCAGGATTTCTCCATCAGCTGCAATTTTCACCTCTACACCGTCGATAATTCTACCAACTGAGCCGAGCATTAATCCTTTATCGTGCCATGCATTTACTGTTGCAACAGGAGATGTTTCTGTTAATCCGTAACCCTCCATTATCGGTACTCCAGCAGCCAAAAATACTCTAGCCAATCTTGGCGATAAAGCAGCAGAACCAGAAGCAACGGCCAATACATTACCACCTAAAGCTTCTTTCCACTTACTAAATATAATTTTCCGTGCAATGCTCAATTGAAATTCGTACCAAGCTCCATTTGCACCATAAGGTTCATATTTTTCTCCAAGTGAAAGCGCCCAAAAGAAGAGTACTTTTTTTATTCCAGTTAATTCTGAGCCTTTAGCAACAATTTTATCATAAACCTTTTCGAGGAGTCGAGGAACTGCTGTAAAAACTTCAGGCTTTATTTCTCTGAGGTTGTCACCAATCGTTTCCATCGATTCAGCGAAATAGACAGAAACTCCTGTTATCATATATAAATAGATCAACATACGCTCATATACGTGACATATAGGGAGGAAACTTAAAGACTTCCCATTACTATCTACCGGTAATCGCTCAATACAGGACAATGCGTTACTCACTAAATTTTTATGAGAGAGCATTACTCCTTTAGGAACACCTGTTGTTCCACTAGTATATATAAGTGTGGCTAAATCATTCTCACTAATGGAATTCATTATGGACTCAACTTCAGCGTCTTCTTTTCCTTCACCTTCAGCAAGAAATTTTGTCCAATGATCGACTCCTTCCAATTGCTCAAAAGAATAAATATGCTTTAAGCTAGGAACTTGATCTTTAATAGAGTTTACTTTTTCAAACAGCTCCATATCGCTAACAAAGCAATATTTTAGTTCAGCATCATTAAAAATATATTTGTAATCTTCTGCTGATATCGTTGGGTATATAGGTACATCAACTGCGCCAACCTGCAGAATTCCGCAATCCATAGATATCCATTCAGGTCGGTTATTTGAGATCAAGCCAATTTTATCTCCTTTTTCAATGCCCAGTTTCAAAAGCGATTTACTCACTTGCATGGCCTCGCTAAGCATTGTGTCAATAGAAGTAGGCTCCCATTTCCCATTGATTTTTGCCGTAAAAGCATCTTTTTGAGGATAAGCTTTTTGTTGGTGGCGTGGTATATCGAATAAGCGTTTTACATGATCGTACATATATGTCTGTTTTGCTCAAATATAAATAAAGAGTTGGTCGAAAAAGACAGATAATAAATAGACTAATTAACGCTAAACTCTAATTTCCCCTTAATATATGTCCTCTGCACTTGAGTATCACTTGTTTTGTCAAAAGGAGCCTTCATTAGGTCAATGTTTAAAACAATAAAATCTGCATTTTTTCCGGCTTCTAAACTTCCTGTTTTATCATCAAAAAAAGCTAACATAGCTGGCCAAATCGTTAGTGCTTTAAGAGCGTGTTTTCTTTCTATGGGATAAGAACATTCGCCTGATTTGATTAAAGCTTTGAATTGTTCAAAAGGATTCATCTCTCCAATTGGGAACAATGAGCCAGAGGCAAGGAATTGATTTTGAGTGTATAGTTCTGAAAAATTATAGCTGGAACAATCTCGGTTTTCTCCGATAATAGAACCAACTTTTCCTTTATCCATTGTCGCCTGAGTTGGCTGAACGCTGGGTAGAATACTGTAGGGTTTTAATTTCTTGAAATCAGACTGATGAACCAGTTGATTGTGCTCAATTCGCCAGCGATTATCGTTTACAGATTTCAGGGCTTTCCCCATTTGTGTTGACGCTAATGCAAAGGCTGAATCTCCATAAGTATGGAATATCAATTGAAAGTTTAACGAAGCGCACAACTCTGGAAGTTCATACAATGGAAAAGAATCGGCGTATAGTTTACCATAAGTAACATCAGAAACATAGTGCGCCTTCAAAAGCGCTTCTTTTTCCCCAAATCCACCATCAATAAAATAACTAAGACCTTTTAAATGAATAGATCCAGAATCGAGTCTTCCCGTTTTAGTTAACCACTGAAAGTTTTCAGGATTCCCACCCAATACCAATTGATGGTAAAAAGTAGCGTTATTTTCTGTAATTATTTTTTCTGCTGTGATGGAATTAACACCGAAACTAGTACAACCAGAATATCCATTTTTGAATAGTTCTGAGGATAAATTTTTACTGTAGAATTGATTTAATTGACTTTTTTCTATATAATCGATGACCTTAATAATCGAATCTTTATCAAAGATCAGGAGACTCTCATTTCGCGCAGCTTCAAAAACCGAGTTGAAAGTTAAGGGGTCTACTTTTATTGTATTGCCAGAAGAGGATCGCGCTACATATTGAAAGTCAGGATAATCGAGTTGCCGTAATTCTCTTATTGGAGCATTATAGATGTAATTGATTTTTGAATTATCAAGCTGATCCTTAGTCAAATTGACATATTCAATTGCATTGCTTTTTAAAGTTTTTGCAAGTAAATAGCTATGGGCGTCGAAAAATGCAGGAACAACTGTTCTCTTTTTTAAGTCTAGTTTCTCAGTCGAAGTGTATTTGTTTAGAATTTGATGTTCAGGACCAATTTCTAAAACAACACCGTCTTTTATGGCCATTGCTTGCGAAGAGCTAAACTCCAAATCGCAAGTGTAAATCGTTCCATTATGAACTATTAAGTCTGCGTCTTTGTGCTTTATACAAGAGAGAAGCGCAGAGGCAGTTACCGCAAAAAGAATAAGGAGTTTTAGTTTAACCATTTTTGAATAAAAGTAGTTCTTTTGGTATCCACCAAAATGTTAAGAATAAGAAGTATAAGAATTAACGCAGGTATTTTATATCGAACCAAAGCACCAAAAACGGGAGTGACCCAGCCAGCTATTAACAAGATAATAACTGCAGAAATTGAAAAAGCAGCAATGATTTGAGTACTTTGATTATTAAGTTGCTTTCTGAACCAAAACGCAATAATTGCCAATGAAATTAATAGTAGAATCTCAAAAGAAGCTATTAAACTTATTGTGGAATGCGCCTCCCATATAAATGGACGAAATAATGCGTTGGAAAGTGCATTCGGAGCAGTTACTAAGAGGCTTTTCCATTCTGGTTCCAATATAAATAATTCAAATGCAGATCCTGGTTTCGATAGCGCTATTTCATTCAGGAAGTCGTGCTGTTTTTGATAAAAACGCTCGGGTATTCTTAACTTTAAAAGAAAGTCCATAAGAATAACTGACGCTGTTCCAAGCACTAGGTATGTAGGTATTAATATTCTTGATTTCAGGGAAGAAAATTTAAAAGCTAAAAGCAGTCCAAAACCAACAATTAAAGAAATAGCCACGTAGCTTTTTATAGTGAGTCCCAATAGGAAGAATAATATTAGAAAGCCTAAGTGTTTAAGGTTAAAGGACGAAATTGTTTTGATTCCGTAATAAGTAAGAAAACCCATTACAAAAACCAAAAGACTTTCTTTTAGCACAGCCGAACTCCAAAAAATTATTCCAGGGAAAATCAAAATACTTAAGAAGGTAAGTTTAGAGTTTACTCCAAAGTTTTTGATTGCATTAACTAGCGCCGCTAAACCAAGAAAGCTCATTAGATTGATAATTAAGGTATGAATGTGATAAACATCAAAACTGAAAAGTCGAACGAAAGCGTTAAACCGAATGATAGTCATGTTGTCATTAAAAACTCCATGCAAATGATTTTTGTACCAGTTGTTGAGCTGATCTGTTGCATTGATAACGGTATCTGATTGCATATCTATTCCGAATATAACTTTGAAATAGGTGAGCGGGTCGTTTTTAAAAACTTCAAAAAGTAAATTAGCATCATCGTAAAAGCGAAACGCATCTGTTGTATTGCGAGAACCATAATAGTATTGATAGAAAAGTGTAAACCCTATTCCAACTAATACTTTCAGTGAAAATAAGCATTGAATTTGGAGGTTAGAAAAACCAAGGTTTTTAACCAATCCAATTTTTGGAAGTATCCACAAAAGGATAAGCCACCAGAAAATAAGGTATGAAATATTGAAAAGCATTTTCTCAGAAGCAATGTTATATATAATAAGTGATTTTGACCCGCTTCAAAGGTTTGATAAAAACGTCTTTTCTGTTAATAATAAAGACCCTTTCTAAAACCCTTTCGATAAACTCATTTTTAACTTTGCGTCCATTCTAGGAATTTTGTTTGCTGGAATTGAAAACACTCTAAAAGGTTACTAATGATAAAGTTCTTTTCGTCTGGTGAAGACAAAATTTTTGCTGTAGGATTTCAAAATGATGTAGATAGCTCCGATCTACCAAAGCTCGAGTGGCTATTTAGTGGTGCAAAACCAGTTGAGGAGGAAACACTTATTGGCATTTTTGTGGGGCCTCGAAAAGAAATGATTACTCCTTGGAGTACCAATGCAGTTGAAATCACTCAAAACATGGGAGTCCATGGGATTTTTAGAATTGAGGAGTTTTTTTCCTTCACTATTGAAAATCCGACTTTTGATCCAATGCTTCAGGTAAAGTATTCGGAGCTTGGGCAAGATCTATTTACAATAGACAAAAAACCAGAGGAGGTTCTCTACATAGATGATATTTCAAGCTACAATAAGCAGGAAGGCCTAGCATTAAGTGATGAAGAAATTGAATACCTAAAAGGAGTAGCTACTCAACTTAAAAGAAAATTAACGGATAGCGAGATTTTTGGATTTTCTCAGGTAAATTCTGAGCATTGCCGCCATAAGATTTTCAACGGTCAGTTTATTATTGACGGAAAGGAAATGCCGTCCTCATTATTCAAGCTGATTAAAAAAACCACCGCCGATAACCCAAATAGAGTAGTATCCGCATATAAAGATAACGTTGCCTTTGTTGAAGGTCCCCGCGCTGAGCAATTTGCTCCAAAACGCCAAGACGAATCTGACTTTTTTGAAACCAAAGAATTTGATAGTGTAATTTCAATAAAAGCAGAAACACATAACTTCCCAACTACGGTTGAGCCTTTTAATGGAGCTGCCACTGGAAGTGGAGGTGAAATTCGAGATAGAATGGCCGGTGGAAAAGGTTCTATGCCCTTGGCAGGAACAGCAGTTTATATGACCGCATATTCTCGATTGACCGAAGATAGAGCTTGGGAAAACGGAATGGATGAGCGTGCATGGTTGTATCAAACTCCAATGGATATTTTGATCAAAGCATCAAATGGAGCGTCAGATTTTGGAAATAAATTTGGTCAACCACTTATTAATGGTTCGGTATTAACCTTCGAACACAAAGAAGGGGATAAGCGATTTGGTTTCGATAAAGTAATCATGCAAGCTGGCGGTATTGGTTACGGTAAGAAAGGAGAGGCACTAAAAGATATTCCAGACCCAGGCGATAAAATCGTTGTAATGGGTGGTGATAATTACCGAATAGGAATGGGTGGCGGAGCTGTGTCTTCCGTTGCAACTGGCGAATTCTCAAGTGGAATTGAGCTGAATGCTATTCAACGTTCTAATCCTGAAATGCAAAAACGTGTCTATAATGCTGTGCGTGCGATGGCCGAATTGGACAAAAACCCAATTGTTTCTATTCACGATCATGGCGCAGGTGGACACCTTAACTGTTTGTCTGAGTTAGTTGAAGAAACCGGTGGAAGAATCGATGTTAACAAATTGCCTGTTGGAGATCCAACATTATCTGACAAAGAAATAATCGGAAATGAATCTCAAGAACGAATGGGATTAGTGATTCGAGAAAAAGATATTGAATTACTGACCAAAATTGCAGATCGCGAAAGAGCCCCAATTTATGTAGTAGGAGAAACAACCAATGACAAACGCTTTGTTTTCGAAAACAAGAAAACGAAAACGAACCCAATGGATTGGGATTTGGCGCATATGTTTGGCTCTTCTCCAAAAACGATATTAGAAGATAGTTCAAAGACAGCGACTTATGCTGAATTGAATTATGAAACCAATCCGAATAAATTTCAAGATTATTTAAATGCTGTTTTACAATTAGAGGCAGTTGCTTGTAAAGATTGGTTGACCAATAAAGTAGATCGATGTGTTACTGGACGTGTTGCGAAACAACAATGTGCTGGACCATTACAAATTCCGCTGAATAATGTCGGAGTAATGGCAATTGATTATCGTGGAGTAAAAGGAATTGCAACTTCGCTAGGGCATTCTCCGGTAAGTGCTTTGATTGATCCAATTGCAGGTTCTCAAGCTTCCATAGCAGAAGCATTAACCAACCTGATTTGGGCGCCAATTGAACAAGGAATTCAAGGAGTTTCGTTAAGTGCAAACTGGATGTGGCCAGCAAAACAAGAAGGCGAAAATTATCGCTTGTACGAAGCGGTAAAAGGAATTAGTGATTTTGCTTGTGAGCTTGGCTTAAATGTGCCTACAGGGAAAGATTCACTTTCTATGACTCAGAAATACAAAGACGGAGTTGTTTATGCTCCTGGAACAGTAATTATTTCTGCTGTAGGTGAGGTAAGTAATTTAAAGAAAGTTGTTGAGCCAGTATTGCAACCGATCATAGGTTCTCAATTAATCTATATCGATTTTTCTGAAGACGGTTGCAAATTAGGAGGTTCATCATTTGCTCAAATTCTAAATCAACTGGGTAATGAAGCACCAAGAATTAAAGACGCTAAAAAATTCGCAGCTACATTTAACGTAGTTCAACAGTTAATTCTGGATGACAGAATTCTTGCAGGTCATGATATTTCGGCTGGAGGAATGGTCACTACTTTATTAGAAATGTGTTTCCCTGAGAATACTATCGGTTTATCGGTTGATTTAGCTGCATTGAATTCAACAGACGATATTAAATTGTTGTTTTCTGAAAAAGCTGGAATTATAATTCAAGTTGAAAAAGAAAACAGTGCAATGGTAAGCTCAGCATTAGATTCCGTGCATGCAAGCTATGCCATAATAGGTTCTGTAAATAATGAGAATAGTGTAGAAATTAAAACGAGTTCAAATGCATATGTTCTTGATGTTCCAACTTTAAGAAAGACGTGGTACAAGACTTCTCATTTGTTAGATCAAAAACAATCGGGAAAAGAGCATGCGGATTCACGTTTTAATAATCACGACAAATTTCCGCTGAATTACATTTTCCCACAAAATTTCAAGGGAACTTATGATGCATTAGGATTGAATCCTAATCGAAAAACAGCATCTGGAATAAAAGCTGCTATTATTCGAGAAAAGGGAGTGAACGGCGATAGAGAAATGGCTTATGCTATGTTCTTGGCTGGCTTTGATGTTAAAGATGTGCATATGACTGATCTAATATCCGGTCGAGAAGACTTGTCTGATGTTAATATGATTGCCTTTGTAGGTGGATTTTCCAACTCTGATGTATTGGGTTCTGCTAAAGGATGGGCAGGCGCATTTATGTTCAATGAAAAAGCAAAAGCTGCATTAGATAACTTTTACGCTCGACCAAATACGCTTTCACTTGGAATTTGTAACGGTTGTCAGCTAATGGGCGAGTTAGGTTTAATTTATCCAGAACACAGCGAACACCCAAAACTGGAGCACAACACTTCTGGTAAATTCGAATCAAGCTTTTTGGCCATTGAAGTACCAGAAAACAATTCAGTAATGCTGGGAAGTTTGTCTGGAACTAAAATGGGTATTTGGGCAGCACACGGAGAAGGAAAGTTCCATCTTCCAGAAGCGGAATCCAACTATAATGTAATTGGGAAGTACATTAATGACAGTTATCCAGCCAACCCAAACGGCTCTGATTATAACGTTGCGGGTATTGCAAGTAAGGATGGAAGGCATTTAGCAATCATGCCTCATTTTGAACGATCAATTTTTCCATGGAATTGGGGCTATTATCCAAACGATAAAAAACAAGAAGATGTAAGTCCTTGGATTTTAGCGTTCAAGAATGCAAAGGAGTGGGTGGTAGCTCGGTAAATTAAGCTTTATGAAGCAATTCATTATTTCAGGCTTGATATTTTTTGCTTTAGGCACGCTGTCCGGGCAAAATGATGGATTCAAGTCTAAAATTGAATCAAAAGTGACTTCTTCGAATTGCGACAGCATTATTTGGTGTGGCACTAATACCGTTGCTCTACAATATCGCAATCTGCTGTCTCAGCAGTTTTATAAACGAATATTCGATTCTAATAAAATGATGCTCCTTCCTAATGATGAAGAACCAGATTGTTATGGATATGAAGCTTTGAAAATTGAACAGCTTGATGTCACAGAATTTGAAATTGCGCAGCTCTTCTCAGATTCTTCAAGATGCATTCCCAAAAGTCTCAATACATATTATTGCTTGCTTTCAATTAATTCTAAAGACAAGAAGATTTCTATGAGAAAGGCAATACGATTAAACAAATTTATTTCTAAGAACTCTAACTTCAAATTCTTGGCAGTTTTTATTCTTTCGGATTAAAACCCAACAGTAAACCCCGCTTGAATATGAGGATTTCTGTAAAAAGAGTTTTCGGTTTGGTTAAGGTTGTAGAGTAAAAGAAGGAAGCCTCCAGAGTTACTGGTAAAATCTAAATAGGCTCCTCCACCAATATATAGGTTGAATACGTTTATGCGTTTCGATATTAATTCGTCAACTCCTAAGGTGTTAGTTTGTAAGGAATAATCTTTTCTATTCATTACTTCAGGCTCCACTTGCAGGAATAACCCTTTCCATACAACATATCTATTAATCAGACTACCTGCAACTATGTGATCAGAATATCGTTGAGCAGTGATTCCTTCAGTTCCATATATATAGGTGTAGGTGACTTTTAAAGCGGTCTGAAAACTCTCAGTAACATTATACCCAATTAAAGGAGAGGCTTGAATCATTCCGGCACCGTTGCCAAATCCACCACCAAGCCCACCGCCAACAAATACATTCTCCTTCTTTAGAAACTTTTCTTTGACAGGTTTCTTCTTGTTCACAGGCTCTGATTCTTCTGTGTTTTCAAATTGTTGACCTATTACGTAATTAGGTAAGCTGCAAATCGCGCCAAATAGGCAGGCACAAATGATTTTTTTGAATCTCTTTTTCACGCTTCAAAGATAAACTATCACGGATAAGTTTGAAATACCTTGTTCTATGTAACAGAATTCAGAGGAGTAAAGCCTGAAAAGAACAGTTTGATTCCATAATTCTGATTGTAAGTTATTGAATAATAGGAGCTGAGCATTTTCTT
>CAJVZZ010000011.1 GCA_913020435.1 uncultured Flavobacteriales bacterium | reverse complement strand
GTGAGTCATACTGGATTCGAACCAGTGACCTCTGCCCTGTCAAGGCAGCGCTCTAAACCAACTGAGCTAATGACCCTTAATTTTAATTTATGCAAATCTAGTTTTTCTAATCAATCGTGGGCTTTACTTTAGCACCATCAATTTTTATTTCTTTTCCATCTCTAAACAATATTTTAACTAGAATAGTTCCATCCCGATTGTAACGAGTCCATGTGTTATTTTTGAGTCCAAATTCATATTTTCCTTCGAGCATTTTTTTTCCAGTATCGTAATAAAAAGTATGTCTCCCTTCAGGCAATCCCGAGTCATACTTTCCTTTAAAACGAACTGTTTCATCGAAATAATAATGCAACCATTCTCCTTCACGTTGGCCGTTACTGTATGCACCAACTTCTTTATGATCATTTAGCTGATACAACCATGGACCATCTTCTAATCCCTCAATAAAATCACCTTCTGATATAACTGTATTAGAATCTGAATACTCCACAAACGGACCATTTTCTAATCCATAATAATACACTTCGCTGCGCCATGTGTTTCCATTCTTGTGGAACCAGGTCCATATACCATCATACAATTCTCCTTTTGTAAATGATCCCTTTTGTTCTACTTGTCCTTCTCTGTAATAGAATACCCATTCACCAAATTTTTCACCTTGTTGGTAATCTCCTTCCGCTCTTAAAACACCGTCATTGTAGTACTCTTTCCAATGGTCTGTTTTTATTCCATCCTTATCCGCCATTCCAGTACCTAACAATTTACCATTCCTGTATACTGCTGCACTTGTTACTGCTCCAGTCGTATCGTATTCTCTACAAATACCTTCTCTTTTGCCTTGTCCGTTATAATTGCAAATAGTAGCAACTTTACCATCTTTATGAAAAGTCTTTCTGATATCTAAAAAATCTACTTCAGCAGCATTTTTTGAAAGCTTTCCACTATCATACTTTACGGTGCTAATCAATAAACCTTTTTCATCAAATGATTTCCAATAACCATCTTTCAAATTATTGAAATAATTTCCTTCATTTTTTATTTGCTCATTAGGATAAAAATCTTTCCAAGGACCTTGTTTTAATCCTTTTTTATCTTTTTTGTTTATGTATTGGCGGTTATAAATAATATCATTTTTGTACTCAATCAATGCTACTATAGCACCAGTTTCATTATATTGCGTTGAAACACCTTCCTTTTTACCTTTTTCAAAAGGAGTTTTTTTAGAAATTCTTCCATCGGGATAAAATGACAATACTGATCCATGCAAAGTATCTTTCAGGTAGGGTTCTTTTCTTAACAAAAACCCTTCAGTAGAATACGTTTTTTGAATACCAAATTTCTTTTCCGCTGAATAAATTATTTCCTTTTGAATTACGCTGTTTTCATCATAAAATTTCCAGTTACCTTCAAGCTTGTAATTTTCTCGAAGTCCTTCACTTTTTATATTTCCATTTGAATAATAATTTTTCCAGTATCCTTCTGGTTTTCCTTTTAGTAGAAATCCTTCGCTTGATATTTTTCCGTTAGGATATTCGAACTGTACAAACTTTCCATTGGGAATTGAATCTATCTTTTGGGCAACAAGACCAAAGTAGAGCAAACAAGCAAAGAGACTGAAAAAGGTTTTAAACACGATATATAACTTCTATAAATTTTTTAATTGTAAACTTTACTACTATTACTATAGTGTTAGTAGTGTTTGTAATTACTTCCCAAAATTATTGCTTTTTGAAGTTGTAAATAGTTAATAACATCCAATGAACAAGGTTGATTATCAAATGGTATGATTTTCATTCAATAGTTTAGGGTTATAAACAAACGTCTACTTTTTGCAATTAACCGATTTTAACTCATAAGTATTTTCATTTTTTGATGTTCATTAAGCTTATTCTTATGCTAGTAAAAAAAGATTTATAAAGATAAGTAAGCCTTGACTTTTCCAAATAAAACATCATCCAAAATTGGTTTGAATTGACATTATTTTATTAGTCATCTTTTATGAACCCTTATTAACATAGTTATCAGCCTATATTTAGTTCTATTGTTCATAACCGTAATTTTTATACTTTATTAATCTAGTAACCAACAGTTTAAGTGCAAATTATAGGGTATATATTAATGATTATATAAGGTTTAAATCCACTAATTCACAAATTGATATCCGTATTTTTGTAAAAATTAGTGAGTATGAAAGTAGCTATTGGTGGTGATCATGCAGGGTATGATCTTAAAGAAGTTTTAAAAAAGTATTTAACTAAAAAAGGATACGAAATACTTGACAAAGGTCCGATGAGCGATGAACGTTGTGATTATGCTGACTTTGGCCATTTGGTAGCTAACAGCGTGGAAGGTGGCGAAGTAGACTTTGGCCTTTTAATGTGCGGCAGTGGTAACGGTATTAACATGGCTGCTAACAAACATCAAAGCATTCGTGCAGCATTATGTTGGAAACCTGAAATTGCGACGCTAGCTAAACAGCATAATAAAGCAAATATTTGTACGATTCCTGCGCGTTTTGTTTCAGAAGCAGAGGCTATCGATATTCTTGATGCTTATTTGAATGCTGAATATGAAGGAGGAAGACATCAAGCACGAATTGATAAAATTCCTAATAAATAATTATAGCAAGTCCACTTTGAAAATAGGTTCCTATTCATTCTTTATTTTAGTTTGTGTTCTTTTGTCACTAACCTCCTTTTCACAAGACAATTTCACGGATGATGTGCGAGGAGAAAACGGAATAAGAATTGCTTTTTATAATGTAGAAAACCTTTTTGATATAGAGAATGATCCTGTAAAACGTGATGATGAGTTCACCGAAAAAGGGGATAAACATTGGAACGAAAGAAAATATAGAACCAAACTACATCAGATAAGTAAGGTTGCTGCATCCGTTGGTGGGTGGGAGGCACTGGAACTAATTGCACTTTGCGAATTGGAAAATAGAAGGGTGATTGAAGACCTTCTGAACTTAACACCGTTAAAAGAAGCTGGTTACAAGATTATCCATTTTGAAAGTCCAGATCGCAGAGGAATCGATGTTGGGTTTATTTATCTACCAGAAAAAATACAGCTGATTCATTCAGAGGCCATTCCTATTGTATTTCCTTGGGATAAGAAATATAAAACGCGAGATATTCTTTATGCTAGACTGGTAATTTTACAAGCAGATACAATTGACTTTTACGTAAATCACTGGCCAAGTCGTTGGGGTGGACAATTAGAAACTGAAGATGCGAGAATGCATGTTGCAAAAACACTTCTCGCTCATCGGAATAGTTTAGAGTCACCAAAAAAAATGATTGCAGTGGGTGACTTTAACGATGCTCCAATTGATAAGAGTATGAGGGTTGTATTTAAGGCGGAATTAGATACGAACTTAAAAGCGGAATATTATAATATGATGTACCCACATCTTGATAAACAAGGAACGAATAAATATCAAGGCGATTGGAATATAATCGATCAGTTTATTGTTTCTGAATCGCTGTTCCATTCAAAAAGCGGACTAAAGATAAAAAATAAGTCGGCAATTATTTTTAACGCTGATTATTTGTTAGAACCCGATCCTAAGTATGAAGGAATGCAGTTGAATAGAACTTATTTAGGAATGCGATATAAAGGGGGCTATTCAGATCATCTGCCCATTTACCTGGACTTAGTAAGGTAAGCTTTAATTATCTTCTTACTTAAGAGAACCAAAAATATTGACTAATTATTGATTTCTAGGATATGCATACAACCCTTCTAAGGAAAGTTTTTTCAAAGCTGCCGTGCGAACACATCCAATAAATTTCAATTGACCAATTAGAGTATTATACCTTTTAAGACATTATCCTCTGGAATAAGCTAAATAATGGAATTAATATCGCCAGTAAATAACGTATAAAATAATTCTTTAGGTTGAGTTAAATAAAAAAAGGGAGCAATTTCTTACTCCCTTTTTTCTGAGGTTCCGAGCGGATTCGAACCGCTGTACATGGTTTTGCAGACCACTGCCTAGCCGCTCGGCCACGGAACCATTCTAGGCGGCAAATGTATAAAAACGATGTTTTAAAATAGGCTAAGATTTAAACTATCTTCTTATCGTTACTTCAACTGCTTTTAAATCAAAATGTAAGGGTGGTTTTTGCTTCTTTACAGTAACCTCCAAAGCGGTTATAGAAGCATGTGTTTTCTTAATTGAAGTCGCAATTCGTTCTGCAACATGCTCAATTAAGTCCGAAGGAATTTCCATTGCTTCAGTTACCAACTCCATAATAGAAACATAGTTTACTGTATCGTTGAGGTCATCAGACTTTCCTGAAACACTTAAATCAGCTTCAATCTTAAGATCGACGACAAAAATGTTTCCTATAATTCGCTCAGCCGGAAGATGTCCATGATAGGCGTGAAAACGCAAATCTTTTATTGAAATAAAATCAGACATTTTTTAGCGCCTCTAATTTACCTAAACCATTATCAATTCTTGAAAGCACTTCATCTTTACCTAAAAGCGCACAGATTGCAGACATACTTGGGCCCATTCCTAAGCCAGTAACTAACAACCTAAACCCAGGCATTACTTTACCAAAACCGTATTCATTGTCTTCTAAGTATTGTTTGAAGTCAATTTCTATATTTTCTTCAGTAAAATCAGTAATATCGACAAGAACGGCTCTTAATCCAGCTATTATTGAAGGGGTATCAGCTTTCCATTTTTTCTTAATGGTTTTTTCATCGTATTCAGTAGGAGCATTAAAGTAGAATCTATCTGCCATCATATCTTCAACGAAGACAGCGCGCTCTTTCATTAAACTACAAACGTTAGTAACGAATTTCATATCAGTGGAAATGCCAGCAGACTTTAATTTTGGCATTAATAATACGGCCAATTCTTCGTCCGATTTCATTCGTAGGTATTGTTGTTGGAACCATTTGGTTTTGTCAGCGTCAAATTTAGCTCCTGCTTTTCCAACTCTTTCAATAGAGAATGTTTCTATTAAATCTTCTAATGAAAACAATTCCCTTTCGTCACCAGGATTCCAACCTAAGAAAGCCAGCATATTAATAAATGCTTCTGGGAAATATCCTTTTTCTCTGTATCCGCTAGATGTTTCGCGGGAAGCTGGGTCTACCCATTCTAATGGAAATACAGGAAAGCCCAATCGGTCACCATCGCGCTTGCTCAGTTTGCCATTTCCGTCAGGTTTAAGAATTAATGGAAGGTGAGCAAATTCCGGCATGGTGTCTTCCCAGCCAAAAGCCCTGTATAATAAGAAGTGAGTTGGTGCACTAGGCAACCATTCCTCTCCACGAATTACGTGAGTAATTTCCATCAAATGGTCATCAACCACATTGGCCAAGTGATAAGTAGGCATTCCGTCTCCTTTTAAAAGGACTTTATCATCAATGTTATTTGTGTTTACTACAACCCAGCCCCGAATCATATCGTTCATACGCATTTCCTCATTCCTTGGGGCTTTCAGACGAATAACATAAGGTTCACCAGCATCGATTTTTGCTTTAACCTCTTCTGCAGAAAGGGTTAAAGAATTTTTCATACTTGTTCTGGTAATGCTGTTGTATTGGAAGTTAGGCATTTTCATTTGCTTCGCGCTTTCGCGAATTGCATCTAACTCCTCAGATGTATCAAAAGCATAATAAGCCTCACCTTTTTCAATCAGATCATAAGCATATTTGGCATAACCCTCCTTTCGTTCACTTTGACGGTAAGGTCCAAATGTTCCCGGATTATCAGGGCCTTCATCTGGATTAAGTCCACACCACTTTAAAGCATCTTTTACATATTGCTCTGCACCGGGCACATATCTAGTTTGGTCAGTATCCTCAACTCTTAAGATAAAGTCGCCATTGTGTTTTTTGGCAAAGAGATAGTTATAAAGTGCCGTTCTAACACCACCCATATGAAGCGGGCCCGTAGGGCTTGGAGCAAATCGTACACGAACTTTTCTAGACATAAAAATGCTTTTAAATTTTGGGCGGCAAAGATAGTCTTATAGCCGTGAGAGCCGTTAATTTGTACTAAATCAAATGATAGAAAGTTTATCACTCTAAAATGTCCCTATCTTCGTTTATTGCCAAAGAAATAAGTGGAGAACACAAACAACATATTGAAAGAAAAATTAACGCGGTTTATACTTAAGTATTACTTAAACCAGCTAATGAAGGGAGCTCTAATATTCATTGCGTTTTCATTAGCGTTTTTTGTTTTTGTTTCAGTATTTGAGCACTTTGGGAGGTTCTCCACAACAGTAAGAACAGTTCTTTTTGTCTCGTTGATTAGCGTTTCCGGATTTACTTTTTGGAAATATATTGCCGTCTCTCTTTTTAAGTTGTTAGATTTTGGAAAACGAATTACAAACGCACAAGCAGCCATAATTATAGGAAAGCATTTTCCTAATATTAAGGATAAGCTGCTAAATACGCTCGAACTTCAAAACCAAAACATACTTTCAAATAATGCTTTAGTACTTGCGAGTATTGACCAACGAGAAAAAGAGCTTTCGCCAGTTCCGTTTTCGGTTGCGATTGATTTAAAAAAGAATTCGAGATATGCTCGCTATACAGCAGTACCTGTTTTGATACTGCTAATTATCTTGCTAATTAGCCCATCAATTATTACTGACAGTACAAGTAGAATCGTCCAGTATAACACGCACTTTGAAGCCCCCGCACCGTTTGACTTTATTGTTCAAAAAATAGAAGAAGAGGCTGTTCAATTTAATGATGTTGAAATAATCGTTGAGCTTTCAGGGAGTAAAATACCGAA
The DNA here is from genome assembly GCA_913020435.1 of uncultured Flavobacteriales bacterium. Lineage (GTDB taxonomy): Bacteria > Bacteroidota > Bacteroidia > Flavobacteriales_G > Salibacteraceae > UBA6770. The sequence goes on along the minus strand of CAJVZZ010000011.1, from coordinate 93,800 downwards.
TGTGTGTTACGTGCGCCTAAACGATGGCTCATCTTTGAAAATGCTGAAAGATGGAAACAATCTATTCTCATTCACAATTCGTAATATCGATAAAACGCAACAGCTAGTATTCGAGGCGGGCGGATTTTCTAGTCATCCTTATTTTATAAATGTAACTCCAAGGCCTTTGGTCAAGTCGATTTCAGCAAGGGCAAATTTTCCAAGATATATTGAAAAGGAAAATGAGCTTTTTGAAAATAGGTCTTCTTTATTAATTCCTGAGGGAACTAAATTATATTGGAATATAGAAACTAAAAACACGAGTGATTTCAGTGCTTGTTATAATAGAGAAACTTTAGTTGTAAATCAAAAACAAGATAAGCAATTTAATGTTCAAAGCCGAATTCTTAAAGCCGGTGAAATCGTGTTCTACTCTGGAAACAGTGACAGTAGTTTGGTGGATAGCTCAATAGTTAGGATTCAAATAATTAAGGACCAACTACCCACCATTACGAGTCAACAGTTTACAGACACGTTATCCTCTAAGATGCTCTATTTCAGAGGAAAAATTAATGATGATTATGGAATTACGGCATTAAACTTTGTGTATAAAGACAACAAGGACAACTTAAATAAGATTAAGATATCAATACCTGGAAATACAAAAGATTTTGAATATTATTTCACGTGGAACTTGTCCCAACTGCCGGATTCGTTGCTTAAACCAGGGGTTGGTTTTAATTATTATTTCGAGGTATGGGATAATGATGGGGTAAACGGGGCGAAATCATCGAGGACAGCGATCCGTGAATTTAAGGTTCCTTCAAAAAATGAAATCCAAGAGAAGTCTAATGAAAAGGATAAAAAGATTAAAGATGATCTGGAGGCAAGTATTGAAGAGGCAAAAAGGCTTCAAAGAAATATTGACAAGTTGAACAAAAAGTTAATGGAAAAAAAGTCTATTAGCTGGGAGGAAAAGAAGGAAGTAGAGAACCTACTGAAGCAACAGAAAAATTTACAGAATCAATTTGAAAAAATCAAAAGGGAAAATGAAATTAATAATTTCAAAAAGTCTGAATTTACTAAAACAGATGAACGGATAATGGAAAAGCAGCGTCAACTCGAAGAGTTGATGGAGAAGGTAATGGATGAAGAAACTAAAAATCTTCTAGAGGAACTCCAAAAATTAATGGAGAAAAACGACAAAAAGAATCTTCAAGAAAAACTCGATGAGTTAAAGCTAAAGTCGGAAGATGTGGAAAAGGAGCTTGATCGATCGCTGGAGTTATTTAAACAGTTAGAATTTGATAGAAAACTGCAAGAAACGATCGATGAAATCAGAGAATTGAAAGAAGCGCAGAATAAGCTAAGGGAACAAACTGAAGAAAAGCATTCAAAAAAGTCCGAGGAGAAAAAATTGAATGAAGAGGTTTTGAAAAAACAAGAAGAGCTCAATAAGAGGTTGGAGAACGTGGAGAAGAGGCTCGATGAATTAGATAAAACTAATAAGGACCTAGAGAAGCCAAATAAAATGCCTGATTTAGATCAGGAGAAGAAAGATGCTAAGAAAAACATGGAAAAGGCTAAGGAACAGCTCTCGCAAGAGAAGAAAAAAGATGCCGCCAAATCACAAGAACAAGCAAAGAAGCAATTGGAGAAAATGGAGCAGAAAATGCAGGCTGCTCAAGAAAAAATGCAGAAAGAGCAAGATCAAGAGGATTTAGAGGCATTGCGTAGATTACGTCAAAACCTAATGCAGTTGAGTTTTGACCAAGAGGACTTGATTGAAAAAATAAGAGCGACTAATCCAAGAGACCCTCTTTATGTAGAACATACTAAGGAGCAAATGCGGTTATCGGATAACTCTAAAATGATTCAAGACAGCCTGTTCGCATTATCAAAACGGAACTTGAATATTCAAGCAATGGTGAATAGAGAAATTTCTGCGATGAATGATAATATGGAAAAGTCCATTAGAACTATGGAGAATAGAAAATCTGGAGAGGTAATGAATCGACAGCAGTGGATTATGAACTCAATTAACGTGCTTGCATTGATGTTGGATGAGAGTATTCAAAATGCACAGAAACAACAATCCAGTAAAAAGTTTGGAAAGAAAAGTTGTTCTAAACCTGGATCTGGGATGGGAAAGAGTATGAGTGACATTAAAAAGCTTCAAAAACAACTCTCAGATCAAATTAAAAAGATGAAGGAAGCTCAGAAAGGAAAAAAACCAGGCGATAAACCTGGAGACAAGCCAGGTAATAAACCTGGAGAAAAGGGTGGTCGCGGATCAAAATCTGGCGAATCCATGGCGAAAATGGCGGCACAGCAAGCAGCCATACGTCAAGAGTTGAGACGATTAAGCGAGGAGTTGGGCGGTTCCGGGCAGCAAGGTGGTTCTAGTAAGGAAATGAATCGTTTACAGGGTTTAATGGAAAAAAATGAGGTTGATTTGGTTAATATGAAAATTGATCAAGAAACCATTAAACGTCAAGAGGAGATTATGACACGTATGCTGGAGTCAGAGAAGGCAGAGAGAGAACGTGAGTATGATAATAAGAGAGAGTCTAAAACTGCTCAGGACGTTAGTAGCCCATCAACGGGCTTTTTAAAGTATCAAGATGAAAAAAAGAAACAAGTAGAGCTTTTAGAAACTATTCCACCAAATTTGAAACCTTTCTACCGTAATTTAGTAAATGATTATTACAATAATCTTTAGTATGAATTTGTTATGAATAAGGAATTACGTTTCTCGGCAGATCTCAACAACCTCGATAGGGTTGAAAAGTTCGTTAATTCAATTCTTGATTTGGTAGAGGTGGATGAGCGGCTCTACGGTAATATAATTGTTGCGGTGACTGAGGCGGTTACAAACGCTGTTGTTCATGGAAATAAAGGGGACGTTCAAAAGGAAGTTAAAGTGCAGTGTAATACGTCCGATACATTGATAGAGTTTAGAGTTAAAGATGAAGGTAACGGTTTTGATTTCACTAACATTCCCGACCCTACGTTACCCGGTAATGTTGAAAAGATAGATGGAAGAGGTGTTTTCCTGATTACTAGTCTAGCAGATCAAATAGAGTTCCACGAAAACGGCACGTTATTAGAAATGCAATTTAATCTAGCTGTATAATTTAATTACATGATTAATTTTTTTACAGAAGAACTTGATTTTTCACTAGGAAATCAAGAAGAAATAAGGCTATGGATTGAGAGTCAGTGCACGGGCTATGGTTTTGATATACAAACGATTAACTACGTTTTTTGCTCGGATGAATACCTATTAGAGATAAATAAAGAGCATTTAAAGCACGATTATTATACTGACATAATCACGTTTGATATGCGTGATGCAAAAGGTCAACCAATAGAAGCCGATGTTTTTGTTAGTATAGATCGTGTTAAGGATAATGCTAAAGAACAGGGCCTGGGCTTTCTGGTGGAGCTGCACAGGGTGTTAATTCACGGGCTTTTGCACCTTGTTGGATATTCTGATAAGACCAAGCAGGAGGCCGTTCAAATGAGGGCGCAGGAAGAGAAATGCCTATCTTTGCTTCTTCTGTAATTCTACAGATGTTTCACGTGAAACTTTGCTTTAAGAATGTTAGACAAATATGATGTAATTGTTGTTGGAGCGGGTCATGCTGGTTCAGAGGCCGCAGCGGCTGCCGCTAATTTGGGGTCTAAAACTCTTTTAATTACAATGGACATGGGCAGGATAGCGCAAATGTCTTGTAATCCAGCAATGGGCGGTGTTGCCAAGGGTCAAATTGTTAGAGAAATCGATGCGTTAGGCGGCTTATCGGGAATTGTTTCTGATAAGTCCGCGATTCAATTTAGAATGTTGAATCTATCAAAAGGCCCTGCTATGTGGAGTCCTAGAACGCAGAACGATAGGCAGCTATTTAACATTGAATGGAGAAAGCAACTAGAAGCAATTGAAAATTTAGACTTTTGGCAGGATACTGCTACTCGAATCCTTACTGAGGGAGATAAGGTAACCGGAGTAGAAACTGGTATGGGAATCAAGGTTTATTCAAAAACAGTGATCTTAACGAGCGGTACTTTTCTGAATGGTTTGATTCACATAGGTGATAAAAATTTTGGGGGTGGTCGTGCTGGAGAAAAGGCATCTCATGGAATTACCGAGTGTTTGAATGAGCTAGGCTTTGAATCAGGGAGAATGAAAACGGGTACGCCTCCCAGAGTTGATGGAAGGACTTTGGATTATTCAGTCATGGAGGAGCAACTTGGTGATGAAGATGTTACGAGCTTTTCACATTTAGACGCCCATAAGTTAACGAATCAACGCAGCTGTTTTATTACCTATACAAATCCGAAGGTTCATGAATTATTGAAAGAAGGCTTTGATAGAAGTCCGATGTTTAATGGCAAGATTGATTCTATTGGACCAAGATATTGTCCTTCCGTAGAAGAAAAAATAAACCGTTTTGCTGATAAAGAGCGACACCAGATTTTCGTTGAACCAGAAGGTTGGGACACTGTTGAAATATACGTGAACGGTTTTAGTACTTCACTGCCAGAAGAAGTTCAACTGAAAGCGTTAAGAGCTGTGGTGGGTTTTGAAAAAGTTAAAATGTTCCGTCCGGGGTATGCAATCGAATACGACTATTTTCCACCAACACAATTGTCACATACTCTGGAAACTAAAATTGTTAAGGGTTTGTTCTTTGCGGGGCAAATAAACGGTACAACTGGTTATGAAGAAGCCGCGTGCCAAGGATTAATGGCTGGTATAAATGCTGACGCGTTAGCAAATGGTAAGGAAAAGTTTACGCTATCTCGTGATCAGGCATACATAGGTGTTCTTATCGATGATTTAATAACGAAAGGAACAGAAGAGCCATACAGAATGTTTACCTCCAGGGCTGAATATAGAATCCTACTGCGTCAAGATAATGCAGACATAAGGCTTACTCCAATAGGCCATAAAATAGGCCTTGCAAGTGATGATAGAATGCGATTATTAAACGAGAAATTGAGAGGTACAAACGAGGTTTTAGCATATCTAAAAAAGACATCAGCTGAACCGAGGTTATATAACGGTCATTTGTCGGATGTGGGTTCGGCAGAACTAAAACAGAAGGTTAAGTTGCATGCGTTATTATCACGACCACAAGTAAATATTAATGCTATAATAGATCGTGATAATGGCTTGAAAGATATTGTTGAAACGTATAATGGCTTGGGTAGAGATATTAAAATACAGGCAGAAATCACTATAAAATACGAGGGTTATATCTCTAAGGAAAAGGAGATGGCAGATAAAATGAATAAGTTAGACCAGTATAAGGTTCCTCGGGATATTGAGTACATGAAGTTTTCGTCTTTATCAATGGAGGCAAGACTAAAGCTATCCAAGGTTAAGCCTATAAACCTCGGCCAAGCGAACCGAATCAGTGGAGTAAGTCCAGCGGATATATCCGTTCTTATGGTTTACCTAAACAAGTAGCGTTTCACGTGAAACAATTATAAAGTGCTGGTTTTTAGCACTATAATAAGCGCGTAGTTTTTATTCCACCTTAAGGTAGAATTGAAACCCAGGCCCGTAAGTGCTGTATTTATGGATTTGAAAACGAATGCCTCTGTAGCATGATACTTTAAGGTTACGCAGTTAGAAGTCCCAAATTAACAGGCTCACCTGCCACCGTATTGTCTCCGTTCACTAGTGAAATCAACATTCAATAGTGGAGTTTCGCAAAGAAGGCGAACCCTAAACGTACCGGTTTGACATTAATAGACTACGCTTAATTCCGATAGTAAAGCAGCACTGTTTTCTAATGGCAATAGACTTTAGGGTGACTTCTAACGAATTAAACCTTCCTCTATAAGATCAACCGTTATGATATTAGCTCTTGATCATAATTATATTGGATATTTTAATTAGTATAGTTTTGTAATTAATTGTATTGCCTAATCCTTAACTTTTCATGTTATGTTTAAAATAGCAACACTTGTTTTTTGCTTGATATTCAGTGTTTCATTAGGTGCGCAAGATTTTGAATATGCAGATACTACATCAACTAAAAAATCTACTATATACACGGTAGATGGAGGTCAGTTTGTTGGAAAAATCATTAAAAACGATGATAAGGAGGTTGTTATTGAAACCTTGAACCTAGGTAAGGTTGCCATTCCTAAATATCAGATAAGTGAAATCTTGGAGGGTAGTGCTATAACGTCAGCGCAATTTGTAATTACCACCTTCAATGGAGGAGAGTTTGTTGGGACAATCATTAAAAACGATGATAAAGAGGTAACTATTGAAACTCGTGATCTTGGAAAAATCACCATACCTAAGTTTCAAATAAAGGAAATAAAAGAATTAGATGATAGTAATTTTAATATAAGTGGAGATTATCAACCTAATCAAGTATTTGCTACTAGGTACTTTGGTACAACCAACGCATTATCCATAAAGAGAGGTGAGAGTTATGTGAAGTATACATTGATAGGGCCAGATATTCAGTTCGGAGTTGCAGATAATGTAACGGTTGGTATAATTACATCTTGGGTTGCTGTGCCGTTAATAGTGACAATAAAATCAGTACACGAATTGACAGAGGAAAGTAGTTTCGGTTACGGTGTCCTTATTGGAAACTTGGGTTGGCCATCACTTATTAATGATCTTGGTTTTAACCTTGGAGTGTTACCTTTTGCAACTTATACCAAAGGAAACAGGAGAAGAAACATAAATTTCGCACTCGGCTATGGACAGGTGTGGGCTGACAATAATTCGGGAGGCGCGGTCCTTGGCTCTGTTGGGGGGATTGTGCAAATAGGTAAAAAAGCAAGTTTTGTGTTTGATTCTGTGGTTTTTGGTAGCACATTAGCAGATTTTGGTTTGTTGCTTACTCCTGGTCTTCGATTTCAGAAAAAGGATGATGCAGCTTTCCAGTTTGGTTTTTCATTTGTAGCATCTCGTGCAGGTCTAAATCCTCTTCAAATTATCCCTGTTCCAATTCCACGTTTCGCTTGGTTTAGAAAGTTTTAGGTGATTTTAAAGAAGTATAATCTATTGAAATCAACAATCGAAATGCCCATTTTCGAGTCATTCGATAATTACCAAAGCCAGCTTTTATTAAAATAGAATCCAGTTCTGGTTTTTTAAAAGCGCGTTCTATTGCCCGTTTTCCATCTTGTCTTACCATTTTAGTAAAAGGCATAAATATGGAAACAGCATTGAACAGCGAAAACGCTAAATGACTCCTTTCCAATTCACTAAAGATTAGGTGTTGTTTTATGCGTGGTTTAGACTTTTTCAAAAACTGGACAAGATCACTATCGGTAAAATGATAAACAAAGTGACTGCTTATTAGAATGTCGCAGTAAGGAAGATTAAACTCGTTGGATAGGATGTCTGCCTGAACATATTCAACAGCAAGTGAACTTGTGTTTTTATCTAAAGCATAATCTAGAATATTTAAATTTCCGTCAATGCCAATTAAGCGAACGCGTATATTTTTTTGAGAACACCAACGGGCTATTTTTCTCAGATTGTCTCCTCCTCCACATCCTAAATCTATAATCGTAAGCGAAGTTTCAGATGAAATTAGAATCGGTTTAACTGCAGAGAAGGTTGCGTTCGTATTTCCTAGAAACCGATTGATGATAGAAAGCCCCTCGAGCGTTTTGGTGAGTTCGGTTCCACTTGTTTGTAGGTTATCGAGTTGTTCTTTTTCGATACTGCGTAGCTTGAGCATTATGCTGCGTCTTTTTTAAAGAGCATAAAGTATACTTTTCCAACTATCCAGTTCCCAGCAGGATAATAGAGCGCAAAAAACAAGGCCATTCCTAGGCTGAAATTGCGAATGTTGAGGTATTGGTCCATTAAATTATCGGGATAGGCGTATGAGCTTCCCAATAAGTAACCCCCAAACTCAAGAAGACACATAGTTACCAAGCCATATGCATATTGCTGATGAAAGGGCAGGCCACGTAGAATAAGTGAAAAAGGAACCATGTATAACGAGTATACCGTAATTACTTGCCACCAATAGGTAAATCGGGCAATTTCCATTATCGTCCCAAATTTATCCATACCCATTCCCCAAGAAAAGTAGATAATGAGATATATGGCAACGAGTCGCTTATCAACGTTGAGCTTTTGTTTTGCGTAGACTATAAATTCTTGAATCATTTTAATTTTTGATTAATGAAAAGGCACCGAAGGTTCCATGGTGTGATAGGGAGATTGACCATGGAAGTTGTTTGTTTCTGAAATATAAATATGGAATGTGATTCGTTGATTTATGGATAGTGAGTTTGCTTAATTTAGAGCCTGTTAATTGTGCGAAGTATTGGATAATTGCGTCATAAGTTTGTTCGCTTTGTGTGCCACGTTTAATTTTAAAATCGCACGAAATGACAGTAGTTGATTTATCAACTAATGCCGTGCTAAAAATGAAACTATCGTTACCTTTAGTTGAGGTAGAAAACGAAGACGCTCCAATTATTACCTGACCATCATTTTCAGAAAAGATGGTGCATTCTAATTTTTTAGGATTAAAAAACCGCTCAGCATTTTGTTGAATATACAATTTGTAAGCACTTTCCTTCATACTCCACAAGCGCCAAACGGTATTGAACTTATTGTCGGAATTGTGAATGTATTCTTGTTCTTTAGCTGTGAATATTTTATTTAAAAAGCCTTTACGTTGCCAATTACTTTCCGTTGCGGCGACCTTTAAATCAACTATATCGTTTCCTATTCTTTGCAAGTTGTGAAAACCTATTTTTCCGAAAGCTTAGTTTCAATAATTTCTAAAGCAGCTTTTACGTTGAGCATTTTGTCCATGGAATCGTTATCGATTTCAATATCGAACTTGTCCTCAATATCCAAAACGACATCAACCAAATTTGCAGAGTTAATTTTTAAGTCATTGATGAAATCAGTTTCTTCAGTAAGGCTGTCAAACCCATGTTGATTTTGAATGTATGGTTTTACGATCTCCTTTAAGTCGGATATCATTTGTTCGTTTGTTCTCATTACCTATCAAATTTTTTAAAAATAACGCAACCGTTTACGTCTCCGAACCCAAAGCTAGCCTTTGCCACTATGTTTATGTCTTTTTTAATTGTTTTTTGTGGGATCTTTTCTTTCGAAACCAAACTAGTAATTTCTTCATTAAGGTCTTCGCAATTGCTGTTTTGAAAAATGAAACCCTTTTTTATTTGCAAAACACTTGCAACGCTTTCAATCGATCCAGAAGCGGATAAACAATGGCCAATCATTGACTTTAACGAGTTGATATACGGGAAATTACTTCCCTTTAAATCTAGAGCTTCTGACCAGTTTTTTATTTCTGTAAAATCCTTACTTGTTGCCGTTAAATGACCGTTAATGACATCGATATCTTTAGGCTCAATTTTAGCATTTTTTATAGCAGCTGAAATGCATCTTTGGACAGCGTCTGAATTTGGTGCAGTCATAGAACCTTCATTTCGTTGCCCACCAGAATTAACATTTCCGCCTAATATTTCTGCATAAATAGTTGTGTTTCGTTCTAACGCACTTTCCAAAGATTCTAACACCATTGCACCAGCACCACTACCCGGTACAAATCCTGATGCTGACGCACTCATAGGTCGAGACCCTTGTTCTGGACTTTCGTTGTGTTTGTAAGTCAAAACCCGCATAGCGTCAAAGCCACCCCAAACGTAGGGTCCATTGTCGCTAGTACTGCCAACAAGCATTCGTTTAGCCTTACCGGCTTTTATTCTGTCGTAGCCCATTAAAATAGCTTCTGTTCCTGTCGTGCAAGCTGAAGAATTGGTAGTTACTTGGTTTCCAAGCCCTAAAATACCTCCGAGATATGCGCTTACTCCGCTCGCCATAGTTTGAGCAACCACCGTACTGCCTAGTCGGCGCACCTTGCCGTCGTCTAACTTGTAAATTGCTTCACGAAATTTATCAATACCCGAAGTTCCCGCGCCAAACACAGTTCCGCTATCAAAATCAGCAGATTCAGAAATTGCCAATCCTGCATCTTTCCAAGCATCCATTCCTGCGATACAGCCGTATAGAATTCCTGAACTGTTGAAGTTTTTAAGCTGTAGTTCTGTGAAGTATTCGCGTTTTAATTCCTCTGAAACCGTTGGGATTCCACCAATACAGCAGGAAAACCCCAATTCTTTTAAATTCGAAAAAAACTTGACTCCAGAAAGACCGTGTTGGATTGCATTAGAAAAAGCTTCTAAACCAACGCCGTTTGGCGCAACAACACCCATTCCTGTTATGACAACCCTGTTTTCCATTAGCTTTTAATCATTCCCGCTATTTTACCACGGCAAACCAATTCTTCTTTTTCATTGAACAATTCAATGTAGCATTTGAGTTTGTTGAATCGAAAATATTCTTGGGTGCTTTTAACAGTAACGGTTTCGTTTGGAAAAACCGGTTTATAGAAATCAACTTCAGAAGAGGTCAATACGATCTGTACATGCTGTAAGTCACCACCTTCGGTTTTAACCAAATAGATTCCCAAAGAAACAACTCCAATTTGAGCCATTGTCTCAGTAAGAATTACACCTGGAGTTACTGGGTTTTCTTTGAAATGGCCTTTATAGAAATCTAACGATTCATCGAATCGAAATGTTCCTGTAATTGACTTTGCACCTACCGATACTATTTTGTCTACAAACAAAAACGGAGCACTATAGGGCAGGTATGATATAATTTCTTCAGAATTCATTAGTTCAAATGTTCTCCTCCATTAACGGGAATTATCGTTCCTGTTATCCATCGCGCTTCGTCTTTAGACAGCAAGTAAACAGCATTGGCGACATCCTCAGGAGTGGTTAATCGTTTAAAAGGATTTCGTTTTAAGGTATGCTCTATAAGCTTTTCGTTACCAGGAATCATTCGTAACGAGGCGGTATCAGTGACCCCAGCTTCAATGCAATTGGCGCGAATACCGTGCGGAGCAAATTCCAATGCGATATTTCTGGTAATTGCCTCTAAGGCAACTTTTGCAGTAGAAACAGCCGCATAATTTTTCCACGCTTTTTTATTTCCTTCACTGGTAAAGCTAATGATTCGAGCATCATTAGCAAACAGTTGTTTTGAGAAGACGGCTTTTGTCCAGTCGTACAGACTGATTGCCATGTTTTCTAAAGTCAAATGAAAATCGTCATTTTGTAGTTCTCGGGAATCGTCGGAAGTCATTGGTTTTAAGTTTCCTTTTGCAATGCTGTGCACCAAGACTTTAACAGCACCTTTTCCAGCTAATTTATCCAAAACCACCGCGCGATTTTCTGGTTTCACTATATCAACATTGAAGTCTAATACCTCCACCTGATGTTTAGAAGCAATGGCCTGAAACAGTTCCAGAATGCCCGCATTGTCGCTTTTTCGAGCACGATATACCAGGCATAAGTTTAGGCCGTGTTGGGCTAGTTTTTTTGCCGTAGCTAACCCTAATCCACTAGAGGATCCGAGTATTAAAGCCCATTCGTTATTTCCTTCAAACTCTCTTACCATTTCAATAGTATCCGCTGTGCAGTAAAACCGGGTCCAAAACTCAACATTAATCCGTAATCACCCTTCTGAGGAGCCGGTTCTTGTTCTGTAAAACGTTCGAGTACGTAAAGTACCGTTGCGCTAGACATATTACCAAATTCCTTGAGTACTGCTTTTGTGTTATCAATATTCTTACCCATAGCACCAAATAATTCTTCTACGGTTTGCACAATTTTTTTGCCTCCTGGATGAAAAATTAAATGATCTATGTCTTCAATTGAAAGCTGGTTGCGTTCCAGAAAAGGGTTCACAATTTTTGGAAAATGCTCGGCAATTTTTTCAGGTACTTCTTTATCCAAAACCATTTGTAGGCCCGTGTTTCTCAGCTCGAAACCCATCATGTGTTCGGCGTTATAAAAATGGTACATAGCCTCATCGACAATCTCTGGTCCTTCTTCATTTTCGTGAGAAGAAAGGATGGTACAGGCACAACCGTCGCCAAAAATGGCCGCGCTTACAATGTTCACCATCGAATAATCGTCAATTTGGAAAGTAGAAGTTGGTGATTCCACTGCAATTACAGCAGCGCGTTTATTTGGATTCGCTTTTAAGAAATTTTTAGCGTAAATCATTCCCGACACTCCTGCTACACAGCCCATTTCGGTCACTGGTAGCCTTACGATATCTTGATTCATACCTAATTTATTGATTAGATAGGCATCAACAGAAGGAATCATTATTCCCGTGCAACTTACTGTGATGATGTAATCGATATCGGTAGCTTTTAGCTGAGCATTGTTTAGTGCTTTAGTTAAGGCGCCCTCTGCAAGCTTAATCGTTTCCCGTTTGTAGATGTCGTTCTTGTCTTCAAAAGAGGTTTTATTAAAGACCTCTTCAGCATCCATAATAGAGTAGCGCCTCTCTACCCCCGCGTTTTCAAAAAGTTTAATGACCTTACGCTGAAAACGTTCTTCCTGGCCTGATAGCCAAACTTTTAGGAAGGGGATTATTTCATCCGTTGTCCTAGAGTAGGGTGGCAATTGTGTCGCGATAGCTGTGATTTTTACACTCATTATTTTTTAATAATCCATTCGTATCTAAATGCCCAGCGCCAAGTTAGGGAACTTTCAAAGTTTAATTTAGCAGAGTACTCTTCTAATTCTTTTCGTTTAAATCCTCTCAGGATAGAAATTAATCCATCGGTTTTGATTATCGGGTTGCCTATAATAGTGGCCACAATCCAAAACAGAAAATAGGCAAAAGAATGTCTGTGTAAATCATTAATCACTAATCCGATAGTAGTCTGGCTTTGTGTTTTTTTCAAAAAGTCTAGTGCCACTTTATCTTCAAAATGATGCAAGAACAGCGTGCAAAGCGCTATATCAAAATTATTGGTTGGAAAATCAGGAGAAAGTACATCTTGTTTTTCGTAACTGATTTCAGGGAATTGTAAAGAGCTATCTCGGGCATAATTTATTGTAGTTTGATTTGCATCAATACCAATAAGTCGAAATTTAAAACCGCTCTTTCTACCAAATTTTGCTAATTCTCTAAGCATAGCGCCATTTCCACATCCTAAGTCGCAAATGGTGATTTCTCGTCTTTGGTGCTTTTTTTCAAGGAGATGCTTAATTCCCTTAAGCGTAACGCGATTTCCACCCAACCATTTATTTATTTGAGCAAGCTTATCTAAGGATTTTATAAGTAGATCTCCAGTTATATCGAGATCGTCCATAATCTCAACCTCCTTACTGCGATATTTTGTATTCAGCCACATTATAATTCTGATGACATTGATTTTCCGTGTGTTTTCGTAATAATAGTAGGCAATATAAACGGGATAAAGTTTAGTCCTATGATAAGTAGTTCGGAAAACAGCCCTAATCTAAACAATCTAGAAATAACATGACTCGAGCGCAAGCGTCCACTAAATTCGCTATTCCAGGCTTTTAAATAGTCCTTTTCGAGCTCTAGTCTTGAGTTTATTTTACCCGATTTAAATTTTAAGATTAATAAGGAAGCAACTTGTGCAGCCTTTATCGCCATGCTCATTCCGTTACCCGCCAGTGGATGAATCATTCCCGCACTGTCACCACACATAATCATATGATTTTCGACCGGATGTTTGCGTTCAAATGAAACTTGACTTATGGTCAATGGTTTTTCGAAAGCCAGCTTAGCGTTATCAAGAATTTCCTTCAAGAATGTATTTTTGCTAAGTACCTGCTCTTGAAAATCATCTATGTTCTTGTATTGTTTAAACGACTTAAAGTCAGCTAAATAACAAATATTAATATTGTCGTTTTCTACTTTAGAAATACCACAATATCCACCTTCGAAATTGTGTAATCCAACAGCATTTTCTGGAAAATTACCTTTGTAATGTGCTTTGACTCCTAAGAAAGGAGACGGTTTTTTTATAAAATCTCTATCTAATTTTACATCGAGATTTGAGCGTTTTCCAAAAGAACCAATCGCTAAAGGAGCGGTGAATTCTTCGTCTTTAGTTAGCACCCTAAACCTATCGTTTTCGAATTGAATATCTGTAACTGAAGCATGTACAATTTCGGCACCTGCTGCTTGTGCTTTTTTTGCTAATTCCCAATCGAGACAATATCTACTTATGCTGAACCCGCCTAATGGAAGTTTAGTTTTAACGGACCTGCTTCCAGGAGTGCTGAGGGTGAAATCGGAAATGGCTTTAGCCCCAAAATCAAAAGGATCAAAACCCAAAGCATTTAAATAGGGCAGCACTTCGTTAGAAATGTATTCGCCACAGACTTTGTGTTTGGGATACTCGTGTTTTTCGATGAGCAGCACCTTCAGCCCTTTTTTAGAGAGATGCAACGTAGAACAAAGCCCACCTAAACCACCACCTATTACGATTATATCAAATCCCATTAAGGTGCAAATTAGTAGTTTGTTTTTTAAACGTATCGTCTAGCAGAAAACATTAGCAAAGTTTGACATTCCACAGATCTTTATTGAAAAGTTAAGTCCTGAGACCTTATCGAAAGAATAAACCTATTTCATCACCTTTTTGTAGCTAGAAACCACATCAAAAAAGTAGATGAGCTTCATAGTTACGGTGTTTACTTGGCCCTGATCAAATACCGTATTGAGATTATTGAAGTAGGACAACCGCAGATCTTGCTCATCTTTCTGAAGCGCATTTTTATAAACGATATTTAAAAAACTACCAGGGGCAAATTGCCAAGCAAAAATTAAATCGGTATTAAATGCATTGAAATTAAAGTTGGCGTTTTCGGCAAACTGATCGTCTTTAATAATATAGCCTTCTTCGTCAAGGTCGCCATAGTAATCATAGATGCCGTAAGACCAATAATGCCGGACTCTTAGGGTTAATGATAGGTTGTTTTTAAACAAATACTTACCCTGCAAGATATTGGTTAATGTTTTAACGTCTCTAACCCCATATTTAGGCTGTTCATCAAAGAACCCAGCAAATCCGACACCGTTTAAGAAGATAGAATAGTTCGATGACGGAGTTAAAGACAGTTTATCATTCAGACGTAAAATGGGTGATAACTCAACTTCGAAGTAATTGTTGACCACATAATCTGTAAAATAGCCCTGACCATATCCAACCTCCGCATCAAGCGCAAATTTTCTACTGTAATCGGTTGAAATACCTATGCCGTTGAAGTAATACTCAGGAATGATAAATTTTTGGCCAGGAACGCGAGACTCAAAAAGGTCGACACCATCACCAACCTGTGAACTCAGATTAAGGAAAAAGGCATTGAAACTAGGGAAAATAAAAGCAAGTTCACCGTTGTAACTATTCTTGAGCACCTCGCCTGTCGTGTAGTCTTGGTCAATACTATATGTAAACGTATTGTAATTGCCGTTTAAGATCCAAAAAGGGTTGTATTTATTGAACTGCAATTCTAGAGAATGATTTCTGATGTTAGTCGTAAAGTTCACCCCAAGGTCATTAGGGTTGTAGTTAGGAGACTTGTTCTCACTCAAGAGTGATAATTTAAAGTTCCCCTTAATTTTACTAAACCCAAGAGAGTAGCTCATACCATCGCCAGCACTCTCTTTTAAAATATTTGCCATCAAGTTAGTATCTCTTTGAGAAACCTTTATATCTCCAGAGAACGAATAGTTAGATTTTTTTGAGATTAGATTTAAACCCAATGCGGATACATTAGCATCAGTGTAACCTTCTGACCTCGAGGTGTTCAAGTTGATGAAGTATATTGAACTGTTGTTTTTTAGGTTTTGATCGATTGAAATGATATTGTAGTTCACCAATGGATTAGTTTCTATTTTCCTGGTATCGCCTGTTTCGGTGTTTTCAATTGTTGCACTGGTAGGAGCGGTAATGGCATTCATGACACCTATTCCTAAGCCATTTTTATCTCTACCCGAAACCTTT
Organism: uncultured Flavobacteriales bacterium; assembly: GCA_913020435.1. GTDB lineage: Bacteria > Bacteroidota > Bacteroidia > Flavobacteriales_G > Salibacteraceae > UBA6770. Next base: position 77,931 of record CAJVZZ010000011.1, on the reverse strand, counting down.
GCTACGTTTATCAGCCGAGCAACATTGGGGTTATCGATAAGCATCTCGTTGGAGTCTAAAGCTGAAAATGCGTCGTTGAATTTTTCTGGAACACCGCCAATACGTCTTGAATAGAAAAGTTCACCAAGATTAAAAAGATCAACACCTTCCTGAAAAAAGGGGCGCTGTTCATCAAAAACCACCTCAAAAGCACCCAAGTTCTTTACAATATTATCGGACCTTACTTGAGAAAAATCGGGCAGTAAAGTCATGTCTAATGTGTAGCTTTCATTGAGTCCCAATTTAAGATCAGCACCAGCTCCAAAACCTAATGTACTCTCATTATTTTCAAACTCGGCAAACGATGAAACGTAGGGCGAAAGTGAGATACGAGCAGGGTCTTTGATATTGTTAAGCCCAACCAAGTTGCCCCAATAATTAAGTTCGGTCTCTATGTTTTTTGGTACAAGAGACCATTGCAGCTCGGTTCGGATTCTACGAATTTCGCGCTCAAATTGAAGCTTCCAAAGTTGCTTTTCGCCTTTAGGAAATCGAATGGCGTAGTAGGGGATTTTGATCTCAACGACCCAACCATCGTCTACAATTTGAACTGCACTTTCCCAGACGGCATTAAAGGCGTCATCAGAGACCCTAGAATCAGATTGAACACCCGATGCCGAAACGGAGAAAGTAAAAGCATCGAGCTTTTTATTGTACGTATCGAAGGAAACGGTAAAGAGATCTGCATTTAATCGGTCATCGCGCTCACCCAGCTGAGTTAAAATACTATCGGGGTGGTCGTCGTAGCAATAACCTAAAATATATATGTTGTTGTCGTCAAACAAGACCTTTACATCGGTCTTAAATCTAGGCGCATTGCCTTCCGTGGGGTTTAGCTCTAAAAAGTCGGTTGCTATATTGACATTCAACCAACTTGTCTCAAGACCCGCACCATCAATCTTTATTTTTTCAGTAGTTCTTGAGGTTTCGAGTGTTTTATCTTGGCCTAGAACACTAAAATAGCACAGGGACAGAAAGATTATGTAGACAGCTTTTTTCAGAGCTTCTGAATAAGGGGTTTTAAAATCTTCGCGAAAGTAAAGCAGGCTAGAGCGAAAATTGGTTAAGAAAAAGGTATACCAATTGACTTTTAGTAAAGTTTAGTCATTTGGTTCTGGTTAGTATCAGCTTTTTTTAGGTCTAAGCCCCATACGTTTGAAGTTTTTATTCCTGTTAAATTAATATTGAAGTATCGCATTATACCAATTAATAACGGAATTATTAAGGGCATAATTTAAAATCACTTAATTTTAAACTGATCATTATTAAGTAAAGAGATAGAAAAAACGATATTGCAAGGAGAAATTTAATGCGCTAATTAAAACAATTAAGTGTTCAATTTTTGTAAGAAATTTCTTTAAAATAACATTAGTATTAAAATAATTAAATTAGACAGTTGTTTTAAAACATATTTTAAATGAAAACTATTTTTTTAATTTTTTTTAGATCACAAAAAAACAGGTGCCTGATTCAGGAATAGAACAATTAAAACTCGGAAAGAAAGGTAAGGTGATTTAATAGTGTTCTGAAAAACGTAAGGACAAAAAGGACTCATAAAATATTGAATTATTAAAACTCTATTTTATAGAAATGTTTTGAGTAACGGGAAACATGCAGTGGTCTTTTTTTGAGTTTAAATCCTCGGATGTAATTCAGGTTCACTTTTATTTAATTAGCCTATTAACACTGCTTCTGACTCAATGAATCAGTATTTAGTCTGCATTTTAACTTGCAGCAAGTAAAACAAAGGAAACATGACAATATCATTAGAAAAGCACAGTTTAACTATTTTCGTTCTATGATTAAACTTGTTAATTGTCCCGTTTGCAGCGCCTCTTCTTTTAATTCTTTTGTTGAGACAACAGCACAAATGCATTCAAATAAAGAGTTATTTAATTTTGATCAATGCAACAATTGTAAGCTCGTTTTCTTGAACCCCAGGGTTCCACTGGATCAGCTCAAAAATTATTACACGTCCTTCTACTTGCCCTATCGAGGAGCAAAAGCTTGGGGAAAATTTGAAAAACTAGTAGAAGGTAATCAGCAAAAGCTTGATTTAAGAAGATTCCGGTGCATAAAAGCCGCTCATAAGCTATCGGAAAGATCTTTGATTTTAGATATTGGCTGCGGAAATCCAACTTTCTTGAAAGTTTGTCAGCAAGAATTAAATTGTCAAACAATGGGTATCGACTTTAGTGATGAAGGTTGGAAAGATCAACCTGAGAGTTTTAGGAAAACAAACTTACAAGTAGCAGAAATAAAAGATCTTCCTGTTAAGCTTCAACCAGATGTAATTACTATGTGGCATTATTTAGAACACGACTATACTCCTTTTGAAAATCTGAGCTTTTTAAAATCTATATCTAAACCAACTACCACACTCGTCATTGAGATTCCTAATTTTGATTCTTCCAGTAGAAAAAAGTATGGAAAAAACTGGGCTGGCTGGCACACTCCAAGGCACCTTTCATTATTTTCTCCCAAAAACATAGAGTTATTGCTAAAAAAAAGCGGGTGGAAAGTTTGCAAAACAGCTACTTATGGAACGATGAACCCCTATTTACTTTATTGGATGAGTGAAATGGAACAAAAAGGAATCCAATGGGATAAAAACATGGAGTCCGAGTTTATGCAATTCGTCATTGGAATGATTAAATTTTTGCCTAAAAAGTGGAATGAAAAAACATCGTCTTTAGGAATTATGACTGTTATAGCCCAACCCGAATAACGTATTTTAAAAAATTAAAAGATCTTTACCTTGCCAAGTTCCCGAGGATTTGTAAGGTTGGAATCTAGAAAACAATTCTTCTTTATACCACTCATTTTTACGAGTTTTTCTAATGGCTTCTTTATGTTGTTTGCTATTGTAAGCAAACCTCTTAACGGAATCAAAGTTTTTCCATAAACTAAATGTAGCCATCTGTATAACGGGCACCTCTCCTATTCCTTTCGTATAGATTAAACCTTTATTTCCTTCTAGGGCTTCTTGCGACGTTGGAACATATTTCCAAAACCTAATCAGCCAATTCCACTTAATAGTTGCTCTAGTAATAATAGCAATAGGTAATCTAGGATCTAAATCGGCCCCTTTCTCAAAGGGGTTTTTACCAACCCAAGTTCCCCCTGCTGAAATGTTTTTCATATGGAGTGTATATAGCTCGGCTGTATGGTTTTTGTACCTCTTAATTAGAGTGGAAGAGTTGAAAAAGTCATTTGCTGTTTTTTCAGATTCCCAAACTTGCAGGAGGCTGTATATCGACCAATCAGGTAAAGGGTTAAACCCAGTTCCCTTTCCGCTACCCATAAGGCGATAAAACGAAAGCCCTTTAACTTTAGACAAGTCTTTATGGGCAAATAACATCATTAAAAACCCCCAAAACATATTAGGAAATGTTGAGAATTTAAAAAAAGAAATAGTTGTAATCTGTTGACTCATCTTGCGACGGAAAGTTATTTATTCAATTGAAAGCAAATATCAAAAACCTGTGACACAATAGAAGACAAATGAAACTTCATTTAGATAATCAAAGACTATTATCAATTCTGCTTTAGAGATTTCGCAACAAAGTAAGCCACTCGAAATGACCGCGAGAGAGCTTGCGAAAAAAAGGTTAATATGCGCAAAGAGCCTTTTAATGACTTAACCCATAGAAAAATTTCTATAAGAAAACGTCTTTAATGTATAGTTTCAATATCCAAGATATTGAAACTATTAAAAGCGAGAATATTTGAAAGAAGAGTATTGTTAAGCAGGTTTAAGTAAATTTTATAGGCTGCTGTTTTTTTTGGAGATTATAGGGCTTGATATAGGCTAGATGAATTTAAAAATGCTAAAAAAACATTGTATATTCATTGTTTCTATAATTATTATTGAAGATGTTATTTATAGAGCATTTAAATCATCAAAAAAGCAAAATTCATGAAGAAAACTCTAAAAATATCCTTATTAATCATATGTGTTTCAGCTCTTTCTAGTTGCAAAAAAAAAGAAACCGAAAACACAAACAATGAGATAAACGTGACCAGCAAGATTACAGACGTAACTATCAAGAATACTGATGACTATGAATTAGATTTAATGATATCAGGAGAAGAAGAAGGCGCATCAATCACTACTCAAGCTCAAAACATGGAAAAGAGTGAACTAGTTAGAGATTCAACTACAAATTGGAGCGTTGTTTATTACTACACACCCGTAACAAATTTTTTAGGGTCAGACTATGTCGAAATTGAAACTTGTACTGGAGGAACATCAATGGGTTGTTCTGATATTGAAATAGTAAGAATTAACTTCACAGTAATCAATTAAAACCCGATACAAAAAAACCTAAACTGCATTAAAACTCAGTCTAGCTAAAACGGTTGCTTCGGCAAATCCTTTAGGGCATCTATAAAGGTCTCTAATAACGGAGCAAAGCAGATATAATGGAGCTTCTGAATTATTGACGAACAAGACCCGTGAGGGTTATCTGAATAACTTACAAGAAGCAACATTTAAGGCTACAACCACTCCTAAAAACCTTAAACAATTGAGCTATATCTTTAGTATTTATTTCGAAAAACAGTTAGAATTAGGTTTTCGGCTTTTAAATTATGAATAGAGAATCTTTCGTTATCGGTTGCCGTTATATAGATTCATCTCCATTTGAGAGCATGATATAGTAGGCCCAAGAAGAATAATCTCCTAAGCTAGTTTCACAGGATTGATTGATGTTTAGCACCAGATCAAACGAATGAATTGCCCTCAGTTTTGTATAGCCACCCTATTATGTTAACCGAACATTTAGTTGGGGTTAGAGAGGCATTAGAGCCTTCAGGTTCATTTTTATTAATTACTAATACAATTTTGGGCTTAAATACACAGCCAAAATTATCTTAACGGAAGTATTCATCGACTACAGGATTATAAATAAATTGTTTACGATTCTTTTGACAATCCTCCCACTACGGTTTCTTTCCCAATCACAAACGGAATTTATTTTGACCTGTTTCTTCAGTGCCTGTTGGAACAGGGTAGTTCTGTTTTTGAAGACGTTCTTCAGTCTTCTGACTAAATAATAAGCTAGAGTTAAAGAGAATACAAATTAATAGAAGGGCAATTGTTTTGATAGTCTTAGGATTGAATTAATAATTGATTAAAAGGTAAAACCTGAAAAAAGACAAAAAGTCCTTGAATAAATCGATGAGCTTTAATAAGGACGCTAGGAAGCATTAATTCACCTTGTTCATTGACTCAAATTAAAAACTCCAAATTAAAACCAGATAGCGAGACCGCCATTTTCATTCTTGTCATTCATAGAAGTAAACTTCGATCTTGTAAAAATGAAAAAGGCACAACGCATAGCGTTGTGCCTTTTTTGTACACCCGGAAGGATTCGAACCTTCAACCGTCGGAACCGAAATCCGATATTCTATCCAGTTGAACTACGGGTGCAATTGAGCGTCAAAAGTAATAAGTTGTTTCGATTGGTTTTGGTTTGGTAAAAAAAAAAGAAAAGGAATAATCCATTCACTAATTTGGAGCTTCCGGACAGAAGAGGCATAAGCTCTTTGTTATCCTATTGCTTATCTAATTTCTGGAAATTACGGAGCGTTTGGATACTGTTTGTATCGAAAAAAACCTAAGAATATCAGCGTGACCTGCTGCGCAAAAACCCTCGGCGAAACGCTACTTTTCCTTTGTGGTTCTCTGCGTACCCAACCCCATTGAAATTTCTACTTTTGCAGCTCTATTTTAGAGCGTACCAAATGAAAAAATATCCAGAATATAAAACCTTGGATTTGCCAGCTGTGGCGGATCGAATTCTAAAGACTTGGGAAAATGAAAATACATTTGAACAAAGTATAGAATTACGCAAGGATGAAAAGCCATTCGTTTTTTATGAAGGACCTCCTTCTGCAAACGGACTACCCGGTATTCACCACGTTATGGCGCGGGCTATTAAAGACATTTTTTGCCGCTACAAAACATTGGACGGTTATTTAGTAAACCGAAAAGCAGGCTGGGATACACACGGCCTACCCGTTGAATTGGGTGTAGAAAAAGAACTGGGAATTACTAAAGAAGATATTGGCAAAACGATAAGCGTAGAAGATTACAATTTGGCTTGCCGAAAGGCAGTAATGCGCTATACAGATATTTGGAATAGCCTAACCGAAAGAATGGGTTATTGGGTGGATATGGAAGATCCATATATCACCTATAAAAGCAAGTACATGGAGTCTGTATGGTATTTGCTAAAAACGCTTTACAAAAAAGATTTACTCTATAAAGGGTACACGATTCAACCCTATTCGCCAAAAGCGGGGACAGGTTTAAGTTCTCACGAATTGAATCAACCGGGTACTTATCGCGATGTAAAAGACACCACAATTGTTGCCCAGTTCAAAGTTATTCGAGACGAAAAATCTGAGAAAATATTCGAAAAAGCGGGTAATGATCCATTTTTTATAGCTTGGACAACCACTCCTTGGACCCTGCCTTCGAATACAGCATTGACGGTAGGTAAAAATATTACTTACGTTTTAGTGGACACCTATAATCAATACACCGAAGAGAAAATTTCGGTGATTTTGGCTAAAGATTTATTGAGTAAATACTTTAATCCTGAACACGAAAACCAAACCTCTGCTGATATTAAAATCTCGGGAAAAACACTGCCTCATAGCATTGTTGGAGAGTTTAAAGGATCAGAATTATTAGATATTAAATACGAGCAACTCTTACCGTTTGCATTGCCGTTTGAAAATGCTGATAAAGCGTTTCGAGTAATTGCAGGTGATTTTGTAACAACCGAAGACGGAACCGGTATAGTGCATACCGCACCAACTTTTGGAGCAGATGATGCTATGGTCGCTAAGGTTGCCGGAGTACCGCCATTACTGGTTAAAGATGATGAGGGAAACTCAATTCCTCTTGTTGATTTGCAAGGAAAGTTCATTGATATAATGGGCGAATATGCAGGCAAATACGTTAAAAACGAATATTACGATGCTAGTGATGAGCCAGATCGATCGGTAGATGTTGAAATTGCCATTCGATTAAAAGAAGAAAATCGTGCGTTTAAAGTGGAGAAATACGAACACAGTTACCCGCATTGTTGGAGAACCGATAAGCCCGTGTTGTATTACCCATTAGATTCTTGGTTTGTAAAATCTACCATGGTTAAGGATGAGTTAATTGCAAACAATAAAAAGATCAACTGGAAACCAGCTTCAACGGGTGAAGGTCGTTTTGGAAACTGGTTGGAAAACCTGCAAGATTGGAACCTATCTAGAAGTCGATTCTGGGGTATTCCAATTCCGATTTGGGTAAATGAAAAAACAAAAGAGCTAAAGGTTATTGGCTCGTTGGCAGAACTTAAATCGGAAATTAAAAAATCAGTTGATGCGGGTGTAATGTCAAAAGATCCTTTCTCAGAATTTGAGCCAGGTGATATGAGTGAAGAGAATTACGACAAAGTGGATTTGCACAAACACATTGTCGATCAAATAATATTAGTTGATGCTGAGGGAAGCCCAATGATTCGCGAAAGTGATTTGATTGATGTTTGGTTTGACAGCGGATCTATGCCCTATGCGCAATGGCACTACCCATTTGAAAATAAAGAAATTTTTGAGCAAAACTATCCAGCAGACTTTATTGCTGAGGGAGTTGATCAAACAAGAGGTTGGTTTTTTACTTTGCATGCAATTGCAACCATGACGCAGAAATCAGTTGCGTTTAAAAACGTGGTTTCTAACGGATTGGTGTTGGATAAAAATGGTCAAAAAATGTCTAAAAGATTAGGCAACGCCGTTGATCCGTTTAAAACTTTAGACAAGTATGGCCCTGATGCAACACGTTGGTACATGATTTCAAACGCTCAGCCTTGGGACAATTTGAAATTTGACTTAGAGGGCATTACTGAAGTTCAGCGTAAGTTTTTTAGAGCATTGCACAATTCATACGCATTCTTTGCATTGTACGCTAATGTTGATGGATTCGCTTATAATGAGGATGAAATCGATATGGCAACACGACCAGAAATTGATCGTTGGATTATTTCTAGATTGAACACACTAGTCGAAAAGGTGAAGGCATCAATGGACGATTATGAACCTACAAAAGCCACCCGATTGATTCAGGAGTTTGTGGTAGATGATTTCTCTAACTGGTGGGTGCGTTTGTGTCGTAAACGTTTTTGGAGAGGGGATTATGCTGCTGATAAAATATCAGCTTACCAAACTATGTATCAATGTTTAGAAACGGTTGCAATTATAGCGAGTCCAGTTGCGCCGTTCTATTGTGATCAATTGTTTCGCGATTTGAATTCCGTATCTGGAAAGAATGTTGTTTTATCGGTACATCACACTAGAATTCCAGGAGTAAATACCAATCATCAGGACGAGGCTTTGGAAGAAAGAATGGCTATTGCTCAAAAGGCCGCTTCATTGATTCTGGCATTAAGAAAAAAGGAATCTATTCGAGTGCGTCAACCACTGCAACGCGTCATGGTTCCTGCTTTGGAAGAAAAATTTAAAGCCCAACTTAAGCTGGTTGAGCCTTTGATTTGTGGTGAGGTAAACATCAAAGAGATTGAGATTATCGATCCAAATAACAATTTGTTGATCAAGCAAATTAAGCCGGACTTTAAAGTCTTGGGTCCTAAGTTTGGAAAGCAAATGAAGCAATTGGCTGGGTTGATTATGCAATTTGGTCAAGAAGAAATTAACGAGTTAGAGTCTACAGGCAAGATTGCTTTAGAGCTGAATGGAGAACACTTGGAACTTACTAAAGATGCGGTTGAAATTACTTCTCAAGACGTGCCAGGTTGGTCGGTAGCTACTGACGGAAAAATTACCGTTGCTTTAGATATTAATATCAGTGAAGAACTGCATCAGGAAGGTTTAGCAAGGGAGTTGGTGAATAGAATCCAGAACCTGCGCAAGGACAGTGGGTTTGAGGTTACCGATAGAATAAATGTGAATATTGCAAAAAATGAATTTTTGCAGTTAGCTGTGAAAAACAATTTGGATTATATTCGCACAGAGACGCTTACAGACGAACTGAATTTCTCGGACAGTGCATTACCAAATGGACTAGAAGTTGAGTTAGAAGAGGGGCTTGTAACGCAATTAGAAATAGAAAAAATTTAATACCCATTTGTTATGGCAGAAGAAAAATCAAGATATTCAGATGCTGAATTAGAAGAATTCAAAGCACTTATTAATGATAAGTTAGCAGAGGCTCACAAAGACTTGGAAGACCTTTCAACTACTATGAATCTTGGCGATGATCATGGAACTAATGATACTTCTCCAACATTTAAAATGATGGAAGATGGCTCTGATGTTTTAACTAGAGAAGAAACAGCGCAGTTGGCGTTAAGACAAAAGAAGTTTATCGATCATCTAGAAATTGCGTTGAATCGGATTATAAACAAAACTTACGGAATATGTCGTGTAACAGGAAAACTGATTCCTAAAGACCGGTTAAAAGCGGTGCCGCATGCCACGTTGAGTATTGAAGCTAAGATGGCTCAGCAGAAGTAATAACAATACAATTGATATTTTTAAAGTCCTACTGTCCCAATAGTTATTGAGACCGAAGGGCTTTTTTATTTAAAAAATGGATAGAAAAACCACCATCGCGTTAGTTGTTTCATTAGGCGTTATCGTTATTGATCAATGGAGTAAGTTCTGGGTAAAAACAACCATGTACCTGGGGCAGGAATATAAAATTGCGGGCAATTGGTTTTACATTCATTTTACTGAGAACAATGGTATGGCCTTCGGAATGGAATTCGCGGGCGAGTATGGTAAGTTGTTTCTTACCTCCTTTAGAGTAGTAGCCGTTTTTGGGATTTTATATTACCTCATTTATTTACTAAAAAGGAAAGAAACACACTCTGGACTTATCGTATGTATGTCCTTGATTTTTGCAGGTGCATTGGGAAATATTGTTGACTCCGTTTTTTACGGCGTTTGGTTCAATGATTCCTACCATCAAATAGCGTCATTTATGCCCGAAGCTGGTGGTTATTCCAATCTTATGTATGGCAAAGTGGTAGATATGCTTTACTTTCCATTAATGAGTGGCTCTTATCCCGAATGGCTTCCTATAGTTGGCGGAGATCCATTTATGTTTTTTAGACCCGTTTTTAATATTGCAGACACTGCTATTTCTACCGGCGTTATTTCTGTAGCTGTTTTCCAAAATAAGTTCTACGATAAAAAAGAAGAGGAAAAAGAGACGGCTGCAAAGGAAACAGAAGAGAAATAATAACACTCTTTACCCTGGTGACCCGTAATATCATGAGTATAGGAAACCACACTTTTTGTCCGTTTTGGTTTAACCCTCGAAACAAAAGTGTATTGAGGGCCAGACGACTTTTTAATGTAATGACTTGTTTTTAGTTCCTGCTTTTACCAAGTTTATAACCTAGCCAGGGATTCAAGCGCTGAAGTGTTTAACACATATATCGAGGCGTTTATTGTTCGAATTTCAATGCTTCAGACTGGAAAACAGCCAGGGAGGTAGCGAGTTACAAGCCGCCAACCCGCTCCCCAAATGACGATCGGGCAGGGATAGGGCTGCATCATTCATTTGAAAACAGAAAGAACCCCTAGCGTTGGAAGGGAGAAAGCACCGATTAAACAGCACAAACCAACCGACCTAAAAAACTCTATTTTATTCCGCTACTTAAGCAACTAGATTGCTAATTTTGACATTCAAATTTTTGACATGAAAGAACTCGATAGCGTACTTAAAATATATAAGAAAGAAGGATTCGAAAGCGAAAAATTAATCACTGCGTTGATCGAATTGCGTGAAGTATTTAAGGCAGCCGAAAACCCTACTTTAACTAAGGTTACTCGATTGGTTTACGAATACATTCAAGCAAATAAAAAATTCGATATCGACGTTTTTGAAGAAAGAGGCGAAGACGAAGAAACTAGCTTTGAGTATTTGTTGATGCTTATGTCAAAAGCAGATAACCCCTTGAACTTGGAAGAAATCCAAGAATACAAAGGGTTGTTATTGGAGGCTTAAGCCTTCTTTTTGACACGCCCCCTATTCTAATACGTTATTCCCAGTTTGACTGGGCATCTCTTTTTAATTACCCTTCTCTATACAACGCCCCTAACGTCCCGCCACACGAAGTGACAGTGTTTACTGCAGCTAGGAGTTCAGGTGTTTTTATGCAGCTATTTGAATAAAAGTGTATAGATAATACGCTTACGTTTTTAGATTCTTGATAGAAGTTTCTCTAAATCTTTTCAGTCGAAAAGTTCAGCTATTCTTTCGGAATGACTTTGGTTTTATTACTTGGAGTATCCGTATCGAGAACACGCCTACATAATTTAAATTGCGATCTGGCCAGTTATCAAAGCTGTCAGTTCGAGTGACTTTATGGAGCTAGTGGAATAAAGGTGTATCGAGAACACACTTTCCTTATTTAGATTCCAGGCCAATAGCTATCGGAATTAGGGGAGCAATAGAGAATAAAGCATCCTATTAACGATTTATCGCTCTACAAGCACCTTGGAAACAGCTTTTTGATCGCCATCTTCAGAGACCACATAAACCAAATAAACGCCATTCTGAACGAGAACACCATTTTGATTGAGCAAATTCCACACGGCTTGTCCACCATTACTAGTGAGTCGCTGAACTACCGAGCCACCTACATCTGAAATAATAACTTCAGCATTATTTGTCAACCCTGAAATACCAACAGTTCCATTATAATTTGGAGGTACAGGATTTGGAAAAACTAATAAATCCTCAAGGCCCTCATTCCCATTAATGGCTTCGCCTCGATAGCTAATAATTCCCTGTTCTGTGGCTATAAAAACCTCTCCAGTTTTTGGTAAAATCGCCAAACTGTTCACGTTATTGGAATATAACGGTGAATTTTCGGCAGTAAAATGCGCGAGCTCCTGAGTACCATCTGCAGACATTAAGTAAACCCCAGCTCCACGTGTAGAAAACCATTTTCTATTAGCCGGATCGACTACAATATCAGTAATAAACTGATTTTCAAACAATACCTGTGTTTGTCCATCTTGCGTAATAAGAACTTCTGATCCATCGAAAGAGCTCTCGGACAAAATGTTAGCTGCATTGTAAAAGACCGTCATCCCAATGTTGGTGCCTACCCAAACATTTCCATCAGTATCTTCAGCCATGGCAGTTACGTCATTACTTGCCAGTTTCCCATTTCCGGACCCTTCTTGAAGTACTAAAAGATCATCATCATCAAAGTTGTCAATCGTTCCGTTGTGTCCTAAAATATAGATTCCTTTTCCAGGTCTTATTTGCCAAACCTGATTGTTGCTGGTTACTAATATTTGATTGGTAGTTTCGGGAACGCCGGTGTTACTGGCAAACGAAATCCACTGTCCTTCAGCGGTAAGTACTTTCAGGGGACTATTAGCAATACTATTAGAAATCCACAGATTTCCGTTAGCATCGTATTGCACACCAGTTACAAAGGTTGCCCCAGAACCTCCTAAAGACTCAAGTGGGCTATTGTTTACATCATAAATTATTTTGACGCTCGCATTATCACAAATAATGAGACCATTGTTCATACTGGCAGCAGCAAATTGAGTTGGAATTAAGGGATTGAAAGAAGTATTTAGAATATCTTCAATACTGTCGAATTCATTTATGGTTGCTTCAGAAAATAAGGTCCAAGTGGTTCCATCAAACTTAGAAACCTCGGCCCGGGTATTTGTTCTAACCTGAATATCAGAATTACCGCCGCCGCTAACATAAATTTCATCGAAAGAATAATTTAGCCCAAAAGCTTTTGTAGATACCGGTCCAGGGATTAAATACTGATCATTATCAAAAGGGTTTCGACTCCGAATCAAGCCTTTCCCAGAGGTGCCTGTCCAAATATGCCCCTCGGAACTGTAAGTTACAGAGCGCGGCAAAATGCTCGCTTCATCAACAGCAAAAAGGCGTTGAAATTGATTTGTAAAGTCTCCGTTTTTATAAACCTCTATACTTGTACTGTTTGCTATTATGAGCAAGTCACCAAACACTTTTATTGCTCTAAATGATTCCTTGGTTTCTGCTAAAATGGGCTCCCAAGTAGTTCCGTTATACAGTAATAATTCATCTTTTCTAAATCCTTCTTGATATCGATTTACAAGTAAAGTGTTTTGGTAAGATATTATATTGTCATAAGTGGTTATAGAATCATTAAGCCGCAGATCTTTAGTCCAACTACTAGGATCAAATAAGTCATCAGAAATAAGAGCACTGTATATCCCCGAATCCGTTGCGGCCCATAATGCACCTTCAAAAACAGTTGTTGAATTAACAAACAAGTAGCTGCCATTAGCTCCAATTAAAAAAGTCTCTTTAATTTCATTTTTTACTAAATCGTATTGTAAAATGCCGAATCCGGTACTTACAAAGCAGATTTCATTGGAGTAGAAGTTGAAATGATTTACTTGTTTATTGCCAATGATATTAGAGCGTTTAATGTCTATTAAAGGAGAAATAGAATTTCCTGTAACCACATCGATTACGCCATCTTCATAACCAACAAATAATGGGGCGCTTTCTGTGGCACTGCCCAAGGCAGTTGCTTTAATATTGGATAACCCGTTAATGGTGCTCAATCGGCTTATAGAGTTTTCTGATGGTTCAACAGAAAATAAACCACTTTCAGAAGCGGCGTAAGCTTTTCCGTTAGCTAAACTCACAAAAGGAACATTGCTATACGTAAGGTGATCTTGCCATTGACCAATGGGCACCGATTGTGCGTTGGAGTCAAATGAAATTATCAGAAATAATAACGGAAGTATAAGTCGCATAAGCATCTAAGAACAAAAGTATTCGGATTTTATTTGAAATGAGTGTAAATACTTCATTTGACGGTTATTCAAAAAGCTACTTTTGTTGGTCTTATGGAAGAAGAGAAACCTAAAGGAATTGCCATTCTTGGCTCAAGTGGAAGCATAGGCACGCAGGCACTAGAAGTGATTGAAGCGCACGCAGATAAATTTGTTGTTGAGGTCTTAACCGTAAACCGCAACAGTAAGTTATTAATTGAGCAAGCCAAAAAATTCAAACCCAATGCGGTGGTGATTGCCGATGAATCCAAATTCAAAGAGGTAAAGGATGCGCTTTGGGAAGATGATATAAAGGTTTATGCTGGTAGCGAAGCTTTGTCACAGGTAGTTGAGATGAAGGAAATCGATGTCGTTTTGACTGCCTTAGTGGGTTATGCAGGCCTAAAACCGACGTTAGCGGCTATTAATGCTGGAAAAAGCATTGCCCTTGCAAATAAAGAAACCCTTGTGGTTGCTGGTGAAATTGTAACACAATTGGCCCGGGAAAAAGGGGTTAATATTTATCCAGTAGATTCAGAGCACTCTGCCATTTTTCAATGTTTGGCGGGAGAATTCCACAATAAAATCGAAAAGATATATTTGACTGCTTCTGGAGGACCATTTAGAGGAAAAACAATTGATGATCTTAAATCGGTAACAAAGGCTCAAGCCCTAAAGCACCCGAACTGGGAAATGGGCGCAAAAATCACCATTGATTCTGCAAGCTTAATGAATAAGGGGTTGGAGGTAATAGAGGCTAAATGGTTGTTTGCTCTTGAAACAGCTCAAATTGATGTAATAGTTCACCCACAATCGATTATTCACTCTATCGTGCAGTTTGAAGATGGAAGTATGAAAGCTCAAATGGGTTTGCCAGATATGAAGCTTCCTATTCAATATGCGATTGCATATCCGAATAGGATTCACAGTGATTTTCCACGATTTAATTTTATGGATTATTCAAACCTGACTTTTGAGCAACCCGATCGAAAAACGTTTAAGAATCTAGATCTAGCCTATACTGCGCTGGATAGAAAGGGAAATACTGCTTGCGTACTGAATGCGGCAAATGAAGTTTCGGTCCAGGCATTTTTGGAAGATAAAATCAAGTTTCTGGATATTGCAGACATTAATCAACTAACCATGGAAAATGTTGATTTTGTAGCTAAGCCGAGCTACGAAGATTATGTCCAAACCGATAAATTGGCTCGAATTCGTGCCGAAGAATTAGTCCTAAGTATTTGATATTAACCTTTTTTATCCTGTCCTTTTCACATTCTTTCCAGATAATTCTGATACCTAAAATCAAAAGCGCAAATTTGCGCGCTCAAACAAAAAACGAATGGAAGAAATTTTAATTAAAGTTGGTCAACTTCTGCTAAGTCTTTCGATCCTAGTGGTCCTTCATGAATTGGGTCACTTTTTACCAGCTAAATTATTTGGTGCTAAAGTCGAGAAGTTCTATTTGTTTTTTGATTATAAATTTTCGCTTTTCAAATTTAAACGAGGAGAAACTGAATACGGAATTGGATGGATTCCACTAGGTGGTTATGTTAAGATAGCGGGCATGGTGGATGAATCGATGGATACAGAGCAATTGAAAAAAGAACCACAGCCGTGGGAATTCAGAAGTAAACCGGCTTGGCAACGTCTTATTATCCTAATGGGTGGAGTAACAGTCAACGTAATCCTTGCCATGGTAATTCATTCTATGGTTTTATTTGGTTGGGGAGAAAAATACTTACCAAACGACAGTCTAACTGGTGGAATGTGGGTGACAGATTCTTTGGCAATGGATATGGGTTTCAGAAATGGAGACAAGGTTCTTGATATTAACGGAAAAAAGATAGAGCGTTTTGCCGGTATAACTGGGGAGATGATATACGGGGGAACAGTGAATGTTCAGCACGAAGATGGCTCAACTGAGGCATTGAAAATTCCTGAAAATTTTATAGAGACATTGATTGAAAAAGAAAACAAAATGTTGTTCTTATATCGAATGCCTTTTATCATTGGAAAAATTCCAGAAGAAAGCCCAAATAAAGCGTCTGGCTTGATGGTTAAAGATGCAATAGTGGCTGTAAACGGCACAGAGTATACGTATTTTGATGAATACAAAGTAGCGTTGAAAGAGTTTGCCGGACAGCCGATTACTTTAACGGTAAAGCGCGATGGTTCTCCAATTGACATTGCAGTAAACATTAACGACAAAGGACAAATTGGTGTAATGAATTCAATGATAGGTCTAGAAGACCTTCAAAAACTAGGATACTATCAATTGAGCACTAAAGAGTATGGCTTTTTTGAATCTATTCCTGCGGGAGTTTCTAAAACGGGAGATCAATTGAGCGGATATTTGCGTCAGTTGAAACTAATTTTCAACCCAACCACAGGAGCATACAAAGGTGTTGGTGGTTTTGCTGCAATTGGAAATCTATTTCCCCCAGTTTGGGATTGGCAAACATTCTGGCAGCTGACGGCTTTTTTGAGTATTATGCTGGCAGTATTGAATTTATTACCTATTCCTGCGCTTGATGGTGGGCATGTAATGTTCACTTTGTATGAGATGATTTCTGGCAGAAAACCAAACGAAAAGTTTATGGAATACGCTCAAATGGCAGGGATTATTTTATTGCTTTCCTTGTTTGTTTTTGCTAACGGAAATGATGTCTATAAGCTAATATTTAAGTAGTAAATTCAAGCATTTAATAGCAACATGTTGCTGTGAACAAAATCGAATGGAATTAGGCACAATGCTTGATTAAGCCGTCTATTTTTAGCAAATGAATGTTTTCAATATTCTCAAGGTTCGTTTACTAGTTGTAAGCCTCTTAATTTCAGCTTTAGGTTTCTCTCAATCCGAAACTATGGGCGCCTTTCAAAATAAGGTGGCTATGTTTAAAAACGATACGGTTTGGACGCCCGGAGATCAACCAACCCTAATGCTGGTTCCTTTTGAGCCAATGATGTACAAGTCTAGTATTGACAGATCTATTGGACAGACCGATGGCACGACTTACAAACAAATTGTTGGTAATTTTAGAACAGGTTTAGACAACTTACTTTTTATTGAAACGGATGCCAATTACCAGGTGGTTCGAATGATGGTAGATGATGAAGATCGAAGAAAAGACCTGTATGCTATTTATGGAAAATCAGGAAAAGATTACCGTGTGTTGCCCCAAGAGAATGAAGGGGCACCAAAGAAAGTGAAGCGTCTTAAGTTGAAAAACCAAAAACCTCAAGAAATTCAATCGCACGGTACTAGAATGCAAAACGGCCAAATAGTAAGTGAAAATGATGGTCAAGAACGTTTTATGGCGCGAACCATAACCGATTCTAGTCTATTCAATTATTTACACGGAAAATACGGGTCAGTGCTCTATGTTTTCATAAACCAGTTTGATGTTGGCCCTATGGCAGGGTTAGATTATCGGGCGTTTGAGGGCGATGAATATCAGCGAGAAATTAAAGTGCACTATTCAGTTTATACGCATGGATACGAAATTTATTCTGGTGTGGCAAAAACCTACTTTTCCAGTATGGTAAATAGTCAAAAGGAAATAATCATAGAAAACATGCCCGAATTGGCAAGTCAAATTGCTACTAGTATTCCAGTAATGATTTCAAGGGCGGCAAAGAAGTAATGGGTATTAATCCTTACATTCTTATAATCGTATTATGCGGACTAGTCATTGTTTCGTATTTGTACAATGTATTGGCTAAAAAAACCAATATTCCCTCTGTGATTATGCTCATAGGAACCGGAATCGCCATTACACAAACGCTCCACTACTTTGATCATCCAGCACAGAACATGGATTGGTTTCCAATTTTAGAACTGCTAGGCATTGTTGGGTTGGTGATGATTGTATTGGAAGCATCATTGGACCTTGAGTTATCAAAAGAAAAGTGGCCAATTATATGGAAGTCATTCACCGTGGCCTTGCTTGCGCTAATGCTAACGTCAGCGGCATTCACTTTCATGATTCAGTTCTTTTTTGTTGCAGACCTTAACAATGCGTTGATTTATGCTATTCCACTGGCAATAACGAGTAGCGCAATTGTAATTCCGAGTGTCGTTAATTTGGGTGAAAAGAGTAAAGAGTTTCTGATTTACGAATCTACATTTTCGGATATTTTGGGTATCATGACCTTCTACTTTGTATTGCAAGGCTTCAATGCTCCTGAAGGGGAAAATATAGCAGTAGGTATTTTATTAAACATCGGATTAACGCTCGTCGTTGCTGTTATTTTAAGCTATGTACTAACGTATGTTTTTCAAAAGATCACCACTTCTACGAAGTTGTTTCTCCTTATTTCGGTGCTTATGATGTTGTATGCAGTTGGTAAACTGATGCACATAAGTTCGCTGCTAATTATATTGTTTTTTGGGCTTTTAATTAATAATCATAAACTGTTTTTTATCGGCTTTATGAAGAAACATATTAACGACGAAAAAATAGTAGACACGTTAAACTATTTCAAGGTTATAACATTGGAAACATCATTTGTACTGCGAACCTTCTTTTTTGTTGTTTTTGGAATGAGTATAGCAATCACTTCGCTTGTTAATCTTGAAGTCCTGATGTTAGCACTCATTTTTTTGGGGGTGCTTTTTATCATAAGGTATTTGTTTTTTAGGTTTATTGCCAATAGTTTCATGTTGCCATCTCTATTTGTTTCCCCGCGGGGGTTAATTACGATAATGCTCTTTTTTAGTATTCCTGCAGATTACAACATTTCACTTTTCGACAATGGGATTTTGTTGTACATGATTTTGATTAGTAGCGGAATAATGACATTGGCTTTAATGACAAGAGACAAACAAGAAGCATTGCCAGGAATATTGAAAACCACCAGTCGGTTTATGCACGCAGATGAAATCGATCACAAAGACAATACAGTTGATGTAGAAGGGCATATTATTGCAGAAGAATTAGATCAAGAATCAGAAAATAACGAAGACAAATAAAGTAAAGAATGGACATTTCAGCTACTCTAAAAGAATTAGGAATTGAAGAAATCAATGAAGGAACAAGTACGGGACAGTCTTGGCTTTCGAATTCAGAATATATATCGTCGTACTCCCCGATTGATGGAAAATTGATTGGAAAGGTTTCGGTGACCACTCCCGATGATTATGAAAAAGTAGTTCAATCTGCGGAAGCAGCTTTTAAAGTTTGGAGAGAAATGCCTGCTCCTAAGAGAGGAGAAATAGTTCGTCTTTTTGGTGAGAAACTGCGAGATAAGAAAGAAGCCCTAGGTATGTTGGTTACCTATGAAATGGGTAAGTCATACCAAGAAGGATTGGGCGAGGTTCAAGAGATGATTGATATCTGTGATTTTGCTGTTGGTTTATCACGTCAACTGTATGGTTTGACGATGCATTCAGAGCGACCAGGACACAGAATGTATGAGCAATACCACCCACTAGGAATAGTAGGTATAATTTCAGCGTTTAACTTTCCGGTAGCTGTTTGGTGCTGGAATACTGCACTTGCATGGGTAAGTGGAGATGTTTGTGTTTGGAAAGCATCTGAAAAAGCACCTATTTGCTCCATAGCTTGTCAAAAATTATTTGCTGAGGTTATAGCTGAAAATGATCTTCCTGAAGGACTTTGCTGTATAATCAATGGAGATTATAAAGTTGGAGAAATGATGACAAAGGATACAAGAATTCCACTGGTTTCTGCAACGGGTTCAATACGAATGGGAAAAATTGTAGGCGCAGAGGTTGCAAAACGCCTTGGGCGATCGTTACTTGAATTAGGCGGAAATAACGCAATTATTATTACTCCTGAAGCAGACATTAATATTACTGTAATTGGCGCTGTATTTGGAGCCGTAGGAACTGCAGGGCAGCGTTGCACCTCTACTCGTAGGTTGATTATTCACGATAGCATTTACGATCAAGTAATTGAGAAGATAACTACTGCATACAAACAAATACGAGTTGGAGACCCATTGGACACCAATAATCACGTTGGGCCACTAATAGACACAGATGCTGTAAAGGCATATTCAAACGCAATTCAACAAGTAAAACAAGCCGGGGGAAAATTATTAGTTGAAGGCGGAGTGCTTACTGGCGAAGGTTACGAAAGCGGATGTTATGTTAAACCAGCTATTGCTGAGGCTAAGAATGAGTTTCAAATCGTTCAAGACGAAACGTTTGCACCAATATTGTATGTGATGAAGTACAGCGATCTTGGAGAAGCTATTGCGATTCAGAATGGCGTGAAGCAAGGACTTTCATCAGCAATAATGACTACGAATATGAGAGATGCTGAGCGTTTCTTGTCTGTAGCAGGTTCTGATTGTGGAATTGCAAATGTGAATATTGGAACCTCTGGCGCTGAAATAGGCGGTGCATTTGGTGGAGAAAAAGAAACTGGTGGTGGACGAGAGTCAGGGTCTGATGCTTGGAAAGCATACATGCGAAGACAGACGAATACCATTAATTATTCCACTGAATTACCATTATCCCAAGGTATTACCTTTGACTTTTAGAAGTCGTAACGTAAAGCTACAAACCCTCCAAGCCTTGTGTTTGGAAGGTTTGAGTTTTTAAATGGAGTAATGATTTGTTGTCTAAAATTAGGCCTAAACGCAATGGATAGATTTGGTTTTAAGAAATACCCAAAAGCAAGTTGCAGGTTATAGGCTAGTGTTCTTTTATTAACCAAATCACTTGATTTAACGCCTACAATTTGGTTTGATTCAGCATCAAATAGTTCGCCTTTGTTATTGATTAAGACACCTAAATCTAGTCCGACCCCTGCCCCAACAAAAAAGTTTTTGATAGGGTATTCATAGCCAATTTGTATAGGAATATATAGGTATTGAAGGCTGTAATTTAAGACAGAATTAGTTGCGCTTTTCACCTCAGTAGTTGCGCTGGTAGTATCGTAAACTGTAGCAAGCGTAGTGTCAAAGTTGTATTCTGGAGCGCCCGATTGAAAAACAAAACCAGACCTCGCAGGCACCTTCATAACAGGCGTTCTAATAAGAATGGTATCAAGTTGACCAATAATCGTTCTCTCAGCAACACTGAGTTCTGTTTGCTCGGTTAGCGCAGTATTATTGACATCAATTGTACTTTGAATCTGGTTAAAATGAAGTCCAATCGAACCAAAGAAGTTGCTGTATTTAGCGCCTACATTTATTCCTAGTTGAAATTCTCTAGTGGGTTGATAGCCCAAATTAAACGAGGACTTATCTATTTGGGTTTCACTTGTAACGGTATTAAGTGAACTATTAAAACCCAAGGTTGGCTCAATAAAATAATTTAGTTTGGATCCGCTTGGAGTATCGCTTCCAAATTCAGTTTTTGTTTTGTTCGGAGTTGTGTCCAAAGGCATTTTGAATAAACTAAAACGCTTAAAATCGACTGGTAACGGTCCCGAATTTAAGGGGCTAAGTGCGGTTATTAGAGCCTGGTTATGATGATCGGATGCAGTTTTAGGAATGGTTATTTCTGCTCCAGTAAATGCTGGTTCAGCAGAATTTGCTAATATTTCTGAAGTAGGAACTAATTGCTTCTTAGGCTGCGGATTGAATTCGTCTTTAACTAGATCAACCGTCTGTTGTTTAGTGTCACCTGGTTCTTTTTGTCCAAGAACAGTAATGGTTTTAGCGTTCGTTATAACTGCCTCTCCATTTTTTATGACAGGTTCTTCTTTTTCTGCGCTTTGTGCTATATGGATGGAAGCTTCTTCAAGTTTTATATCAGAATTTGAGGCGATGGAACCTTTGTTATTCGAGCGATTTTCAGATGCGCTTAGCTTATTTTCTTTTGAAGGTTTTTTAGCAAGTGAATTTGAGCTTACCAAACTAGAAGCTTTAGCGCTTTGTTTTGAAGCAGCTGTAAGAGTTGTTTTGTTTTCAAGAGAATTATATGCGAATAGTCCGCTAATCAATAAGATTATCGTAGCAACGGTTCCCCACCAGAAAACGAACCCTCGCTTCTTTTTTCGTTGATCTATCATGGCGCCCATTTGATCCCAATATTTGGCATCAAATGCTACATCTCCATCAGGAAAAGCAGACCTCGATATATTATCTATGTCTTTATCCATCATAACACTAGACTTGAAATTATTTTTAACGTACCCCTAAGTACTTCTTTTAATTTTTTGCGGGCATTATTTACATGCCATTTTGATGTTCCTTCTTGCATTCCTAGACTACCAGCAATTTCTTTATGCGATAGACCGTCTAGTATAAAGAGCTGAAAGACTTCTTGCGTTGTATTGGGTAAATTGTGAATTTCAGTTTTTACAATTTCTAAAACCTCTGCTGAATATTCTCCAGAACCATCTAATTCGATTTCAGTATCAGAATGTCGTGATAATGTTTCATGATCAGCCAACTCGACATATTTTTTTCTCGTTTTGTCTTTTCGATATTCATTTATACAGTAATTGACCGTTATTCTTCTAGCCCATGCCATAAAAGGAATGTTAGGGTTTTGTTTTTCAATATTTTGAAGAATTTTAAAAAACGACTCATTCAATAAAATCGCGGCGTCGTCTTTGTTGTTTGCAAATCGATAGCAAATACTAATTAATGGGCTAAAGCATTGCCTATAAAGCTCTTCTTGAGCTTTTCTATCGCCTTTTTTACAGGCTTTTATAAGCTGCGGATTGGGGTTCATTGACGGCTTTCGCTTTCTTTAATCTTTAAGTAGTTTTATACTATAATCCTTAGTTTTAGAATGAACATTCACTATATAAGCCCCAGCTGGCCAATGTTCTGTGTTTATTCTATTAGTTTCATTTTCTAATAAATTCAAGTTGTAAATCGGTTGCCCAAAGAGGTTGAAGACAGTAATCTCTGCTTTAGTAGCGCTTTGTATTTTCAATTGATTTGAGAACGGGTTAGGAAAAACAGAAACATCTGGAAAGTTTGAAACAGTAGAATTAACAGAAACAAAATTGTCATAGGATATACCCAATTGGTTTCCAGTAATTATAAGCCCATCAACACTTTCGTTATTAGTCGAAATTGTCACAGTAATTGGTTCGGTTGGAATTCCGCATTGATCCAACCAGACTAAATAGTCACCAGAGGTAATGTTTTCAAATTTGAAATTTCCGCTAGCATCAGCATATTTAAAGTCAACTATAGTTCCATTGGTATTTAGCAGGTGAATTCCCACACCACTATAACCGTCTATTTGTAGATTGTCGTCTATTTGAAGTTCACCAGCGATTATCCCCCTCCCCGTTGTGCTTGTTTGTTTTGAGTTAAGGTTAATTATTAGTTCATTTGAATCTGAAAGATGTGGACCGATTGCGAAGCTTTTAGCTGCTGACCATATAGCGCCAGAAGGATAATATGTACCCGTAAATGGCTGCGAATTATCAGTTGGCATCGCTTTGATTAAATAATCGGAGCTACTATTTCGGAGAAATGAAAACCGACCACTTGGACCCAATTGAAGGGTGTCAATAAAATCCATTTTTTGATCAGTTAAGTTATATTCATATCGCAACACAAATGCTGTATTACTTGCAACAGGAAGGCCGTTGTAGGTAACCGTACCGTAGTAAGAATTCTCTGGAGGCCCGCAAAAATTGAAATTTTTAGTCACTGTGTCTCCAATTGAAAAATTGGCTGAATCTTTAATGTAATTGAGGTTACAGTTTTTTAGTTGAAATTCGATTTGACCATTTGAGTTAGGAATAATGCTTTTGCTATAAACTCCATTTGAATCTACTAGCACGGAGTCTTGTGTTCGAAATTGGTCAAGGCTGTATTTTATAAAAAGGGGAAAGTAAGGGTTGGGCATATTTGAGACATTACCGTTAATTAAAAAGCCACTAGGAACGCAACCATTTAGGTTAATAGTAATAGTTCTGTTGGAAGATGTATCAAATGGTTCCGTTTTAAAGATGGAATCTCTTCCGCATGCGTCAATATAGCTGGCGGTAATCATTCCTTGAATTAATCTAGGGTTGATTGTCACCTCATATTGGCCAAGACTGTCAGTTACAACTGAGGTGTCACCTTGTTGAGTAAATTGAACTCTAACTGAAACGCCTTTTGCGGCAGGAATTGAATTATTGGTTATATAGCCTTTAATAATGATGGGAGTAGCTTTTATGCCACTCCCAATCATTAATAAAAGAAATAGATATTTTAATTTCTGAATCAATTGATTAGTGCTTAGAAACTTTGAACGTTTTTGAAGCATTTTCTGTTTGAACTTGAACGAAATAAGTTCCACTGTTCAGCCCTGACATAGAAACTGAAACTTCAGAAGTACTTTCTGTATTAACCGTTTCAATGGTTTTTCCAGTAATATCAATGATTGTGATAATCGCTCCATCTACAAGAGTTCCAAAATTGATAATTAAGTTGTCGCTTACTGGGTTAGGAAACCCTTTCCAAGCACCAGAGATAGACTCATTAATACTTCCTACAACTTCAATGTCAGTAGTAACACCAGAAGAGTTGATCGTAACTTTTACGCCTTCTTCTTTTTCTTTGTCAGCGCTTAGAGTAACCTCAGCAGAAATAGTAGGTAATCCAGATACTTCAGTGTATACTGTGTAAGTACCATAAGCTAAGTTGCTGATTTCAAACTTTCCTTTAGCATCAGAAAAAGCATAAGCTACAGGGCTGTTGTTTTGTAATAACATTACTTGTGCACCCTCAATTGGATCGCCTTGGGCACTTGATTTGTTAGCTCCTTGAGTAACCAATCCTCCAACAAAACCAGGGCCACCAGGATTCGTTCCTGTTTTCATCCAAATGTTTTTAGTATGCGTTTGATTATTGCCTGTAGGAATAACTGTCGCTCCTGACCATTTTAATACGCTATCGGCATAGGTTGGTAGGGTGTTAGCGTAACTTGGGTCACTGCTATTAAGGATTGCTTTTACCAAATAGGTGTAATTACTATCCATGATTGTAAATGTATAATAACCCCTTTGTAGTCTTATGTTGCACGTATCAATAGAAGTTAAGTTTCCGTTGTCTCGTTTAATTAAAAGAACCTTTCCACTAGAAGCAGTGCCATTTCCTGCATAAACAGATCCAGATACAGTGGAATAGCTTGCAGGAGTAACACTCTTGCAAAAAGAGAAGTTTATTCCAGCTTGAGGACCATTACGAGAAATTACTGCAGAATCAATAAGTGTGTCGTTATTGCAGTTAACCAACCAGACCCAGTAAGTTTGTGTGCCTCGAGCGCTAATTGTCATAGAATAGCTGCCATTTGGTCCAATTGCTCTGGTTTGGGCATTCGAAAAGCTAAAGATTCCTCCTAAAGTATCTGCATAAATAATTACTGAGTCTCCGGCTGACATGTCGGAAACGGTTCCTGTAATAGTTGCGTTAAATTGGGCGGAGGCTGAATAAAAGCCTAGAGCCATTGCACAGGTTAATAATAGAGTGTTTAATTTTTTCATTTTGTGAAATTTAAAATTTTTATTAATTGGAAAATAAGACGTCTTGTGATAGAATGACCGCAAGACTGTGAAAGGTTTGGTTTTTTTAGGAAATATTTTAAGTGACTAATTACCAGTTATTTAAAACTGGTAACGAAGAGCGAGCTTACCACCTAGCCCAGCGATTCTATTTGGTTTGATGTGTTTAAATGCTCCAACAAGCGTACTTGAGTATACGGGTTGTGCAATTACAGAAATAGTTGGTGTGATGTTATAACCAGCTCCTACAGCAACAGAGTAACTAAGTGTAATAGGATTAAGGTCCTTTGAGGTGATCAATGTTTTTGACTCCTCTACTTTATCATCGTATTTATATCCGTTGTAGTTGGTTAAAACACCCAATTGCAGTGCTGCGTTTATGTCTATAAAAAAGCGCTTAATCTCTATTTCATACCCAATTTGAACTGGAATATTCATATAATTAAGCTGGTAAGCTAAAGCAATATTATTTTCTGTGACCTTTTTAGACGTCGTTCTTGTGGTGTCAGTAACCGTAACAAAATTTGAGTCAACAGTATATAATGCATTTGTGATATCAAAGTTTGAGCTAGTCCCATTATCAAATTCATTGATTTCGTAATGAGAAAAGTTGCTGTCTACGTTGTCTAAATAGGTATTTGAGTTAATGATTTCTTCGGTGCTACTGCTTTCTAAACTGAATTTATAAGCAAACGTTTTAGAAATTGAAGAAACTCCAATTCCGGAGGCAACTTTAAACCCTTTACGTTTCATTCCAACTATAATTTCACCCCCACTCATTCCAAAGGATTTAAACTCTTTTTCAAAGTTTTCAGGAATATTGTTTTGGTCAACTATGTCTGGATTCAAATGGAGGTAGTAAGCTCCTCCTTGAATAAAATACTGTGTAATTGAACTTTGTTTGATTTTTCCTCCAAATTCTGTTTCATCGGCAAGAGGCCTGGACAACTCCTCGAATGTCGGTTTAAGGGAAATTCTAGCTATTTGAGCAGAGTTAATTTTCGAGAATTTTGTTAGGCTAATATTTTCAGAACTAGGAAAGGTTTTCTCAACTTGAAACGGCTCCGAATTGGCTCTTTGTATTGATTTAATTCCTTGAGAAGGCAAAGCATTGGCAGTCAAGGATTGTTTTTCTGAGGGACTAGCAAAATGAACAGAAGGTTCGATTGATTCATTCTTATCACGAACAATGCTTAGGGTTGAAGACGGTTTCTTTTTAAACGTATTATTTCCAAATGTATTTTGATTATCAGGTTGGTTTTCGACACCAATGAAAGCGGGGCTTTCTTTAGATAAATTCATGGACTTATTACCATTTTTAATCTCCCGAATTTCACCAATATGTTGAGAAGAAGTTGTTGATTGTTCAATATTTAATTGATCGGTACTCACAGATAACCCGGCAAGTAAAATCGCTAAAGCACCAAGAACTTTTCCAACGCGACCTCCACTTTTTGATGCACCAAGTCTAGACTCAAGATCTTTCCAGTATTTATTTTTATAGGAGTACTCTTCAGTCCTAAAAGCGGACTTAACAAGTCTGTCGATATCGTGTAGGCTCATAGAGCGATTTTGCTAATTCTATTTTGTGACTCAATAATCATTTCCTTAAGTTTACCTCTAGCATTGTTTAAATGCCATTTGGAAGTACCTTCAGAAATTTTTAGAATCGCAGCAATCTCTTTATGTGTATAACCTTCAAGTATGTACAGCTGAAACACTTCTTGGGAACTAGTAGGAACTTTAACTAAAAGCTCTTTTAGCTTTTTTAGTGTAATTCCAACATGATCTTCTTCCTCAATTTCGAAAGCGTGTATGCTAGGTTCTCTAACATATTCATCATCGTAAGAAAGAATAACTGGTTTAGCGCGATTTTTTCTATAATCGTTGATACAACAATTGATAGTGATACGCTTAGCCCAAGCTTCAAAAGGAATGTTAGGATCTAGAGATTCTATGTTTGTTAAAATTTTAAGAAAGGCATCGTTTAATATTGAAACACCATCTTCTTGATTGTTCTTGTAACGCATGCAGATACTTAGTAAAGGCTGAAAGCAAGCTTGATAAAGAGACTGCTGAGCCTTACGCTCTCCCTTTATGCAAGCTTTTATCAACTTATCTTTTACTACTATTCGCATTCTATTGTTTTATCGTTTTTGTTACTTTCCCAACTTGATCTTCATCAAACCTATAAATCACGTAAACACCTCGTTCCCAGAGTGCAGTATTTATAGTAGACGATGAAAAAGGCGAAAGGGTTGCCTCGTGAACAACTTTACCTGTAATATCTTTTATAATTAGTGAATTGAATTGATCAAGGTTTGAACGAATTTGAAGTTGATTTTCGAATGGTGTCGGGAAAATTGATAAGCCGTCTATCGTTTTATTTTCTAGGGTTCCAAGCGCCTCGATTTCATAATAAACCTCTTGTTTGGAAATAACGATAGTATAATCTGATAGAACAGAATTTGATTTTAATGTAAAATTAGGAGCATTGGTAGGAAGCCCTACAACATCAGTGTGTAAGGTGTAGGTTCCAGCAGGAATATTGGAGAATTGAAAGTTTCCACTTTCGTTACAACTTTCATAATCTATTAATTCTAAGGCACTATTTAACAAATAGATCGTGTGTGGATTATATCTATTAATCCTATTGTCCTGTATTTTTCCTATAATATCGGCATCCCCAGTTGATCTTGATAAGGACCCTAGTGGAATATCAATGTGTCGGATGGAATCTCCCATAAAGGAAATCACCTCAGCTTTATTCCAGTACAATGTATTTCCGAAGTAATTTGGGCTAAGCCGAAATCCGTTTTTTGGAACAGCTTTGAGAATGTACTGATTACCTCTATTTAATAAGAACCGAAATACACCCTCAATATCTGAAGTTTGTTTTTCAAGTAAATTAAGTTGCCTGCTTTTTTGGTCATACTCAAATAAATATAAGTTAACATCATTTTTTTTAAATAGAATACCATCATTAATTACTCTACCCGTCAATACTTTGAAATTACCCCCAACACAATATTGGAAGTTTAAATTACAAGTATCATTTGCAGAGTAGAAAGTAGATTTTTCTAAGTTTTGTTCATCACAGTTTTTAATGGATGCGAATAATAGCCCACTCGCTTGAGATGCAACGGTAAGTGTCTTTAGGTAACAACCTACACTATCTGTTACTGCGCTATCAACAAGGTTATTGGCTGAATTAAAACCGAAGCGGACGACAGCATTTGGAAGAGGGTTTCCTTGATAAAACACCTTACCCGTTACTGTTGTGGCTTGTATAAGCTCACAAAGCCTGAAGTTTAGAATAGCTGATTTCGTAATTGACGCATATTCTTTAAATAATGATAGCGTATCGCCAAGACAATTTTTGGTATAACCAACAAAGAGTCCATCATTATTAAACGGGGACAGTTTGATGGTATAATTACCCCTGCTGTCTGTAGTTGCACTGGTATCGATTCCTGATCCTGTAAAATATACTTTTTGAAAACGAATAGGACTTCCGAATTGGGTGACCTTACCTGAAACATCTATCGAAGATTGCGCAGCTTGCGGAACAACAAGAGTTGTCACTAAAAGGAATAATATTGAGAGGAGTTGTTTCAAATTCGTATCGTGTACCTCTGTTTACGCTAGATATCTGCAATGGTTGGTATGAAGGGGCTTATCGGTATGCTGCAGTAATATTTTGCGTGAATAAAAATTTAATTTCCTCCTTTAAAATACTCAGCTTATTACCAAGGTCGAATATTTCCAGAGGAATTGCTCCTGTTCCAGTTAGCATGTAAATATTTAGGGTACTTGTTTTTTTGCTTGTCACAAGAAGCTTTAAGTCAATTTTTTCTGTTATTCCATTTATAGTAGCAAAACAAGTTGCTTCGATATATTCATTCTGACGACTTTGAAAGTCTAGCATCATAGGATCTATAATCATTTTAAAAATAAAAGGATCAAATTCTGCAACTTCAATTGCTTTGTCAAACTCTACATTATCAGACATTAATGTTACTGGATCAAATGTAATTATAGTGGTATTTGCAATAGGATCCATTTGAACCTCAGACTCTCTTGAGCTGGCATTAACGGCAACTTCATTGTAGTTAATGGCTTTTAACTCAATAATAATAGCTCCAGTCTGTAAAGACTGCGCATTAAGATTTAAGGCTTGAAGAATTACCACTAAAGAAATCAATAAGCCTGATATTCCAAGTTTCATATATTTTTATTTTGAATGCGACCCGTCACAAAACCCTGAATTTGCAGCCCCTTAAACAGGCATAAATCAGATGTCCTAGATTCTTCTGCTTGAAATACACGCGGTGTAAACCCGCTCTCTTTATGAGACCCATTGCACCAAAGCTGGTTTGTTGAATGTCTAAAAGAAAACCAAGCATAAGTTTTTCCTTTTTCTAGTTCTAATAAGGCTGGCTTGTTGACTGCTTTGTTAATTTGCATGAGTTTTCTGTTGAGAACGGAAAGTTAATAAGAATTACGATCAAATTATACCGTATAGACTCCACCGGGAAGTGATTTTATAGCCCCTTTTAGTTCTAAAGAAAGCAAAGTACTGGCCACTTCACCTGAACTTAGTTTAATTAGTGCAGATAATTCATCTCGTCTAATGCTCTGGTGTTCAGTTACTATATTGCGAATTTGACTTTCATTTTCTGATAAGTCAATAAACATTTCCATTTGAGGTGCCAAACCTTTTGAGGTAGACTCCCAGCCCATTGCCTTAATAATATCAACCGAGGACTGAATCATTGTAGCGATGTTTCTTTGAATTATCAAATTGCAACCTTCAGAGCATACGTCGGTTACTTTTCCAGGTATAGCGAATACATCACGGTTATATCCCGAGGCTTGATAGGCGGTTATAAGAGCTCCTCCGCGTCTTTTCGACTCAATAACTAGTGTCGCATCAGACATTCCTGCAACAATTCTATTTCTTCTAGGAAAGTTTTCTTTGTTTGCGATGGTTCCGCTAATAAATTCAGAAATAACGCCACCGTTCTCTTCCATTTGTTTTGCTAGACCAACGTGTTCTCTGGGATAAATCATATTCAGTCCGTGAGCAACAGTTCCAATGGTTTGAAGGTTGTTTTTAATAGATGCTTGATGTGCCTCTGCGTCAATACCAAACGCCAAACCACTACAAACAAGAACATTTAAGTCTTTTAGACCAGCAATAATTTGCTGTGTTACCTCTTTTCCATAAGGTGTTGCTCTTCTTGTGCCTACAATACTTAACACTCGAGAAGGGTTTGCATTTATTTTTCCTTTAGAATATAGAATTATAGGGTGATCATGACAATGCAATAAACGTCTAGGAAAATTCTTATCCTCGTAATAATGAATCTGAATTTTATTTTCTTCAATAAACTTTAATTCCTTTTCGGCACGATCAAAAACAGAGGAATTGTTTAATGCCCTTGCAGCATGAAGTCCAATATCAGGGATTTTTGTAAGTATTGATTTGCGTTCAGAAAAGACAGCTTTAGCTGAACCACAGTGATTGATTAAAGCTTTAGCTTTTACAGGACCGATCCCATCAATTAATGATAGTGCAATTTCGAATAAAAAAGAAGGTTGAATGGTGGTTAGTTTTTATTATTCCCTAAAACCAAGAATGATTGAAACACAACCACTTGCAGGAATATCTGTTAAGTTTTCGGGGTTTTGAGGGGCAATTACACTAACCATTAAATCCTGGGTTGAATTAACCCTAAAGTCCCAAGCGCTTTTTTGTGCTTCTTGAGAGTTAAAAAGGATATTTCCATCGTTGTCTCGGACTTTGAAATGAACTCCAGCACCAAGAACGTCATGCGAACAAACCATAAGCCTATAATCTAATAATGAATAGAAGGTCATTATTAAACTCGCGGAATCACCTTCAAAAAGAGTGGCATTATTGATTTGACCGTTGTTAGTAAAAGGAGCTAACTTAGGTAAGCATTGCTTTTCTGTAAAACGCTTACATTGAGCATTAATAGTATTTGAAAATAAGAAAACCCCAATTGAAATTGCTAGAAAATATTGAAGGTGCTTCATGTCTTGTCTATTTAATGTACTTAGTTCTGATGATACTTACTTTTTCAAGAATTTCTTTTAACGTACCTTCGGGATAGGTATATGTTCTTGTGTTTCCTACTGTTTCAATACCATTTTCATCAACCTCTTTAGTTTCTCTTACTATCTTCATTTCAATTTTATCAAATGAAGTTTTTAAAAGTTTCAGGTCGTCAGTCATTTCCTTAAGAACCTTTGGATCCTTGAATGAAAGTAAATATTTTATCAACTGTTTTAATGAAACTCTTTGCTCTGCAATGCGCACTGCAAGAGGATCTAATGGGTTATTAGGGTCTACTAGTGAAGAGGCAATATGAAGCCCTTCAATCCACCCTCCAGCGGCAACTAAAGTAGCAACACTTTCTCTGTCGTTTTCTTTTAATTGAGCATTTGCACGCCAATAGGATTCAGACAGGTACTTTAAAACAGAATCTTCACTGTTGATATTCTTTTCAATTGTCTCAATGAATTCAGTAGTAAAAATATTGCTTAAACTTAACTCTTCAGAGAGCTTTTGAATCGTAGCAAAGTATTCTAAACAATCTTGTTGTTGAACAAACGAATTAGCATAACTTAAATCTGCAATAAAAATCCCTAGTGCAACGGCCTTTTGAACGGAAGTGCTGTAACCAGTCGCATTTGAACTAGGATTTAAAAAGGCCTTGTTATATATCGCTCCTGATTTTTTAAGAATCCTAGCCGTCTCAATTGGAGATGGAAGAGCGAAAAAGACAATTTTAGCACGTTGGAATCGAGCTTTATCTTTCGAATTAACGTCTAGGTTGGGATCAACCAATTTGTCTGTTGGGGGGTTTTGTGTGGGTGTATTATCCCCACAACCCATTGCAAATATCAACAGAGAAATGGTAAATGCGAAGTATTTAATTGACTTTAAAATCATAAGAAACGCTTTAATTGTAACTATCTTAGCAAATGTAATAAATATTCTAATCTAACATTTTAGCATTTGTAATGATTATTTTTTGATGGTAAGCTTGTTATTATTGTGCCATGAAATACACTGACACGCATTGTCATATTTATACAGAGCAATTTGACGAAGATCGAAATGAGGTTATTAATTCGTCTATTGGATTGGGAATTCGTCGTTTTTTATTACCAGCAATAGATTCAACCTATAGCGAAAGACTTATAAATCTTGCGTCAAACTATCCAAATCAAATTTTTCCAATGTTTGGTTTACACCCTTGTTCCGTAAAGGAAAACTGGAAGGAGGAGCTTAAGTTAGTTGAGCACGATTTATTTAATAATTCATCTAATTTAAATCCTGTAGCTGTTGGTGAAATTGGACTGGACCTATATTGGGACAGGTCATTTTTAGAGCAACAAGTTGAAGCATTAGAAATTCAAATTAATTGGGCAAAAAAATTGGAGTTACCAATTGTGATTCATGTTCGGGATGCTTTTGATGAAATATTTGAAGTCATCGATAGCTTAAATGATGATTCTTTAACCGGAGTGTTCCATTGTTTTACTGGTAATTTGAGTCAAGCAAATCATATTTTGGATTACGGAGGCTTTAAATTAGGTTTAGGTGGTGTTCTAACTTTTAAAAACTCTGGATTAGACAAAACTATTGAGCAAATTGATTTAAGACACTTGATATTAGAAACGGATAGCCCATATTTAGCACCCCATCCGCACCGGGGGAAGAGAAATGAGCCAGCCTATTTAATGGTGGTTGCAAAAAAACTGGCTGAAGTCAAGGGAGTATTGTTAGAGGAGGTTTCTAGGGTTACTGAAAGAAATACAAACGAAATTTTCTTTCCAAAGCAATTGGAAGATTAAATTTGGTTTTTAGATTTACAGAGGGTTGAACGCAACAATTTTAATAATATACACTGGTGGAACCATTGGAATGATCCAAGATCCAAAAACGCTTTCGTTAAAGCCTTTTAATCTTGCGCATCTTTTAGAAACCATTCCAGAATTGGAGCGATTCAATTTCAATATACACTCAAGTTCGTTTGACGAACCCATAGATAGTTCGAATGCAACGCCTGAATTATGGTCTCACTTGGTTTCTATAATTCATGATAATTATGAAAAATACGACGGTTTTGTAATTTTGCATGGCACTGATACCATGGCTTATACGGCTTCTGCATTGAGTTTTGCGCTGGAAGGCTTATCAAAACCAGTTGTTATCACAGGCTCTCAATTACCCATAGGAATGTTGAGAACAGATGGTAAAGAAAACCTAATTTCTTCGATAGAAATTGCAGCAACGTTACCTCAAATTTTTGCTGAAAACAGAGGAGAGGTCTGTATCTATTTTGATGGTTTTTTATTTAGAGGCAATCGCACTATAAAATCATCTACTCAGCATTTTGAAGCTTTTGAGTCTCCTAATTTTCCAGCATTGGCCGAGGTCGGTGTTGATGTAAAGTTTGATTTAGATCATTTTTTGCAGAAAAGAGATGAACCGTTTAACGCAAAAAAAGAATTTGCGGATGCTGTTGGGGTTTTGTATTTATTTCCCGGAATTACTATGGATACGGTCAAAGCAACCTTTTCTAATCCGAAGAATCAAGTTTACATAATGTGCACTTTTGGGTCAGGAAACGGACCCACAGATGATGAGTTTTTGGAGTTTCTCGAATTCCAAATTAATCGAGGAAAAGTCATATTAAATATCACTCAATGTGACAGAGGAGCTGTAGATCAAGGGAAGTATGAGTCTAGCGGGGCCTATAAAAAAATTGGCATTATTGGAGGATTAGACATGACTTTTGAAGCAGCGATAACCAAAGCCATGTTTTTATTGGGTCAAGGTTTTTCTAGTGAAGAATTGAAATATAAATTGACAGAGCCGATTTGTGGCGAATTATCAACATGAAGTTTTTTTCACAAAATAAAAACGCGGTTTTATTAATAGGCTTTTTAGGTTTCCTGCTTTACGCGAACACTTTAACTCATGATTTTGTACTTGACGATAAAATTGTAATCACTGAAAATCAATTTACGAAACAAGGTGTTTCTGGAGTTAGAGACATATTTACGCACGATAGTATGACGGGCTTTTTTGGAAAAGATAAAAAGCTAGTTGCAGGCGGCAGATACCGGCCTTTAAGTATGGCGATTCACGCTATAGAATGGGAGTTATTCGGTGAATCGCCTTGGGTATATCATTTTATCAACGTTGTGTGTTACGCATTTACCGGAATTCTCTTGTTTTTTGTTCTTCTTCAGTTCTTCCCCAATAATGAAAAATCGATATTTGGATTGGCGTTTATTGCGACAGCAATATTTGTTGCCCATCCTTTACATACAGAAGTGGTAGCCAACGTGAAGAGTAGAGATGAGTTGTTGAGTATTTTGCTAGCCCTAGTTTCGTTCGGTTTAGTTTTAAAATGGCTGAAAAGTCAAAAAGCAGGTCTACTAATTGTTTCCGCATTAATTTTTCTTCTTAGTCTTTTATCTAAAGAGTCTTCAGTGGTTTTTGTTGGAATTGTGCCTCTGGCGATTTATACGTTAATGCCAAAAAAAACGATAAAAGAAGTAGTCGTTGCAACTATTCCATTCTTTGCAATGACACTCGTTTATTTGGCCATTCGCTTTATGATTATTGGCTCACCAAATACTGAAATTGCAAAGGAGTTAATGAATAACCCATTTTTAAATGCAAGTTCAAGCGAACAATACGCAACCATTTTTCTTACACTTATTTATTATTTAAAACTTTCTTTTTTTCCTCATCCACTAACACACGACTACTATCCAACCCAAA
The DNA here is from genome assembly GCA_913020435.1 of uncultured Flavobacteriales bacterium. Lineage (GTDB taxonomy): Bacteria > Bacteroidota > Bacteroidia > Flavobacteriales_G > Salibacteraceae > UBA6770. Next base: position 42,786 of record CAJVZZ010000011.1, on the reverse strand, counting down.
TTCCAATTGTTGGATGGGACGATAGCTTAGTACTGATTTCTGTGCTTCTGCATCTTGCTTTATTTGGATTTGGGATAGTTGGATTATTGAAAAGGAATATTTGGGGCTTTGTCATATTCACGTATTTCGGGGGATTATTGCTTTATTCAAACCTACTGTTCCCAATAGGTACTTTTATGAATGAGCGATTCTTATACGTTCCGACAATAGCAATTTCAGTATTTCTCGCGTGGTCTCTTTTGAAAATAAAAGCCACGAATATTAGCTTGGGAGTTGTTGCTGTTCTCTTACTTCTGTATAGCTTTAAAACTGTTGATAGAAACTTTGCATGGGAAACTGATGAGACACTGGCGCTCACAGATATTGAAGTTTCTTCAGAAAGCGCGAAATGTAATATGGCGGCTGGTTTGGCAAAAATTGATTTGTCAAAAAAAGAAAGACGTGAGGCTAAAAAGAAGATACTATTATTAGACGGAGTTAAATATCTCCAACGTTCCTTAGAAATTTATCCATCATACTTTCCCCCAATGATTCTTTCAGGCAATGCATATAGTATGCTTAAGGATTATAAAACAGCATATTCATTCTATGAAAATTGTTTAAAAATGAATCCTGGTGATAATAACACGTTACAAAACTTAGAATATGTCGCACAAGAAGCAACTGCAGATGGGCAATTTGAAATAGCAAAGGCTGCGATGATATTGTATTTGAAATTTAGAGAAGGTGATGCCGGTATAAATGAAAAGCTGGGCGAACTTTACGGAAAGAACTTACAAAGGCCTGATTTAGGGCTGCCCTTTTTATTAAGAGCTAACGAGTTAAATCCGAATGATGATGGGATTGTTCAAAAAATTGGAGTTGCATATGCAATTAGCGGGAAGAATAATGAGGCGATAATTTGGTTTAAGAAAGGGGTCAAGCTTGATTCTATGAATGCAAGGTTATATCTTAACTTGGGAGTAGCTTATCAATTCCAAGGAGAGTTAATAAAGTCACAAGGATATATTGATAAAGCGTTTGAGTTAGAGCCTGGATTAAGAAATGCAGAAGGCGAGTAATGTCATTAAAACTTTAACTCTTTAGGATTAGCGTTTGTGATAATAAAAATTTTGTAATTTGCGGCCGCTTTAAGTGGGTCAAAATCATGTAAGGTAAACGATAAAGGAGAGGTGCAGGAGTGGCTGAACTGGCTCGCTTGGAAAGCGTGTAAACCTCATAAGGGTTTCGAGGGTTCGAATCCCTCTCTCTCCGCCAAGAGTATGTAATTAATATTAGAATAATTAATAAGTAAACAATTCAAACACAAATAGATTATGAATAAGGTATTCTCAATTTTGGCTGTATTTGCCCTCTTAAACTTCGGGTACGTATCCACTTCTTTTGCTCAGGATGCTCCAGGAGCAGATACAACGACACAAATGGCGGATGATTCCACAGTCGCGGCCGCGGAACCAATGACCGAAGAAGAACCGATGGAAGAAGCTGTCCCAGTAGAGGAGGAAGTTGTTCTAGAAAAGAGTTTTCACCAAGTAGTTAAAGACAAGTTTATTGCTGGGGGTCCTGGTTTTATGTCTTTTGTTCTGGTTTGTTTGATTCTTGGACTTGCTATTTGTATTGAAAGAATTCTTTACTTAACGATGGCTACAACAAATACAAAACAATTAATTGAAAATGTTGAAGCTGCACTTAAGAGTGGTGGAGTTGAAGCTGCAAAAGAAGTTTGTAGAAACACAAAAGGGCCCGTCGCCTCTATATTCTATCAAGGATTAGATCGTTCATCTGAAGGAATCGATATGGTAGAGAAATCAGTTGTTGCATACGGTTCAGTTCAAATGGGACTTATGGAAAAAGGGCTGTCTTGGATTTCATTGTTTATCGCTCTTGCTCCAATGCTTGGTTTCTTTGGAACAGTAGTAGGTATGATCGGAGCGTTTGATGCGATTGCACAGGCAAATAACATTTCCCCAGGTATTGTTGCTGGTGGTATTGGAGTTGCATTGATTACAACAGTTTCAGGACTGTTAGTGGCTATGGTTCTTCAAGTATTTTACAACTACATTGTAGCGAAAGTTGATTCTATCGTAAACGATATGGAAGATGCTTCTATTTCATTGGTTGATTTATTAATCAAGCACCAAACTAAATCGTAGAGTATGGATAAGATAAGTTCAATTATACTTTATGTTTTACTTGCACTAGGTGCACTAGTATTTTTACTGGGCGTTGTGGGTGGCAGTTATGAGCCAATGATTTATGTGGCTTATATCTTCTCATTCATTACTGCTGGTGGAGCATTGGTAAGCGCAGGTCTAGGAGCTGCCGCTAAACCAGAATCTATTAAGGGTGCTGCAGTGGGAATTGGAGCAATGGTTTTGATTCTTGGAATTTCGTATGTATTAGCAGACGGAACGGTTTTAGAATATTACCCAGAAGGAACTACAGAAAGTGCTACTAAATTGTCAGATGCAGGGTTATACGCTTTGTACATTCTTACATTTTTGGCAGTAGCTAGTGTACTTTATTCAGGATTGGCTCGTTATATTAAACGATAAAGGAAAAAATTATGGCTGGAAAAAATGCCCCACCCGAAATAAATGCTTCTTCGATGGCGGATATCGCCTTCCTATTGCTGGTGTTTTTCTTGGTAACAACTACCATGGATAGCGATTTAGGGTTGTCGAGGTTATTACCTCCTCCGTTGCCACCTGAGATTGAAAAGCCACCACAGATCAAGGATCGAAATATTTTTGAAGTTCTGGTAAATTCAAATGATCAATTGTTGGTTGAAGGAGATATTATGCAAATTGCAGAACTAACTGAAGCTACAAAGGAGTTTGTTGGTAACCCTTCAAATGACGAATCATTGCCGGAGAAAGAATTAAAAGAAGTTGATTTTTTTGGAAATGTTGAAGTTTCTAAGCAAGTAATTTCTTTGCAGAACGACAACGGAACGTCTTACAACATGTACATACAGGTTCAAAATGAATTGGCACGTGCATATAATGAACTCAGAAATGAGTTGTCAATGGAGAAGTTTGGCAAAACCTATGATTTTTTCTTGGAAACAGGAGATAAGGATAGGGTAAAAGCAATTCGTAAAATATATCCGCAACGTATTTCAGAAGCGGAACCTAAAAATGTTGGAGGAGCTCAATAATGTCTAAGTTCAACAAAGATAAAGAGAAAGCAACACCGCAAGTATCAACAGCGTCATTGCCTGATATTGTATTCATGCTGTTATTCTTCTTTATGGTTTCAACAGTTATGCGCGAAGTTGATCTGAAAGTGAAAATGGAACCGCCGGAAGCTACGGAAATCAAAAAGCTAGAAAACAAAAATCTGGTAAACTATATTTATATAGGTACGCCTCTGGAAACCAAAATATTTGGCACCTCTCCTAGAATACAGTTGAATGATGCTTTTGCAAATGTGAAGGACGTGCAACCGTATATTATTGGAAAGCGAGAGGAAGTAAATGAGGCTGAAATTCCGTTATTGACTACTTCACTTAAGGTGGATGGCGATACTGAAATGGGAATCGTTACTGATGTAAAGCAGGAGCTAAGAGAGGTTCAGGCTTTAAAGATTTCTTATTCTACTCGTGAAAAAGTAGTTAAGCAGTAATTTCAAATTTATTATAATTAAGGAAGGGGCTGCATGCCCCTTTTTTTGTGTCTTAGTCCTTCCCAGCAATGAAGCTGGCGAAGAATGAGCCGAAAGGGGGTTCGTGTAACTCGCTCTAGCTTATTGCTCTAGTTCCCTCTTGCTTGTTGAGAAGGAATGCTGGAATTAGAATGAGGAGATGCTGAAATAAAATCAGCGTGATCTCCTGTTATTCTTTGAACTACTTTTTGTACTTAATAGTTAAACTATCCGTTGGTCATAACAATATCTTTGAAGAGTGCTGGGTTTTTGTAAAAACTACTTTTTTCTTTTTCTTTTTTTTGTGCTTTCGAGTCAGTCAGCACAGGCTCAATCATCTACGCAGTTCAAACTAATTTCCAATTCGACCGATACGGTCTTATTAGACTCTCTTACGCTCATTGAATCCTCTTTTTCGTTGCAGGATACTAGTGGCTTAGCAATTGATTCCACCTTTTATACGCTAGACTATTTGAACGGAAGACTAATTTGGAATCAGGATAAAATTGATAGCCCAATTCAAGCGGTAGTAAGTTATAAAACCTTTCCATTTTCTTTTTATAAGCCTTATTCTAGGAAGAATCCAAACATAATTCAATCGCGGAATTTTGTTGCCAATAACCCTTTTCGTTATTCCGTTCAACCGAAAACCACCTCAGAGCTCATGGAATTGGGAGGTATTGAAAAAAGCGGTAGTATTAGTCGGGGGGTAGGGTTTGGAAACAATCGAGATCTCAGTGTTAGTTCAAGCCTAAACCTTCAATTTTCTGGAAAAATCGCAAGTAATTTATTTGTGACCGCCGCAATTTCTGATGAAAACATTCCTATTCAACCCGAAGGAAATACGCAGCAATTACAAGATTTTGATCAGGTTTACATTAAAGTGTATAACGACCAAGCGAGCTTAACTGCAGGAGACTTTAGACTGAAAAGTGGGAATAGTTACTTCATGAAGTACAACAAAAAGGCGCAAGGACTTACTTCCAGCTTGAAGGTGGATTTACCAACTAACCAATTCAAGAACGATTCAATCGAAGATAAATCCGCTCAAATGAATATTCGATTAAGTGGAGCTATTTCAAGAGGAAAATTTGCGCGAAACGTAGTTCAGGGTGTAGAAGGCAACCAAGGTCCTTATCGACTTCAAGGAGAAGAGAGTGAGCCTTTTATTATTATCCTAAGTGGAACAGAAAGAGTGTATATCGACGGAAAGTTGCTTACTCGAGGTCAGAGCGAAGATTATATCATTAACTATAACACTGCAGAAATTTCTTTTACAGCACGTCAGCTTATTACAAAAGACAAAAGAATAATTATTGAATTCCAGTACAGTGATCAGAACTTCACTCGAACACTATTTCAGCTTAGCGATGAGTTCAAATATAAAAAACTTGAGTTGAACTTTAATCTGTATTCAGAGCAAGATGCAAAGAACCAGAGCTTGCAGCAGGACCTGAGTGATGAGCAGAAAATAATTTTAGCCGATGCAGGCGATAGTCTAGATCAGGCGTTTTCTAATAGTGCCAAACAAGTTGAGTTTACCGAAAATGAAGTACTTTACAAGCTGACCGATAGCCTAGGTTATGATACTGTTTTTGTGGTCTCTTCAAATTCTGATAGTGCAAAATGGAGAGTTACATTTACCAATGTTGGCCCTGGTAATGGAGATTATATTCTATTGAATTCTACAGCAAACGGTAGAGTGTTTCAGTGGGTAGAACCCTCGTCTTTTGGTTCTAGAGGCGATTATGCCCCAATCGTAATTTTATATAGTCCAAAACAGCGACAGTTATTTTCTTTGGGAGGTAAATACGAGTTTTCCGATATTTCTGAAGTGACTTTTGAAGGTGCCATCAGCAACAACGATATCAATACCTTTTCTACAGAAGATGCCGGTAATGATATTGGTTATGCTTTTAAAACGAACTGGAAAAAAGGATTTAGATTATCGACAGAAGAAAAAGGCTGGGTGTTAAGCCCTATTATCGGGATTGAACATTGGGGCAGTAATTTCACTGAAATAGAACGGATTCGAACAGTCGAATTCTATAGAGATTGGAACATTCGGAACCTGAACTTGACTAATGAACAAAACATATATAGTGGTGGAATAGTATTACAGCAAAAAAAGAACACCAATATTCAGTACAAATTTGAAGGGTTTGATGCCGAGAGTGATTTCACTGCGCAGCGACATAACTTAAATGCTTCTATTGCTTACGAAGGAATATCAGCAAAGCTGGATGCAAGTGCAATGGAATCTGGAGGAACCTTGTCCAATACCAGCTTTACACGTCACAAAGCATTGGTAAAAAAGAAAGTTGGCAAACTAAATTTTGGGTATAAAGACGACCGAGAAGACAACAGAATCAAGGGTCTAATTTCGGATACGTTGTCTGCTACGGCTTATCAATTCTGGGAAAGAGAGTACTTTCTAGAATCACTCGATAGTACTAAGAATTATTACAAAGTTTTCTACGGACATAGAGAAGATTACAGAAGTTCAGAAAATGAAATGAAAATTGCAACCTATGCCGAAAACTATGGAGCGGAATATCAATGGAGGAGTTTTAGACCATTTACGGCAGGAATAAAAGGAGTATATCGTGAGTTACAAATTCGAGATAGTAAATTGACGGTCGATCAACCTGATCAGAATTTTTTAAGTCGAGTGGAGTATAATCTGCGCCTTTGGAAGGGAGCATTAACCGCTGGTTCATTTTACGAAATAGGATCCGGTTTAGAAGCAAAAAGAGAATACAAATACATAGAAGTTCCTGCGGGTCAAGGCCAGTATACTTGGATAGATGCAAACGGAAATGCAATTCAAGAAATCAACGAATTTGAGGTCGCTGCTTTTAGTGATGAGGCCAAGTACATTCGGATATTTATTCTTACCAATGATTATGTAAAAGTGTTTACCAATCAGTTCAATCAAACCTTTAATATTAACCCAAGCAGGGTTTGGAATAACAAAACTGGTTTGCTGAAATTATTAGCAGCCTTCTCCAATCAAACTGCCTACAGAATGGATAGAAAAACGCAAGAAGACGCAATTAATACACGATTCAATCCATTGCCTGATGTCGGAATCGATACTCAATTAGTGAGTCTAAATTCTTCTTTTAGAAATACGATTTATCTGAATCGATCGCATCCTATTTTTGGTCTAGATTATACGATTCAGGATATAAAAGGGAGAACCCTTTTGAGCAATGGATTGGAAACTAGAACTAATGCTTTACAAGTGGGACGTGGTCGGTGGAATATTACTCGTATGTTTTTATTGGAAACTGAGGGTAAGTGGGGAAAGAAAACCAGTGAAGCAGATTTTATCACCACACGAAATTTCAACATTGATTATTACAGTGTTTTGCCAAAACTTACTTTTCAACCCGGGGTAAGTTATCGAATCGCGGTTTTGTATGAACACAAAGAAAAAATCAATGACGCAGACCTAGGCGGAGAGAAAGCCATTCATCAAAAAGCAGGTTTAGAAACTCGTTTCCAAAAAGTAGGAAAAGGTAGTTTATTGTTGGAAATCGCTTATATTAGAATTACCTATCAAGGTATACTTAACGGATCAATTGATTATGAAATGTTAGAAGGATTGCAACAGGGAGATAACGGAACATGGCAGGTAACCTACCAACGGAATATTGGAAAATATTTGCAACTCAATGTTGGGTACAATGGACGATCTTCTGAAGGCTCAAAATCAATCCACACTGGAACCGTCAGAATGAGGGCTTATTTCTAAAGGCTCATCCACTTTCCGATAATCCCTATAGAAATGTACAACCAAAGCCGAAAATATTAACGTTGCTCCAACAGTCATTGCAATCTGACTTCCGCTTTCAGCGTCAGCTGCCATTCCTTCCAATGCTTCAACACCATAAACATAAACAAGAACTACCGTGATTCCGTTGTGCAATAAATGGGCGATTATTGGATACCAAAGCGATTTACTCCAATGGAAAATGTATCCGAAAAGAACACCTAAAAACAACCGTGGAAAGAATCCGGAAAACTGAAAATGAATGCCACTAAAAACAATTGCAGCAACCCAAATAGCAACATGATGGTTTTGTGTTTTTTCTAAAATCATTCTTTGAATTAATCCGCGAAACAAAACCTCTTCCGCAACTGCCGCGACCAAAGCAATTACAATCAAATTGACAATCAAGTCACCAATAGTTGGCATTTGCAAAAAGCGTTTAATCGTTTCTTCAATTTTAGCCTCGTATTGAACAAGCGCATCTGGCAAAGGAAGCGCCATGTTCCACTCAGCAATCACACCGTTTAGAGGAAAGAAGGCAACGATCATTAAGGAGACAACAACCATTGCCCAAGGATTTAATCTAGTATTTAAATTTAAATACTGAATAGGCTTTTCTTTTAAGATATAGATTAAAATGATTACAGGAACGAGGTAAGTTCCTAATGAACTAAAAACTTGTACAATTTTTAAACCTTGAATTGCCTTGTAATTTGAGGCTAGTTGCAACTCTTCAATGCTTAAATCGAACATTAACATGGCCAGTCCATAGCCAATCAATGAAAAGAATATCAAGCAGATTAGCAAGATTACTATCAGCAGCACCAGCTGCGAAACAAACGACATTCTTCTCATAAAACTCGGTTTTAGACCTACTTTTGCAGGCGCAGCAAAAATAGCTTTTGGAGAGGGGTATAAAAGAAAGCAAGTAGTTATGTCTTTCTCGATACAGCCAACTTAATGTTGGTCACTAGAAATGACAAATATTATAACGCGAGTAAATGGTTAAAATAGCAGACATAGAATTAGGGGAATTCCCTTTATTGCTAGCTCCGATGGAGGATGTTAGTGACCCACCTTTTCGCGCATTGTGTAAAAAGGAAGGCGCCGATGTTATGTACACTGAGTTTATTTCGAGTGAAGGACTTATTCGAGACGCGGTAAAAAGTCGAGTGAAATTAGACATTTACGAATACGAGCGTCCCGTTGGGATTCAGGTGTTTGGGAATGAGGTTTCGAGTATGATAGAAGCCACTAAAATCATTGAACAAACTAGACCAGATATTATTGATATAAATTACGGCTGTCCTGTCAAAAAAGTAGCTTGTAAGGGTTCTGGAGCTGGAATATTGCAGGATATTCCTAAAATGATAAGGTTGACAAAAGCTATTGTCGATTCAACAGACCTGCCGGTTACAGTTAAAACTAGACTTGGATGGGATGAGAACACAAAATTCATCGTCGAAGTTGCCGAGGCATTGCAAGATATTGGCATTAAGGCTATTTCTATTCACGGAAGGACGCGGAAACAGATGTACAAAGGCGAGGCCGATTGGACGTTGATTGGCGAGGTAAAAAATAATCCGAGAATGCATATTCCTGTTTTTGGGAATGGTGATATTGATTCTGGAGAGAAGGCAGTTGCCGCAAAAGATAAATACGGTGTTGATGGAATTATGATAGGCCGAGCAAGTATTGGCTATCCCTGGATTTTTAATGAAATCAAGCATTACATGGAGTATGGTTATACTCCAGCACCACCGACGTTAGAGCAGAGAGTTGATATGGCTCGACAACACATTCAAATGGCTGTGGATTGGAAAGGTCCTCGATTGGGTGTAGTTGAAACCAGACGCCATTACGGAAATTATTTTCGGCACATTCACAACTTCAAAGAATTTAGGTCACGATTAGTGACAGGCGAAACAATTGAAGATATTGAGAAAACTTTAGATGATGTCCTGGCTCGTTTTTCGGGAATGGAAATCCAGGCGGTTTAGTATGGTTAAAGAGTTAAGGATAGAAGATTTTACCTATGATCTTCCTGAATCTAGAATTGCACTTCATCCTCTTCAAGAAAGAGATGCCAGTAAATTATTAGAGTGTAAATCTGGAAAAATCACGGATTACCAATTTACAGACCTTTCTAAATTATTACCGGAGTCGGCGGGACTCTTTATGAATAACTCTAAGGTCATTTTCGCGCGGTTAAACTTTTTTAAAGCAACTGGTGCCAGAATTGAGGTTTTCTGCTTAGAACCAAGCGATACTGATCCTGGGTCTGCAATGACCTTTACCCAATCGGGGAAGTGGAATTGTTTAGTTGGCAATAAAAAGAGGTGGAAGGGCGAAACCCTTGAATTGCAGCTGGAAAATGAAGTTGTTTTAAGAGCGCAATTGCTGGAAAACTCAGAGAATAATGTTGTTCAGTTTAGTTGGAATGGTGATCTAACGTTTGCCGAGGTATTAGAAAAAGCAGGAAAAGTACCATTGCCGCCTTATTTGAATCGAGAAGCAGAGGCAGACGACTACGAGCGGTATCAAACAGTTTACAGCAAAAAAGAAGGTTCCGTCGCAGCACCAACTGCAGGATTGCATTTTACGGAAAAAGTGCTTGCCGATTTAAGAGATCGAAACGTTTCCATTTCGGAATTTACCTTGCATGTTGGGGCTGGCACATTTCGGCCTGTAAAATCTGACACCATTGGTGAGCATGACATGCATCGAGAGTATGTTGAGGTTACCAAAGAAGCGTTGTTGCAATTGCTTGAATTGGTTAAAAACAATCAACCTGTATTCTGTGTCGGTACAACAACTTTAAGAACGTTGGAAAGTCTGTATTGGGCTGGAATTCGGTTGTTATCCGATCAAAAAATCGATGTTGAACAATGGGACCCCTACGAGCAAAAAGCTAGTTATTTCAAAGAAGAAATCCTAAATGTACTGATTGAAAAATCAGACGAAACCAACAAAAGACTTTACTTTAAAACAGGAATCATTATAGCCCCTGGATACAAGTTTCAGTTTGCATCAGGACTTATTACCAACTTTCACCAACCAAACAGTACTTTACTCTTGCTCGTCTCTGCCATTATTGGTGAAGACTGGAAACAGGTTTACAATCATGCTTTAGAAAATGATTATAGGTTTTTGAGCTATGGAGATAGTTCGCTATTGTGGTTATCTGAATAATTTCATTAACGATTATTAGTCGTCAGTTCGATTGACTTAGTCTCTAAATTAGACATAAAAAACCCCTTCCGAATAAACGAAAGGGGTTTTCAATTTTAAAGTTTTGAAAGTGTTCTTACTCAACAATCAACTTGATGGTATCGCCTTCAGCAGATTCCAATAAGTAGATACCTGAAGAAAGCTCATTTATATCGATTTCGTCAGCGTTAGTTTTCACAATAACAGGCTGTCCTAATAGGTTGCGAATAACAACATCAGTAATTCTGTTTAATCTTAAAGAACCAATATTGTTAGGATTAGGGAAAGCAATTAACGCTTTGGCAGTAGCTAATTCCAAAATTCCGACAGTAGCAGTAAGTGTTTTGAACATAAGTGGGCCAGCCCATTCTGAAACTCCACTAGGACAAACTTCTTGAACCCAAACGTGATAATGGGTGTTCGTATCCAATCCGGTAATAGTGTAAGGTTTAGTCGTTATCGCCATTACCGAATCAGTAGGCATTGTAGACATGTGACCTTTAGCCCAACCAATATTCCATGTAGTTCCTGGAGAATCCCAAGTTACAGTAGCACTTTGTTCAGCAATAACTGAAGTCGAAAGTTCTTTAGGAATTGGACAAGGAAGTACCTTCTTAGAAGTATCTATATCTGAATCAAAGCGTGGAAGCAACTGATAACCATCTATGTTGTTGAAGCTATATTGTCCACCAACACCAATTACTTCGAATTTTCCAATAGGAGCGCTTATCCAAGAAGCAACAGTATTCGTATGTTGGTCAATTCTCATTATGATAGTATCCCCTTTCATATTAATAATATCAACATTTGCATCTGAACCAGCCGCAGGCCATTGAGAAGGATCAACGATCTCTACACCACTAATTCTAATAATTCTCGATTCGTGAATTTCAGCAATTGTATCAACCCTTTCTGGAGCAGGCATAGCATGCCCAGAAGAAATAACTTTAACTGAGTCCATGTTGAATTGTAAAAGGCCTCTAAACTGATTAAGAGTTCCATAAAGTTGAACGCTATCCCCTAATAATGGAGAATACCCCAAAGTAGCTGCATCGTTGAAAGAAACGGCAGTTACACCAGCACTATTATCTGCTTCGATAACTGTAAACTGCACATCAGGACCTGAAGCACCAGCTGTAGAGAATTGGTTAGAAGCAACTAACCCTTTTACTGAACACTTAACACCGTTGCTATCTGCAACACCAGAGGCATCAACTGTAGTTACTGCAGAGATGGTATAAAAAGGAGGAACAAACGGAGGGCGACATGTATTAGCCATACCAGGAGAAGCGTTGTATCCGCTTGTACCTGCTTGTGCTGGTTCTACACCCCAACTTGATCCTAGATTATTGTCTGAAAAAACATCACACAAGACAAGAGAGAAACCATTTCCATCAGGATCTGTTGGCCATGTACCTCTATCCGAATAATTCACATAATCGATAGTATCTCCCTCAGAGTTTACAATTGCGATATCCTCTCCACCATTAGAAAGTCCACCAGAAGTCCATTGATCAACAAAGGTGTTTCCGAATATTGCAGTGTGCGTTAAAGCATTTTTTGCAATTACTAAATATGCTCCAGCAGGAATTCCGTAGTTAGCAGGCACAGTATAAGTTATCCCCTGAGTAAACTCCATTCCACCAACAAAAGCTACCGATGTACCAGAATTGTGAATTTCTAGGTATTCAAGAGTATCTGCACCAGAACGGTCATTGTACATAATTTCAGTGATTACAATACTTGGTTTAGTGTTGTTGTAAATAAACTCATGCGTATAAGCAGTATCTAACATCACGAGCGTTGCACTCGTCACACTATCGATAGTAAGAATATTTAAATCGCCATTTACAAATGGAGCTCCATAAGTTAGTGTGGCTGTGTCATTGCTTCCGTTTAAAGCAACTGAAGTTAAACCAGTAATACCTTTGTATCTAAAAGTTGAAGTAGCGCTTGCATTAGACATAGAGTCCGTATAAGCGACCATAACATTAGTGCTAGTTGTTCTCCATATTGCACTTATTTGGGGTGAAGCACTTAAAGTAACGGTTACAGGACCTACCCAGTTAGATGTTCCAACGCCAGTGCACGTATCTTGATAATAAACATCGTAAGAGCTACCTGTTGTAAGGTTAGTAATTATATAAGGGCTACTTTGGCTTGAAACTATTGTTCCTGTGCCTTGAGTATATCCTAGTGCACCGAATTCAATATTTGAAACACCACTTCCTGAAGTCCAAGTTAATCTTGCTGCAGTTGTTGAAGCTTGAATTAGTGTTGCCCCAGATGGGTCATTACATGTTGCCCGAATTATAATATGGCCTTTTACTTGAGGTAAAATTTGGTAACCACTAGTTCTCGGAACAGAACCATCAAATTGACCTCCGTATCCAATTAAATCAAACATTCCCGTTGGAGCAGTTGTAACACTATCGTCAACTAATCCATTACGATCAATTCTCATTGTAACCGTATCTTTTGCTGGAGTTTCTAATATTATATTAGCACTATTTCCTGCCATAGGCCAAGTTCCGCTAATAATCGTTACTGAATCAATTCTAATGTAATCTGATTCAGTGCTAGAATTTGGCGTAGCCACCTTTCTTGCTGTTCGAATTCTACCATTCGAACTTAAAACTTTCATAGAGTCAGCATTGAATTGGGTCAATCCATTGTAATGCCCTACTGTTCCCCAAACAGTGATGGAATCACCCTCATTTACCACATAACTTGGAGTGAACCCACCACTTTTTCTTACGGTAATCCCACCAGTAACATCAAGTAAAATGTATTGAGTGCTTGTGCCGCCCATGTTAATTCCATGAACGATTCCCACTATATTACACTTAACACCATTTGAATCTGGCTCGCCGTTAGCGTCATCAGTTGTAACTGAACCAATTGTATTTGTATTAAGAATTGGAGGTGAAGGAGGTCCAGAAATACAAACCGAATCAGCCTTTCCAGGAGAACCATACACTTGTTTAGCATTAACAATTTTACCTGCAACTGTATACGTTGAAGCTTTCCAATTGGTCCCATCATTGTTATCTTTCGATGTATCACAGAAAACCAAAGTTGAACCATTACCATCTGGATCAGAAGGCCATATACCACCATCATCATAATCTACTGAATCAATTGTAACTCCAGTAGAATTTTCAAGAACAATGTCTTCACCACCATTAGATAATCCACCACTTGTCCATTGGCGAGCCGAAGCACCAAAAACATTCATAATCGCAGCAGAATCAACTGCAATTACGAGATATCCATTTGCCCCAATACTAACATTCGGAAAGGTATATGTTACGCCTTGAGAGAACGAGTAGCCTGAAAGATTAATCGAAGCAGAAGTTTTATTGTAAAGCTCAATAAATTCAGTTGTATCCGTGCCACTCTCTGGACCATTGTATGAAATCTCAGTAATAACAATTTGCCCAAAGCAAACCGCACTAGCTAAAACAGTTAATAATAAAGAAGTAAATTTTTTCATTTTATCTGGTTATATTTTTGGCAAAAGAAGCAAATTAGACCACTTTAAGTGTTACCCTAACATTAAAATTTTCACACAGGTTTACATCAGCAAATTGAAAAGTTGATTTTCTAAATTGTCCTAGTTGGTTTCTAGCTGAAGCTATAGGTGTTTTTCAAATCATAAGAATATTCCATAAAAAAACCCCTTTCGAATAAACGAAAGGGGTTTCAGTTTTATAATTTGTAAGTGTTCTTATTCAACAATTAACTTAACGGTATCTCCTTCAGCAGATTCTAGCAAGTAAATACCTGAAGAAAGCTCATTGATATCGATTTCGTCAGTGTTTGTTTTCACAATAACTGGCTGACCCAATAGATTACGAATAACAACATCAGTAACTCTGTTCAATCTTACAGAACCAACATTGTTTGGGTTAGGGAAAGCGATAAGGACTTTTCCTGAAGCCAATTCATCAATACTAGTAACATCAGCACTGAACATAACTGGACCATCCCATTGACCCATGTTTTGTCCACATACATCTTGAATCCAAACATGGTAATGTGTATTTGTGTCGGCACTTAATCCTGAAATTGTATAAGGATTAGTCGCTATTCCCAAAACAGAATCAGTAGGCGCAATAGATGCCATTCCTTTTGCCCAACCGATATTCCAAGAAGTAGCTCCAGTAACAGAAGCCCAAGAAACATCACCACCATCTGCAGAAATATTAGCTACAGTCTGGTCAATTACAGAATTTACATTTTTGATGTCTGTAGCTTTTCTAGGAAAAATTTGATATCCTGAAGTGTAAGGAGAGCTTCTATCATATTGCGCTCCAACTCCTGTAATGTTAAATTGACAACCAGGACTAATACTATCTATTCCAGCATCACCGTCAATTCTCATAAGAAGAGTGTCTCCTGCTTGTGTAATAATATCTACGTTAACACTTCTGCCTGATGATGGCCATTGAGAGGCATCAGCCAAATGAACAGATTTCAATTCAATGAATTCTGATTCTGTTGACCCATCAAGCGTTGAAACAACCTTAGCCGCTGCATAAGTTTTATTTGAATCAAGAACTATAATTGAATCAGCAACAAGCTCTAATAGTCCGTTATAATTTTTAATAGCCCCCTTAACTAGGATTGAGTCACCGTCTTTAACAACGTAATTACTTACATCTCTAAAATTGAAAACATTGATTCCACCAGTGTTGTCCATCATATAGAAGCTAATGCCTGCATTTCCGTCATAATCTCCCGTGAAAACAGTACCTGAAACATAACATTCAAGGTTTAAAGAATCCGGCATTCCTAAAGAATCCGTTGTTGAAACCGTTCCAATAGTATAGGTTGGCAATTTGTATAAGTACAAGTTATCCATCCAAAACTTACCGTTTCCATCAAATTTGAACTGAATAAGATCAGCCATATTAACTGCTCCAAAAGCAGATAAAGGAATATCTAAACTCAACCACCCCGCTGTAGGAACAGTAACTGTGTAAGAAATTTCCACGGGTCCAGTGCTGATCATAAAAAGATTTAAAGCCGTAGAAGTAGCAGACCAGATGTCAACATGCAAATATTCCATTGCAGAAACGTCATTAGATCCAGCTAAAGCAATTCCTTGGTAATCAAGGTTAGAATATTTAATGGTATTGTTTCCTTGAAGTTTAACAGTTTGATCTACAACAGTAGCCTGCCCCCAATTAGGATTGAAATCTGTTCCGGCAATATCAGTGTAAGTATCACTATAGATAGAAATAACATCAGAAGCAGCACGAGTAGGTTCTGGAGCAGGAGTTGTTGCTTGAGGAATTTTGTAGAAGAACAAGTTGTCCATCCAGAACTCACCGTTTCCGTCAAATTTGAACTGAATAAGATCAGCCATGTCAACTGCTCCAAAAGCAGATAATGGAATATCCAAACTCAACCATCCCGTTGTAGGAACAGCAACTGTGTAAGAAACTTCCACAGGTCCTGTGCTGATTGTAAAAAGTCTTAGAGCTGTAGAGCTTTTAGACCAGATATCAACGTGCAAATATTCCATTGAAGAAACATCGTTAGATCCGGCGAATGAAAGCCCTTGGTAATCAAGGTTAGAATATTTAATAGTGCTGTTTCCTTGAATTTTAACAGTTTGATCTACAACAGTAGCCTGTCCCCAATTAGGATTAAAATTTGTTCCTACAATGTCAGTGTAAGCATCACTGTAAACTGAAATAACATCAGCACTATCATTTGTCGGGGTAGGAGCGGCAGCTATTGGACAGCAAGCCGGAACACTAGTAACTTTAAAATTATCAAAACCAGCATAATCAGAACCACCATTTTGGGTGACATAAAGCTTAATAGAAACACTATCGGTTCCAGCAGTTATTGAAATTGATTCCGTTCCAGAACTACTTGTTCCTCCCGATGCACCAACTACAAGATTTACAATTCCTTTTGATGTACCATTTTCAAAAACTTCATAATCTACGTCATCACCAGCATCAAACCCAACAACATCATAGTCGAAACTAACACTAACATTTGTGTTAGCCGGTATTGTATATGAGACAAAACTGATTGTGCCTGAATCACCAGTAGCAGTTCCTCCGTTACCATTTGCCAGATCCTGTATGCCCCAGAAGCGTGTAGCGTCTGTCGGCATAGATGTTACGCTTGTCAGAGTAGTTACTGTATCCCAGATATCACTTCCAACCGAAAAGGCAGCAGGATTGGTAGTATAAGTCCAACCTGTTGAAGGACCACTCTCAAAACTTTGAGATGTTAAGATTGTTTGTGATTGAATTGCAATTGTAGCAACAAAAACACTCAAAACAGAAAATATAAGTTTTTTCATCTTTTTAAATATTATGATTTTTACAAATAAACTATTTTATTTACTGATAACCACTAACTTGTAATTAAAAATTTACGGCAAGAACACAAACTTTTTTAAATCGCTGATTTTCACCTTTTTCATTGAATATTTCAAAATGAACGATATATATGCCCGCTCTGGCTTTCAGGTTGTTATCCGAGCTTCCGTCCCATGAAATTGTACCAGAAATTGCGAGTAATTCATTTTGAGATAATATCTTGATTGGACGTCCATCCGTATTCATAATTTCAATATTTGCAACATTTCCAGGTGTGTCAAACGCATAATTTACGTTCAAAACATCATTAAAACCGTCATTATCTGGTGAAAAAGTTTGCGGTTCAACCACTACATTCTCTGAAAAATTAAAAGAAGTTTTAAACTGTGAATTTTCAAGGCCGGGTGTAGCAAATCCAACAGATTGAGCCGCACTGTGCCAATTGGTCTCGTCGTCGGATGCCCGCTCATAGTCCAATCGTTCCAATGAAATTCCCTCCGTGTTTTTAATGATTACATGGTGAAGGTCTGAGTAATAATCAAAACGATCTATTACTAAGCCAGAATCATTTAGCAGTAGTACCGACCCCTCATCGTTAGGATAGGAAGGCATGCTTGTGATTTGTATGAAGGTTTCTTCATCTAGTGTTGTGTAATGTTTAACAAGATCTTGATTGCTTTTGCTAATAACGATAAACTCATTTGGAAGTATTGATCTAGGCTCATCAGAAATGAGTTGAAAACCATCCAAAGTGTCTTTATTTTCATCAAAATCAGCGATAAACCAACCTTGTAGGTTAATGACTTTTTTGCTTCGATTATAAATTTCCACAAAGTCTGTAGAGGCAGTGGAAAAAGCATCAAATAATACTTCATTAATAACCAAATCACCAGGACTTCCATTTTCTGGTAGGCCAAAACTTACTATTAGGCTAATTGTGGAGTTTCCAACGCAATCGCTTATTCCGGTTACCGTCAAAGTGTATATTGTTCTAACTAAAAGCGGTGTTTTAAGTCGCAAAATCAAGGCTTTCTTCCCTCGTAGGGAATCAAATTCGGCAATAACGGCAGGAGTAATGTTAAAACTTGCCGTGTTAAAGTCAGTTAGTGATATGTTCTCATTAAACTCGATTAGTAAAGTAGAGTCATTAATAGCATTTGCACTTATGATTTCTGGAGCCGCATCATCTTTTAGTATACCTAAGATGGAATTGTCTTTTCCCGGAGTCGCTCTGTTTGCATCAAGAGAACCTTTCCAATTTAAATTTTTTCCACAGGGGTTGGCAGCATCAATCTGTTCCAAGGACCATCCACCTTCTTTTTTATCTTCTAATTGATACCAATCGTCATCGTATTCAACGGTATGAATGCGTTGGTTTTTGCAGGTCAAGGACAAAACATCACCAGAATTATTAAGCGAAGGCCAACCGGAAAGACCAATAATGTTACCGTATTTCGATAAATTTTCAACCGCTGCGTTTTCACAAATAATCAAGTATTCATTAGGCTCAATGATTGCTCCATTTAAAGAAGCATCTGAGCTTAAGTCGGAAAAGAAACAACTGTCTAAACCAATTAAAGAAGTTGTGTTGTTGTACAATTCAACAAATTCTGAATCGAATGTAGGATTTAGCTTAATATCGGGAATGGGGAAAATTTCATTGATCACCACTTGGTGAATACTGGGTGTTTTGCCCTTTCCAAAGGTTATCTCATTGTCAGTAATTAAGTTGCCAAAGCAGTCTGCTGCGCCTTTCATAGACAGCTTGTAAACAATGCCTTCTTCAAGTGGATTTGATAAGATTAATAGCGCAGATTCACTTTGTGCTTCTGAAACTTGGAATTGAGAAACACTAACTCCTGTTATTACTGAATTTATGAGAGAAAGGCTATCTAGTTTTTTAGAAAAACGAAGCTCAATTCTACTTAGATTTTGAATAGTGGCAGAAATCAGTATGGGACGATCAAATTCGGGGGTTATATTGTAAACACTGTTTCTAAATCCAGGCGTTCCTCCTTTTGAATCGTTTGAGGCTTTCCAGTTAGCGCTATTAGAACAGGGGTGATTTGGATTTATTTTTTCCAGCGTATATCCACCAGATTCCTTGTCTTCATCGCCATACCATGATTTGAAATAATTGATTTCGTCGATAAGAATACCAAATTGATTTCTCAATGTAATTAACTCATTATCAATATTTAAAGCAGGGAACCCTTGCATAGGAATAACACGGCCACCTAAGCCTGCCAAAGCAGCAGAGTCAGATGCATCGCAAAGAATCACATACTCATTTGTTAAGATAACTTCATTTGGCAAAGTGTCTCGAGTTGTTGAGGTTTTATCCCAAAACGTCCATCCTTTTAAAGAAAAAGACTTTGAACTTGAATTGTACAATTCCACCCAATCCATATTTGCCGGAAGCAACACTGCTGGATTTGGATCTGCCATAATCTCATTGATTTGAACTTCGCCTTTTTTAGCGGTATCCAGTTTTACATATTGAAAGTTTTTGTTTGTTGAATTAATTACGTTTCCATTTCGATCCTCTATGTTGATTGTACTCAAGATATAGTTGGTTCCACTGGTGAATGCAGTAGAAAAAGTCAATTCTACTATCGAGGAATCCGTTCCTTTATAATTAACTGAAGAGGGGTTTCCAGCAGCGTTGTTTGCAGAATAATTTGTAGCCAATAATCCAGTTATCGATTCTATGTTTTCAGAAAACAAAAGTTCTAGTGCCGATGAGTTTACAACCGATAGATAGGATAAAACAGGCTTTATGGTATCGGCATAATATGATCCAGTGACTGTTATGGAGTCGAAATAGAACAATAATTTTCTGCCGGTTGTGTATTTGCATTGAATACCAAAAAAGTCACCTGAAATAAAGTCGGTGTTCAGAGCGGTCCCTTCGCTAATGTATCCCGATTTTGTAACAGAGGTGTCTAGTAAAAGTTCCCAATTTCCTATACTATCACGAGATACTTTTATCCATCCTTCAGGGTTTGTACCCACTGTTCCTGCTCTTCCAGAAATTATTGCGGACTTACTACCATTTGTTGATTTGTACAAGGTAACCTTATCGGTAGTTCCAGTTTCACTTCCAATTTGAATAAAATAACCGTTGTTATTTCCGGTAACATAGGCATTATCCGAAACTAAATGCACTTCAGCAAAATTTGAACTTGATGGAGGGAAGTTACATTTAAATTTAAACTCCCAAACGGCATTACTTATCGCTTTACTCGCTGTGCTGAGGTAGGTTGTTGAATTGGAATAATTGGAATCAGCTAATTGCAATTCACTGCTGCTATTAACTATAAACAGTGAATCATCTCCAATCCATGTCGGGTTTGTAGTAATGTCACCATCAGTAAAAGCATCGACGAATTGACTTCTTAATCCTCCAGAAAAACAGAGAATGATGAGCAGTATAGTTGTGTTTCTTTTCATGCTTTTGACTCCGCCAAATGTAACTATTCCTACTTTTGGTTCTCTTTACGAAAGCATTAACAAAATCTCATGAAAATTGCTGTTGTCGGCGCTACCGGAATGGTTGGCCAAGTGATGTTACAAGTACTGGAAGAATTCCAACTTCCAATTACTGAATTAATTCCCGTTGCCTCTGAGCGTTCGGTTGGTAAAACCATTGTTTTTAAAGGAAAGAAATTTACGATTCGAAGCATGGTTGATGCTATTGCCGAAAAACCATCAATTGCTATTTTTAGTGCTGGTGGAGAAACTTCATTAGAGTGGGCTCCGAAATTTGCCGAGGTCGGAACTACCGTTATTGATAATTCATCAGCTTGGCGAATGGAAAGACACATTCCTTTGGTAGTGCCAGAAATCAATGCTGATCAGTTGACTAAAGAGGATAAGATTATTGCTAACCCAAATTGTTCGACAATTCAGTTGGTATTAACGCTCGCACCGCTTCATTACCGATATGGATTAAGACGTGTCGTTGTTTCTACCTATCAATCTATTTCAGGAACAGGCGTAAAAGCTGTTCGACAACTAGAAAACGAACGAAAAGGAATAGCAGGTGAAATGGCCTACCCGCATCCTATAGACCAAAATTGTTTGCCTCATTGTGATGATTTTCTTGAAAATGGATATACCAAAGAGGAAATGAAATTGACCAATGAAACCAAAAAAATATTGCATGATGACAACATTCACGTTACTGCAACTGCGGTTCGAGTACCTGTTGTTGGTGGACACAGTGAGTCGGTAAATATTGAATTTTTACAGGAATACGATATGGTTGAATTGAGACACATTCTTGCTGAGGCTGAAGGAATAGTTGTACAGGATGATCCTTTGAATAACGTTTATCCAATGCCAATAAATGCTCATGGAAAAAACGAAACTTTTGTTGGCAGAATTCGAAGAGATGAAACACAGCCAGCTACCGTCAATATGTGGATAGTTGCCGATAATCTTAGAAAAGGTGCAGCAACAAATGCAGTTCAGATTGCAAAATATTTGATCGACAATAATTTGGTTGATTGAGTTAGGAGGCTCGAAATAAATTCAGCATGACATGTCTTATTAATTGAAGGTGTTTGAAATCAAACAGGCGAAATCCTTAATATATATCAACTCCATTCACCAATTCTATCCCTAGTTTTGAAAATAAAAATCATGAGCGGTCAGCAGCTAGTTGAAGACTTAATTGTCGAGATCAAGAAAATACAAGCCTATACTCAAAGTACCATAGAGCCGCTGTCAATCGAACAATTAATGCAACGGCCAGATCCTAAACGTTGGTCAGTGTTGGAATGTGTGGAGCATATGAACTTAAGTTCTGGTCATTATATTTCTCGATTAGAAAAACTCTTTCCTCAATTGGAAATAAATGCAAAAGTTACTGCTGACTACAGCTTTAAGCCTGGATTTTTGGGAGAGAAATTCTCTGTTGGAATACTTCCTAAAGAAGATGGAACATTGAGCAGCACCATGAAAACTTTTTTCTTTTTTGAACCTAAAAAAGCTACTATTAAAAAGAACAAAAGTTTAGAAGAGTTTATTCAAATGAATCAAATTACAATAGAAATGCTTGAAAAAGCAAGAACGATTAACTTGAATAAAGGAAGGATTACTTCTACTTTGGGTCCGTGGTTAAGATTTAAAACAGGAGATGCATTACGGTTTTCGATTGGACATAATACAAGGCATCTGATGCAGATTGAGAGGGTTGTGAATGAGTTATAGCCTCCTTTTTGTGTTATGTGTTTAACATTTCATTAACACGGTAAAGTCTTTGTATGGAAACCATCATGTTTCACTAAATACAAGGACTTATGAAAGAGAATAGCGTTAAGCCATCCCTACAAGATCAATCCCCATACTCGGTTTTAAATAAACCCAAAGCACCTTCTAAATTAAAATTGCAGAATCATTTTTGGTTATCAATAGTGTTCGCTCTAGCGATAACCTTGGTAGCTTTTGAATGGAAAACGGAAAAGGAATACGTAATAACCGATTTCGTTTTTCCTACTGAGGAAATGGACTTCCCTGATATCAGTCAAACAAAACACAAAAAGAAGATTGAACTCAGTGATCCAATAATCGAAACAATAACGAATTCGAATGAGTTCACTGTAGTAGATGATATTCATGAAAAGAAATTTCGAGAGGGCTTGAAGTCGAAGACAGCTTTTGACGTAAATAATTTTGATCTAGAAGATTTATTCGATCCAGAAGATGGTGTAGATGTTCCAATTAATGGCAATCCTTTTAATACAGCAATGAACAATGAAAGCACTCTTCCGTTGTTTTGTTCCTGTGCTCATTTGCCCACAAAACAAGAGCAAGAGCGATGTAATAATCAGGAATTGAATCGCTACTTGCAAAAGAACTTGCGTTACCCAGCATATCTAAAAGATCGAGGCAAGCAAGGAATTGTAGTGGTGAATTACGTAGTTGACGTAAACGGAAAGATTACCGATATCTCCATATTGAACTCACCTGAGGTGGGTTTTTCAAAAGAAGCGACACGTGTTGTTAAGACTTTGCCGTGCATGAAACCAGCAAAACAGTATCAACGAAATGTTGCGGTACGCTATAGAATACCGATTCGGTTTGTGCTAAGAAATTAGGTTGGTTGCAGCCTAAATTGATAATTATTGGAGTAATAAAGAGCCATTCAAGGTCTCAGAGTTTTGAGTGGCTTTGAATTAAAACCTCAGTTTTTACCATGTTTTATAATTCATCAACAGTAGTTACTGAACCACTAATTTTATGATGTTAGTTTTAGCATTGGTTACAACTTTTACGAAGTATAATCCTTTTTTATACTCGCTCAAATTAAGCGTTGTTGAGGAGGTTGTTGCTTCTGCGTTTAAAATAGACTTTCCGGTTATATCAAAGATTTCAATTCGTCCAATTTCAGACCCTTCCAGGGTAAAAACACCCTCAGTTGGATTGGGAAAAACAACTATATCTGAGGTTTGTTCAACTTCTACATTACCGAGAGTTACAGCACTGGTATCTTGAGGTATTATTGGAGCAGGACAGCTCAGTGTATCCCAAAAGCTCCGATTACCTTCACAATCCGTTTTTATCAAGTGGTTTCCTGTCGTGGTAATAAATCCATTATCAGGAGTAGCGCGCCAAAAAACCGGACTAAAATTAGTGGTTTGAGAAGAAATCATATTTCCGCTAGCATCTGTTTTGGTAAAATAGTTGTTGCCAAAAACGGCAAATTCGTTGTCAGCAGTTTGAGCAACACAACCAGTACCTTGACCAAAATTTTTGGTCCATTCTATTTCACCTAAACTATCCGTTTTGAACACGCGTTGATGAATCGAAGAATCTTTTACCGACACAATGTATCCGTTATCTGGTGTTACTTCCACAAAGGCATTAATTTGCCACATTCCCCATGGGTAGACTTTAGTCCAAAGGGTATCACCGATAGCATCTAATTTCAACAACCATGTACGGGCCTTCGGAGCCACATTTGGATTAGAGCTACCTCCAACCAGTATATATCCACCATCAGCTGTTTGCCTTACACAGGTTGTCTGTTCTTCGAGTTCTAATTCATATTCTTTCGTCCATTCTACAGCTCCCAAACTATCGGTTTTTACAACGTAAGCATCTGCACTACTCCCAAAATTGGCGGCATAACCAGTCATAATAAACCCGCCATCGGCTGTCGGTTCTACCCACTGCCCCATGCTTCTTAGACCACGTTCATAGGTTTTTGTCCATAATGTGTCTCCGGAACTATCTAAACGTAATAAGTTGTATTTACTTAGAGCTGGCCAACCATTTTGACCGCAATTTACGGCGCCGATATAGGCGAAACCGCCGTCGCTTAGCTCTCTGATTGTGCTTCCACTCAAACACCATCCATCATTGGTGGTGAAGTCGTATATCCTTTCCCACAGCGTGTTGCCTGCAGAATCTGTTTTAAGGATGTAATGGTCATAATTAATCGCACTGATACTTGTGTCAAACCATTGGTAAACACCTCCGGCAATGTAACCGCCGTCATTGGTAGGCCAAACGTTTTCAATATAAGCTTTGCTATTAACTGCTTTGGAAAAAACAACTTGAGATTGGGCAAAGTTTTGTCCCAATAATATCAAATTGAGTAGTATAAATAAGGTTGAGTACCTCAACAATAGTGAGCAATTCATCTTAGTCTTTTTAATGTTTATTTATCGGAAAAAGGAAACTTTTGAATCTTAAAGTTTCAGAGAAAATTATTGTAATTAATAATGATCTTGTTTGTTGTGATCATCACTATTTTAAAGGATGTTTTTGCTTTTAGTGAGCAGTTACAACACCTTCGTGTGTTTTGTAAAGGTAAATTTGTTGTTGAAGGAACAACCTGATTTAAGTAAAGTCATAACCCAGAGAGAGCAATTGGCGTCCCTTTTCCATGAAGTACACCACCTTTTGCTTCTGGATTAACCATTAGAAACCGTTTCCAGCAGGAGTTTTCTTAGATTTAAAAAAAGGTGAAGAGGTATTGCCTACCCAATAACCCCTACAAAAACACCCGCTTCCGTTTTCTCAACTTTAGCAACGCCATGTTTTGAAAGGCCTTTTATCCCCTTGTCCCAGCCTTTTCCGCTGAGTCCGGCCAATTCTTTTAGCTCACTAATTTCAATACGCTCACGCACTTTTAGAATATCGAAAATTGCTTTTTCGTTGTCGTTAAGTTCCAAGGTCTTTTGGATGGGAGCGTCAAATTTTTCTGGGCGCATTTGAGGAAAAAACAACACATCTTGAATACTGGGGCTGTTGGTCAAAAACATACACAATCTGTCGATTCCGATGCCCATTCCTGAAGTAGGAGGCATTCCGTATTCTAAGGCACGCAAGAAATCTTGATCGATAAACATGGCTTCATCATCACCTTTTTCTGAAAGCTTCATTTGCTCTTCAAATCGCTCACGCTGATCGATTGGATCGTTCAACTCAGTATAAGCATTCGCTAACTCCTTCCCGTTTACAAAAAGCTCAAAACGCTCAGTAAGCGAATCGTCGTCTCGGTGCTTTTTGCACAACGGAGACATTTCAACCGGGTAATCGGTAATGAAGGTAGGCTGAATGTAATTGTGCTCACATTTTTCACCAAAAATTTCATCAATCAACTTTCCTTTGCCCATTGATTCGTCCACCTCTAAACCTAGTGCCAAAGCCGCTTCGCGAACTTCAGCTTCAGACTTTCCATTCAAGTCATAACCTGTATGATCTTTGATTGCTGTAAGCATAGGAATCCGAGCATAAGGAGCTTTAAATTCAACTTCGTTTTCACCAATAGTTGCCTTTGTTGATCCGTTTGCAGCCATACTTGCTGTTTCCAGCATTTTCTCGGTAAAATCCATCATCCAGTGGTAGTCTTTGTAAGCTACATAGATTTCCATTACTGTAAACTCAGGGTTATGCGTTCGGTCCATTCCTTCGTTTCTGAAGTCTTTGGCAAATTCATAAACACCATCAAAACCACCAACGATCAATCGTTTTAGGTACAATTCATTGGCAACTCTTAAGTACAATGGAATATCCAATGCATTGTGATGCGTCATAAATGGTCGCGCCGCAGCACCACCCGGGATAGGCTGTAGAATTGGAGTTTCTACTTCTAAGTATCCTTTGTCATTAAAGAACTTACGCATTGCGTTCATAATGCGATTTCGTTTAATAAACGTTTCTTTTACTCCATCGTTTACTATTAAATCGACATACCGTTGACGGTATCTTAATTCTGGATCGGTAAAAGCATCATGTACATTTCCATCAGCATCGGTTTTTACAATTGGAAGCGGACGCAATGATTTGCTCAGTACTTTAAAATCGTTAACGTATAAAGACGTTTCGCCTACCTGCGTAACAAAAACATATCCTTTTAGCCCAACAAAATCACCAATGTCAACGAGCTTTTTGAAAACGTCGTTGTACATCATTTTGTCCTCACCATCGCAAATTTCATCACGAGCAATATAGACTTGCATGCGACCAGTCGAATCTTGTATTTCAGCGAAAGAAGCCTTTCCCATAATACGTTTAGACATCATTCGGCCAGCAATACTTACTTCTTGAAAGTTGAGTTTATCCTTATCGAAATTGGCTAAAACTTCTTTGGTAGTTGCGTTTACATCAAATTTTTCTGCTGGGTAAGGGTTAATTCCTAACGCACGCATTTTATCCAATGCTTCTCTTCTAACTATTTCCTGTTCAGATAATTGCAAACTCATAATCTATTTTGGTTTTCTGGCTGCAAAAATAGAAGAATCATTATGCTTGTTACATGGTTTAATGCGCAAAATTCAGTGATTCTTTTTGCTTGAACTGCAGGGCTTTTATTATCGCAGAGGAATAGAAAAACCACAGTTATTCCACAAGTGCAATTGAACCAGTCGCCGCAGGCGGATTGTGTGAAATAGCTATGCGGAATATACTTGCTATTAGGTCTGGATTAGTTAATAGTGAAATCCCCTGTAGAAGTTTCTCTAATCCTCTTTCGACGGATAGTTCAACTAATCTTAAGGAATGAATGGCAAAACATGGATTATGATTTGCACCGACAGCAAAGCATCTAACTCCTAATATTCGAAAACTACCGTTTTTAGGGAAACGGAATTGAACCAAATTTTAGAAAAGTTTGTTTGGAATAGCCATCCAGAAGCCCACTATCAATAAAGTAGAGATGCTGAACTAAATTCAGCATGATTCTATACTGTCTAGTTAGAAAGGTCTACTTAATCTTTAGCAACGTAATCTCAAAAAGAATAGTTGCATTAGGAGGTACAGAATACTTTTCAGGTTCAAATTGATCCTTACTTCCCTTAGCGCCATAAGCCAAGTGAGGCGGCAAAATAATAATAGCTTTTTCGCCTAAATGCATTAATTGCAAGGCTTCGTTCCAACCAGGAATTATGGTTTTATCTCCAAGAATATATTTGAATCCACCCTCAGATTCTTCAAAAATCTGTTCATTTACAAGAAATCCGACGTATTTCACTTTTACTTCTTGGCCTACTTTAGGCATTTGAGTTTCGCCTTTTTCCAGGGTTACAATTTGTAATCCAGTAGGAGTTTTTAAAGTGTCTTGTCCAAATGAAAAGCTCCAAATAAAAAGAGCAAGTGCGGTGGTGAGTAATTTCATTATTTTCCTTCTATTGCGTTGAATACTGTTTTGTTTAATGACTTGAATTCATAGGCTGCTAGTTTGCTTTTGGTTCTGCAAATAGCTAAAGGTTGAGTTGCCTTATCCCATTTCCTTTTGTTAACTGAAGCTTTGAAATAATCGTTTTTGGCAGTCGTCAATACTTCACTGTTTTCGCAAGAGATAATTACGGATTCCCATGCAAACCGCTTATCGCTCCACAGAATATTCAAGTAAGCAAAATCAGCTGATTTTGCTAAAATGTTTTTTTCAATTTCACTTGGTGCAACGAGTTTACAAGGGTACTTGTAGGCCTTTTTTATGGCTGCTATATCTAGTTCAGTTGCGTTGTTTGGAATAAGCAAGGTCAGACTTTGAATACTCTGCGTTTTTTCAGCTGGAATTATCGATTTCTTTTGGTTGTTAGGGACAGAATTATTCAAGTAATTTTCGAAATGTTGACAGATAAAAAGAACTTCGGCTTCACTAATCACACAACTTGGAAAAGAGACCTTGAACACAAACTTTCGGTCAATGTTTAGATTATTTCGAATCATGGCATTTTCACCAAGGTAGAGCACCATTCCAATAACCTCAGCGGCAGAACTGCCATTATGCTTAGCCTCCATTTTTTCATCGCCAGTAAGCACCATGTATTTGAATGCATTTTCAGGAGTTAACATTGCGGTAATTTCATCGGTAGTTTTTAGTTCAACGCCTTTGCCGATGGTCCAATATTTTTTCACTAAAGATGCAATGTCATCAGAACATTCAAAATCACCTTCTTCAATTAATAAAATCCGATCTTTTGCTTTTTCTGCTCGTTCGGTTAAGGCAGAGAAAAATTGAGCATTTGCACTTCCAAAAAGGAATATTGAAAATGTGAGAGAGAGTAGTGTTTTCATGGGTCTAAATTATAATTAATGAATCAATAAGACGAATCGTACTTTTTTTGAATTCTAGGTATTCATCGGTGGCTGGTCCATTGAACCCTGTATGGACCTGTTTTACCTTTCCTGCTTTATCTAGAATAATGAGCGTTGGATAAGAAATTACTCGATCTAAATCTGGAAAAACGTCGGTTACCTTTTTCTTATTGGTAGAGCCTCCATAATAAATGGGATAATTCAACTTCATAGAATTTGAATAGTGTTTAATTCGAGCCAATACCTTTGTAGTGTCTTTTTCATACTCGAAAGCTGCAGCCACAATTTGCAATTCTATTTCAGTATATTTTGCCCGAATTTCTTTTAAGAATTCTGTTTCGTCTTTACAATTCGGACACCATGTCCCCATGATTTGAATACAGGTAACCGTATTATTAAAGATTGGATTTGTCTGGTCAATTAAGGCTCCATTTTGGTTCATTAGTGAAAATCGAAATAAAGTGTCTGATGTTATTTTGGTAAGTTCTGTAGGGTCAGTTAAATCAAAGCTTTCGTTGATTCTAGCCTGCCAGATGT
The DNA here is from genome assembly GCA_913020435.1 of uncultured Flavobacteriales bacterium. Classification (GTDB taxonomy): domain Bacteria; phylum Bacteroidota; class Bacteroidia; order Flavobacteriales_G; family Salibacteraceae; genus UBA6770. The sequence continues at coordinate 13,710 of CAJVZZ010000011.1, read as the reverse complement.
CTTTATAGTGATTGCCTGAGTAGAAGGACCCATTTGTTAAACTATCGCCTTTTTGGAGCGCGGTAAAAAGAAAAGCATGTGCGCCATCAAAACAGGCCATCCAAATAGAGTCGCCCTCTTGTTTTCCGCTTAAATAACGATAGTCACCCGTTTCGGTTTTAATAGTTCCAGAAAGGCTCTTATTTTCTTTTTTCAATAACAAAATTGCTGGGTAGGCATCTTTTCCAACACCAAATTGAATTTGAAATTTTAATGTGCTCCCTTGTTCATTTATTGACTTTTTTTCTACTGATTCAGAGGCTTCAAAACTGATCTTATAGTCAGTGCTTTTAGCGTAGTTTGTCCAAGTTCCCTGAATATTAGATGCTGAAATCGTAAAGTTCAATTCACTATTGTAAGGTTCCAGTTTTACTTTGAAATCGTTATTATTCCCGCTTTGAATCTTGTACGTTAAACGTTCCGAGCCATTGATTAGCATAAAAGTAGAGTCGCCAGTTTTAAAATTTAACTCAAAGATTATTGGGAGCCTAACCTCGGGGGAAAGGAGCAAAGCGCCTTTCCATTTTTGTGAAATTTCAACAGTTTTTTTGGAAGTACAATTTAATGTCACGCTAAAAACAAGAATTAAGTATACCAATTTTTTAAGTGCCATTTGCCAAAGTTAGTTATCCTTTAAAACGAAATATCGGTTAGTGACAAAGAACGACGATTCGAAATTGGTATCATTGTCGAATGAAGTCAATATTAGGATTAATAGTTGCGTCTATATTTTCATTTACCTTAACTGCTCAGCATGTTTTTGATGTGGAACAAAAGTTTCATGGAGACGAAAAGTCTGCGGCTGAAAGTTTTGGAAAAAGAAGTGAAACACCAACTGCATCGGCTATAGACATTACTCATGTAAACATGAGAATTGAAGCCGAACCAGCTGTTCAGAAAATATATGGTGACGTAACTTTAAGCTATAAACTAAGCCGCGAAATTGATACGCTTTGGTTAGATTTTGATAGTAATAAATTAATGACGGTGAGCAGGGTTCAAGTTGACCTTATTCAAAACTTAAATTTTTACCGCAAAGGAAATTTTCTAATAATTCCAATTGGGCAAAAACAAGTAATTGGTCTAACGCATTCTGTTAGAGTAGTTTTTGAAGGAATTCCTGATGGACCAGATATTGGGAATTATTTTAGATCAGATTTCAGACACGTTTGGACTCGAAGTGAACCCTATGGTGCTCGATATTGGTGGCCTTGCATAATGACACTGCAAGATAAAATTGATTCTGCTGACATTTATTTGGTTCATCCAAAAAACTATATGGGCGTATCAAATGGTAAGTTGATAGAAGTAGATAGCTCAAGAGCGGAGTCGGTTTCCCATTGGAAGCACTCTTATCCAATGGCCTTTTATTTACTCGCATTTTCGATAGGTACTTACGCACACATTTCTCAAGATATGGTTTGGGATAAAGACTCTATTCGCGTAGAGAATTACCTATTCAAGCACCAAGTCTTTTGGATTGATTCAGTGGAGGAGCAGCTGCTGAAAACTTTTGTTTTGTTCGATTCTCTTTTTGGAGAGTATCCATTTAAGAGAGAGCATTATGGTCATGTACAAACGGCTATTGGCGGTGGAATGGAACACCAAACGATGTCTCATATGCAAAATCTTAATCAACCTTTAGTGGCACATGAACTGGCGCACCAATGGTTTGGCAATAAAGTAACTTGTGGTTCTTGGGAAGACCTTTGGCTTAACGAAAGTTTTGCAACCTATTTAACTGCGCTTACGCATGAGGCAGGTTTTGGTGACAGTGATTGGATGGACTGGAAAAGAGAAACATCGAATTATATAACAAGTAGGAATACTGGGTCAGTTTTCCCGGTTGACACGCTCAATTTCTTTGTGCTTTTTAGCGGAAGGCTTACCTATAACAAAGGAGCTTATGTATTGCACACCTTGAGACACCAGATTGGTGACAAGGCGTTTTTTGACGGCATCTATAATTTTATACATGATCCGAAATCAGCTTATGGTTTTGCAATAACTCAAAACTTGATAACCCAACTAGAATTAACAAGCGGTCGAAATTTGACAGCATTTTTTGATGACTGGTATTTAGGAGAAGGGCATCCGAATTTGGAGTTAGTTTATAATTTGGATGGCAATACTTTAAATTTTGATATTACCCAAACTGGAAGCACTGCGAATTCGCCATTTTTTGATTTTGACATTCCGATTTCGGTTTATAAAAACGGTAAGCGCACCGATTTTAAATTCCCACATACAAAAACCAACGAATTGTTTTCTGAAACTTTTAATGATGTTCCTGACAGTGTGAAAATTGACCCAGATTATAATGTGTTAATTGGAATTCGAGAAGTAATTGAAGGCACTCACATTAACGTTGGTAGAGAGGAGAATGTTGAGAATATTAGAACTTTTCTGATTTACCCAAATCCTGTGAAAGAATTTGTTGGCGTAAAACCAAACTTCATAGTGGAAGAGGCTTTTGCATTTAAGGTTACTTCGTCAAGTGGGAAATTAGTTAAAGTAGGAGAGCTGGAGGCTAATGGAGCCACTATAAATACGAGTGAACTCTCAGCAGGAATGTATTTTATTGAATTGACTTCAGGCCATACAGCGATTCGAACAAAGTTTATTAAGCGCTAAGTTTTTTGTCGTGCTTCCCAAATTTTAAGGAATAATTGAGTATTCATTTTTCGTGCGTTCCTTTTGGCGCGTTCTGCAATTTCTCCTTCAAATAAATCATCAATGGTAGCAAACCAAAGTGCTCGGATGAAATAGAATGACTTTCATCTTTATCAATCTTTATCAATCTTTATATGAGCCTCGACAGGATTACCTCGAAAGCGTTTATTGAATAACAATTGAGACTGCCAAAAATCAGTTAAATGTTCAATATGTGTTGGCCAATCTTGAATAGCTCTAATGAAAATAGGGCCAAGTGTAGTGTCAAGTTTTACTTTTTCATAAAAAGTATAAACCAACGAATGGATATCTTTTCTTGAGTTAATATCAGCTTTTCCCATGCAATCAAAGTTAGTTTTAGTAAGTGTTTAGCAATCTGATATAAATCAGCATTTAGTCTAATGGAATAGCACAAATTTGACAAGACTAAAAAAACAGCATTATTATGAATAAGGAAGAACTAATTATAAAGCTTGAAGAAAAGTATGCGGCTGAAGGACAGCCAATTGAGGCATACTTAGAGGGACTCCTTCATGCAAAGGCAATTAACTACTGGGATTATATTCAGGTAGATGCGTTGTTTAGTCTTCAAAAACCGAGGACAAACTTTCCTGATGAGGTGATATTCTTGATGTATCATCAAGTTACTGAGTTATTGCTAAAACTAGTAACTCATGAATTAGAGCAAGCGACGGCAGAAGAAGGAATCACGGGCCCAATTCTTTTGGAGAAAATTACCCGAGCAAAGCGATATACCGAAGTTGCGCAAATGAGTTTTGATGTAATGCGTGAGGGAATGGATCCGGAGCAGTATGGCCAATTTCGCCACACATTAACTCCTGCTTCGGGTTTTCAATCGGCAACTTTTAGAGAAATTGAGTTCTATTGCACTGATATGTGGAACTTAGTTATGAATCGAAAGAAAGAAGAACTAAAAGGAAGTGGAGATCAAGAGGAAATGTTCAAGTGGATTTATTGGCAAATGGCTGGAGTAGATCATAAGACGGGCAAAAAATCGTTGACTTTAAGGCAGTTTGAAGAAAAGTACATGAAGACCTTCAGAAAACTAGCAAACCGCTATCAAAAAAGAAACTTGTGGCAACAATATTTAGCATTACCTGAAGCTGAAAAAACTTCAGAGCTTATGTCTATGATGAAAGAATTTGATCACGTTTTTAATGTAAAATGGCCCTTGGTTCATTTGAGAACAGCTGAGCATTATTTGGAGCATGGTAAGGAAGTAAAAGCAGCAACAGGTGGAAGCGAATGGAAAAAGTACCTACACCCTAGCTACCAGCGCAGAATGTTCTTTCCAGAATTACTTACAGAGCAAGAGTTGGAAAATTGGGGTAAAGACTAAGTTATTATTCAGGGAATAATAGCGCTTGAAGCTCCTTAGTTAAAGTTAATTTTCGATCTCTATTAGTTAGGATAATAATGGTCCGTTTGGAATTTGTATAACGCATAAAGCTGGTCTTAAACCCATTCCACCAGCCGTAGTGATAGACTAAGTTGTCTTTTTCAAAATTGGAAATTCTCCAACCAAACCCGTAACTGTCTTTGCCGGCTCTGCGCCATTTGGTCCATGGATGAAACATGAGTTGCTTGCTTTCGGCAGTTAAGAAAGTATCGGTATATAAGGCTTGATCGAATTTTAAGAGATCACCAACAGAGGCGTAGACACCCTTGTCTCCTGAGACCCCATTGATATAGTTCTCTTGTGGTAAAACAATTCTTGGGCGACGGTAAATGTGGCCAACAACCGCACCAGCAATGTCGGGCTGTTTTTTTCCTGAGTAGACTCTAGAATTGTACATTCCCAATGGTTCAAAAATATGATCACGTACAAAATTGTCGAAACTCTGCCCTGAAACTCGCTCAACTATCAGAGCCAAATATGCGTAGTTAGTATTTTGATAATTGAATCGAAAATCTGGTGAAAAATAACGTTTAGGAGAATGAGCAACCATAACGGCATGCATATCCTCATTTGTTAACATACTGTCTCTTGGCCAATGCTCGTCAGTCACAACCATATACCTGGGCAAACCACTTCTGTGAGTAAGTAAGTGACGTATAATTAAGCCCTTATAGGGGAAGTTAGGAATAATGTGATGAATGCTATCGTTAATAGACAAGTACCCTTTTTGCTGTAATAAAAGTATAGCGGTAGCAGTAAACATTTTTGAAACCGATGCCAATTGAAAAACAGAGTGTTCCGTAAGCAGCTCTTTTGTTTTGAAATTTGCAAACCCAAATGCTTTAGAATAAATAGGAAGCCCATATTCAGCGAATAATACGACACCATTAAAAATACCTTGCTTATGTCTTTTAGATGCAATACTATCTATAGATTTAGCTAGTTTTTTTTGCTGATCTGTAAGTTCAATTTTAAAATTAGCCGATGGAATTTTTGGCACAGAGGATTCTTCATCACCAGTGCAACTAAAAAAAGCCCAAAAAATTTGGGCTATTAGTATTGTTTTAAATTTCAAGAAGTTGTCTTATTCGGTGATTCTGTACCAGTTTTGGGTGCGGAATAAAAATCCAATATATCCTCTGAGATATAACTTGTCCTTATTGTCGTTTTCTAGCCATAGTTTGCAATCGTAAATAGAACCTTTGTTTGGGTCGAGGATAGTTCCATCATCCCATTCATCAACATCCCAAACCATGTCTTTTACGATAATCATTCCCTGAATACGCTTACCTTTTCTGTTGTCTTCGCAAAGAGTACAGACATTATCTACTTTGGCGGGATTCAAGATTTGAATCACTTTACCCTGCAGTTTATTTCCAACCTTATATAGTTCAACAATCGATTTTGCTTCTCCTGTCTCATCATCAATAGTTTTCCATTTACCGATTACATCATTTGCATTTTGCGAAAAAGCCAAACTGCTCGTAATCACTAGTACCAATAGAATTGTTGCTGTCTTTATCATAATAAATAGTTTGATTCAAAAATAACTTTTTCTATTCTTCTTCGTTAATACTATGCAGGCATATTAAAAAAGAGGGCGTGAGCGTGATTTTTTATAGTTAAGTTATGGGTGTTAGCAGTTATTCTGAAAAAAGTGAAGATTGAGTTCCTCTTTATTTAAAGCAGTTTTCGAGCTGTTTTTTTATGCTGCACCTTTTTTAATTTTATCCAAATCAATTTCTAAAGTAGTCGCTCCTGCTTCATAAGACCCTATGTCATATGTATTGTATCGTATAATTATCGTAGAATCGGTTAAATGATAATTGTTGTTTAAGGTAAATCGACCATTGGGAAAGTACCAGCCATTAGCCTTAAGGTCATCACTAGGTTTAAATCCTTTTTGTTTTCTAAATGCGTTTTCAGCCAAGCCTTCGGCTACTAGGTATTCATTGTTAGAAAGCAATTGACTCAAAGAGATTTTTTGTCCTGTTTTTACGATGAATGTTTTGAAGGTCATTAATTCATTTGAATGCCCACCACCCATATACGATTGTTCAAGGATCATTAGTGTAACGTATTTTTCACTTTGATAAGCAACTTCTACCGTTCGATTTAAATACCACTCCGAGTTTATCTCTGGAAAATCTGCTCTAAAAGCTTTGTATGCAATTTCTAACTCAGCAACCACTTGCTCTTTGTTTTCTAGCAAAGAATCTGATATAGTTGATTTGTGAATCAGCTTATGAGTTTCTTGTTGAATAATTGTCTTTAACAAAGTTGAGTCTATGTTATTTAGTTGAGGAAATTCTAATTTGATATCAAAAGAAGATGCATCATCCAAGTTACCGGTTAACTGAAACTCCACCTTTGTTTTGTCAATTTCCAATGCTTTGTACTTTGCAACGGGCGCCTCCTCCTTTGATTCGCAAGAAATGAGCGCAGTACTGCATAAAACAAGGATAGATAAAAACCCGTTTTTCGTTGTTAATTTCATAAGCCCGAAAGTAGGAAAATCTCGATTAAGCATTACATTTGAATCTAATTCAAAACAGATCATTTTACTTTGAAAATCGGTACTAAAGTAATTCACGGAGGATTGATTCCCGACCCGTCAACAGGGGCGATAATGACGCCGATTTATCAAACGTCAACATACGTGCAGAATTCACTCGGCGAGCATAAAGGGTACGAGTACAGCCGAACTCAAAATCCAACAAGGCATGCTTTAGAAAATAACCTTGCGTCTATTGAAAACGGAAAACATGGATTGTGTTTTGGAAGTGGATTGGCGGCGATTGATGCTGTAATTAAAATGTTGAACCCTGGCGATGAGGTAATTTCTACGAGTGATTTGTATGGAGGAACTTATCGAATTTTTACTAAAATATTTGAGAAGTACGGAATCAAGTTTCATTTTACTGAAATGACTGATTTTGATAAGCTAGATGATTTAGTAAATGAAAATACCAAATTAGTTTGGATAGAAACTCCCACTAATCCAATGCTTAATATTATTGATATTAAGAAAGCATCTTCATTTGCAAAAAAACACAACTGTATGCTAGGGGTTGACAACACATTTGCTAGTCCTTACTTGCAAAACCCCTTGGATATGGGTGCAGATATCGTAATGCATTCTGCTACTAAATATCTTGGAGGCCACTCTGATGTAGTAATGGGCGCTTTAATTATTAATGATGATGAGATAGCAGAACAATTATATTTTATACAGAATTCGTCTGGTGCAGTTTGCGGGCCAATGGATTCTTTTTTGGTGCTTCGAGGAATTAAAACCTTGCACTTAAGAATGCAAAGACACTGTGAAAACGGTGCAAAAATTGCTGAATTTTTAGAAAGTCATCCAGCGGTTGATAAAGTGTATTGGCCAGGTTTCGAAAATCATCCAAATCATAAAGTAGCAAAATCACAAATGCGTGATTTTGGTGGTATGATGTCTTTCACTGCGGTAGAAGATAGTTACGAGACAGCAAAAAAAATTGTTTCAAGTGTTAGGGTATTCTCCCTTGCCGAAAGTCTTGGTGGAGTAGAATCTTTGTGCGGACATCCCGCATCAATGACACATGCATCAATTCCAAAAGAAGAAAGAGAAAAAACAGGAATAAAAGATTCGATGATTCGATTGAGTGTCGGAATAGAAGACGCGGAAGATTTGATTGCCGATTTAAAACAAGCAATAGAAGGGTAAGATTATGAAGGTATTTTATATTACAGGAACATCATCTGGTTTAGGGTTTGCACTGGCCGAAGAGTTATTGAAGGATGAAGAGAATCACGTGGTTGGAATGTCGCGAACTTGTGAAATCGCACATCCAAATTATGTGCATCGAAAAGTAGACTTATCTGACGCTGTTGCAACTGCAAAAGTTCGATTTGGCGATCATTTTAAAGCGGATAAGGTGTATTTAATAAACAATGCAGGTTCACTTGGAGAAATAGGATACCACGGGCAATTAGACGGGACAGAAATGGCGGACGCTTATCAACTGAACTTGGTTGCACCTGCTATTCTTATCAATAATTTTTTGAATGCTTACAGCGAGAAGGATGCCGAAAAAATTATTCTGAATATTAGTTCTGGAGCATCAGTTGCTCCGTACCCGGGTTGGGGAATGTATTGTGCTACAAAAGCAGGATTAAATATGCTTACCGAAGTAGTGAAGGAAGAGGCTGAAATAAACGGCATCAAGGAATTTTCAATTCAGGCAATTGCCCCAGGAATTGTTGAGTCACCAATGCAAGAAAAAATCAGAAGTACTCCAAAGGATAAGTTTGACATGGTTGATCGTTTTATCGAAATGAAAGAAACTGGAATGCTACAAACTCCTGAAGAGACAGCAAAAATGTTGGTTGAACACATGAAAACCTCAGATTTTGAAAGTCCATTTGTCGACTTAAGAAGTCTTATCGAGTCAAAATAATAGGTAAGATTTCATTGATTTTTTTCGATGCTACTCGTATGAAGTAGTTCCCATTTTCAATATGTTCAGGAAGTACGATATTACTAGTCGTTGCATCTAATATGGTTTGGTAAATGGTTTCTCCTAGTAAGCTAAAAACAGTGATTTTTATATCCTGATTATCGTCAAGACTCGTTTCCAACCTAAACTTACCATTTGTCGGATTTGGATAAAAACGAACAATTTTTAAGGCGGATTCACTTACACCTTCAGGGGGATAATTTAGCGTGATATTGTCTGTTGATGTGCACCCATTTGTATCGGTAACAGTTAATGAGTAGGTTAAAGGAAGGGTCGCTAAAATAATGGGGGAGGTTTCTCCCGTAGACCACTTGTAGCTTGCAAACACTGCAGCAACACCTATCGAAATGGTAAACCCCTTTTGAAGAAGAGTATCAGGTCCAAGTTCAATTGTTGGTGCAGGAAATTCAAGAATATTTATAGTGTCTGTTGTCGAACACCCTTTTTTAGACTCAACTTTTACCCAGACTGTGCCTGAAGTAGTATAAACAGCAGAATCAGCTTGAGTACTAGACCAGATATATGCTGCATGTTTTCCTGCATCAAGCCGAATTATGGTTTCTGCGCATACCGTAGTATCATTTCCTAGAGCAACTATAGGCGGAGCGATAATTAGTAATTCGATATTTTTATTGATAGAACAACCATTTTTATTTGAGATACTCACACTCAGAGTATCACTAATGTAAGCGGCTAAAGTAGGACCGGAAATAGAGTCTGAGCTAATAAAGTTTTTTGATGTCCATTTGAAAAGGGAGCCACCAGAAGCTGTTAATTTTAAACTATCACCAGAGCAAATTGAAGTATCTCGGGTTACGCTGATTTCAGCAACACCATAAGCGCCATTTACTGCGAAAGCCGAATCAATGTTTTTTCCAGATGAAACAAAGGTCTCGTTTGCAAACTTGGTGTTAAATGAAAATAGATTCGCTGTGTTAGAACCAACTTCTAAACGGAAAGGAACAACATAATTACTAAAATATAAACACGAATCGGTTATTCTTAATTCATCAATATTTCCATTAAAATAAGCGGTTGCTTTTCCTCCTAATAACATTCGATTTGAACTTATTTTTAATGAATCAGAGCTTCCTAGTTTGTCACCATTAAAGAACAGGCTTATTGTAGAGTCTACTGATCTATAGCAAATTGCAAAATGATTCCAGTTGCTGTGTCTGTATATCGGGGCAGAGTATACATCATTGAAGGCAGGATTAGTAGCTTTTGATACTTCTAGGTTTGCTGCATTCCCAGCAGAGTTTACGGTAAGGTTAATTACAATTCCTTCAGCAGGGAATATCAATAAACCAATTTTATTTAAGCTGGAATTATTATCGCAAGTCTTAAAAAAGAACTCGATCGTCTTGTCTGAATTTCCGATTGAAGTTTGCAAGTTGATAACCACTTGGCTGCTATCCCCATCAAATGTTAGGTAGCCTGAATTTGGCTGAGCAAAACTGGTTAATGTTAGGCTTAAGAAGAATGAAAAAAGCAGCAATCGCATAATGAAAAGTTTTTCAAATTTCAATGCATAATTACGGATTTTAATTGAAATTCGTTGTTTCAAATTAGCGAGTATTTATTAAATGGAGGCTTCACAAAAAGCAATTTTTTTATGGAAGATACGGTTTCGTGAATCAAGCTTTATGGTGAAGTTTTTGACGGAAAAAGGAGCGCTTGAAACTTTTGTTTTTCAAGGAACTAAGGGAATTAAGAAAGGCCAACTTGCTCAGCTTTTTCCATTAAATGAAGTAGAGATAGAAACGTACAAAGCTCCAAAGTCAAGCCTTGCATCTATCCGAAATGTGAAGACACTAAAGATGCGGTCTAATATTCGTGGAAAAATGGAACAGACTGCAGTTGCATTTTTTCTAGCCGAAATAATCTCGAAATCCTTAAAAGAAAACGATGCTCAACCAGCAATGTTTGAGTTCGTGTCTTCCTCAATTGATTTGTTCGAAGAACGATACCAGCCAAATTTCTATTTGGTTTTTCTTTTAAAATTGACACGATATTTGGGGATCCAACCAGCAAATAACTTCCAAAATAATCGAAGTTCTTTTTTTGATTTAAGCGAAGGACAGTTCACCATTTTACGGCCCGTACATTTGAATTATTTAGAAGTTGGAGACAGTAAACTGCTTCGCAATTTGATCGACGATGGTTACGATTTTCAGCTCAAGCTTTCAAAACAGCAACGGAATGATTTGAGAGATGCTATCATTAAATATTATTCAATGCACTTGGAAGGTGTTTCGGGTTTAAAATCTCTTTCGGTCCTGCAAGAATTATTCGATTAGTCTTTTGGAAAAGTGATGGAATGCATTACTGCTTTTACTTCTCTTAAAAATTCTCGTTTATTAAATTGAGGTGCAAAAACATAACCGTAAATAAAAACAAGATCTTTCTTATTAGGATGCAGCATTGTAAGAGCATAGAAGGGGCCACCAAAGAAGTTGCCCTTCATTTCCCAGAGTCCAGTTGATGATTTACAAAAGTTTTCTTTAAAATTTATTTCTTTAAAAACAGGCTTAACGTAGGCGTCAGCTATTCCCATATAGTTGCCTTCTTTAGGCCCCGGAATTTCAGTCTGTAATATTGAATCAATGGTATGTAAAATGTTAGTGTCTAAAAATTGTTGTTTTGCCGTATAAGGTTGTGTTACAATTAATACACCTTGGCTTATTTGGTGCTGGAATCCGCCTTTAGGTTTTTCCCTTTCTAAACGCAGCCAAACTAAATTTTCCTTATTTTTTTCAAGCCGCATATCTTTTTGCACAAACAATTCATAGCCCTGACTTTTTTGAATTTCTTTTCTGATTTCTTTGCTTCCGAACTTTTTATTTTTCAAAACCAATCGATTCATTTCTGCGGTGGTAAAAATGTCAATAATATTTTCCAGCTCCGAGTTCAAAAGCTTTAGAAAAGAGGCTTTGTCAGGGGCTGTAAACTCCACAACAACCTGTCCCTTAGCCCATTTGTTTTTCTTTAAGATATAAGTAGCTTCTTGACCAGCATATTTTTGTTTGATGTCAGCGAAGAATACGTTTCTGTGACCTGTTAAAACGCTATTGAATTTCTCAGATTTTACATGAATAACAGTGAAAGGGGATTCTTTTTGAGGTAATCCATATTGAGGCGTGTTGAATAATGTAAATATGCTATCGCCAGTGGGTGAATTCCATAAAGCTGTTGGCACTACCACTAATAATTCTCCAAAACTCCCTGAGTAGCCAGGCTTAAAATCGGAGGAATCTGAATCACAACCAACTAAAAATATTCCAATTAAGACAATGGCTAAAGTAATTAGTCGCATAATTATCCTTTTTTACCTACAATAATTTTATCGCCGGGTTTAAGTTTTCGTTCATTTAGGTTGCGATTTAGTGTTTTTATTTGAGCAGTAGTTAAGCCTTTTGCTTTAGCTATATCCCAGAGTGTGTCGCCTGATCGTATAGTATAATACTCGTAACCGCCTGAAGAAGTCGTAGTGATTTTTGTTTTAGATGCTGAAGATTTCGGTGTATTTCCTTTTGAATAAATAGTTAAACGTTGTCCGATTTTTAGATTGTTTGATCTTAGGCCATTCCATTCTTTTATATCCCTTACCGAAACCCCGTATCGGCTCGCAATTTTCCCAAGATAATCACCATTTCGAACTCTGTATGTTTCTACATGCTTTTGGGCAGCTAAGACTTTCTCAGAATCATCTTTTTTCGGTTTGTACAATGAGAGAATAGAATCTTGGTTATTTAAGAAAACACCCAGTTCAGCATTTGGCAATTTTAGAACATGGAATTTACCATCATTAGGAATCATACTCAATTTATAAACTGGATTTAGATATTCTATCTTTTCTAATGGATAGTTTAGTGTAGAGGCTAAATGACTGAAATTTATAGGGCCTTTGATATGAATGGTATCATTATCGAAATGAGTTGTTGGTGGTTTTATTGCTTTAATATTAAATTCATCAGGATAGTTTAAAACATAATTTACAGCTATAAAGGCAGGAACATAGCCTCTAGTCTCTCTAGGTAAGTGTGGATAAATTTCCCAGTACCCTTTCTTGCCACCCGAGCGGCGAATTGCCTTATTCACATTTCCGGGGCCACAATTGTATGCTGCTAATGCAAGGTTCCAATCATCATAATATTTATTCAAATAACTTAAATACTTACATGCTGCTTCGGTTGATAAATAAGGATCGAACCTATCATCAGTGTATGATGTTACGTTAAGGTCATACATTTTACCAGTTGCGTACATAAACTGCCAAAGTCCTTTTGCTCCAGCTCTGCTATTAGCCGTTGGGTTAAGTGCAGATTCTACAATTGCCAAATATTTCATTTCATAAGGCATATCATATTTGTCCAAAATCTCTTCTATCAAGGGAAAGTAATAATCTTGAAGTCCCATGACTTTAGCAGAAAGGAGACGCTTTTTATTTCCATAAAGATTAATAAACGCTTTAACACGTTCATTATACGATAAAGCAAATGGCGTATTCTGATCTAGAACATTTAAATGATTTCGAATAATGGAATCATTTAGGTCCACGAATTCAGAATTCCATGCCACAGATGTATCAAGATAATCGCTCTTACCTAAAAAGTTTGTTTTACTGAATTCCGAAAATGCATCATCTAGCATCTTAACCGACTGCAGGTCTCTAAAAGAGGGTAACAAAAGGCTGTCAGATAATGCCAGCTTAGTACTGTCTTTGAATTCGCCAAAGGGTTCTGCAGCCAGCGCCAATAATGAAATTGATAGAAGAGAAAAGGAAATAAAAAGTCGTATCATTTTTTAAAGAAAATTAGGTTACGAAAGTACGGACAACGCAGATTAACGCTGATCTTACCATGTTATTATGCTAACGTTGACTTGTTGAAAGGAGTACCATAAATAGTTAACCAAATAAATAACCCAACCAAGCCTTATCGAAAATGTAATGATGCCAGAATTAATACTAAATTTACACCCTTATTTTAAAAATTAAACTTTACACTTATGAAAAAACTTAACTCTTTAATTATTATCCTTTTGACTTTTGTTGCTTTTAATGTGAGCGCTCAA
>CAJVZZ010000010.1 GCA_913020435.1 uncultured Flavobacteriales bacterium | reverse complement strand
TGGCTCCTATCATGGATAATAAAAGTATCATTCCTGCTATCTGAAAATATAGTATGTAATCCGTGTACATTACTGCGCCTAGTTGGTGAGTGTTAGATACGTTGGATATATATAAGGTACTGCTAGACATTAAATCATCTTTATATTTCCATCCCCCAACTACTACTAGCAATTCAAGTAAAATTAGAACACTTACGATAAGTCCGGAAGGAATATGTGTAGATTGTTTTCCAACAAACCAAGATTGTTTTTGTTCAGCCACATTCAGCATCATGACAACAAATAAGAATAAAACTGCTACCGCCCCAACGTAAACAATTAATATGATCATTCCTAAGAATTCAGCGCCAACCATGATAAATAAACAGCCTACTGATATAAAATCTAAGATAAGAAAAAAAACAGAATTAACTGTATTTCTAGAAGTGATAACCATTAAGGATGAAAAAATTGCAATAAATACGATACCTGATACATACTCCGGTGTTGCAGTTGACGTAATTGAAAAAGCTGACAAAGTTCTATCTAGTTTCGAGCCTTCACGCATTCCTGAAAATATTCCAAGTAGTAATGCGGCAGGGATCATTACTAGCATAACAGTAAGCATCAGCCAGCCGGTAAGGCCCAGCCTTTTAGTCAATATGTCTAAAGCGGGTTCTTTGAAAACTGTTGAATATCCCCAATAACCTTGAAGAACACCACAATATTTTGGAGAATCTTCCATTGTCACTCCGGGTAGCTTACAGCGTCCAGTAATCTTACCATCTTTAACCAAACCATTTTTTTCCATAAACTTGGTAATTTGGGCTCCTGAAATCCCTTTCAGCTTCCCTAATTGCGTAGCAGATTTTGTTTCTGAATTTTTGCTTTTAACGTCTTCAGATTTTTTTACAGCTATTTCTTTTTTAGCGTCATTTGACTTTTGACTTAGGGTGTCCTCCACTACTTTAAATCCCTTTACCTTCTTACCTCCTACAAACCTCGAAATACCTTTCTGCTTAGCCAATTTAGGTTTTGTTTTATATTTCAACTCGGCATTTTCAAAAATATTACGGAATTTTGCGATAGGATCTACTTCATCGTTGTCAATACCCAATACTCGTGAATTTACTGACTCAACTCCCTTATTTACAAAATCACCTGTTATGTCTGCCAATTTTCCAGCTATACTTTTTGAACTATACCGTCCTCTAACCCCTACTTCTATATTATTTGCCAAGGAGTACTTGATAAGATTAATACTTGTCATAATAAAATGAGAGTCATTTTGATAGAATTTAGCGTGCAACATTTCGCTATATCGAATTTCGATGTTTGGAAACTTCATCAAAAAATCAAAGGAATCTTTATTTACACTTTTATAAGGATACCCTTTGTTTTTACCGAAAAGCACTCTGAGCTCAAAATCAGGGTTTTCACGTTTTTCTAATAATGCATCTTGAATCCTTCTATCTAGGTTTATATAGGGGGATACAAGTAAAAGGCTCTTATCAGCATCTCGTATTAACTTCTCAATTTCATGCACAAGTCCATTGTCAAATAAAAAATCTACTTCCATGTAAAGTGGTTTTTGGTTAAGAATGCCAAATTATATAATAATTACCTTGGAAAAAAAGTTGATAGCTCTCTTTTTAGTTTAGTGTTAAGGTGAAGGTTTTTAAGGAGTAAATTAATGTAGATGTAGATACTGCCTATGAGCCATATAAGGACTGTTTAAACTCCTCTTATGCTTGCTAAGGGTTGAGTTGCAAGTATGCTTAAATGTGTTGATTACACGAGGGAAACATGGGGGTTATAACTAAACCTGAGTATTCAATTCTAAAAAGAAAGTAACTTTCAAATTACCCAGACCCCAAAAATATTCCCTATCGAAGATGGAACTCGAAAAGTACGAACAGCAGTTGTTTTGAGTTAGCATATTGCATCCTCAGAGTCTCCAGAATGGCTGACTTTGAGAGAGTGAATAGGATTAGTCAACCTAGCCTTCAGCGCTGGGCTATCGCCGCTCCGAATGCTTAGTTGTTAGCAAACGTTTTATTCAATATTGTACTCTATGAAGAGATAATTAATAGCTTTCTCAATAACTAAGTCAATGTTGCTGTTAATTGAGGTTTCTGTGTTTTTTATATATACATCAGGTGAAATCCCAATCCCTTCTAAACTTTCTCCGTTTGGCATTAAATACAATTGTGGTGAATAGGTATAAACCCATCCGTTTGGAAGAAACCTTAAATCACTTTGGTCTGAGTGGTCTCCAGCTGTTGTGTCTCCAATAACGGTAATATGATTAAATGCTTTCATATTTAGGGTAAATATTTCTGCTCCACTTGCTGTAACTCTATCCGTTAGTAAAATTACTGGTTTTAAAAATTGTTCTGTTCCTTCTGGTTTTGTAAACCATTTAGTTTTAGCATCAAAATCATCAATACCTGTTCCATTTTTTGTCTGTACAGTATAAATAAAATGCGCTCCATCTGCAAAAGCACCTGCAACTCTATGAGCATAATCATCAGAACCACCACCATTGTTTCTTATGTCAACAACTATAGCTTTATGCTGTTTTAATTGTTGAATTATGTCGTCAATAATTTCAGGGTTGTCACCTTCGACACTAGATAAATGAACATAACCAATATCTTTATTTTTTAATTTACCGAATGAGATATCTGGTTCAGAAGAATTTGTTAGATAATCTAGATATTTGGTTTTTAATAAGTTTAAATCAAATTCACTTTCCGCTATAACATTTAGCGAATCACCTGATTCCATCTTTAAATTCTTTTTGACGTCTATTAATGTAGTGTGTCCATCATTTAATAAATCAAGCATATTAGAAGTAATGTCCCAAAGTTCCACATTAGAAGTGTTCGGGTTTACTTGTGGCCTGTATATGTTATAAGCATCTTGCCAATTAATATTTTTAACTCCAAAAAGTGCGTAATGTACATTGAAGTCATTCCATAAGAGTTCGAAGTTATTCTCAGGAGAGTTTATTTCATCTTCTCCTAAAATCGTTTTTTCACAAGAATTTAGTAATATGATGCTAAATAATAATGTGATAAGAGTGTATTTGTTATTTTTCATTGTTTAAAATTTATAGCTTAGCCCTATTCGTATTTGGTTTTGATAAGTTATAAACCTATCATTCTTGCTCTGATTTTGATAATTCATTTGATATTCTCCCGATATTGAAAAACGCTTGGTTAGATTATATTCATATTGAATTGAAAAACTTGGAGACACATAGTTATTTACTGAAGTAAAATACCCATCTGTGATTAAACGTAATGGTTTGTCTGTATTTTCATCTAATTCTTCATCAAAACCTGAATAAGGAGGCCTAACCATTAGTGTAAATAAGGGTAAAGAAATAGAAGCATTTATAGCGTGTTTATTATTAAAATGAAATTCCCCATAAAAAGAAATACCAAGACTGTGAGCTACTAGAAATGAAGTAGATTCTTCTAGAAAATCTATATAATTAGCGTTTGATTGATATTGACCACCAAGAAAAAAATCAACTTTGTTTGAGATTTTATTTACCTTTCTAAGGTAAGCTATTTTTACTTTTCCTTGAATATATTTAGATTTGGGAAAAACTGTTTGTTGAATTGTATTTATCGTATTGTTATTAAAATCTATACAAGTAAAAAAAATACTTTTGTTATTTATTCTCGAGTAAGTAATTCCATAATTTACACCAGAAATGGAGTATTTTAAAGGCGAAAAATTTAAATCTTTAAAATATCCTTGATTCAACCCAGTGGAAATAGTAATACTATTTTGTATCGCACTATCTTTTTGGGAGTATACTTTAGAATAAGTTAGGGCAACTATTAATATTAGGAGAAAGTATTTTATTGTTTTCATAGTATTTTTTTACTTATTTATGCTAGTAATTAATTTGCATTAATAATTTCACCACTAACCGAGGTCGTTGCATTTATTACGGGGCTTCCTTTGTAGCGAAGTATTGACTCATCACTTACACTGCCGTTTAATTCACTATTACAGGTAATACTTAATTCAGAATCATCTTGTAAATTAGCACCTAAAGATTTAGTAGCAAACAAAAAACCATCTATTCTACTATCGTCTCCAAGGTTTATATTTAGGGATTCAGAGGACCCTATTAACTCCAGCTGTGCTGAGTTGTTTATTTTTATATCAAGTTGATCAAGGACAAAATCTATTTTTCCTTGAGTATCATCATTCATTTGAAACTCCTGTAAAAAGGGCATCTGGATATTTAGTTCGAACGTTGTATTCTTATAAGAACCATTTCTAAGAGAAACAAATAAAGTATTGTTGTCAACATTAGTTATTATAATATCCTGAAGATTGTAATTTACATTTATTGCAACTTCTTGTGTGGAATCTTGCTGGATATTTATTATCAAATCACCTTCAATATGAATTTTATTAAAAGCAGGTAATTCTCTCGATATTGTTACTGTATTATTTGAACCAGTAATTGATCCTAGAATAGAATCGTCGTCGTCTTTCGAGCAACTAGATATTATTAAAATTAGAATCAGTGTAGAATATTTTATTGTTTTCACAGTATTTTTTTACTGCAGCAAAAGTATGGGTATCAAAAAAGATAAAAGGTGATTTTAGGATTGTAGAAGTCCTGAAACAATAGAAATATACGAATTAGGACGTTTTTTGAAGCTTACTGAAGGCTCCTGGAGATATTCCTGTATTGGTATTGAAAGTGCTATAGAATGCACTTTTAGATTTGAAACCAACTTCCATACCAATGGCTTCAACAGAATATTTATTAAATACAGGATTATTCAATAGCTCTTTAGCAGCCTCAATTCGATATTCATTTACAAACTGAATTATACTTTTATTGATTTCCTGATTTATAACTTGAGACAAATATCCTTCACTAGTTCCTAACCGAGTTGCTAAATCTAATCTGTTTAAAAGAGGGTTTTTGTATAATTTCTCCTCATCCATTAATGCATATAACTCAGTAATAATCTTAGAAGTAGTGGCTTTGTTTATTCTCTTTTTTGTCTGAGCGCTATTTGCTCCTATTGATGTTAAATATTGGTGTATTTCGTCTTTTTGAACGACTATCTGTAATTTGAATACTCCGTAATATAATATCCACCATGATAAAAAGGAAAGTATTATCCATAGAAAATTTATAGCATATTCTGAATCGAATAAATCATCTTCTAAATTAGACAAAAGCCAAATCGCAATGATGCATATAAGAAATAGATTTAATTTTAACAACCAACGTCTTTTTCCTTCTGAAATATCATTAGAACGTTTTATTAAATTTCTTCCCCAAAAAATTAAAACAACATTATATAAAAATGATAAGCCATCCTCAAGACTATAAAATAACTGAACAGTATACCCTTCCTCTTCAAAAGAAGAATTATAAAGGTTAAAATTAAAATCTAAATGAAGAAAAACCTCAATAATCAAAGTGCTAAAAAAAGGGAAGTAAAGCCATTTATACCAATTCTTTTTAAGGTGCTTATGCTGAATTTGAACTAGAAAATATGTAAACAAGGTAACTGCAACCAGAAATTCCCACATGATACTGTGCAAGAGTCCGAAAATTCCCTCTTCAGGATCATGCCATCCTAATAGGGTTGTGCTGGTTAGCAAGAATAATGAAAGGGATAGGTAATTATTTGCACGATTCTTATAAAAAGAAGTAGTGATTAAAGATATACTTATAAAATATCCTATTGCTCCACTGGTTACAATTACAAAATCTAATATTATTTTATTCAACTTTTTTCGAAATTAATTATGTTCAGATTACTTCCAACGCTCAGTGTATGGTGTCGTAGCATCCCATAGGGGGCTCTGACTTCATGTACAGTGTTGTGGTTAGTTTTTCCCTATTTCGTTCATTTGATTTAACGCAATTTAGGATTTGCTGAGCTTCGATAAATCACTTTTCCACCGGGTTCGAATAGCAGTTGCAGATATAGTCAATGGAACAATAACTAGTAATAACAAAGTAAGTCCGTAGTTCTCAAAATTTTTATAGCCTGTTTCTGAAATATCAATACATACTGGGTAAATTAAAACGAATGCCACCACGACTGATAGACAATTTACGAACCAGAATTTATTCTTAGGAACACTTTTTTTCAAAACAGTTTTTATTGAAATAACCAAGTTTGCAATCCACAGTATTATGGGTAAGATGCTCCATGTATAAATTAATAAATAACCATTTGAATAAGAAAGGTAGCTACTCCCGGCAAAAGCCAAATGAGATGAAATTATAGCAATGATCAATATGAGTACCTTCTTTTTCATAAATTAACTACAACGACCCGGCTAAGAAACGAAGCCGACCCGAAGGGCGGTTATGTTTTCTTAGGTAATGTTTTATGCCGTTTTTTTGTTTTTTATAGTATCAATTTCGGGCTTAAATGCGTGCTCAAAATTTGATAGGTTATTTACGATAAAGGCGGTCATTTTATTCCAATCGCTTTCCTCAAATATACACACATTTCCTAATTCAAATTTAACCCTACACATCTTATTATCAGGCAGTTCTTCCCATACTAACTCTGCCCCTAATCGTTCCTCAACTTGTGTTTTATTTTGAATTATTTGATGAAAATATCGTTTGTTTAGCTCTTTACTTGAAACTGAAATTGTAAATTCCAAACGGACGTATGCTCTAGTTGCTAAAAGGGTGTATGAGAGACCGCTTATTCCAGCTCCTGCACTTAGCCAGTGATCTTTAGATGGGTTTACATTTTTAAATAATGGGGTATCCTCTATTTGCGGAAGCAGCTGTTTCCAGAAATTCCTTCTAATTATGAAGCGACTGGTATCATCACTCGAAGAAGAATCCGTTGCATATTTTATAACCAATTCATCTTCTAATTCAAAAGCTTTCAAGAGTCTTTTAAGAGTATTGAATTTTGTATTGCTATCAATATTAGCTTCAATAAAGTAGCCATTAATTAAATCTTGTGGAGCACGAAAATCATTTTTGTTACGAGTTATTTTAATTATTTCTTGCTGAGCGAGTAAAAACTCTGTGTTTCTTTGATATAGTTTTTTTACAACATAAAAATACATTTGAGCAATTGCATGTTCCTCAATTTTTGTATTTTCAAAAATGAAGTATTCTAGTTTTTTATGTGTTGATTTTTCAGCATCAAATAAGTTTACTTCCTCCCCATCTTCAACTATTGGCAACTCAATATCTGGATACTTCCAGATGGCCAAAAAGCGCTTTGATATAATGGAAAAACGATTGTCATAGTTTTCAGTACTCCAAACATTAATTGTCTTTAAATAGTCGTTTAGCCATAGTCTACTGTATGTATAGCCTTGCTCACCTCCATTTTTATTCATGAATTTCTTTTCTGAAAATGACTTATTACTTAATGCTCCATTGTTGCCTGAAAGTGTAAGGTTAGCCAGAGTATTTATGTGCTTTTCTTTAAACACGAAAAAATCATCTGAGCTTAAATCTGTACTCCAATCTTCATTTGGGTTTTGCGGAAAGATATGTTCAATTGTGATGTTTTCATTTGAGGTATCTACAAATTCTCTATTGTTGTAGTTCTCCAACTTTTCGAACATATAATTTCTGTTCTTTGCTTTTATATTATAAAGATCTTTGTCTTTTAATGCGGTCAATAGTTCTTCATCAGTTGGATATTTAGCACTTCCTTTTTTCCTCATTAATGCAATTGCTAAAGAGACATAGTATTCTTCAGTATCTACTTCAGAATATAAGGTCATGAAAATTTTATTTAATGCATTAGTGGGTAGGCCTACTACAAATCTTCTCCAAGTATAGTTTTGAATAAGCTTTAAGACTTTTATAAGCGTAGTATTGTCAATTATTCCATTGTCTGTATCCTCAAATACTTGTAATAGAAATGGAAAAGCCACATTGATTTCTAAACGTGTTATATATTCCAGTTCTGCTCTTAAATTACTCTCAGTTACAGTACTTGGGTTTATCAATTTCCTATAATGTGCAGAAAGAGATTTAATCTTCTCTAATTCTTGATGGTAAGCTTCGTCTTTTTTGTTGGTATATAGCTTTTTAAACTCTAAGTAAACTTTACTTTTATTTGGGATTTTCTTGTTGCGCAGTGTTAAATAATCTCTAATGTAGTCTGAAACCATGGATTTCTGTCTACTTAAATCTTTGGCATTTTCTTCAATGGGGTGCCATATTTGGTTAAATGTGCGATGTTGATCTTTAGGGTCTAAGTCCATTAAAATATAATTGCGAATCAAATCTGATTGCGAGAGCTCCAAACCTGTAGAGTTCAAACTTTCGAAAATTCGCTGAGGATCGTCCTTTCCTCTTTCCAATGATATTTCTACAAAAATCAGACGTTTAATCCCATTAAGTATGATGTTGAAGTTGTCGGAATTTATTCTCTCTCTAAAATAGCTGTAGTTCTCAATAACATTTGAAAATTTATCAAACTCATTTTCAGCTTGATTCATAATAGCTTTAAATGCAAGTGAGTTAGTGTCAGTTTGTTTTAGTTTAAGTTTACTCGACTCCTGCTGAACATATTGGTTAGTTAAAAACATATTGTACAACATGTCGGCTTCTGTTTCCTTATCATTTTCTTTTGCAAAACGATAGAGGGCGACATACAATATATTGATTGTTGTTAAACGTTGTTGACCATCAATAATTACCAATTCTTTTACTTCGCTTGTACTATATGTGCCTTCGTGAATAAAAACAATGCTTCCAATGAAATGCGTACCTCGTTCTTCCTGATCAACAGCAATAATGTCATTTAATAAGTCTTTACATTCATTTGCTGTCCAATCGTAATTACGTTGGTAGACTGGTATTACAAACTGAACATTAGGTGCTTGTAAAAAATTATTTATTGGTAATTCGTTGGCTTTCATGTATACTTTTCAATTTAGTAATTACTTTGTTTTATATTTTCTCCAATGGCATACAACAATTCGATATATCCACCGGTAGATATATCCGCCTCATGGCCAACACAAATATATTTAATCTAAAAGGCTCGTAATTGTTCTTCTATTTTACCTTAATTCACCAAACCGTATTTTTCACAAAATCAAAACATACTATTAAACAGCATTTTAAAAGTTTTTAAACGCTTACAAACACTTCTTTACGACTACAAATACTTAACGCTAACCTTACCCTTTTTACTCGCCACACATTTGTCCTGTCAATTTGAAATCGCGATGACTCAATAGGCATTATTAGTTAAACAATTAAATTTTATTAGTTATGAAAAGTATGAACAACCGTGTACAGTTAATAGGAAGATTAGGTACAGATCCAGAATTAAAAACGTTTGAAAACGATAGTAAAATGGCTCGTATAAACGTTGCAACCAGCGAACGTATTAAAGACAAAGACGGAAACTACGTAGACCAAACACAATGGCACAATGTAATTGCCTGGGGTAAGCTTGCGGACCTAGTGAATGACTACCTAAAGAAAGGAAGCGAATTGTGCCTTGAAGGCAAACTGAACAACCGCAGCTACGAAGATAAAGAAGGTAAAAAACAATACGTTACTGAAATCGTAATGCACGAAATGAAAATGTTGCGTGCTCCAAAAGCTTAAGCAGACCACTACTCTGCTTATAGGCCCTATTTCGTTTGTTCGGAATAGGGCTTTTTTAATTATTTAAAACGGCAGATGTCAGCACTGAGTTCGAATGTTCTTTCGCTGTCAATTCAAGGATGCTGCTTTTATGGAATTGTACCGAGAACTAGACTTTCAGTAAATGTTCTCGATACATTTTATACTGTACTAAGTTTCTTAAACACAATCGAAGGGACAGCGTATTGTTGGGTGTAGATAGTTTTGCTCAAAAACTAGAATACGGTAATAAAAGACTGATTTGGAAGGATAATCTATCAAAAAAGACAATAAATGAACATAAACTCTTCATTTTAGAATAAAAATCAACAAACTCTAAAAAGCATAAAATGATGCACTGATACTATTCGGCTAGATATAAAAACAAAGTAGCCATGGCCGTAATACCTTCCTCTTTTTCTGGGTTCAAATAAGTAGAAATCAACTGATATTCGTGGTCTTTAAAAACACTTATCCCCTCTTTAGAGCTATAGAAGTCTAATGATGTTATGCGCTTTAAATCTTGCGCATCATAATGTGCCATTCCTTTATATAAAGTAGTATTTGTTGTCTTGTCGACCAGTTCTAAAGCATATGCATGTGGATGAACGTGCATACTGATAGCATGTATCTTAGTATTCTTCCTTAAATCTAACATTGAAGTTACATTTGTCGCAATAACCTCTAAACTGTCTTTAGCAATTGTCCAGTGACCTGTAAATTTTCTTCCAAAATTGTCTCCATATGGATTATAGCCTTGATCATAACTAATGCCGCAATGCGCAAAATTGGTATCGTAAAAATGGACAGAACTCGCCGTGCTTAATTCCAACATTGAATCTGCAGCATTATACGCTCCGGAAGGACCTCCAGTGTGTTTGGTAACAAAAATGGGTTGCTGATAAAGTACTGTTGGCGCTTTACACTGCTTCCCTATTTTCAGAAAATCAATATCAATTTGAAACTCGACTTCACTTTTTAACTCGGGCCTCCTTAAATTTAAAACCTGATTCCCTAAACTCAATTTTGTATTGGCTAGCAGAGGAATTGCAAAACCATCGGGAAAATTAACCGCACTAATTCCTTGACTAAATGTAAACAAACGCTTGTCCGTTCCATTGGTTAAAATCTTCCAAGGAAGCTGATTTTCTCTGTGGAAATTAACTAAACTGTGGCATAAAAATTCATCAGAAGTAACAGCAGGGTTTTTGGATAGCACTGAAACCTTAGCACCCGTTAACCAAATAACATCTCGATTTCCCCAATCAATTTGAGCATCCATAAAATCGATATCGCCGCTCATACTTTTGGCAATACCATCAATTACCAAAGTATTTGTGGTAAACGAAACCCTTTCCTTAATAGGATCGCAGTGTTGTTGAGTTGTATCTGAGTTGGCCTGTTTCCAATCTGCAAATGAGTCATAAGAAGGCTCAATGTTGTTTTTACAACCCTGAATCAAGCTCAAGCTGCTTGCTGCTAAGCACAAGAAAACCGTTGTATTATAAGAAAACTGCATTGCTTATTGCTGTCGCGGCGATTAATGCGTCTAGATTTAATCCCAATTCTAATTTATTAGTTGAAGCAAACGCCAACAAGTCTTCGGTCGCCATATTACCTACTAGATCATCGGCAGCCATTGGACAGCCACCATAACCCTTTATCGCGCCATCAAAACGTTTGCATCCAGCATGGTATGCTGCATCAATTTTTTCCCTTCTGGTATCTGGAGTCGAATGCAAATGCGCACCAAATTCAACATTGGGAAACTCAGGAATTAATGTAGAGAATATGTCATTAATATTTTCGGGATTTGAAACTCCTATAGTATCCGATAAAGCCAAAATCTTAACATCTAACTCCGATGCTAAACGGTTGGACCAATGTGCCGCAATATCAGGGCTCCATTGCTCTCCATAAGGGTTCCCAAAACCCATTGAAATGTAAATTACCAGTTCTTTATCGTGCTTTTGACATAAATTTTGGATCGCCTCTACCCTGCTCATCGACTCCTCAATACTGGCATTGGTATTTCTTTTTTGAAATTCTTCTGATATTGAAAATGGATAACCCAAAAACTGAATTTCTTCAAAATTACAAGCGTCTACTGCGCCTCTTTCATTAGCAACAATCGCCAATAACTTCGAATTAGTTGTGCTTAACTCCAATCCTTTAAGGACTGTTTCAGTGTCCTTTAGCTGAGGAATTGCTTTAGGGCTTACAAAGCTTCCAAAATCTAAGGTATCAAAACCAACATTCAATAATTCATTGATATATTTAATCTTTAAATCAGTTGGAATCCAGTGCTTTATACCCTGCATTGCATCTCTCGGACATTCAACTATTTTCATCGTTTTTTCTATTAAAATCGTATTCCTATTCCTGCACCGATTGTCATCCAGCTCATGCTAAACGATAAAGTCTCGTTCCCATATGCTCCAACACCAGTGGCAGAGTAAGAAACATCATGTAATACACTGGCCGAAGTATAATCGGCAAATGTTTTCAGATAAAAGGATTGGACATAATACCTTGCACTAAAGCCAACTCCAACACAAAGCGCTATTGAATTACTTTCTTTTCGAATATCTCTAATATTTGTACTCACATACGAATAATTAAATGTTTGTTCGGGGAGTCTCGAGTACATAGGTCCTCCCATTAATTTCAATTCAGCTTCAACGTTTTCTGAGGCTATGCCAATTGAAAATACACCTAACATTTTCAAGTTAAAATAGTTACCAGATACCATGCCCGCAAACTGCGTATCACGCTGAGCAATTACATCATAAGGTGTCGTATTATAATCATTGAACACTGCGCTTACATCTAATCCAAAGCCAACAACATTCACAGGTTTAGCATTAAATTCAATACCAATACAGGTTCCTGGTTTTGCTGCTCCTACTTCCTTATCGGTAAAAACGTCTGAATCGGCAAAATCTCGAATAGGAAATGCGACTCCAACTTTGACATCTAGATTCACTTTTTTGAACTGATAGGAATCTGTGGTTTCAGGAATTGATTCTTGGTCAAAAACCTGCGCTTTTAAGCTTGAAACGAGCACTGATAAAAACATAAATGAAATAGCTAGTCGCATAATTGCGAAGTTATTATTTTGTTAGCTCAGAATATGCTGTAAAACAGAACATAGCATACTTTTTATCACCTCTTTTTGGTGAATAACTTGAATGCAAATGATGCCATTGTAGCAAATACTCCTAAGTTTTTTATTGGTAGTCCATCAAGAACAGATTCGATGAGCTGAGAAGGCTTTGTGCGATTACTTAAGCTATCAAAAGACCCTTTTAATTCTAATTCAGCCAATTCCATTTCATAGTGCAAACGCAGTTTTTCTCTTTTGAGTTGTTCTATATTTTTAATATTCACCTTTTCCCTCCTTTCTCGCAATAAACAAAGTACTTAGCCATGCAATTAAAGGGTTTACAAATAGGACTGTTCTATAGGAATAAAGCAATACGCCCAAAACCAGATTAATACCGGCCATTACTAGAAATCCAAGACCACTAGAACCGAGACCTGCTCCAATTGTGAAGGAGAGCCAAACGGAAAGAAATAACCAAACTACAAGTGAGGTTAGCACTAAAATTAGGACCGCAATAAACTGTGAAAAGAGTTCGACCAACTTTTCTAAAGCTACCACCTGATAATACTTCAAATGGGTATTTGCCAAATGAACCAGCTGGTTTAATAAGCCTTTAATATCTTCAAGGATTGTCAATACGATCTATTTTGAAATGTTTTCAGCTACCTGCTCTCCATCTCCTCTTAATGAAGAAATTTTATCTTTTAGTTGTTCTATTTCGGAACGGTATTTACCCTCTAATTCATCGCCTATTTCACCTGCTTTACGTTTAATGTTGTCGGTAGTTTCTGGATCGATAGTAGGCGCAAATAAAATTCCAGCAACTACTCCAGCGGCAAATCCTACTGTGAGTAACGCTAATGTTTTTGGGAGTTCTTTAGTATCCATAATTGAGATTTTCAACAAAGTACAATTTACTTTTAATTCTATTAATTATGTGGTCTTAAGTTCTGTGAAAGACTATTCCTGCTCAAAGTCAATCGACTCTAAATGCAAACCTGAAGCATGGGCTATAATAAGCTGGTTATTAAAGCTATAGTGCTCTATTAAGGCTTTTTCGAGTGTTTCCAATGTGAGTCGATTAGTAGAGAGTAAATACAATGCGCCTACCATTAACCTTACCTGGTTTCGGACAAACCCCTTGCTTTTAAACTCAATGTAATAACTCTCCTCAGGTATAAAATTAGCAGTCAACTTATCATTCTTGTGCAAAGTGGCTTTTTCTATTGTCCTTACAAACTCAACGCCTTCTTTGGGTTGTGTACAAAAGCTTTTAAAATTGTGTGTTCCCTCAAAGAGCTTTAGGCCTTTTTCTAAAATATCTAAATCCCATTCCTCTGGATACCAAGCCATGAATGAAGCCGTAAGTGGGTTTGGTTTCTTGCCAAAACAAAAAAAGTAACGGTAGGTTTTTACGGAAACCGATTGAATGATATTGAATTTCTGATCTACCTTTTCAATGGATTTAAAGTAAATATCTGGCGGTAAGTTCCATTGAAAATTTTCCTCAAAATTCTCTGGCAAATCTTGATTCAAAAACAACTCAAAGGCACTGTCTGAAGCGGAAACCATAGCATCGGTCCTACTTGCTCCCAAGGTTTTGAACGCGTCGTTCTGGAACACAAAACGCAAGGTCCGGTCTATCATCGAATTTACCGTTTTTACGTTGGGCTGCTTTTGCCAACCGTGCAGCCGAAAGCCTAAATACGCAATTCGAATTAAATAGTAATGTTTGAATTTGGCCATTATGTTCTGGCGTTAATCGGCAGTAAAACCTACTTCACCTGATTAAATGCAATACCTAAAGACTTTTCATAGTACTTCAGCACCTTCAACTCGGTTGATGTTACCAAACACAATGAAATACCGCGCTTCCCTGCCCTTGCAGTTCTACCTGATCGGTGAGTATAATATTCGTCTTGATCTGGTAATTGATAATGTACCACAAAGGTCAATCCTTGTACATCGATTCCTCGTGCAGCCAAATCTGTCGCTACTAATATTCTTAGCGATTCATTTTTAAATGCGCGCATCACTTTGTCTCGCTCTAATTGACGTAAATCTCCATTAATGGTATCAGCAGGAACATTCTTAGCAATAAGCTGCTTTGTCAATTTTTGGGCAGCAACTTTTGTTTTGCAGAAAATAATTCCGCGCTCATCAGGAACATTCCGCAGCATTTCCATTAGTAGATGCAGTTTTTCGTTCTCTTCGCAAATAATGTATTGGTGCTCAATATTTTTATTCACCTGATTTTTAGAGCTCACAGAAATTCTGGCGGCCTCTGAAGACAGGTGATTATTTACTATTTCCTTAATTCCGTGAGGCATAGTTGCCGAAAACAACCAGCGTTCTTCTGCAGATGCAACAAAACTCAAAATTTGATCCAATTCCTTCTTAAACCCAAGGCTCAGCATTTCATCAGCCTCGTCCATGATAATGGTTTTTACATGGGATAAATCAACAGCTTTTCGGTTTACCAAATCAATCAAACGGCCTGGAGTAGCTACTATTATATGCGTTGGTCGAGTTAAGTTTCTGATTTGCATTTCAATTTTAGCACCACCATATACTGCTTCGGTAAATACCTTGTCACTGTACTTGGTATACTTGAACAATTGTTTTGCAACCTGCTGTCCTAGCTCTCTTGTTGGACAAAGCACAAGACCTTGAACTACATTCTTTTTTGTATCAATTCTGTGCAATAAGGGCAATCCAAATGCGGCAGTTTTTCCTGTTCCAGTTTGAGCTTGCCCAACCATGTCCGTTACTTCATGCAACAACATAGGAATTACTTGTAACTGAATTGGCGTTGGTTCAATAATGCCCATTTCAGAAAGTCCTTTGGTATATTTTTCTGCTATTCCTAAATCTTTAAAAGTGCTCACGTTTGAAGTATTTTTTATGGGCACGAAGTTATTGCTATTAATGAACAAGTTGCGAGATTTGCGTGTATCATTAAAAAACTCCTTTATGAAACTATTTACAGCGATATTAAGCATCTGTCTCCTTTCTTGTTCAAGCTCAAAACAACTCGACACGGTCCAAGAAGTCGACTTGCAGAAATATCAAGGAAAATGGTATGAAATAGCTCGTATCCCCAATACATTTGAGAAAGGATTGACTTGTGTCACAGCCAATTACACGATTGAAGAAAATGGAAAAATAACGGTGCTTAATGAAGGCCGAAAGTTAGAGAATCCAACTAAAATTAGCAGTTCAGAGGGTAGCGCATGGGTCCCAGACATTAATGATCCTGGTAAAATTAAAGTTTCATTTTTCTGGCCGTTTGCTGGTGACTATCAGATAATTGCTTTAGATGAAAATTATAAATATGCCTTGGTTGGCTCTCCCTCACTTGATTATTTGTGGATACTTTCTCGTACAAAAACCTTGGATAAAACTGTACTTGAAAACCTTCAATCTACAGCAACAAAACAAGGCTTTCAGATCGATCGGTTAGAGTTTATTGATCAAGGATGCAATTAACTCTAATTTTTCGTTTGATGTATTGGATTGAAAATCTAGTTGTACCAGAAGTAAGAGCTACACTTTTCGCTTCACTTCTATTACATCCAATTCCTTAATCTGGGTACCGTCAATAGTAAAACGCAGCATCGTTTTTACTTGATGAAATCCATGATTTCCGATGGCTCCTGGATTCATATGCAATAATCCATATCGTTTATCGGGCATTACTTTCAAAATATGAGAGTGACCGCAAATAAACAGTTTCGGTTTATGTTCCTCAATTAAGGCTCGAACTCTAGGATTGTATTTTCCCGGATAACCGGCAATGTGAGTAATAAGAACTTTAACTCCCTCGCATTCAAAAATTAAGTTCTCAGGATAACTCAATCTTATTTTATGGTCATCGATGTTTCCATAAACTGCCCGCAACGGTTTAAAGTCTTGCAGTTGTCGCATAACATCCATAGCACCTATATCTCCGGCATGCCAAATTTCATCACATTCTTTAAAATGTTTAAAAATTGCGGGATCTACAAAACTGTGAGTATCAGAGAGTAGACCAATTTTTTTCATTACGCAATTACTTCAATAATCTCAGCACCATTGATTTCGCTGTGTGTAGCGATATGAACAACCTCCTTGTTTTGAACCAAAATAACTTGAGGAGATTGGTGCGTTACGTTCAACGTATTTGCCAACCAATCGCTAACGTCTCGGTATGCTATCAAATCCAGATACTTCAAATTTACATTGGAGGTCAATTCTGGCGCATCCGTTTCTAATCTGCGGTAAGCCATTGTGCTAATAGGACATCTGGTACTGTGTTTAAAAAACAAAACCGGATGTTCAGTAGAATTAGCAATTGCTTCCTTAGCCTGTTCAACTGAAGTTAGCTCCACCCATCCTTCGGGTAATGCAGATGATTTAGAATTTCCGAAAAGGTTACCAAACATTAAGCGTCTATTTGAATTGAAAAATTATTTGTATTTATAGACCAATCGTACTTCAAAAATCCAATTTTCGGAAATACATCAGGCGCTACAATATTATAACGTTTCAACATTCTTTGAATCCCTTTAAACCCTCCAAAATCACAAAAATACCAAAGGCACAATCGTGGCACTTTCAGCACATTTTCGTTTTGTTTAAAGCAAATTGAATCCAGCAAATAGTTTTGTGTAACCAAATCTAGATCGTCGTCCAATTTCTCTTTTGAAAATACAAATATTGGAGGGCAACTATTTGCACCACAATTTAATGCGAAGTGTACCCTATAATCTGTTGAATTTACTCTGGCTAGCTTTTCAAAAGAAGAAACATTCCATTTACGGAAATATCCTAGCCCCAATTTAGATTTAGAACCACGTAATATTCCATGTTCAATTTCATCTAAAGACAGACTAATACTCTGAAAATAAGCCACCTTGGTATCGTAATTCAATTTACTCTTATTTCTAAATTCAATTAGAACAAAAGCATTGTAGAGGTTTATCCAAAAGACTTTTTTAGAAATATCTTCTTCTAACTCCTTGAGGATTTTAGCTTCACTAATCCCCAATAGCTCTGTTAAAAATGGATCAATTGAATTGCCATTTTTTGCTGCTCTTAAAAAATCTCTTGTAAAATTGATTAAATCCACTTTACAAAGGTGTTTACAAGACTATAGAGATGAAGTATCCCTCGCGACAAATAGGTAGTTTGACTAAAGATTTTTTAATTCTTCAACCGAAGGTAAGTCGTTGTAATGCCACTTTTTTACAACCGTACCATTCTCTAAATAGACCAAACCTGGATTTGACCGAATGACGGTTTTCAGCATAATAGCATCACCATTCCAAAAGTCAAATGCCAACTGGTACTTGTGTCTAAGTGCATTGATTTCAGTATAACTAGAAGCCGTAAGCCCAACAAACATTACACTATTAGCTTGAGCTGCCGACGCAAGATCAGCCAATTCCTTAAGTGGTGCTTCACTTGTTTTAGAAATATCATAGGCTACTAGCACAAAGGCTTTCGGCGCGTTTAATAATTCAGGAGTTTTGTCATTTCCTTCTTCATCCATTATAAAGAAATCATGAATAGGTGGTTCATATCCATCCATGAGCTTCACCTGGTTCGTCAAATCAGAGTTCATTTCGTAGGCTTTATTCTCCCACCATTTCCCATCAATATATTCCTTATCGGTCATTTCTTTTTGTTCGCCCGATTCTATATTTACCAAGGTATATATGTAGCCGTACTTTGGACCTTCTAATCCTAGCTCATCAGCAGATTTCATTCCTTCTGAAATACTTTTACCCTCAGCATATGGACGGTAGTCTTTTAAAGGAAGATGAGAAATACACCAATATGCAAAAGCCAAAGCAATTACAAATACCCATGTTGCAGTGGGCCATTCGGATTTTTCCAAGGTCAATAATTGTCGAGCGGCTAAAAATCCGCCGTAACCAACAACAGCAAATACTATTGGAAAATACCAGCCAAAAATCCAGCTAAAGAAGGCTATAAACAGAATTGTAAGAGGAAAGAATAATTTGTCTTGATTGAATGTATTGGGCTTAATTTTTCGTTGAAAAAAGAATATTGGAAGAATAAAGACCAATAAAATCATATCCTTTGAAAAAGACTCCCACGGAGTTAAGCTTCTGCCAATACTGCCTTTCATGGCATCTCCAAAGCATCCACAATCAGTTACACAGGTTACCGATTTTACAACCTCTACTCCATTTTCTATTATTGTATAGGTTCCACTGGTATCGCAAGTAGCAGTGTAGGCTGTAAGCCAACCAAAAAACAAGGTTAAAATCAAAAGAGACCAAGTGGCCAAAGGAATTTTGGCTCCGAACAAAACAGCAAACCCCAGCACTATTTCGGCTAAGCAAGCTGCAACGGCTAAGGCTAATGCCCAAGGCTCAAGAAACGGCAGGTTCAAAGCACTTTCTGCAAAGTATTCTCCTAGTTTGTATGAGAACCCCAGAGGGTCATTCGCTTTTATAAGTCCACTAACAATGAATAATGAGCCAACAAAAAGACGAGAAAATCCTAATAAATATTTCATATCGATAAGCAATTGAACGTGTAAAATTAGCTAAGCTTTCTTACAAGAAAATATGTTTAACAAAGCTTTATGAATTCAGTTACTATTCGTACGTAACTCCAACAAACTTTATATTCTTGGCCAAGTTAGTTTGAATAGTTCTAGAAAACTCCAATTGTTCAGCACCACTAGTATGCGTTTGACCTTGTTTGGTCGCAATATCTAAACCATCAAATACTTTTACTATATCAAGCTCCAGATCAATAAAAGTAGTTACACCTTTCTTTACTTCAATTTCGCTTCCAGCTTGAACAATGGCTTGACGATACAAATCGCTAAAGCCGGTGTGCATAAAGAAAGCTCTATCGTAACTACCATCAGCATCGCTATCAATATTACCTTCAATACTGGTAAACTTATATTTCGTCTGCCACGTCCAATCCATATTGGTGTAAGTTGCATTCAAAGGATGCTCTGAAGGATAGTCATTTGGAGAATACTCTTCGTTCCAAATAGGATCAACTCCACAGCCTATAAAAATTCGATTGTACATTCCTGCCTTAACTTCACCTTCGATTATATAATCGTAAATAGGTCTTGTGGCACTTAAAAAAGTTGAAGTGTCGTAGTCGATTAATTCAATATCAGCTACATCGGCTTTGGTAATGCTTCTGTCTCCCAGCTTGATATTGGAAACAAAATATTTAAAAAAAGTAATTTGGAAGTCGCGCTGTTGCTCGTCTTTATAATTCGTTCCAAAGTAAAATCGTTTTCCATCGATCATTGGAGTTATACTGATTTTTATCTTCTGAAGTTTATTAGTATCAGAGGGGACAATTGGAGTATCAATAGGAATTACCCTAGGTTTTTCACCGTAAATACAAATGGAATTGTAGGACGCAGTTGCGTCGTAATTATTTGCCAATGGATCTAAGCAACCTTCTTTTGGTTTTTTACAACTTCCTAAGACTAGAAGAGATATGAATACGAGTAATCCTATTTTATATAATTTCATTTTGCGCTTATTTCACTGTCTAACTAACAAACTATATGCTCTTTTGGTTGGCTTTTGATTAATGATAAAGTTACAGGCTTTATTGCACTCAGTTTGTAACTCAAATCATCTTTGATTGTACTTATAATTGTTTTTCTAGTTCTTGCAAATGGTGAATCGTTAATACGTTGTCAATTTTATCAAACTCATGATCAGGGTCAAAGTGAATTACTTTCCAACCTGCCGCTAATCCTCCTTTAATATCTGCTTCTATATCATCTCCTATAATCAGGCAATCCTCCTTGTTAGCATGAGTTTGGTTTTCAGCGTATTCAAATATCTTAGAATCTGGTTTTTTGGCTGAAGCAGCTTCACTTGTAATTATCTTATCAAAATAATCCAACAGTTTTGATTCCCGGAGCTTAACATGTTGCACCTCTTCAAAGCCATTTGTGATAATATGAAGTTCATATTTATTTTTCAGAAAAGCTAGAATTTCATGCGTATGATCAAATAAACCCACTTTAAAAGGACTGTGCTTAATGTAGAAGTCTCCGATTTCCTGACCTATCAAATCTTCTTTAATACCAAAAAGTAACAATGCTTTTTGGAACCTGCCATATCGCAATTTTTCTTTAGAAAGCTGACCAATGCGATACAAATCCCACATTTGCTCATTAATTTTTTCATACGTTTTAATGAAATCCATTGCAGTTCGTATTCCTTTTTCCTGGAGATTAAACTCAATATATATTTCAGAGAGTGTTGCTCGGCTATTCGCTTTAAAATCCCACAATGTGCGATCTAGATCAAAAAAAACATGTTTAATATTCGTGAACAAAATTTTATTTTTAGAAGTTTTTATTATCTGTTGTTGGCAAATTAAATCAATAGATTTGAATCCATGGTAAACCAATTTGATATCCGGTTCATGAAACGGTGTTTTCAACTTGCTAAAAAAGGTATAGGTAATGTTGCGCCTAATCCATTAGTTGGAGCCGTAATTGTGCATGATAACAAAATTATTGGTGAAGGTTACCACAAAAAATATGGAGCATCACATGCTGAACCGATTGCAATAAATAGCGTAGAGAATAAATCCTTACTTACCAATAGCACCATTTATGTAAGTCTTGAGCCTTGTAACCATTTCGGAAATACTCCTCCTTGTGCTGATTTAATTCTTAAAACGAAATTTAAAAGAGTTGTAATTGCCAACACAGATCCTAATCCAAAAGTGAATGGTTCTGGAATTCAAAAATTAAAAGAAGCGGGAATTGAAATAACTACAGGAATTCTAGAGAATGAAGGAAGAGTCATTAATCGCAGGTTCTTTAAAACTCAAATTGAAAAACGGCCTTACATTATTCTAAAGTGGGCACAAACGATTAACGGTTTTATTGATTCATTGGATAAGACTCCATTGCAAATTAGTAATGATCAAAACAAACAATTGGGGCACAACTGGCGCGCCCAGGAAGATGGAATTCTAATTGGTGCTCAGACCTTCATCAATGATTCGCCCAGTTTGAATACGCGCCATTTCGAGGGAAAGTCCCCTATTCCTATTCTGTTGTTGACTCATAACTTAGAATTAGATTACACGCTGTGGAAAGACAAAAAACACTTCATTATTATCGCTCCAGAAAAGCCTCGTATCCTGCCAAAAAATGCAAAGTGGATCAAATTACAACCTTTATTTTCTGATTCCATTTCAGAATTATTGAACTACAATATCACTTCAATTCTTGTTGAGGGTGGAAGCAAAACTCACCAGCGTTTTATAGCTAAAAACCTGTGGGACGAAATGAGAATTACAGAAAGTAAACTTTCAATTAAATCAGGAATAAAATCGGCCCAATTTGGATTAAAAAAACCTAGTTTTGAATTACAGCAGAATAATAATATTGTAAGATATTTTTTGAATAATAGTCTGAAACAATGAGTGTGAAAAGTCTATTGATTTGCTTGGTTTTTTTGCTAGCTATATCGCATCACTTAATTGGACAAACTACTAACGAGGAGTTTCTAGAGCAGATTGAAAAAACTATTGGTCTTTCTGCATTAGAAGAAAATCCAATTTTAGATTATGCTCAATCGGATAGTGTTATAAAATCTTTTAATCAAGAGTCAGACAGTTCTTTTAAGGCGAGGTTCCACAATCTTTTAGGACAACTAAACTTCAAAAAAGGCAATTATGCGACAGCACTAGAATATTTCCTTACCGCCAAAGATTATGCTGTTACTTCATATTCGAAGAAAAAATTGGGAGCGCTAATTTTTATAAATATTGGTAATGTTTACTCCCGAAATGAAGACCTAAGAGGTGCCAAAAATCAATATGAGAAAGGAAGAACTCTGGCTTTAGAAACCGACCAAATTGGATTAGCGGCGACGGCTTCAAACAATATTGGATTGCTGTATTTAAAAGAGGAAAAAACTAAAAATGCTGAATTTTGTTTCAAAGAAGCACTCAAACTTCGAAAAAGGCTTAAAGACAATTATTTAATTGCAAATAGTTTTCAATATCTAGGAATGCTCAAATATCATGAGCAAAAAATGGACTCCGCTTCTTTTTACTATAGCAAAGCAATTCAACTTAGCAAAACATTAAAGGTTGGTTCGAAAGAGCAGCAATTAATTATCTCAGTTTCTAACCAGCTATCCTTATGTTATTTAGAAATGGAAGACATTGATAAGGCATTATCTGTGGCATTTGAAGTTACGGAGTTGCTGAAAGAAATTGAGGATCAGGATTTCTATTGTACTGCCATGAATCAAACCGCCAATGTTTATTTAAAATGTAAGGATTTAAAGAATGCTGAAAAGCTGGCAGCTAAGATTATAGAGACAGCTGGCCTAGAAAATTATTTTGATTTGCAACAAAAAGCATATTCCCTGCTATCTAAAGTAAAAGAGCAGCAAGGAGACTTCAAAACGGCGATCATATTTTCAAGAAAAAGCCAGGTACTTAAAAGTAAAATACGCCATAATTTTACCGGTAAAAAATTAGCAAATGAACGCTTTGGGCAGCAATTAGTTGGAAATAAGAGGCTGCTAAATATTGCTCAAAGAGAAGCAGAGTTAAAATCAAGAGAGCTAAATACACAAGAAATTGTATCGGAAATACTGATTCTATTAGTGATCGTAATCCTTATTGCGTTAGTCAGTCTAGTTTATTCGAACCGTGAAAAACAAAAATCAAATAAACAGCTTATCGCAACCAATAATTTGATTGAAAAACAAAATGAAGCCATCCGAAAACAGCAATTAGAGCTAAAGCTAGCAAAATCTCAGTTAGAATTAAAAGTAAATGAGTTAGAGCAGCTTACAAAAAACAATAATCACCTTTTAGGCATAGTTGCTCACGATTTACGTACCCCGCTAAACTCAATACTAGGATTGTGTGAACTACTTGATGCAGAGGTTAGTGGTCTTCCAGAAGAAAAAATTGAGGAAACCGTCGAATATGTTGCTTTAATGACTGAGTCAACAGGGAAAATGCTGGATATGATTAATCAAATTTTATCCAAACAAAGCTTTGAGCAAAAGGAAATAGAACTCAAAAAGAAAGATATTGATATTTCAAAAATGTTGAATCAGTTATTACTGGATCACAAAAAATGGGCTGATGAAAAAGAAATATCAATTGAGTTTAAAGGAAATATCAATCAAACTAAATTGCATTCAGATGAAATGCTCATTCTCCAAGTTTTATCCAATTTATTGAGCAATGCAATAAAGTATTCAAAGCCAAAAACGGCCGTAATCATTAACGTTTCTGAACAATACGATTGGGTGCTTTTTTCAGTAAAAGATAACGGACCAGGCTTCAGTGAAAAAGATAAAAAGGGTTTGTTTCACCCCTACAGAAAGTTGACGGCTTCTCCAACTGCTGAAGAATCTAGCTACGGATTAGGATTATCAAGTGCAAAAAAAATCACAGAAGCCTTGCACGGAAAACTATGGTTGGAGAGTGAATTGAATATTGGCTCTACCTTCTTTTTTGAATTAGAAAATGGCTACAGTTGATCTGGATTCTACTAAGCGTTCTTTCAGCTTCTTCCCTCTTTATAGTTTTTAAACAATTTGATAGGTTTGATGTAGATCGTTTTACAGCTGTTCTTTTCAACTATCTGTTTGCTGGATTCACTGGTTTAATATTCTTTGATGTTCAAGTTACAACTGTCTTGGAATGTCAAAGTTGTTTGATATTCACTTTCAGTCTCGGGTTCATATTTGTGACGCTTTTCAATTTACTAGCTTTTGTTACTTCAAAAAATGGAGCGTCAACATCTGTATTAGCCAATAAAATGGCCTTCGTTATTCCTGTCTTGCTATCAGTTTTTGTATTTGGAGAAGCGTTAAATTGGCAGCTAATAATTGCTTTATTAATTGGTCTCACTGGTTTATACCTAGCAGTAAAACCATCAGTTGAGCAAAAGAATAAAAATTCTCTTTTTTGGCCATTTATTCTTTTCATCGGCAGTGGGTTACTAGATTTTCTTTTAAAAATTGGTGAACGCTATGTTCTATCAGATTGGTCTTCCTCTATGCTAACCGTAGCTATTTTTGCAAGTGCATTTATTTGGGGAATATTCTATGGTGTCCTAAAAAAGAAAATAGTATTCACAAAAAAGAATCTTCTGTGGTCCGCCATATTGGGAATACCTAACTTCTTTTCGATTTATTTTCTTTTTAAAGCACTTAGCGCATTTTCTGAGCAGTCTGTTATTCTTTTTCCAATCAATAATGTTGGAATTATTTTATGTACCACCCTGCTTGCAATTGTGCTATTTAGAGAAAAACTTTCTAAACTAAACCTAATGGGTTTGTTTTTCTGTGTGCTTTCGATAGCTATTCTCGCTTATAATGCCTGATTTTACTGAGTTTTTAACCATAAAACGCAATAGTGAATCCCTGTTTAAAGACAAAGGATCTAAACATTTTGGATAT
This sequence comes from uncultured Flavobacteriales bacterium, assembly GCA_913020435.1. Classification (GTDB taxonomy): domain Bacteria; phylum Bacteroidota; class Bacteroidia; order Flavobacteriales_G; family Salibacteraceae; genus UBA6770. The sequence continues at coordinate 81,880 of CAJVZZ010000010.1, read as the reverse complement.
AGTTTTAGAATAAACTCCAGAGAAGAAGCAAAGAGTATAATAAATCAATTAAGAATCGAAAATCCCAAGTGTAATCATGTTTGTTATGCTTATCGTCTCATCGAAAATGAACAAGTGATAGAATTCAGTACCGATGATGGTGAGCCTAGTAATTCTGCTGGAGCACCTATTTTAGGTCAATTAAAATCTAAAAAACATTTTAATACATTGGTTGCAGTCGTTCGCTACTTTGGAGGAACTAAATTGGGTGTTTCTGGTTTGATAAATGCCTATAAAACAACTGCCGCAGATGTTCTAGAACTTTCAGATTCTATGACTTATTCTGTCACTTATATCGTTACTATCTCCTTAGACTCGAAAATGCTAGGTACTATCTTGAGTTTTTTGTCACGCCAAGATATTTCAATTATAAACCAAACTTACTCAAACCTGCATGAGATAACCGTTCATACAAATAGTTCCGAACTGGAGAGAATAAAAACTAAATTTGGAACTATTGTTCAAATAAAATGGGAAAAAAATTAATACTTGTACTTTGCTCCCTTGTTATTCAAGTAGGTTTAATTGCTCAGTCTAATTACTCCAACTTTAAAACAACCATAAGTCAACTTAGTAAAGTGCCTGACACTTCCCCTACTTTCCCATTCGCTTATCAACAGGGAGTTGCTTACCGACTGGCTTATGAACGATCTAGCCTAACAGGATCTCACGAGTTTTATCAACAATACATAAACGACTCAAAAGTTTTAGGCAGTGGATTAAAGGTGCATTACCGACACAATGGAGAAATAATAGTGCAAACTGATAATTGTATTACACCAAACTTCAAAGCCACTAATAAAACGCTGGAAGACTCAAATTTAGTTTGGATAAATAGCAATTCAGGACTCATATTAACGCAATTATCTGAAGTTCAATCACCAGATTTAACTGAAAATAATGAGATCTATAGAGATGAAAGTGGTACTGTGATTTTCGAGCGATCGATGAATCACCTATTTCATGCACCAGATAGTATTGCTGCATTCCATGTCTTTTTTCCAGACCCAATTACGTCTTCAAAATCAAGCTATGGAGGAGGTTTTGTAGATAATAATGACCAAAACAATACCAGCCTGCAAAATGAAATTTATTTAAAAAGTATTGAGGCAAAATTTGAAAACGATACGTTTTGGCTAGAAAACGATTATATAAAAATGGTGCAACTTGGTTCAACAGTAAAACCAGCAGCACATTCTAAAAATGGAACCTTCTTCTACAACCGAAGTGAACTTGGATTTGAGGATGCCAATGTCTATTACCACATAACACGTTTGAGAGCTCACATGGATTCTATTGGACATTCCAAGTTAGGTAAACGTCAAATATGGTCTGATGCTCATGGTTTGGCAGGAAGTGACAATTCCTTGTATGCCTCTAATACGAATCCACCGCGGATCTTATTCGGGACCGGTGGTGTTGACGATGCAGAAGATGTGACTGTAGTAGTGCATGAATATGGCCATGCGCTTACTGACTTTGCTGCTCCTAAAAGCAATATTGGTCTTGAACGTGGCGCATTAGATGAAGGTTTATGTGATTATTTGGCCACTTCTTACAAAACCCAAATCTCTAACTACAATTGGGAAAATGTATTTCCTTGGGATGGTCATAATGAATTCAATACAGGTCGACTTGCAAATTCGAAAAGAATATATATTGAAGGTGAAATACTTGACCCGCACTCTAGAGGAGAGATTATTTCTAGTGCATTGATGGAAGTCTATTTTGATATTGGAAAAAATTTAACTGACCAGTTAATTTACGAGTCTTTCTACTTTTTGGACAATGGGATGACTTTACCTCAGTATGGAAATATCCTGCTAACCGTTGAAGAGGAACTCTTTGAAGGATTGTACAAAGAAGACCTCTGTACTGCGCTAAAAAACCATGATTTAATAACCAGCTGTTTTGTTAGCCTAGCAGAATCCTCAGCTAGAATTATTGACTTTAAAATAATTAATTCTGAGGGCTTCGCGAATAACAATGGTGCATTGTCCTTTAAAAGCACTTCCAAAATAGAATCTGTAAACGTATACAACAGTCTAGGAAAAATAGTTGCCGGATATACTACAAATGAAGGTCCTATTAAAATACCGTCTCAATCATTTACTAACGGTTTATATATCTTGGAGGTTAAAACCTCAAACGCAATATATCGTCATAAAGTAGTTAAGCGTTTTTAGCTGCCTTTAATCTCGCTAAAAAATCATCTGGAGCAGTTATTGGTTTTCCTGTTTTTGTATCCACAAAAACTAGCGTAGTAAATGCTGAATTTAAATGCTCACCTTTTGTATTGTATGTTTCGTAATCAAATCGAATTCTAACTGTCGGATCTTTCTCAATTCTAGTTTCAATAATAAGTTCGTCGTCATAAAAAGCTGGCTTAAAATATTTGATATTGTATTCGAGTACAGGCATCATAATTCCGCTGTCTTCTAACTCCTTGTAGCTCATACCAATTCCCTTCATTGACTCGACTCTAGCCACCTCAAAGTATATTGCATAATTCCCATAGTAGACGTAGGACATTCTGTCGGTTTCTGCATAACGTACCCTAAGGTTTGTTTTTGTTTTGTACATTTAAAAGTCTTTTTTTGTTAGAAAACTACAACTTGTTAAGCTGTTAAAATATTCGTCAAAATAACCTAAAATTTCATAGTAAAATGAAAATCAGTTAGATAGGAATTTTGTGTTAAGTGAAGGTTAAGAGCCTTGTCAAATAAATTTAATAATCAAGTGTGAATTCATTTTTTTATTTACTTTTTTTAGAGAACATTTGTTTTATAATCAAAAAGGGGTGATATTGTGATCACCAAAATAGATTTTCTTCCAAAGAAAAACAGCATTAGAAATAAATTTTTTATAAGTATCATTAGAGGTAATTGGATGGATAAAAATGAGCACTAAAAATCATGAAGAAATTTGGAGTCGTTGTTTAGCGATTATCAAAGACAACGTTAATTTACAGAGTTACAAAACTTGGTTCGAACCGATCAAACCGTTAAGAATTAAAGACGACGTACTAACAATTCAAGTTCCTAGTCAATTCTTTTACGAATGGCTGGAAGAACACTACATTACATTACTGAAGAAGACAGTAAAAAAGGAAATAGGAACAGAAGGAAAGCTGGAGTACAGTATCATTATGGACAACAACTTCAATTCGTCCAAACCATATACTGTTAGAATACCTACTAGCAATCGAAAAGAGACTAAAAACCCTGCTGTGTCCATGCCATTGGACGTTGGTTCAGGTACGACCATCAGAAACCCATTTATTATTCCTGGGCTAAAGAAAGTTGTAGTGGATTCACAATTAAATCCAAACTACTCTTTTGACACCTACATTGAAGGAGATTCAAATCGGTTAGCGCGCTCTGCAGGATTTGCAGTTGCGAATAAACCAGGTGGTACTGCTTTTAACCCACTTCTTATCTATGGTGGAACTGGTTTAGGTAAAACACACCTTTCTCACGCTATTGGTATTGAGATAAAAAAGAACCATCCTAACAAAACAGTTCTTTACGTTTCCTCTGAAAAGTTTACCCAACAATTCATTGAATCGGTAAGAAATAATACTCAAAACGATTTTATGCACTTCTATCAAATGATTGATGTGCTCATTATTGACGATGTTCAGTTCCTATCTGGAAAAGAGCGAACTCAAGATGTCTTCTTCCACGTATTCAATCATTTGCACCAAAATGGTAAGCAGCTTATTCTTACGTCAGATAAGCCGCCAGTAGAAATGCAAGGAATGGAGCAAAGATTGCTTTCAAGATTTAAATGGGGTCTTTCTGCCGATCTTCAGATTCCATCTACCGAAACTAGAATCGCTATTCTAGAAATGAAGATGTATCAAGAGGGTATTGAATTACCTAAAGAAGTAATTGAATACTTGGCGTACAGCATTACAACAAACGTTAGAGAACTAGAAGGAGCATTGATTTCATTAATTGCTCAGTCTTCTCTAAACAAAAAATCAATCACCTTAGATTTAGCTAAGAAAATGATTGATAAATTTGTTAAGAACACTGCACGTGAAGTGAGTATCGATTACATCCAAAAAGTAGTTTGTGATTATTTCGATTTGAATATCGAATTATTGAAAAGTAAAACGAGAAAAAGAGAAGTTGTACAAGCACGTCAAATTGCAATGTTCTTCTCTAAAAAACTTACAAAAAGTTCGTTAGCGAACATTGGCGCCCATTGTGGCGGTAAAGATCACGCAACGGTACTTCATGCTTGCAAGACAGTAAATAACTTAATGGAAACCGATAAAACGTTTAGAGGTTACATTGATGAGTTGGACAAAAAGATTGCTTTGCAATAAGTTTAGTCAGCAAGATGAATAAGATTTTTTTTTTTTAGTTTTTTTAAAAGAGGGTTTTTTAACCCTCTTTTTTTTACTCTAATTTGAACAAATAGTAGGTGTCCTTTGCGTTTAATAAACCCATATTTACTGCAATGGTTCCTAATATTTCAGGTTTACTGCTTTTAACTAACTTCAATGGCACAGCTAATTGATTAATGGTAATTCCCAAATAATCTAGGTCGGCTTGTCGAAATATCAAATAATTTTCTTTTCCTGAATTTAACTCAATAGCACTTAAATTTTCGAGTGATTCAAGTTTTTGTGTCTCAATATTTCTCCTTGCAGAATGATACCAGTTTGCATGATTCCCCCCTTCCCAAGGTTCATAGGGGTTACCATATTGCATATGATAAATGAGTATGGGTTTAGTCTGATGTCGGTTATGCAGTTCTTGCATTAATACTGTGCTTCCTGTTCCAGCTGAAAGTTGAGCCACCTGAATCACCACAATGGTATTTACCGAACACAGCAAAACAATAACTGCATAGTACCATTTAGAGCTGCCTATTTGCTTTTCTAACCTTGTAAAAACGTCAAACAAAAGCATGGGGAACACAAATACTATTGGAAATAAAAACCGAAACTCCTTATGCCCTATCATACTATGCACTAATAGAAAGGGAATCAAAATCCATAAAAATGGAGATTTTTTGAAATGGTAAATCCAGACTGAGAAACCTAGTAAACTCAATATAACTCCCACAGGAGTTAAGTAAACCCATAGCTCTTCAAAATACATATACCAAGGATCAATACCGAAGCTTGCTGCCTTACCCTCAATTAAATTTGATGAAAGATAATTCCAAGGAGAAAAAACAAATGCCCCGTAAAACCAGTAATCACAGATGAGCAAAACAATCAATCCAATTAGACCGCCAAATAGTATCAGTACTATTTTGGAAATCTTGACGTGTTCAGCAATTACCAGCCAAGCAATAAAACCAGCAACAGCTATTCCCATTTGGAATCGAAATGCAAAACTTAACCCTAACAATAAACCAACAAAAACGAGCTGTTTTTTTTCTCGATTGGAGAAATAATGAGCCAATCCCCAAAGAAAAAATAGAGAAGATAAATTCTCTGATGAAAAGCGCACTAATAGATACGGCATAAACCATAAAAAGAAAGCACTCAGCGACAATAGAATTGGAATTCCCTTAGCTTCCCCTTCCCTATTCACCCAAGCTTTTATGAACTTAATATATACCCAAATCCCAAATAATCCTGTTGAAATGCGCAAAAGCATGGCCAGTATAAAGGGATCATTAAATCCAAACAGATAAATAACTTTAAAGAATCCTGCTGCAATTAATGGCTGAATACTTGGCCGGATTTGCGCTTTGAATTCCCAAGGCAATTGATCAGAGCCCGTATTTCCCAAAAAATAATTGGCAAATTCTATTATCTGATAATGCTCATCAGCGTGGTGATAGCCAACACTGTTGATGGCGGTAATAATAACTACAACCGCTACCAACGCTACTGTAAAAGCTCCTAATTGGTTAGATTTGACTAGTGCTAGAATTCTTTGAACCATCGTTCGAAAATAGAAGAATAATTAAACCCTATGTTTTTCATTTTTAAATGAAAAAAAGAGACCTTTGATTGGCTTGGTTATCAGAGAAATAACATTAATTTTGCAGCCCGAAATTAAAGTCAGAAAGCGGAATCTGACATAAAAAATACTCTCCTTCTTTCCGCAGTTGGAGATACAAATCAGAATTTATGTCTGAAGAAAATACAAAAGCTACCGAAGATAAGGTAGAAGAAAAAGCAGCTGAGACTAAAGTCACTGCCAAAACCGAAACGGCTGAAAAGAAGCCCGCGGCAAAAAAAGAACCTAAAGTAGCAAAAGAAGAAACTAAGACTGAAGAAGCTCCCGTAGCTGAAAAAGTTGAAGTTAAAGAAGTTGTTGCTGCTGAAGCAGCAGAGGCTCCTAAAGCTGAACCTAGAGTTATTGAACCCGTTGATTATACTAAAGTTAAGCCTTTAGATGAATTTGATTGGGATTCTTATGCAGACTCTGACGAGATGTATACGAAAGAAGAAAAAGCACAATTAGCAGTAGTTTATGGCGATACCCTTACTTCTATTAGCGATAATGAAGTGTTAGATGGTATTGTTTCTTCTATTACTAAAAAAGAAGTTGTAATCAACATCGGCTATAAGTCTGATGGTGTTATTACTGCTAACGAATTTAGATACAAGCAAGATTTAAAAATTGGTGATTCGGTTGAAGTTTACGTTGAAAAAACAGAAGACAAAACTGGACAATTGGTGCTTTCTCACAAAAAAGCAAGAACAACTAGAGCTTGGGAACATGTTAATAGTGCTCTTGAAACTGAAGAAGTTGTTACTGGTTTTATCAAATGCAGAACTAAAGGTGGTTTAATTGCCGATGTATTCGGAATTGAAGCATTCTTACCAGGTTCTCAGATTGATGTTAAGCCAATTAGAGATTACGATCAGTACGTTGGAAAAGAAATGGACTTTAGAGTTGTTAAGATCAACCAAGAGTTTAGAAACGTAGTTGTATCTCATAAAGCGCTTATAGAAGCTGAACTTGAAGAACAAAAAGTTGTAATCATGTCTAAACTTGAAAAAGGTCAAGTATTAGAAGGTGTGGTTAAAAATATTACTTCGTATGGAGTGTTTATTGATTTAGGTGGTGTTGACGGATTAGTTCACATTACTGACCTATCATGGGGAAGAATCAATCACCCAGAAGAAATGTTGGAATTGGATGAAAAAATCAACGTGGTTATTTTGGATTTCGATGACGACAAGAAAAGAATTGCTCTTGGTGTAAAACAATTACAACCACATCCATGGGATTCTTTAGCTGAAACTGTAAACGTTGGTGATAAAGTGAAAGGTAAAGTTGTAGTTCTTGCAGATTACGGTGCATTTGTAGAAATTGCTCCAGGTGTAGAAGGATTGATTCACGTATCAGAAATGAGCTGGAGTCAACACTTAAGAACTGCTCAAGATTTCTTTAAAGTAGGTGATGAAGTTGAAGCAACTATCATGACATTAGATCGTGAAGAGCGTAAAATGTCATTATCTACACGTCAATTGACTCAAGATCCATGGGAAGGTATCGAATCTAAATTCCCTGTAGACAGCAAAGTTCAAGGTAAGGTTACTAACCTATCTAACTTTGGTGTATTCGTAGAGTTAGAAGAAGGCGTTGATGGATTAGTTCATATCTCTGACCTTTCTTGGTCTAAGAAAGTGAATCACCCATCTGAATTTTGTAAAGCTGGTGAGCAAATCGAAGCTATTGTTTTAGAAATAGATAAGGACAACAGAAGATTAAGCTTAGGTCACAAACAATTGGAAGAAAACCCATGGGAAGTATTCCAAAGTGTATTTACTGAAGGATCAATTCACCAAGGAACATTATTGTCATTGACTGACAAAGGTGGTTTAGTTGGATTACCATACGGTGTTGAAGGATTTGCTCCAGGACGTCACTTGGTAAAAGAAGATGGTTCTAAAGTAAAGGTTGAAGATCAAATTGACTTTGTAGTTCTTGAATTTAGTAAAGACGCTAAGAAAATTATTGTTTCTCACTCTAGAATTCACGAAAGTGCAGCTGAAGGTGTTAAAGCGGTAGAAACTGGCGAAAGAAAAGCTCGTGGAACTGCAACTAGAAAAGCAGTTAAAAAATTGTCTGACAACGTAGAGAAATCTACTCTTGGCGATTTGGATGCTTTAAGTGCATTAAAAGCAAGTATGGAAAAAGCAGAAAAGAAGAAGTAAGTAACTTCACTTTCTCAAAATAGTAAAAGCCCTGTTGATTTAGTTCAATGGGGCTTTTTTTGCTCAAATAACTCCATGTCTTTAGTTGTAAAACTTTCTTTACATTAGCTAATCTTAAGAAAACAACCATTAACCTCCTAAACGGAAATTATCTTAACAGACGTGCTGTTCTGCTTCATTTTCAATACAATACTGAATTTATAGCTATTTGTAAGCGTATGAATTGATTTACATTACATTCAAGAATTACTCGGAAATCAAAGCAGCAGGACAACAGAAATTTATACTTATGTTAATATCGTGAAATTGGAAAGCAGACCTTCATTATTAGGTTTTTTAAATTTAAATGAAAACTAAATCAACAACAAAGTTTGTCTTACCCCCTAAAATAGAGAGTTATACACAAGAAATGTTGTCATATAAACAAGTTATTAGCATAAACCTATGAAGTATATTATAGTACTAATTGTCATATTCATTTTTTTTAGTTGCACAAGATCTACAGAAAACGAAAATGTTGCAATTGATTCACAAACCGTATCAAAAGACTTGCATGATTTGTACGATTCATTAATGTATACGAACATAAACTTACCGATTTTGATTGACTCATCCAACATATCGGTTGAGTGTATTCAGCAATTTGAAGAACTTGCACGTTCTACTCAGGGTGAGTTAAGTGTTGTAATTGATCCTGCTCAATTATCTTCAAAAATTGCAGAAATCATTGAAAATAATTTAAGTGACAATTCTGATTTACTCTTGATAATTGACCGAACACTTAGTATGAACGATGATATGTTGGCATTAAAAAATGGACTCGAAAAGTTCATAATACAAATGCAGGATTACAAAAATTTAAATATTGGAATTGCAACATATGGTGACAAACAAAACATTTCCTTGGTATGAATTCGTAAACTTTGGCGATGATTTTGAGGCTGCACAGACCTTTATACAAAATATAGAAGTGCACTCAGGTCTTGATATTCCTGAGTCTGTTTATGACGCAATACTGGAAACGAGCCATGAAGGTTTTTGGAATTCTAAAGGAGAAAGAATTGCAATCTTACTAGGTGATGCACCTTCACACGATTCTACAAAATCTAGTAATTCAATCAAGGACGTTCTTAATTATGCCAATAAAAATGGCGTCAGAATGAATATATACCCTGTCGTATTGGGCCCAAACCCTATTGCGATAACGAATAAAAATGGACCAGTTATGCAAAGTAAAAATTTCATTAACTCGGTATATCCTAATCCTACTTCAGGTCTAATTTCAATTAACCTAACTAATGCAGAAGCTCTCACCTTAGAAGTCTTTGATTCAGAAGGAAATAAAATTTTAACGAAACAATTGACGGAATCTCAAAACAGAATTGATATAACCAATGGTAAAATAGGCCCATACATAGTGAGAGTATATGACAAAAATAAAAACTACGACTTTAGAAGAGTAATTAAAACTAATTGAATAAATCCAACTGACACTAATGCTAAAATCAGCCAAATTAGAAATAGGCAGTTTGTGATAAATTTGAAACAAATGAAATTTAATGCCCATAACTCAAGACCCTGATAGTATGCCATGAAAGCCTTACTTCTAATGGTCTTGGGATGTCGTATACCATGCAACTATTTATTTAGCTTTAATCTTTTCCTATTTTCTTGTTTATGCCACATATACTTAAAAACAAAAACCTAGAAATTCAAATTGATTTTCCGTTTGAAAATTATAATTTCTCTCGGTTTGATTGGACTGGGAAAATTGTGGGAGTAACGTTTCAAGATACTCAATTGGCTTGTTTTGAAAACACAGATAATCAAAATGAACATTTTTCTGGCAAAGGATTTTATAATGAATTTGGTATTGATAATGCATTAGGTTTTGATGAAACTAACATTGGAGATTGGTTTCATAAAATAGGTGTAGGCTCATTGAAAAAAGAGGACTCTCATTACCAATTTAGCACAGCTTACGAAGTTAAGCCTGCTAAATTTGAAACAGTTTGTGAGGAGCATAAAATTGCAATTGTCTGCAAATCGGAAACTATAAATGGACGTTCCTATGTCTTGAGAAAAGAAATCGAATTACAAGAAAACAGTTTTATTATTAAATACTCCTTGGAAAACACTGGCGAAAAAGAGATTGTTACTAATGAATATGCCCACAATTTTATAGCATTCAATGCTTCAAAAAGCACTAATTATATTCTGAATTTTCCATTTCAATTAAATCCGGAATTATTTGGAGAGGCTGTTAACCCTGGACTAAAAGTGGCTATTGGTAAAAATGAAATCAAATTCAATGGCACACCCAAACAGCAATTCTTTTTTAGTAACCTCACGGGCGGCGCACGTGTTGACGCAGAATGGGAGTTATTAAACCTTGAAAGTAAGATTGGGTTAAGAGAAACGGGTAATTTTTTGACCAACAAAGTAAATCTTTGGGGTTGGGAACACGTCATTAGTCCTGAGCTTTTCAATGAAATATCAATTAAACCAGGAGAAACAACCAACTGGTTCAGAAAATATGAGGTTTACCAACTAAAATGAAAACGTCTAAAAACGTTTTACTAGCCCTCTAAAGAAAGCAAAACCAATGAATTGGACTATAACCCTTCTATCTCTATCCTTTCTAATTTCTTGTCAAAACTCGATTGTGCTAACTAAAAGTGGAGCGCAAACCTAATTACCAAAAAGCGATACGCTGGCAGTAAAAGGAACTTGCTTTCAAATTGACTCAAACCTGAACCAAATTGATCCATTACTAACTCCTGAAAACTGTGGATTTAATCGCAAGTATTATAAAAAATTAGTAGGTAAAAAATCAAGAACAATAGGTGCTTCCATTTTGTAATTCTTATCAATTCTGATTCTTTAAAATGTACATTAGAATATTATTTGAAACCAATAAAAAACAATTAGAATTTTATTAATCCAACGCATTTTGGGTTGCAAATACTCTAATGACCAGCGGCCAATTTCAGAACAATTCGACTACACAAAAATTAAAAACCGATGAAACAATTGATAAAGTCAGATGGTCAGAAATCAGTCTTACAATAAAATAGTTGAATGAAATTGTTCTCCAAAACTGATACTTTAGCGTCCTCAAAAAGAATCCAGAATACATACTCTATCTGGAGTAAAAGCTAGTAATTACTGAATGGAACTCGACTACATAGAAAACGTAAATGAATTTGGAGAAAACGTTGTAAGACTGTACAACTTTGATAAATATCAGGCCATTAAATTTAGAGAATTAATTAAAGATCAACTTGTAACTAGAAAACAGAAACTGGATCTTTCAGAAGTAGATTTTATAGAAAAACGCAATTGCAATCTCATTCTAGGACTTTTCGAAACAGATGAAGGAATAATTAGTGACGATAACAAAACCTTTTATTGTGCGCTAACATTAGATAGCTATAAAATAATGTTGGAACTATTAGAGCCGTTCTGCAAGAAAGAGACTAAAGGATACAAGTATTTATATGAAATTGATAATCCGACTGATTTCTTGTTTTCTCCTGCAGGAACTTGGTAGGTCATTTTATGCTCAAAATGAATCGGTTGTAAAAATCGTATCTTGAAATCTGAATAACGAATACAATACTTAGGACGCTCGTATTTGTAGAAATCTCTGCTTGCTGGAGCCTATGGTTATGTTCAGCTTTCTAAATACTTTGAAGCAAATCGGATACTTTATCAGCAGAAAACGAGGACACCGGAGAATAGTTAGCCGCTTTTAAAACAAAAGCCCCTCTCATAGCTATTATAAGTCCGTTGAAAGGAAATTCTATCAGCTCATTTCTATTTCAGAATTAAAATAAATAGCACATTTGCAAAATGTCAAAAAACGATACAGATTCAAAAAGAAATTCTGGCCAGAATCTAACCGAAGCACTGCTCAGTAAATTTCAAATTACTGAACTTAATCCAATGCAGAAAGAGGCGTATAAAACGATTCAATCTAAGTCGGATCTGGTGTTGCTTTCTCCCACAGGAACGGGAAAAACGCTGGCTTTTCTATTGCCATTAATTGAGCAATTGGATGCTGATTGCGCAGAAATTCAAATTTTGATATTGGTTCCCTCTCGCGAATTGGCGCAACAAATTGAGCAGGTAACTCGAAAAATGGGATCAGGCTATAAAGTGAATGCGGTTTATGGCGGCCGTGCAGGAACGTTAGATAAGATTGATTTAAAAACTAGACCTGCGATACTAATTGGCACACCCGGACGAGTAGCGGATAGATTGAGAAGGGATAACTTTTCGGTGGAACACATTAAAACGCTTGTACTCGATGAATTTGACAAATCCTTGGAAATAGGCTTTGAACAAGAAATGACCGAGATAATAACTGCATTGCCTAGCGTGCAGCAAAGAATTCTAACCTCAGCAACCAGCGAAGCTGAAATTCCGGAATTTGTAGGCTTACAAAATCCAGTGGTCATTGATTTCTTGCTGGAAGGCAGTTCTCAACTTACCTATAAAACCATTCTTTCGCCAGAAAAGGATAAACTACAAACTTTACAAAAAGCTGTTTCTTTCATTGGTTATGAACCCGGTATCATCTTTTGCAACTTCAAAGAATCACTGGCTCGTGTCAGTGAGTCTTTAAATAATCAAGGTATTGATCATGAGTGTTTTCATGGTGGTATGGAGCAATTTGATCGTGAACGCGCGCTCATTAAATTCAGAAACGGTACCATCCAATTACTTTTGGCTACTGATTTGGCTGCTCGTGGACTTGATATTCCTGAAATCAAATTCATACTTCATTATCAGCTTCCACCTCATCTAAAAGAATTTACCCACCGGAACGGAAGAACTGCTCGAATGAATCGTGATGGTATTTCCTATATTCTGCATTGGGAAGGAGAACCACTACCCGATTTTATTCAGGATATTAAACCAAAAAACATAAACATTAGGAATCAAGACATCGCTCCGCCTTCAGCACCAAAAAAATGGCGCACCTTATACATTACTGGAGGAAGACGCGATAAAATATCCAAAGGAGACATTGCAGGATTGTTCCTAAAGCAAGGTCAAATTCACAAAGATCAACTCGGCGTTATTGAATTGCAACAGACCTGCGCATATGTAGGTGTGCAGTCCGTAATTGCTGATATGGTGATTGAGAAAACCAATAACAGCAGACTAAAAAAGAAGAAGGTGAGAATTAGTTTGATTTAATATTCACTCAATTTATAAGTCTTTTAGATAAACAATACTGTCGCATTGCTAGATCTATTTAGTTGACAATAATCTTGTGACTATTGACCATCTTATTCATTTCTAAGTAAAGGATATAGATTCCTTTTGAAAGGTTATTAATTTCTACGTTTTGTGCGCGCTCGATTTGTGTTTCGCTCATCCAAATTTCTTGTCCAAGATCATTCATCAGCTTTAGCTTAACATATCCTTCGTTTGTAAAGTGAATGTTGAATGCTCCTTTGTTTGGATTGGGGAAAATCGATATCCCTTCAATTTGGTTTACTTCTACTCCACTTACTTCCTCAATCTGAACTTCTCCAGAACCTATCGAAACGCACGAATACTTGTCTGCAACACTTAGCTCAACCGTTTGGGCTCCACGCTGCACATAAGCATGAGTAGGTGCAGTTTGAGTAGACGTGTTTCCGTCTCCAAATTTCCATTCATAGCTAGCATAAGAAGTAACCGTTGGAGTAAACGTGTATGTGCTTGAGTTTATCGCAGTCGTTACAAACGAATTATCAGGTAGAGGAATTATAGTGATGGTCTTTCTTGCCGTATCCGTGCAGGATGAATCAGAAAAGGAAACCAGTACAACTTCCATTTTTCCTGTATCCAAATACGTATGATTTACTGAATCTAAACCACTTGACATTCCATCTCCAAAATTCCAATTATTAGCTATGTTTCCAGTTACTATGCTCGACTGTGTTTGCAAAATAACAACTGCACTGTCCTCACAAAAAAGCGAATCGTTTACCATTATTTTGGCTATCGGGTGTTCATTTACAGAAACTGTTTGGGTAACAGTATCAGAACAGCCATTCTGGCCACCCTGCGCCATACTTACTCGATAAGAACCAACTGCTGAATAGGAATGCTGAACACTGTTATTTACTTGAGTTGCCCCATCTCCAAAAGTCCATGTAGGGGTCAATAATTGCTGCCCTGTGGAGGTATTAGAGAAAGCAAAGGAATTGTTCTTTAAACATTGACTCGCTAATGAAATAGTATAATTGGCTGCTGGAGATGCTAATATTTTCATGCTGAGTATATTTGAAGTATCAGAACAAATTGATTTTTCAGCCAAATAAAAGTACATTCCTGAGTCAGCCAAAGTGGTAGAGAGAATCGTCAAACTAGAATCAGAATTATTGATAGAAACTCCATTATTAAACCAACTGTGCTTCAGTCCAGTAATCGTATCAGTACCCGACATATTCAGAATACTATTTGAACAAACGGGATTTAAAACCGCAGTTAAAGTAGCTTTTGGTTGAGCCAAAACACTTAATGTATCGTAGCCGAAATAAGTATTATCGGCAGCCAATTCAATTGTTTTATTACCCGCATAAGTTCCAAAAGCAATATAGTGAGGTCCCGCTCCTAAAGCAAATTGAGGTGTTGCAGAGTTTCCGAAACTCCATTTCAACGAATCGACAAGCCCAGCAACATCAGCTAGAAAGGACGTGGAAGTACCTGCACAGAGCGAATCAACACTTGATATAATATTGATTTCTGGTGAATTTATATAAACCAAATACTCCTCAGATTCTCCATAACCCAAGTTTTTACAGGGATTACCGATTAAATTAAAGTAGTCACTTACTACGCGCATTTTAAGAAAGGTATTAAATATTCCTGTTGAAGGAATAGCAACAGTATCTATATGTAATCCTTTTGATTTAATGGTACTCACTACTTTTTCTCCAGCATCAGCAAAATCATTATCGTTATTAAAGTCAATATAAACCTCAACAAATTGTTTGTAGGTAGTACCTGTTGTTACATAAATCGGATACTTACTGTTTGGCTCTACAAAAGCGATATTTCCACATGTGTAATCTGACCATGAATCGGTACCATTATATATCGAAGTAGCATTTTCTAAATTCTCAAAAACAACTTCAGCAATTCCAATACCATATCCCGAACCATTGATTGTAGTGGTAACACAGCTCGGTACTGTTTTTTTGGAATATACCAACTGATTCAATCTAGTGATAGAATCTGTTCCGTTGGCATTTGTTGCTCTAAGTTTAACGGAATAAAATCCAGCAGAATCTATCCTTACTTTCACATTCTTATCGGTCAATTTACTGCCACTCATAAGCGTAAACGTATTTGGAGTGATTGTCCACAACCAAGAACTTGGACTGTAAGCCGTTCTATCTTTTAACTCAATGGTTTCGCCAGCACATCCATTTATTAATCCTTGTATTTCAAAGTTTGCTAGTGGTGCATTGGTGCCTGAATCGTATAAATCTGAACTCCACAATCCTCTGCCATAGGTAGCTGCTCTTAACTGACTAAAGGCTGGTGTGATCGTATCGTAAGCAATCTCCAATTCAGTAACGGATACATCCTTTGGAAAAGCATCATAAAACGAAACCCAGTTCGTCATTGAACTATCCTTGTAATATATACCAGGGGTTCCGCCAACATAAATTCCTTCAGTACTTTGTCTATCAAAAACAAGACATCTTAAGGTAATGTTAGGAAGATTAGCAGATATATCTGTCCAAGAAGCGCCCTTATTTATCGACTTATAAACTTTCTTGTTATGAGTCATATAAACCACATTAGGCAAACTTGGATGTGCTTCTATATCTGTTATACTTGAATTTGATGGCAAAGTACTGGTAAGATCTGTCCAAGTTACGGTGGTTGCATTCGCATTATCCGTTCTAAATAATTTCCGATCACTTCGGTAGACATAAAGTATACTCGTATTTGCCGGTGATTGCTCCAGCACACTAATATTTCTCGTGTTTGAGCCACCTATATTATTGGAAATCTTCGTCCATGATACTGAATTGGTGCTAGCAGCTTTTACATTCGTTGATCGCCACAGATTCTTGTAACCTATAAACATCGTATTCGAGTTTCCTTCATCAATTAAGTAAGGTGTTACCCAACCACCGGATTCATTAATTCCATTTCTTCCGTCAGCTGCAATTGAAGAGAAGTTTCTCCCTTTATTACTAGATCTAGTAATACTTCCATAGTATACCGACGCATACATGTAGTTATTATCATTTTTATCAATGGCACATTCCATACCGTCTCCACCTCTATTCGTAACCCAACTTCCATTATCATATAGTGCCGAACCATTGTCCTGATAGCCATTTTCGACCAATTCTTTATTGAATTCTGCCTGACCTATCTTATAAATTTGACTGATTGCCAATCCGCTACTAATGTTAATCCATGTTTGCCCTCCGTTAGTAGTATAATTAATTCCACCATCATTGCCCGAATACAATCGCTTGCCATCCGCAGACCATTCCAACGCATGATGATCCGCATGCACAGCAGGCACAGTTGAATTACCTACCCAGTGCGCATTAATTAGCCAGTTTACCCCTTGATTGGTCGATTTAAAAATATTGACTCCTGCGACATACAAGTCGGCTATATCGTTAGGATTACTCGCAGCATCTAAATCATACCATCCCTGACCTCCTGTGCCCGTTCCAGTGGTTGACCAATCCATTATATTAGGAGTTGTTGACTTTACTGAAAATGAAGTACCGCTATTCGCAGATTGGTAGGTGCCCTTATAAGCACTTCCTTTAACCAAAACAAAGTAAACACTAGCCGCACTGTTTGGAGAGACGGCAATTACCCCTCTCGTTCCGTCTGTCGGTAATCCTGAAGTAATTTTGCTCCAAGAAGCTCCCCAATTAGTCGATCGATAAAAGTCACCATTAGCCGTTGCATAAGCATATTGTGGATTTCCTGGTTTGTACACAACATCTTTGTAATGAGTGGTAACCGAAGAAACTCTAGACCAATTTGCACCAGCATCTAATGTTCGATATATACCGCCGTTAGTTGCAGCCAAAATGGTATCGGGATGGATTGGATCAATCGCGAGCATTCCTGCAATTTTATTTCCCATTCCTGTATTCGATAAGGTCCAAGAAACACCGCCGTCAATACTTTTTAGAACTCCTCGTTGATTTCTATTTCCAGCATCTCTATCTCCCGTTCCGGCATAAACTACAGTTGGGGTTTTTGGATTAAATCGAATCGTTGAAACCTGCATACTTATAAGTGTATCCGTATTACTCACCCATGTCGCTCCATGATTTGTTGTACGCCATATACCGCCTTCAGGAGCTCCAATTAATATTATGCCAGTATCCGTTGGATGCAATCCTACACAATTGATTCTCCCTAATCCATTAGGCTGACCTGTTCCATTAGCTGGTAAAGCTGTCGGTCCTAAATTAGACCATGAACCATTGGTAGATTGTACTGTATTCCCATTTGAACTGACTGGATTTGAAACGTTATATCGCTGATCAAACTTTTTAAATTCTTTATCCGCTGCTTCAGGGTTTGGATATGTTCCATCTGCGTTTAATTCATCTTGCATGAACCATTCCCACCGTTTAAAAGGTTTGTAACCACTTCCTTTTTCAACAGTTCTATTCTTCCAATAAGTATTAAATGCATTTTGAGTTTGATTAAAGTTTACGTTTTCATCTTGCATCATTTCTATCCAATAGGGATAGTTCGATGTATCTGCATTTTGAGCACATAAAACTTGGGCAAGAAAAAGGGTAATCAACAAAGTAAAAAGGCTTTTCATAAAAAAATATTAGCCAACTAAGGTATAAGGTTCCTCCTCTGGCTTTATGTAACTATTAACTATTTATTCAATAAGCTATCCATTTAGACAATTGGCTCTAATCAGTCCTATTTTTCAAATTGCTTGTCTAGTAAAAATTTGAAGGGAAATCTACCAACTCAATGAAAATATGGAACGTTGTTTTGCAATACTGGTTTAACATTACACAGTCTTAAATCGATCGGCATAGCATCGAATAAAATCAGAAATAAAAACAGGAATCATAGGAATTTCCAGTACAATTCGTATTTCAATATTAAAAACCTTACTCTTGAAGAATCAAAAAAACAACTTAGTCAGTATTAAAGAGCTTAATAGACGAGATAAACACTAATAACAATGGAAGAATCACATTTAGAAACATTTAAAGTAGCAGCTCAAGGAAACGGTTGGCCAACTAAAGTTGATATTCTGGATACAGAATGGAATCTTCAATTAGATGAGCCATTAGAAGATGGCGGATCCAATAGTGGGCCCAATCCTATGCAATATTTCACTGCTTCTTTAGCTGGATGTCAGAATGAGCAAGCTCAAGTGGTTGCTGAAGAACTGTCTTTGAAAATTGAACAAATTAATTTCGATATTGAAGTTGATCTTGATCTTGCAGGATTTATGGGAACAGCAGATCATTCCAATGGCAGTTATAAAAATGTGCGAATGAATGCTTTAGTGCAAGGAGATGCAACTGTTGAACAAATCATAACTTTGGGTCAAAAAGTAGACAATCGTTGTCCAATCTTAGCTTTGTTACGCACAAGTGGCTGCAATATCGAAAGCAATTGGAATAAACAATAACTGCAACAGCTGTATTATAAATGTAATATAGCTATAACAAATAATGACTTGCTGGAAATTTGACTTCTGATCGAAGTGCATTGCAAAATCCTAAACAACTCGCCAACTTTAGTATTATAGTACTTTCATTTTTGAAATAATAAAAACAATGGTCATCAAAATCGTCGTTCTAGCAATTTATGTTGCTATTCTATTTTTAATCGGAATACTAGCCTCACGGAGAGTAAAAAGTATGAGCGATTATTATTTAGGTGGAAAAAAAATGGGATTTTGGGCCGTTGCTTTTTCTGCTAGAGCAACTGGTGAATCTGGCTGGTTATTAATTGGCTTAACAGGTATGGGCGCAATAGCTGGCTATTCTGGTTACTGGGTAGTTGCAGGCGAATTACTTGGAGTTTACATTTCTTGGCAATTCATGGCCAAGAAATTTAAAAGACTATCCGACCAATACAATGCTATTACTATACCCGATTACCTTGAAGCTCACTTTAAATCATCTACACATACCCTTCGAATTGTAGCTGCTTCGGCGTTGGTGGTTTTCGTTGTCATTTATGTTGCATCTCAAATGGACGTAACGGGAATTGCATTCGAATCCATGCTCAATATTGACTATCGAATTGGCGCTCTAATTGGCTTCTGTATTGTTCTGGTCTATATTTTTATCGGTGGATTTGTAGCGGCGGTCTGGTCGGACATGTTCCAGGGCGTTTTAATGTTTTTCGGCTTAGTGTTACTTCCCATTGTTGTTTGGTTCTCCATGGATCACGGAGCTGGAGTTACCGCAGGATTAAATGCCATTGACCCTACGCTGACCCAAATAATGGGTAGAAGCGATAACGGTTGGTTAAACTTATTTACGATACTGGGCTTCTCAATGATTGGATTGGGCTTTTTAGGTTCGCCCCAAGTTTATGTTCGTTTTATGTCCATTAAAAGCGAAAAAGAGATTGATAAAGGAAAGTGGGTTGCATTGCTATTCACCTTCTTAACAGACGCTGCAGCAGTGACGATTGGTATTCTAGCCAGAATTTATTTCACAGAGGAAGGGCAGGATCCCAATGTAGTTTTAGGAACCGGCGGAGAAAACGTGTTGAGCATGATTACTAACGAATTTTTACCCACCATATTAGTAGCCATCTTTATTGCTATTGTGCTTTCAGCGATTATGTCAACCATTGACTCTTTGCTTATTCTTGCTTCTAGCGCCATTACACGCGACTTCTATCAGAAAATATTCAGGCCGGATTTAAAAGATGAAGACCTAACAAAATTTTCAAGATTAGTTACGATCGGAATGGCTCTTATCGCACTCGGAATTGCAATTCTATTATACTATTTGTATCCTGATAGGCAGATTTTCTGGATCATGATTTTTGGTTGGTCCGGTATTGCCGCTACTTTCTGTCCAGTAATCATTTTATCACTTTTCTGGAAAGGATACTCTGAAAAAGGAGCAATTGCCTCTATGATTACTGGGTTTGTATCGGTGATATTTTTCAAGTTTGTGGTGTCGAATATTGAAGGAATCGGTGCTTATTTTGTGGAATTAGATGTGCTCGCCCCTTCTTTTGCCTTGGCAATGATTGTTGGATATATCGTTTCGAAAATTTTCCCGCACAAGGATAGTAGTGAAGTGCATACAGAATAACCCTCCCTACGTCATTTACTGACAGAATCAGAAATTTAAGTGGTGACGGAGATTCCAAGCACAATAGCGGTGCCGATCTTAGGAATGATGAGTAGTTTTTATTTAAATTAATAATGCTCTTTAGAAGCGAATCGAATTACTCACGTGATTAACGCAAACGATAGTGAATCTGTATACTCATTGCGATTCCCGTTTTCACGGGAATAACGCATGAGTATGAATAATTTAATTTATGGGTTCTAGGATAACTCCTGAGTTGCTTCCTCTATCGTTGCTAAGTTTGGATTATTCTCAACAAATTCTTCAAGCAATTTGAAAAAATTCAGAATGTCTAATTTCTTATTATTTGCATTAATAGTTACCAATCTAACAAAAGTATCTTCCTTAAATGCTCCAAAACCTACGACTGTAATTTGGCTTTTATACAAGGCCGTGCAAAGCGCTTCTGGATCTATGTTTTTATAATTAAAACAGATAGAAACTGAATCGTAATTACTGTAAAGTGTGTAATCTGAATTTTTTGAGACGTAATCAATTGCAACATCTGCCAATTCAAATTGCTGATCTACAATCTCTTTTAGGCCATCTGTTCCGACTGATTTCCAAAGCGTCCAGAATTTCAAGGCATCATTTCTTCTTCCACATTGAAAAGAAGTTTTCCCTAAATTGAAATCGTCACCATCTGTTTGGTACAAATAATCGGCTTCAGTATTAAACGAATCGTGCAAATGCTTTTTATCATTCACTAGTATGATTGAGCAGGTCAAAGGAGTTCCTAGCATTTTATGCGCATTGTAACTGAATGAATCCGAACGTTCTATTCCGTTTACGAGGTGCTTGTAATTATCACTGAAAATTACCCCTCCACAATAAGCTCCATCAACGTGCAGCCAAATTCCAAATTTATCTGCAATATCAGCGATTTCATCAATTGGATCAAAAGCACCTAAAACAGTCGTCCCTGCAGTTGCATTGACGTAAGTAGGAACAAGTCCTTCTCTTAAATCTTTAGTGATTTGTTCTTCCAATTTAGCTGGAATCATTCGTCCTTCTGAATCTGCTTGTATGTAACGAATGTTGTTTTTTCCAATACCAGTAAAACTTGCATTTTTTGTATTCGAATAATGAGATTCTATAGAGGTATAAATAACCATGGGCTTTGTCATACCATTAGCTCTAACGTTAGCATCTTTAGCATCTCTAGCCATAACTAGTGCCATGTAATTACTCATAGAACCTCCTGTTGGGAAGGTGCCGTTGCTTTGATCACCGTAACCGATAAGGTTACACGATTGTCTGATAATTTCCTGCTCAATTCCCACTTGTGGACCTGCAACCTTATAGGTGTACATACTCGTGTTAAGCATCACTGCAAGTAGATCACCTAAAACAGCTTTACCCTGTCTACCGCCAAAAAGTTGATTGAAGAAAAGGTTTGTAGCCGTTTTGGGAGTGGACACCAATACATCTTTCAGCACCGATTTTAACTCATCATCAATCATCGCAGATGCATTCAGCGATAAATCTATGGCATCGTAAAGTTTATTTGCATCTATTCGATCTGCAACCGGATGCTGATCTTCTTCTTTTAATAGGACTTCAACTAATTCATTAAATAGAACTAAATCACCACTAATGTCAGGCATATCTTATTATTGTTTTTATGATGGTCACCATTTATGTGACCTAGGTATACATCAAATACTGATATACATATTCTCTTTAATAGCCAACAAATAATTGACATCTCTGGAATGGTTTTGCCCATTATTGAAGAGTTTAACATTAATGGGAATTCTCAAAAATTTAGAACTTCAAAGTTAAACTATTCAAATTAATACAAAGCTTGAAAGAGCTTGAGTTGATTATTGAAGGACCTAAGTTTGACACAAAAGAAGTTAAAAATCATTTTTACAACAAAAATAGAGACACTATTCTACTCTGCGTTTTAAGATCGAGACATGAAAAGCAGACACCTTAAAGCGGTACTTCTGCCCTTTCTGCATTGCGCTATCAGTATCTCTTTAAGTGTTATTATTTGTCGGAACTCTGTACTAGTTTTAATAATGAACGCAGACTACATACAACTTACAACAGGAAAAAAAAGTAGAATAATCACTCAAGTACTTGTATATCATTATTTTGAAGTTATTATAAAAGAAAGACAAACGGAAATTCTAGAGTCCCGTTTTTGATGGTTACTCGTTCTGATTATGATTGTTTTCATATTCGCATACAAGGAGCTGACGAAAAACCCTGACGCCATATCAAGTGAATATGAAGCCAACAAGAAGATGAATGGAAACCCAATCGACAATCTCAAGTTTATAGAAGAAGTGTTGAAAAATTCAGGATTTAAAAAAATTGGTTTTAATACCTTCGAGAATCGCTTCTTCGCTCAAATCAATTTTTCGAAGGCCTCATTTTCGGAATATCATGATTTTACGAGTATTACAAGCTTTGTGTGCATCGAATTGCAATAGAAAACTATCACTTTAAAACAAAAAGGAATAGCATTAACATTTCCGAGCAAACTGTTAAACTGTTTTCTAAAAGTGAAAAACGTAACAGTGCTAAAACCGTACGTTTCTTTGGAAAAACGTTATGCTTTATTAAAATAATGCATCCAAAAAGGCGACGATATTAGCTTTTGAATACTTTGGACTCAGATTAGGTCAAGCTTGATTTTCTCTTAATTTGGAAACAAGGCATAACACTAAAAACTTGTTGGCTACTCCTCAATCCTACCTAAGAAATTGCTGGTATTGGCTATAAGTATTGATTACAAGAACCTGAATAAGGAAATTAAAATGATTGGATTACTCGACATTAAAAACGAAGCTCACTTTTCTAAAGAGCTAGCATCAGACCCAATCACAGCAATATACCCAAGAGAAGTAACTCAAGCTTGCTTCTCGTTCTCTCAAACGAAAAAACCAGCAAACCCTGAGCTTGTGCATCTCTCTGAGCAGTTTTTAGCAGAACTTGGGGTAGCAGCTGATAATAAAAATGAGCTCGTTGGTGTATTGAGCGGAGCAGAAACTTTTCACGACTTTAAACCATACGCTATGTGCTATGGCGGTCACCAGTTTGGCAACTGGGCAGGACAGTTGGGTGATGGAAGAGCCCTTAATATTGCCGAATTACCCATAAATGGAAAAAACTGGAAATTGCAGTTGAAAGGTGCGGGGCCTACCCCCTATTCTAGAGGTGCAGATGGCTTTGCCGTTTTAAGATCGTCCATCAGAGAATACCTCTGCAGCGAGGCCATGCACAATCTTGGAATACCGACAACAAGAGCACTGTCATTGGTTAAAACAGGCGACCTAGTTTCTCGAGATATTTTATACAGCGGTCATCCAAAAGACGAGCAAGGCGCAATTGTCTGCAGAGCGGCAGAGAGTTTTATACGATTTGGCAGTTTTGAAATTTTCTCGGCACGCGGTGATAAATATAGCCTCAAAAAGCTGGTTGATTATACGATCAAACACCACTTCACAGAACTGGGAAAACCCAATAAGGAAACGTATTTGCATTTCTTTCAAACGGTGGTGAGCAAAACCCTGGAGATGATTATTCACTGGCAACGCGTTGGTTTTGTACATGGAGTTATGAATACCGATAATATGTCAATTTTGGGCTTAACTATAGATTATGGCCCATACGGTTGGTTAGAAGATTTTGACCCTGAATGGACGCCCAATACGACTGATTCAGGACATCGAAGATATCGCTTCGGAAACCAACACAGCGTAGCACTTTGGAATTTGACTCAATTGGCAAATGCACTGTACTCATTAGTTGAAGAAGTAGAGCCACTACAAGAAATATTGAATCGATATACATCAGATTACCATGTGCTCTACCACAAAATGATGGCCAGCAAAATCGGCATCTTTACAGCATCAAATGCCAGCCCTGAATTGATTTCAGAATTGAAATCGCTGCTGTCCAAATCGGAAATCGATATGACTATTTTTTATAGGGAATTCTCTAAAGAAATTAAGGATTTTGACGCTTTTTGGAAAGTTATTATACTTGCTTCCTATCAAAATAAGGAAGCATTAGAAAATGGAATTAATGCATGGCAAGACTGGTTTGAAGACTTTTATGCTGTTCTAAAAAAAGAAGCTATAGAAAGCGAAGAGCGCATAAAAGCTATGCGAGCAATTAACCCAAAATACGTTTTGCGAAATTATATGGCTCAATTGGCAATTGATGATGCCGAAAAGAATGACTACGGGCTGCTCGATGAGTTGTATCGGGTTTTAAAAAAGCCTTATGATGAGCAACCTGAAATGGAAAAGTGGTTTGCAAAACGTCCTGATTGGGCAAAAGAAAAAGTTGGTTGCTCCATGCTTTCCTGCAGTTCTTAGCTGAAACTATAAAAAGGAAAACTAGATTGCTAAATGTTTGTCTATTGCAAAGTAATGGGCAGGTACAGCCTACTGATAAATTGATAAAAGACATACTAATTAATTACAATGGAAAATATTAGAAAAGCATACATAGCGGGTGGCTGTTTTTGGGGAATGGAAGATTTGTTCCGAAAAAGAACAGGTATTCTTGAGACCGAAGTAGGATACCAAGGTGGCGAAAACGAAAATCCGACTTATGGAAACCATCCTGGACATGCTGAAGGTATTGAACTTACATACGATGCCAATGAAACTTCTTTTGAAGCTATATTAGATTATTTCTTTAGAATTCACAATCCTACTACCCTTGACCAACAAGGTAATGATAGAGGTTCGAGTTATCGGTCCACTGTATTTTTTCAGAATGACGAAGAATTACAAAGCGCTAAAGCAATAATTGAAATTGTAAATAAATCTGGAAAATGGGAAGCAAACGCGGTAACAACATTAGAAGCATTTTCACCGTTTTGGAAGGCAGAACCACAACACCAAGATTATCTTGAAAGGAATCCTAATGGTTATACCTGTCATTTCGAACGACATAGTAGTTTCATTTAAACACCCGTACCGAGTAATATCATTAGGATTTGCCATGATAAATTACTGAGTTTATCCGTTTTGTTAATCGATTGTAATCGCTTAAACAAACACTTATGGTTAATTCGCAACGTAACTTTCAATCAAAAAGAGTTCTTTGTTTATTTTAGGGTAACACACTAATATTCGCAGATGCTTTGAGTATTAATTCCATATTTAGTTGGTTATAGTAATTCAACAAATATGCACCTGCCTTAATAATGACTGGAATCGAATAGCACTCTATTTTTTCAATACTAAGTTTTCAGATTTCTAATCCGAGTAAAAAGAGAGGAAGAACAGTTGACGTATTGAGCTCGTAGCTATGAAACTAATGAACAAAGAGCAAAAGATAAAATAACTGTCATACTCTTGCAGGTCATTACTTCTGCAAAAAAACAGAGCTACTCTTTTTTATAATTTACAAATGCGATATTTCATACACATAGGATTTGATGGCACTGATTACAGAGGTTGGCAAAGACAAGAAGAAACTCGAAACACAGTTCAAGAAGTTATAGAGCAAACGCTGTCTAAACTCTTCAAAAAACAAATCAGCCTTTATGGTTGTGGGCGAACCGATGCCGGCGTTCATGCCAGTCAATATGTCTTTCAAATCTATCTGGAAGCGGCTCCCCTATTCGATTTGAAATTTCGACTGAATAAAAACTTGCCCGATGGCATCGCTGTTTTTGAAATCGTGGAAGTCAACCAAGAGCAACATTGCAGGTATGATGCCGTGGCGCGCACCTACGACTATTTCATACATTGGAATAAAGATCCTGGGCTCATGCGTTACAGTTCCTTTTATGAAGATTTGAAATTAGATTTTGATCTTATGAGAAAAGCAACAGCTCTAATATTGAAAACTAAAGACTTTAAAACGCTCTGCAAGCAACCCGATTCTTACAGCAATACCCTGTGTCAAATCAGCGCATGTGAATTATTCGTCAATGAGGAACAGGGCCGACTGCGATTCACCATCACAAGCAACCGCTTTTTGCGCGGAATGGTCCGGATTTGCGTTTTCTTTTTGTTGGAAGTAGGAACTGGAAAAATGACGTTAGATGAGTTTGCTGAAATTTTGAAGGGGAAAGAATGGAAAGAGAAGTGGCCAGCGCATCCAAACGGACTTTTTCTAAGCAGAATTGAGTATCCATTTTTGGAATTGAATGACGCACATAATTTGATCCGGATGTTGAAAGTTGGTTTGGATTAATTGCAGATTCACACAGATAAAAAAGGCTCAATTCAAATTAGGGATTTGTTGAAAATCATTCGAAAAAACCAATGCACAAAAAATCGATTAATATACTGTGATAAGCAAAACGGCAGAGCTTTAGTCGTTTCCTTGCTCTTGATCCTTTTTCTCGTTATTATTCATGGGGTTTGCCAATATTAAATTACATTTATTCACTTAATTTCAGACAGAACAAAGCATGAAAAAAATCACAGAAAAACCGTCACCAGAAGCAAAAGCACTTTCTCTTTTTTTAATGGCTTTTAAAACGACAGACCCTAATTGCAAAGAGAAATCCCAACGGATAAGTAAGCAATGGGATCGTGTGAAAGCTGATAAATTAAGTCAAGCTGAATATATGGCAGATGTTGAAAAAATGCTAGCCTCTTTTGGTGGTTATGCAGAGGTTATTGAAAAAACTGTGCGGTTCTATATCAAAAAAACAGGCGAATGGAAGTTACAAGGCGATGACAAATATTGCATAGATGCTCAAGAAGTTGCCGATAAAGTATTGAAGAAATAAACGCGCTGGTCAGCACTTTGTCTAGTTCCCCAATAAAACGCTGCTGTGGCTTTTTTTAATTAAGCTTTTGAGCATTTAAAAAAATAAAATCCTTTTATTACGTTTCGCTGCTCGTTTCAGGGTTCGCCGATGTATTTAAATCCATAGTCTCCGTGTCTATCATTTTTATCCAGTGCTTCATCTTTTTTTGAATTACATGAATATGATGTTGGTCTTCCTCAGTCACAAAAGTGATTGCATTACCGGGGTTCTCTGCTCGACCTGTTCTTCCAATACGATGCACAAAATCTTTAGGCGACCGAGGCAATTCGTAATTAATTACATGGGGTAAAAATGTAATGTCAATTCCTCTAGAAAGTAAATCTGTGGATACCAGCACACGCAAATCTCCAGATATGAAATTAGCCAAGCCAGTCTTCCTTTTATCTTGACTTTTCTTGCTGTGAATAGCCTGGGCATTGATCCCGTTTTTCTGCAATTTATCAGCAACCAAATCGGCCTGATATACCGAAGAAGTAAATACCAACACTTGCCTCCAATCGTTGCTTTTTATCAAATGACGCAGCAGCGGACCTTTTTTTTCTGGCGTAACCAAATAACCCACTTGATTGATTAATTCAAGTTTGTCTTTTTCAGCTTCAATCTGTATTAAAGTTGGATTCTTCAATAAAACCCGCTCTACCTTTTGCACTTCGGGACTGAGGGTTGCAGAGAACAGTAGATTTTGACGGTGTTTTGGCAATAGCGCAAATACTTTATCCATTTCCTTTTTAAACCCAAGGTTGAGCATCTTATCTGCCTCATCCAATATCAACGTGCTTAGGTCATCAAAATGCATTGCGTTTGATTCTGTAAGCTCTAATAAACGTCCAGGAGTAGCAACCAACACGTTTATGTGCTGCATACCTATCATTTGTGGATTTATAGATACACCGCCGAAAACCGCCATAGATTTAAACTGAAAAGGCAAGTCTTGAGAAAAGGACTTAAAGACCTCCTCCACTTGACCCGCTAACTCTCGTGTAGGAACTAAAACCAGCACATTTATGTGCCTATTCTTAGTTTTTGTTTTGCCCTCCAAGTTTTGTAAAATAGGCAATGCATAGGCTGCCGTTTTTCCTGAACCTGTCGGTGCAATGCCCAATACATCTTTTCCTTGCAGGATTACAGGAATGGCCTGCTCCTGAATTTGAGTCGGCTTTTTATACGCTTGTTTGGCGATGGAGTTTAATAAATAGGAAGCTAGCCCTAATTCTTTAAAAGACATAAAATGAATGTTTTTTTTCGTTTTCTAAGCTAAGTTTTAAAGATGCAGCTAACAACAGACCTGCACTTCCTCCGCCTACTATTGACTCGTAATTTTACAAGTTCAAAGGTTGTGGTTTTTTTGGACAGTTGCTGATTATAAAGATGGAAAATAATCTATAAGCGAAATAAGTGTAATATGTTTCTTAGCGCACCCTATATGGGTCGGTATGTGAATATTTTGAGAGAAAGTTTACCTTAGCGAGTTGTTAGATTTAATCACTCAATCTCAAAACTCCACCAATCAACTCCAAAAGTAATTTCTTCTTGGTTGTAGCTTGTGCTTAATTTATCCTTTAAATGCCTCCCAATCTCTTGCTTAAAGTGAGTAACATTTTCTGCTTGTTGTATTTCATTTAAGTGTTGGTAAGTACTAATTCTCAAGTCTTTTATTTTAACCTTAATAGTTACCTCTACTTCTCCGCTTATACTATAATGTTGATTACTCATATCTATATTTTTTTAAATTAAAACTAAACCTAACATACTTTATATGTCATTCGTTCCTCACGCCACATACAGTAGTCATTAACTAACCTCATTTAAAAAACCAAACGCATTACAAATGATTATTCTAGATATAATACTAGTTCTAAGTTTAATTGGAGCTCTTTTGATCGCTGTGAAAAAAACCGATTTCGATCGAAGCTAGAAAGAAGCAGACGCCAGAGCGAATAGAGAACTCAAAACCATCTCACTTTTTCCTACCCAAAATCAATTCATACTTCCACAACCTTTTCTTAAAGGCTTGATACTGGTAATTTGCTCCATAAGTATTCTTTATGTTGATTTCATTGCCTTACTTCTTCCAAACAAAGTCCAAAACTTTCGAATGAAAATTGCGGCTAAAGCATAACGATAGTGAAACTTGGCCGATTTAGCAATTTTGGAGGAATAGTCTTTAATTTAAAAATCCAATTTCGTTCATGTGCTTCTTGATAGCTGGAGAATATAAAATACCATTTACCATCCAATTGTTCTACCAATTCGAAAGTAGTTTGACAACCTTTGGAGCGTTGATTTATTTAGCCAAAAAACCATCAGCAATAATGATTCGTCCTCCAGGTTTTAGCAAACAATACATTTCAGAGCGCAATCGTTTTGGTTCAGTCGAATAGCAAAACTCTCTGTAAACAAAATCACATCAAAGCTCTCGACTGCAAATGGAGTTTCATGAAAATCAACAGCTTGGAAATTGCACAACTCCTCTACTCCATTTTTGACGAAAAATTTCTATGCTTCAGCTACTTGTTCATCGCTAAGCGTAATTCCAATAACTGAACAACAAAAACAGTATACCCTTTCATAGCAAGACGGTATCCAAATAAAGGTAAATTGTTTAAAGACATAAATTGTCTTGTTTTACCTTAAACTTACAGCAGTAAAAAAGCATAGATAAAACGTTATTTTCTTAAAAGAAAATTGTTTTATGATCAAAAATAATGCTCATTTTAATATTTATCTTTCATTTGCACTTACATTTTTTATTGACCATTTCTTACTCCATTATTAATATGTTTTTCGAAAAATTATACTACGGTAATAGCCTATTTGCTTGGGCTTCAACTTTTGCTCTCATAATAGTGTGCTTAATTATTTCCCGATTAGTTTATTGGTTTTTTAAAACCGTTTTAGGTAAGTTAACCAAAAAAACAAAAACTAATTTAGATGACATTATAGTTGATATGATTGAAGAGCCAACTACCTTCATGGTAGCACTTTTGGGTATTCAATTTTCATTACACAACTTAAAAATCAGTGAAAGTGTTAGCGAGGGCCTTGACTATTCTTTCGATTTCATTTTTACTATAGCTGGAACATGGATGGTTGCAAGACTTTATGACGCACTTCATAAAGAATATCTTATTCCTATTGTTGAAAAAACCGAGAGTCAAATTGATGATCACATATTACCCATCGTTAGAAAGGGGCTGTTAATTACAATTTGGTCGTTAGGTATTTTAGTAGCACTTAATAATGCTGGTTACGATGTTTCTGCTGTTTTAGCAGGATTAGGAATTGGCGGATTTGCCTTTGCGCTTGCGGTGCAACATACTTTTGGGAACATGGTTGGTAGCGTAATTATTTACCTCGATAAACATGTAAAAGTTGGAGATCGGGTACAAATAAAAGGAACCCTATGCAATATAGACGGAACAATTCAAGAAATAGGCATTAGAACTAGTACAATAAAAACCCGTTACGAGGGAAGATTGGTAAGCATACCAAATAGCATGATGACCAACCAAGAATTGGTAAACGTTGACTCAGAAGATGGCAGACAGCTTTTCGGAGTTTATAAAATGGATATTTCTTCAACTACTGAAGATATTGAGTTAACCATGAAAATTTTAAAAGAAGCAGTTAAATCAACAGAAGGAACAAAAGATGCAGTGGTTTCTGGCTTTATCAAAATGAGCGAAGTTTCTTTTGATGTAATGTTATTGTATTGGATAGGTAATGATTTTTCTAAAATTAAAACTAGGTCAGTAATCAACCTTAAGATTTTAGAAGGATTTAAGCAAAACGGCCTTAAGTTTTCAGATAAAACTCAGATGCGATACAACTTAGATGTTGAGTATTAAAGTAAGATATTTAAGAAATATTTTTCTTGTTCATTTGCTTTTGACAACAATAACCCCAGCACTTTTTAGTCAAGAGGAAACTGAAGTTGAGCCTCAAATTGAACCTGAAGTTGAAGTTGAAAAAAAAAATTCGGGATTTATTTCTATAGGAATTAATGCTTCTTACGGCAATGTGGATAGAAGTAGCACTGATTTTGAAAGTGAACTTGAAAGGAAGTTTAAGAGGCAAACGGTAACCTTTGACGGCCATTATTTCCAATTTACTAGCAGAGGCAAAAGAGTAGATGAAAACATTGAACTGAGTTTAATTGATTTAGTAAAGCTGAAATACCGTTTTAAGTTATACGGAAAAATAACAGCGTTTAGAAACACTTATAGAGGTTATGACAGCCAATACCGTTTCGGAGTAGGTATTCTTGAAACATTAAAGACAAAAAAAACATTTAGTTTAACCTACCGTTTAGGATATCAAATTAGAAATAGTGCAGTAACAAACAATTTGATTAATGATTATAATAACGGAACTAACCAGTTTTTACAAGCAGGTTGTAAAGTTGACGTTAACTTATTTGAGAGTGTTGATTTTTCTGCAAAGTTCGATTATGACTTAGATCCTAATAACTCAACAAATTCAAATATTGAAATAGCAAGTAAACTTATATTTAAAGTAAACAAATGGTTAGATCTCGAAGCTAAATACAGCTATTTCTACGCAGGCTTACCAGTTACTGGCAAACTAGGACTCGACCAAAGGTTTTCAGTAAATTTGAAAATCAACTTTAACTAAACCATCAATTTAAACTTCCTTTACAACTACTTAATACAACGTTAACAACCAGAATTTTAATGTGTTTCAAACGTGAATTTTTACGGTTGATTTTTAGTACTTCAGAATTCAAGTATTGTTTTTCTTATTGTAATAATCCAAACTCAACGAAGCTGTAATATCTCACTTTTTCCTTCCCAAAATCACTTCATACTTCCACAACCTTTTCTTAAAGGCTTGATACTGGTAATTTGCTCCATAAGTATTCTTTATGTTGATTTCATTGCCTTACTTCTTCCAAACAAAGTCCAAAACTTTCGAATGAAAATTGCGGCTAAAGCATAACGATAGTGAAACTTGGCCGATTTAGCAATTTTGGAGGAATAGTCTTTAATTTAAAAATCCAATTTCGTTCATGTGCTTCTTGATAGCTGGAGAATATAAAATACCATTTACCATCCAATTGTTCTACCAATTCGAAAGTAGTTTGACAAC
Organism: uncultured Flavobacteriales bacterium; assembly: GCA_913020435.1. Lineage (GTDB taxonomy): Bacteria > Bacteroidota > Bacteroidia > Flavobacteriales_G > Salibacteraceae > UBA6770. The sequence goes on along the minus strand of CAJVZZ010000010.1, from coordinate 49,473 downwards.
CTTTGGAGCGTTGATTTATTTAGCCAAAAAACCATCAGCAATAATGATTCGTCCTCCAGGTTTTAGCAAACAATACATTTCAGAGCGCAATCGTTTTGGTTCAGTCGAATAGCAAAACTCTCTGTAAACAAAATCACATCAAAGCTCTCGACTGCAAATGGAGTTTCATGAAAATCAACAGCTTGGAAATTGCACAACTCCTCTACTCCATTTTTACTGGCAAATTCCTGCGCTTTATCTACTTGTTGATCGCTAAGCGTAATTCCAGTAACTGAACAACCAATTGTTTTTGCAAGGTAAATTGAGCTTCCCCCAACCCCACAACCTGCATCCAATATCGCGTCTCCTAGTTGAATGCCAGCAAGTTGAGCGAGAACCTCGTTTTCTTTAACCAACGCCTGTCTTAGGGATGTTACACCCGATTCCCAAAAACCATAATGTAATGCCAGGCAATCGTCTAAGTGCCAAACGTCTTGATAAGAAACTTGGGCAACATCATAATACTCAACTATTCCCTTCTTATCAATCAAGCCGTTTCAATTAGATTAGGCTAATCCTTCTATTTCAAGCTTAATTGCAGACTTTGTAGCTTCTGAGACAGGAACTAATGGCAACCGCACAAAATCGCCGCAAATACCTTTTGTTTCCAATGCTGCTTTAACACCGCCAGGGTTTCCTTCGACAAATAGTAAATCAATCAAGTCTAATAATCGAATGTGCAGCGCTGCAGCGCTTTTATAATCCCCTTTGATTGCATCATGAGTCAGTTTGCCAAAGTCTTTTGGAATAGCGTTTCCAATTACTGAAATAACACCATCACCACCAATAGAAATATGTGGTGTAACTAAAGGGTCATCTCCTGAAATAACTGCAAACCCCTCTGGTTTTCCTTTTATTATTTGTGCAACTTGACCCAAGTCTCCACTTGCCTCTTTTACGGCAATCACGTTATCAAAATCATGTGCCAATCGCAAGGTCGTTGCAGCACTCATGTTAGAAGCTGTTCTTCCTGGAACATTGTACAGAATGATATCTACCGGGCAATTTTCACTCAACGCCTTGTAATGCTGATAAATTCCTTCTTGCGTAGGTTTGTTGTAGTATGGACTTGCCGATAGAATGGCGTCAACACCAGTAAAATCAAAGGACTTAAATCCATCAATTACAGCTTGAGTGTTGTTTCCGCCTTGACCAAATACCAGCGGCAAACGACTGGCATTAATTTTCTTTACATGTTCTAAAACATCTTGTTGCTCAGACTGGTTCATGGTTGCTGGTTCACCTGTGGTTCCTTGAACAACTAAAAAATCAACCCCACCATCTACTAAATGATTTGTCAATGCTGTTAAGCCGTCAAAATCTACTCTACCATTCTTTAAAAACGGTGTTACCATCGCTATTCCTAATCCGCCGAATTTATGCTGCATTTTTTCCTTTTTTAATCATGTTTATATACTTCACCAATTGCTCAGTAATACGATCAATTTCTACTGGATCCTTTGACTGAATCATTAAGTTCAATACTTCTCTATTCCATGGCTGATCCACACCTACCTTTAAAGTAGCATTAGACAAGGCAGTTAACAACTGAAGCGGAAGCACTGGTGCAGTTGTTAAATCAATCAATAAATCACACACTCCAATCGACATTTGTCTGGGTCGGAAGTACCAGTTCAAATCGTTTCGATACATCGTTTCTAATTGTTCAATGGGCAGCGTAGTGTTGTCGTTTGGCTTTTTAGCGTAAGAAACAAAGTGAATATTCATCGCAGAATTTGCTGCTTCTAAGATCTTTACAGTATCGTGCACTTTTCCTACATTCAAAGCAGCCTCATCAATCACAACAACGCATTTTCTTATGGCATCAAAAGAAAGAGTGTCGATCTTTTTTGGACGTAATATGGCTTTTTTTAAAAACCTTTTACCATAAGCTGTTCGTAATTGTTCGAGCATGTGTCAAAAGTAAAATTTGAAAGTGAAAAAATGACCTTAAAAAATTGATCTCTTTAGCCAAAATGCCAGAATCGTTGTAAAAAAGATTTTAACCCTGCAGTTGGAGCTGTATTTTCTTCCTCTTTTAGGAATTCTATAATGTCCATACCATAAGCTTTCAAATCGCCTTTTACCGTCAGTAAGGCAGGAAGAATGAAAAGATCCATTGGTGCCTTATCGCCTTTATCCAAGTTTTTTATATCGAGTTTTAAACCCAATTCTACTATCGTTTTTTGAACCTTCTGACAGTCGTGACAATTTTCACCAATAAATAGTTGATACTTCATTATTATTGATTGATTTTGCTCACTTCGGCTTCCAATTCTTTGGTATCGTGAACTAGCACGCTTTTGCGATCAAAATTGATTAATTCCATTTCTCGCAATTCATTCAAAACAATCGTCACAGTTTGTCTAGACGTTGCTGTAAGGTTAGCGATATCTTGATGGGTTAGGTCGTGTTTAAACTTCAAACCGTAACCTACTGCCGTTCCTTTTTCCTGCGCATTAGTAAGAATAAATTCCAAGATGCGTTGCCGCGCATCTTTAAAAACCAATGATTCTAATCTTCTTTCAATTTTCTGCAACCGATCACCTATAGTTTTGGTTATCTCAAAATTTAATTTTGGACTGGTCAATAAAATCTCTTTCATTTCCTCTACTCCAATCGCACAAAACCGAACATCAGCAGTCAAAGCTTGAGCAAAGTCTTTTCGCTTTTCCTGCCCAATTATCGAAAGCTCACCAAAAATTTCTCCGGGTTCCAATATGGTTTTAATGATTTCTTTTCCATCATCACTGTACGTTCCAATCTTAACCTTTCCCTTTTTCAATAAAAAAACGACCTTGGATGGATCGTCAGGAAAGTAAATATACTTTCCCTTATCCATAGTTCTCATGCTAGTATGGTCGTCTATACGCTGCAAGTCTTCAGGGGTTAAATCCCTAAAAATATTGATCTGCTCTAAATGCCAAAGTTTACTTTCTGCTGAAGCCATACTATTAAAATGAATTCTGAAAGGTACTGATTTTCTACACCTCAAATTCAATGGTTTTCACCAAAAAACTTTGAATTGAATGCTATAATTTAGGCAATCGAAATTTGGAAAACATCACAACACAATATTATGAAGTTAGGAAACTATGTTTTAGGCAGTTGGCAAGAAGGAAACGATGCCGGAAAGCCACTTTTTAATGCAATTAACGGAGAACAAATTGCGCTGGCGACAAGTGCTGGGTTAAATTTTGGAGATATTTTAGACTACGGTCGAACAAAAGGCGGTCCTTCATTACGAAAAATGACCTTCCAAGAAAGAGGACTAATGCTAAAGGCATTAGCACTTCACTTGATGTCAAAAAAGAAATCTTATTACGATTTAAGCTGGGCGACAGGCGCCACCAAGGTCGATTCTTGGATTGATATTGAAGGCGGAATTGGAAACTTATTTGCAAATGCTAGTTTAAGAAAACAATTTCCAGATTTACCATATTACGTCGATGGAGAAACTACTCCGCTTAGCAAAGGCGGTTCATTCATTGGGCACCATATTATGGTTCCAAAGCAAGGAATAGCGGTTCATATCAACGCATTCAACTTCCCTGTTTGGGGCATGTTAGAAAAAATTGCGGTGAATCTTATGGCTGGAGTTCCAGCTGTTGTTAAGCCAGCAACGATTACCTGTTTCCTTACCGAGCTGGTAGTGAAAGACATTGTAGCATCAGGTATTCTTCCTGAGGGTTCTTTGCAATTGATTTGTGGTTCGGCAAATGGCATTCTTGATCATGCAGAATCTGAAGATGTAATCACATTCACAGGATCAGCCACTACAGGAAAAATGTTGAAGTCTCATCCTCGAATTATTGATAAAGCGATTCCATTTAATATGGAAGCGGATTCATTGAATTGTTCAGTGCTTGGAGAAGATGCAAAACCCGGAACAGTTGAATTTGACCTTTTCATTAAAGAAGTTCGAAAGGAAATGACCGTAAAAGCAGGCCAAAAATGTACTGCAATTCGTAGAATAATTGTCCCAGAAAGCTTAGTGGAAGATGTGCAAATTGCATTGGGAAAAGCATTGGCAAAAACTACATTGGGTGATCCTCAAGTTGAAGGTGTTCGAATGGGCGCATTGGCTGGAGAAGCACAAGTAAAAGAAGTAAAAGAACGTGTAATTCAATTATCTGAAAGTCAAGAAATTGTATACGGTGACTTAAACCAATTTGACGTCATGGGAGCCGATAAAGAAAAGGGTGCATTTATGGCTCCAATTCTTTTTAGAAACGACGATCCGTTTAACAAAACAGACGTACATGAAATGGAAGCCTTTGGACCTGTTTCAACCATACTACCCTACAAGAACATGGACGAAGCAATTCGCCTTGCTCAAATGGGAAAAGGTTCGTTGGTTTCTTCTATCGTAACTGCCAATGATGATTTGGCTAGAGAATACGTTATCGGTGCCGCAAACATGCACGGTAGAATATTGGTGTTGAATGCTGATTGTGCTGCAGAAAGCACGGGTCACGGTTCTCCAATGCCATTACTAACACATGGCGGACCAGGAAGAGCTGGTGGTGGTGAAGAAATGGGTGGAAAACGTGGTGTATTGCATTACATGCAACGAACTGCAATTCAAGGCTCACCTACTACCCTAACCAACATTACTCAACAATATCAAGTTGGTGCTAAGTTCTTGGATCCAGGAAAGCACGTTTTCAGAAAGCATTTTGAAGAATTACTTGTTGGTGAAACTGTAATTACTGCCAAAAGAACGATTACGGAAAGTGACATTGTAAACTTTGCCAATGTAAGTTGGGATCATTTCTATGCGCATACCGACGTAACTTCATTGGACGAAACCATTTTTGAAGACCGCGTAGCTCACGGCTACTTTATTCTATCCGCAGCGGCTGGACTATTTGTAGATCCTGCTAAAGGACCTGTTCTTTTGAATTATGGTTTAGAAGAATGTCGATTTGTGAAACCCGTTTATGCTGGAGCTACAATTGGCGTGAAATTCACGGTAAAAGAAAAAATAGATCAAGAAAAGCGCAGCGAAGATGACATTGCGAAGGGTATTGTGAAGTTCTTAGTAGACGTTTATGACGAAACTGGAGAAACTGTTGCTATTGCTACCATTTTGACCATGGTTAAGAAAATTGATCAAAGTAAATAAAGGTTAATCAAAACCTATAATCCTTATCGTTATGCTGAGTTTATTTCAGCATCTCTTCTCATTAATAAAAGCGAGATTCTGAAACGAGTTCAGAATGACGTTAAAAAGTATAATACAAACAAAAATGAACGAAGCAGTTAATCAAGGCTCAGTCGAATTAACAGTAAAAGCCGGAATTGGAACTATCGATTTTTTTCATCCATTAAGCAACAGCTTGCCTGGGAAAATATTAGGAAAACTTGCAGATACCATTACCGAAGCTGGAACAAGAGAAGATATTTCGGTCATCATTCTAAAGTCCGCAGGTGAAAGAGCCTTCTGTGCGGGTGCTTCTTTTGATGAACTTATTTCTATCGACGATTTAGAAACTGGGAAAGTTTTTTTCTCTGGTTTTGCCAACGTAATTAATGCCGCGCGTAAATGTCCAAAATTCATAATTGGCCGTGTGCAAGGTAAAGCTGTTGGCGGAGGAGTTGGAATGGCAAGTGCTGTAGATTTTTGTTACGCTACAAAATTTGCTGCTGTTAAACTGAGTGAGCTTGCAGTTGGAATCGGACCCTTTGTGGTTGGACCAGCGGTGGAGCGTAAAGTCGGAACTAGTGCTATGAGCATGTTGGCAATTAATGCAACGGAGTTCTATTCTGCCGAGTGGGCAAAACAACAAGGGTTATACGCTGAACTATTTGATTCGATCGATGACCTTGATACAGGAATTGAAGAGTTGGCAGTAAAGCTTTCTAAATCGAATCCTGAAGCTATGCAAATGCTCAAAAAAGTTTTTTGGGAAGGAACAGAACACTGGGACACCCTTTTAGCAGATAGAGCAGCTATGAGCGGGAAATTGGTTTTGAGTGCCTTCACACGTAACGCGATCAACGCATTTAAAAAGAAATAGAAATGACACGAATCCTAATGGTTTGTTTGGGCAATATTTGCCGTTCTCCCCTGGCAGAAGGCATAATGCGTAAAAACATTGAAGCTGCTGGACTAGATGCCATGGTTGATAGCTCTGGAACTGCTCATTTTCATATTGGGCAATCTCCAGATCCAAGAAGTATTGAGTCTGGCAAAAAACATGGAATTGACATTACAACATTAAGAGGTCGACAGTTTGTGGTTGCAGATTATGACAACTTCGATTTGATATATGTCATGGACAACAGCAACTACAAAAACGTTTTGTCACTGGCACGTGGCGAAGATGATAAAGCAAAAGTTGAACTGCTTTTGAATGTTTCCAATCCGGATCAATTCTTAGATGTTCCAGACCCCTACTTTGGCGGCGAACAAGGGTTTGAGAATGTCTACCAAATGATAAATGAAGCTTGCGCTAAAATCGCTGATAATTTAAAAAAATGAGTAACGGAAAACTATTTCTTATCCCTTGCGGACTCGGTGGACAAAACGAATCTGAGATTCTACCAGCAGAAACTATTCAAGCTACTCATTTACTAACTGAGTTTATTGTTGAGAAGGAAAAAACAGCGAGGCATTTTCTAAAACGAATTGGCTATCCCCATTCTTTGAATGATTTGATTCTTCATCCATTAAACAAACATTCCGACCAGCATGCCACTCCTACTTATTTGAATAGTGCTTTAGAGGGAAAAAACATTGGGCTTATTTCAGAGGCAGGTTGTCCTGCGGTTGCTGATCCAGGCGCCGTTGTAGTTGAGTTAGCTCACGAAAAAAACATTGAAGTTGTTCCATTGATTGGGCCGTCCTCTATTCTACTGGGATTAATGGCATCGGGTAAAAGTGGGCAGTCATTTGTTTTTCACGGGTATTTGCCAAAAGACAAATCCGAACGCGTTCAAAAGATTAGACAAATGGAATCTGCTTCCAAACGAGATCAAACTCAAATTTTTATGGAAACACCATTTCGAAATAATGATTTACTAACAGATTTGATGAATACATTGAATGGCTCTACACAATTGACAATTGCGTGCAATTTGGCTACAAGCAAACAACGAATAACTAGTAAGCCCATGGAGTTCTTTAAAACAAATCCTATTAATTTATCCAAACAGCCTACAGTCTTCTATTTGTAATCTGAGATTAGTTCAAACTCAATCCTATCCTTAATTGCTCCATTCAATCGAATTGAAATGGCATGTTTACCCGGGTAATGTTTGCGAGTGCTTAACTCCTGAAAGGAATGTTTTTCAGAAAACTCTTTTGAAGATGCTGCTCCCAATTCGAACTCTGAAATTTGAAAAACCTTTTCAGCTGAGCCTCTCTTCTTTTTAAAGTCGATGACATATTCCACTCTAATTTTCTGAAGAACATCAGAACTATTTTCCAAATTAAAGTTGAACTGAAAAGCCTCACCCATTTTAGGGCTGGTTTTTGAAATGCTGAATGCTCCAACCAAAAGACTAGAAGGCTTGCCATACCCGAACAGCTCAAGCGCTTTTGGATGTGGTTTTTTTAATAAGGATCGCAACGCATGTTTGATAATCCAATCGGTATGTTTTTGATGTTCTTTCTGCCACCGAGCTGCAATTTCTAATACCAAATCCGAATGATCTTTTGAAATATCATTTAAATTATTCGCCACACTTTTTCGAACGTAAAGACTGTCATCATTTCTGAGGTTTTCTAAAATTGGAAGAATTAAACTCGGGTCTTTAATGAAATCGGGTAAATTACCGCCCCAAGGCAATCTAGGGCGACTTCCTTCGCTTGAAAAACGACGCAAATGCTCATTCTTGTGTTTGCTCCACTTCAACATCTGCCCCATTGTTTTATCCGGATATGCCTTCAAAAATGGCCGAATAGCGAATTCTCCAGTAGAATATTGCGTCAAATGCTCCAAAGCCCGCAGCGATCGATCATAATGCTCCAGACCAAAAAGCTTTATGTATGCCGGGAATATGATTTGCTCAAATCCTGAGGGAAGATTAGGTGCTGCTTTCTCTAGTCCTTCTACAATTTCATCAAATGAGCCCTTGGTCGCCAGTTGAATGGATTCAGCTACATGATGAATTCTATCCATCAACTTTCGCTGCTCCCATGCTTTTGTTAGAATTAAGTTTTTGAATTTCGTTGAATCAAATCCCTTTAACTGCTTTTCCAGTTCAGAAGCATAAGCTTCAATTACAGTTTTATTGACGAAATTTTTTAACGGCTCCACTACTCCTTTATGATTTTGGTTTTGAATACTTCACCAGCTCCAATTAGCTCTAAAAAGTAAACTCCATTTTCAAGAGTAGAAATATCAAATTTCGACTGAACCTTACTTTCAAGAATCAACTTTCCAGCAATATCGATTACCTGAATCGTATGAAATTGAGACAAGTTTCCATGCAATTCAACAAGGCCATTGCTTGGATTTGGAAATACTATGATATCGGTTTTATCCACCGTATTCCAAATTGCTGCAGGCTGCAAAGAAGTAACCGCTACATTATCAATATACAGGTTATTGCCAAAATCATTGATTCCTACAAATCGAATCTGAATGTATTCAGCACCGTCGTAATCTGACAAATCTATAGTTGCACTTTTCCATTCATTTGATTTGGGAACAAACAATATATTAGTATCAGGAACTGTTGAAAGAGCAGCTCCTTTTTTACTCCAAACTGACGTCCAATTTGAATTGCAAATGGTTGTTACTTCTATAGAAAGAGAATCCATTAAAAACTGACTGCTTTTAGATGTGTATGCATAATCAAACGACATCTGCAATTTGGAAGATCCATTTATCATGAGCTTTGGTGAAATCAAAAAATCCTGTTGTTTGTTTCGTTGATTCATAGTGTTAAACTCCAGTTGTAAAGCTTCATTTCTCAATTTATTCTCATCCTTCCAAACTCTCACACTCCATGTAGGATCATTATCTGGATTGTCAATGAGCCACTTTTCTGTCTTATTTGAAAAATCATCTGTGAATGGTAGCTCCGTCTCCCATACTCTTTGATATCTTCCATAGGCAATGTTATTGAATGGGTTGTCCTTTATGCTTAAAGAACCTATTTCGGCGTAGAACTCATTTCGAACACTCAACGTAAAAGAAATTTTTATTTTAAGACTATCTTTTGGCTGGATGTCTGAACTAATTCTGTAAGAATTATTCCCTCCAGTTCGCGGCGATGCAAGAAATAGAAATGTATCCTTATCAATAACGAAATCACTGTGATTAATAATTCTAAACTCCGCTTCTATTTCATTCGAACAACTAATACCCGATTCTGAAATAGAAATCAATTCGATACTAACATCTTGAGAATAATCCAGTGGCGCGCTAACAGTATTTCTTGCAGACAACCACAAAAACGCACTATCCACGTCAATCATTCCATTTCCATAAGCGATATCCTCTCCAACCGGACCCAAATCAATCGCCGTTTTATAGATTGCTTCTAAGATATCTTGACCCGGCAACGTCGGAAAAGCTTCTTTTAATAACAGTACTGCTCCTGAAACATGCGGCCCTGCCATTGACGTTCCTTGGTAGTTGGCATAACTATCGGTTCCAATTGCAGAACGCACATTAACACCTGGAGCTACCACTTCAGGCTTAATACTATCAATGCCATTATCCTTGCAATAACTCGGACCCCTGCTGCTAAAACCAGCTATAGGATATGCGGGATCATCGCCATTAATGGCTCCAACAGTAAATACTAAATACGGATTTTTTGTGATTGTTGCTGGCGAACCAATTGTTCCAACACCGGGTCCAGCATTTCCCGCACTCCAAACAACAGCCATTCCAGCCAACTGACATGCAGCAACTGCATCACCAAACGGATTAGTACAAACTCCTTCCGCAGTATCGGTTGGATGGCCCCATGAATTATTGATTACATCTGGATGCTTATAATTTCTGGGAAACCAATCATCGGGATCCAACACCCATTGATAAGCCCTTACAATAGAATACAATCCTTTTATTTGACTGGCCTGAGAGGCAATTGGATCTGCAGCCATAAACGTTGCGTCAAAAGCAACACCGACAGTATCGTTATTTTTCGGGTCTAATCCCAGAACCGTCCCAGTAACATGAGTTCCGTGACTGTTTCCTTTATCCAACGGACTTGGACTATCAAATCCATACCAGCTGTATTTTAAATTATCTCTATTCCCTACCCATGCATCTGAAATTGAAGGGTGCGTAGGCCAAACCCCCGTATCAACAATCAAGGCTTTTCTGCCTTTCCCTGTATATCCTCTAGCCCACATTTTATGTGCATTAATCGCTCTTAAGCCAGGCTCTGCTGCATTAATTGCGTCTTTCTCATTGGTAGGTTGTTCCATTTCTACATCTTCAATAGTAACTTGATGTTCGGTCGTTAATTCCATCCAACGTACCCTGTGGTTTCTAGCTAAATCCAACACATCATTTCTATCTAATTCAACGATAATTGAATTTCCTAACCAAAAACCCTCTTTTATTTTACTCCCGTCTAGCGATTTCAACAATTGATTTAAAGCGCTTTTGTACAATTCTTTCGATGCTTTTATCACCGCCCGCGCTCGTTCTGAATTGGTGTAGTTTTTAGTTCTAAAATCTTTATCCAAAGCTTCGAGGTCCAATTGAGCATCAAATTGCAACCACACTTCTTTTGTTTGAGTATCTGAGTTACTCCTTTCAGCAACTTGTGCCCAGTTATTGAGTTTTAGGCTCATTTTGTCTTGAGCAGAAAGCATAAGAGCGGACAAACAGGAAAGAAAAATGAATAGAACTAGGCGTACTCTTAACATAATGTATTGTATAAAGATGTATTCGAATCGAACGTTAAAAGTAAGGGTATTCTACCTTTGATTTTGACGAAAAACAGACACAAATGGCAAACGATAGCATCACCGAATCTTCATCAAATCACCATAATCTCGAAAACCTTTCTATTCGAGACTTAATCGCAGGGATTAATCAAGAAGATCAAACGGTTCCTAATGCTATTGCAAATGAACTGGATTCTATTGAAGCGCTAATTGCTAGATCCAGCGAACAACTTAAAAAAGGGGGCCGCTTGTTTTACATGGGAGCTGGAACAAGCGGAAGGCTTGGCATTGTAGACGCATCAGAATGTCCTCCTACTTTTGGAGTTGACCCTGATTTAGTCATCGGAATCATCGCAGGTGGAGATATCGCTATTCGAACAGCGGTTGAATTTGCAGAAGACGATACCGAACAAGGCTGGAAGGATTTAAATCAATACAACATCAATTCAAACGACTTTGTGATTGGTATTGCGGCAAGTGGCTCTACTCCTTACGTTATTGGAGCATTAAAAACATGTCAAGAAAACAACATTCCAACAGGTTGCATTACCTGTAATCCGAATTCTTCGTTGAGTCAAGTTTCAGATTATCCGATTGCGGTAGTTGTTGGACCTGAATTCGTTACGGGTAGCACACGCATGAAATCTGGAACTGCTCAGAAATTAGTATTGAATATGATTTCTACTGCTTGCATGATTCAGCTTGGCCGAGTAAAAGGCAACCGCATGGTGGACATGCAGCTCAGCAACGATAAACTCGTCGATCGCGGAACCAAAATGATTATGGAAGGTTTAGGAATTGAATATGCAGTTGCTAAGGATTTATTGGAAAAGCATGGCAGCGTTCGAGAAGCAATTTCTCAAGGGAGCAGATAATTAACTAAGCTTTCACTTCATTCAAACAACACGAAATAACCAGAAATAATATAAAGAGTCCATGAAGAGCGCGAAGTAATTTGGCTACAGATCAGAAAATTCTCTTTGTGAACTTTGCGAAGCCTCTGAGAACTTTGCAGTCAATATTTTAACACCATTTTACCACGCACAATCAAACCCTTTACTCTACATTTGAAATTCAGACTTTAGGGGTGTCGATGTATCGACTGAGAAATACTCTTAATACTTGATTCGGTTAGTACCGGCGGAGGGAAAAGTCATACATGCTGCTGCATTCGTGGCTTCTCTTCCTGAAATAACTTAAGAATATATGGAGGTAATTGTAAACAATTCTGCAACACAAGTACACAACGAAAGTTCACTCTCAGAATTGATAAGTACGTTGAATCTGATAGAACAAAAAGGAATTGCAATTGCCTTAAACAATAAAGTGGTTACTAAAACTAAATGGGAATCCACTACCCTTTCAGAAAAGGACAAAATCACGATTATTAAAGCTACTCAAGGAGGATAAAATTATGAAGAAAGACAATGCACCAAAGGAAGATGTAATCAGTAGAGTGCCATTTCCAAGTTCTAAAAAAGTTTTTGTAAGAGGCGAATTATACGATTTAAAAGTAGCAATGCGTGAAGTATCATTAGAAGATACAACCGATACTTTTAACGGTAAAACGACGACTAACGCTCCGGTGACAATTTATGACACAAGTGGGCCTTACACTGACCCTACAGCTGATATAGATATTAAAAAAGGGTTGCCAGCTTTAAGAGATGAATGGATTCGAAATCGTGGAGATGTAGAGGAACTAAATAATCAGACTTCTGAATACGGTCGTGAGCGTTTTGAGGATACTTCATTGGATCATTTGCGCTTTGAGCACATAAAGAAGCCTTTGCGTGCTAAAAAAGGTAAAAACGTCTCGCAACTGCATTATGCGAGAAAAGGAATCATTACTGCAGAGATGGAATACATTGCGATTCGTGAAAACCAACGGATTGACGAGGTTACAGAAATGAAAATGCAGCACCCTGGTCAAAGTTTTGGCGCTAACACTCCAAAGGGGAGTATTACTCCGGAATTTGTCCGTGACGAAATTGCTGCTGGACGTGCAATCATTCCAAACAACATCAATCACCCTGAAAGTGAGCCGATGATTATTGGTCGTAATTTCTTGGTAAAAATCAATGCCAACATCGGAAACTCTGCCGTTTCCTCAACTATTGAAGAAGAAGTGGAGAAAGCTGTCTGGGCCTGTCGCTGGGGCGCTGATAATATTATGGACTTGAGTACGGGTGCAAATATTCACGAAACGCGCGAATGGATTCTCCGTAATTCTCCAGTTCCAATTGGAACTGTTCCGATTTATCAAGCACTTGAAAAAGTAAATGGTAAAGCTGAAAATTTAACTTGGGAATTGTATCGAGATACTTTGATTGAACAGGCTGAGCAAGGAGTTGATTACTTCACTATTCATGCAGGTGTTCTTTTAAGATATGTTCCATTAACTGCAAAACGTGTTACTGGTATTGTTTCTCGTGGAGGAGCAATAATGGCTAAATGGTGTTTAGCACATCATAAAGAGAGTTTCTTGTACACGCATTTCGAAGAAATCTGTGAAATCATGAAAGCTTATGATGTTGCCTTCTCATTAGGCGATGGACTAAGGCCAGGTTGTATAGCAGACGCAAATGATGCAGCCCAATTTGGTGAGTTAGAAACACTGGGCGAGTTGACTAAAATTGCTTGGAAACACGATATACAAACGATGATTGAAGGACCAGGTCACGTGCCAATGCACATGATCAAGGAAAACATGGACAAACAATTAGAAGTTTGCGGAGAAGCTCCTTTTTACACATTAGGACCGTTGACTACTGATATTGCTCCAGGTTACGATCACATTACTTCAGCTATTGGTGCTGCGATGATTGGATGGTTTGGAACTGCGATGTTGTGTTATGTTACTCCAAAAGAACATTTAGGTTTACCGAATAAAAAAGACGTTAAGGATGGTGTAATTACTTATAAACTAGCTGCTCATGCTGCTGATTTAGCGAAAGGACACCCCGGATCTCAGCATAGAGATAATGCATTGAGTAAGGCTCGATTCGAATTCCGTTGGGCAGATCAATTCAACTTGTCATTAGATCCAGATACAGCAAGAGAATATCACGATGAAACGCTTCCTGCTGAAGGCGCTAAAATCGCCCATTTCTGTTCAATGTGTGGTCCTCATTTCTGCAGTATGAAGATTACTCAAGATGTGAGAAAATACGCAGCTGAAAGAGGATTAGAAGAAGGAACTGAAGTATTGGAAGAAGGAATGGCTGAGATGAGCGAAACCTTCAAGAAAGAAGGAAGTAAACTTTATTTATAATGACATGCCTTTTGAAGTAGCTGTTTTCTCTCCTGAAAAGGATTACCCAAATGAGTTAGAACTGGTTTTGGATTTATTCAAAGCTGGCTTGAAACGTTTTCATTTGCGTAAACCGCATTCAGATATAAAGTCAATACGCAATTACCTTTCCTCTATTCCTAAAGCTTATAGAGAAAGGGTTTTTGTGCATTACAACAGAAAATTAGCTGAAGAATTCGGGTGTAAACTGCATCTACAATATAAATTGGCTGTGATTCAAGGCAAAGTTCAACACTGCGATTCAGTCTCTATTCATAGCTTAGAAGAGTTTGAGCAAATTAATGGGCACATAAAGTCTTGTACTTTGAGTCCTATATTCAAAAGCATTTCAAAAGAGAATTATGCTGCAAACCCAGCGTTGGATAGGATTCCAAGAAAGCGCGAAACAGCTATTCTTGCTTTGGGTGGCGTTGATGCTCATACAATGATTAAATCTATAGAATTAGGTTTTAATGGCGCTGCTTGTCTAGGAGCAATTTGGCACTCTGAAGGAGAACCACTTGAAAATTTCCAGAAAATTCAATCTGCAATTCAATTAGAAATAGTCGAATGATGAAACCTGCAAGACCACATGTATTGACTATCGGCGGATTTGATCCTACTGGCGGCGCTGGAGTTTTGGCAGACATTAAAACTGCTGAACGACTGCGATGCTATGGAATGTCCGTTTTAACCGCGAATACCGTTCAAAGAGAAGACAAGGTATTGTCTGTAAATTGGTTGTCCCACGCATATATCAAAGAGCAATGTGACGCTCTAAAGCAGGTTGATTTTAAGGCTATTAAAATTGGCATTGTTCAAAACGTTGAAATGCTTTCTGCAATACTGGAAATGACAGCGGAATATTGGCCAAAAGCAACAACAATTTGGGACCCAGTTGTAAAGGCGAGCGACGACACTACCTTCTTTGATTTTGATTCAAATGTTGATTTCAAAAATATTCTATCAAAAGTTGATATGATTACACCTAACTCACACGAATTGAGTTATTTATCAAATAAAAAAAATACAGAAGAGGGCTTGTCAGAATTATCGAAATCAACACAGATTTATCTGACAGGTGGGCATAATGAAGAGCGGATTGGAGTGGATTATTTTGCAGACAAAAAAGGCACCAAGAAACTCAATCCAAAAGCAGGTACTTACTCCGAAAAACACGGATCTGGTTGTGTACTTTCAACCGCATTAGCCTGTAATATAGCATTAGATTTTCCAATGCATTTGGCTCTTTTAAAAAGCAAACGATATATAGAAAAGGTATTGGGTAGCAACAAGACGCTCCTAGCCTATCACTATCAATAATATTTAATGTTTAAAAACCTACAATTTATAACCCACTCAGACGATCCTGAAGTTCAGCTGGAGCAAGTCCGAAAGGCTTGTGAATCAGGTGTTGAATGGATTCAAGTGCGGATAAAAGCACATAGTAAAGAAGATGTTAAGGATTTAGCCACAGAAGCTAGAATAATTACTTCCAAGTTTGGCGTGATGCTTTGTATAAACGACCATTTAGATATTGCATTACAATGTAAAGCTGATGCTTGTCATCTAGGCAAGGGAGATATGCCAATTGCCTCTGCAAAAGCATTGACTGAAGGTAAAGTATTGATTGGAGCCACTTGCAATACCATTGAAGATATTTACGCGGCTTACAAAGCTGGCGCAGATTATATTGGCTTGGGTCCTTATCGTTTTACGACAACCAAGGAAAAGCTAAGCCCACAGCTAGGTATCGATGGCTATAAATCGATTATAGATCAAATGGCTGTAAAAAACATCACTACCCCTATTGTTGCAATTGGCGGAATTGAAGTGGAAGATATTAAATCAATACTAACAACTGGAGTGCAAGGAATTGCCATTTCCAATGCACTAATTAACGCTGAAAATTGGAAAGAACAGGTTGCTTTTTTTCAAAATGAATTAACGACTACTAAGGAAAAATCGAATGTTGCAAATAGCTGATAAACAATTTCATAGCCGATTATTTACTGGGACAGGTAAATTCAGATCTTCTGAATTAATGGGAGAAGCAATAACTGCTTCAGGCTCTGAGTTAGTTACAGTAGCACTTAAACGTGTCGATCTAAATAACGGACAAGATGCAATGCTCCAGCATTTATCTGCCAATCACATTTCCTTGCTACCAAACACTTCTGGAGTAAGAAACGCTAAAGAAGCCATCTTCGCTGCTGAATTAGCTCGTGAAGCGTTAGAAACCAATTGGATCAAATTAGAAATACACCCTGATCCTAAATATTTACTTCCAGATCCTATTGAAACACTTTTGGCGGCTGAAGAATTGGTCAAACTTGGCTTTATTGTTTTGCCGTATATTCATGCAGACCCTGTGTTGTGCAAGCGTCTAGAAGAAGTTGGAACTGCAGCTGTTATGCCATTAGGCGCACCTATCGGCAGCAACAAAGGACTGAGAACTTCGGATTTTCTTGAGATAATTATTGAACAAAGCAACGTACCAGTTATAGTTGACGCTGGTATTGGAGCTCCTTCTGATGCTGCAAAAGCAATGGAAATAGGTGCAGATGCGATTTTAGTAAACACAGCGATAGCTGTAGCCGATAATCCTGTTGAGATGGCCAAAGCTTTTAAATTAGCTACGCAAGCCGGAAGAATGGCTTTCGAAGCAAAACTTGGAGCGGTAAGTTCAGGAGCAAATGCAAGTAGCCCGTTAACATCATTTCTAGACGAATTATAACATGAGTTTCAAAACGCTTTTCAATACATACGACTGGGATACTACCAAAGCTTCTATTTATGGAAAAACGGATACTGATGTTGAACGTGCGTTGGGTAAAAACAAGCGAGACTTAGAAGATTTTAAGGCACTTATATCCCCTGCTGCTGCTCCTTATTTAGAGAAAATGGCAAAATTAAGTCATGAATTGACTCAAAAACGTTTTGGGAAAACCATTCAGATGTACCTTCCTATGTATTTATCGAATGAATGTCAAAACATTTGTACGTACTGTGGGTTTAGTTTTACCAACAAAATTCCTCGAAGAACACTTACCGATAAAGAGATTTTAGAAGAAGTTAAAGCAATCAAAGCATTAGGTTTTGATCATATTCTGCTGGTTGCCGGTGAAGCAAATACCAAAGTAGGAGTTGACTATTTCCAGAATGCATTAAAACTGATTCAACCTCACTTTTCTCACATATCTATTGAAGTGCAGCCACTAGACCAAAAAGAGTATGAGGAACTTATTCCTTGTGGACTGAATACCGTATTGGTTTATCAGGAGACTTACCATAAAGCTGAGTACAAAAAGCATCATCCAAAAGGTAAAAAATCGAATTTTGATTATCGTCTGGATACACCCGATCGTTTAGGGAAAGCAGGAGTGCATAAAATTGGTATTGGGAGCTTAATTGGATTGGAAGATTGGCGTGTAGATAGCTTTTTAACAGCCCTACACCTTGATTATTTAGAGCGAACTTATTGGCAAACTAAATACTCCATTTCATTCCCAAGATTGCGACCACACGAAGGAGAGTTACAGCCTAAAGTTGAAATATCTGATCGTGAATTGGTTCAACTCATTTGCGCATATCGTATCATGAATGAGGAAGTTGAGCTAAGCTTATCGACTAGAGAAGCACCTAAATTCAGAGACCACATCATTAAACTAGGCATTACAAGTACTAGCGCAGGCTCTAAGACTAACCCCGGTGGCTATGCAGTTGAACCTGAATCGCTGGAACAATTTGAAATAGACGATGCTCGAAGCCCAAAAGAAATTGCTGAAATGATTTCTAATGCAGGCTACGAAACGGTATGGAAAGATTGGGACTCGGCTTTATGGAATTCAAAACCAAGCGTTGAAGAACATGCTTAATTCTGCAGAAAAAGAGCGTTACGATAGACACCTTACACTTCCAGAGTTTGGCGAAAAAGCGCAACTTAAACTCAAAAATGCAAAGGTTTTGGTCGTTGGTGCTGGTGGATTAGGTTGCCCTGTGTTGCTTTATTTAGCTGCAGTCGGAGTTGGTTGCATTGGAATTATCGACGGAGATGTAGTTGATGTTTCCAACTTGCAGAGGCAAGTGCTATTCAATACTTCTGATATTGGAATCAATAAAGCAGAATTAGCAGCTATTCGACTGCAACTGCAAAACGATTTAATCAAAATAAAATCTTATCCCTTTTTACTGACCAATAACAACGCATTGGATTTATTCTCAGAATACGATGTGATCGTCGACGGTACAGACAATTTTGCAACTCGTTATTTGTGCAATGATGCTGCAGTAATGACTAAAAAACCACTGATTCACGGAAGCATTTTCAAGTTTGAAGGTCAGGTCAGTGTTTTCAATTATCAAAACGGTCCCACTTATCGGTGTTTGTTCCCAGAGCCTCCAAGTCCAGGAAGTGTGCCCTCATGCAGTGAAATAGGAGTGTTAGGCATTCTTCCCGGCATTATTGGAAACTACCAAGCATTAGAGACTATAAAGGTCATTACGGGTGTCGGAGAACCATTGAGCGGGAAGCTACTTTGCATTAATACACTGAATAACTCGCAACAAGTTCTAGAGTTTGAAAAGGATCCTGAGCATTCTAAAGTCGACCAACTGTTGGACAATTATGAGCATTTCTGTGGGTTAAATGCGTTGGTTAAAGAGATTAGTTATACTGCGGCAAAGCTTCTTCTTGATGCTCCAGATTATCAATTGATTGATGTTCGAGAGATGATCGAATATGAGAATTATAATATTGGTGGATTAAATCTCCCGCTTAGTACTTGGGATTTTGAGTTATCAAATCAATCAAAAACTCCTATTTTTATTTGTCAAAAAGGAATTCGGAGTAAAAACGCAGCCCAGCAATTTTCTGAAAACTTAAACCAACACTCGTATTCAATTGTTGGAGGGATTGAGGATATAAAAAATAATTGAGAATTAATACAACATACGCCAAACCAATTATTAGATGCCAGCGTTATTAGTAAAAACAAAGGTCTTTTGAAGAAATCTATTCTTAAAATTATTACAGTTCTATCTTTATCTGCAATTGGTTTAATCCATCTTAACTATTCCTCCAACCCTCCTATCGATCGTACTAATCGAACAGGTGCAAATTGTACCGGGTGCCATTCTGGATCTCTTAATCCAACCGGCGGAAGCATTTCGATTACTAGCCCTACCTCTTATTACCCTGGTAAAACATACACAATTACACTTGCCTTAACTGGAGGTACTGTTTATGGTTTTGAAATAACAACGGTTCAATCAACTAACATATCAACAGGAGCGGGTAGTTTTTCTGGAACTGGATTCAACACAACTACATCGGGAGGAAGACCTTATGCAAGACAAAGCTTAGCCTCTAGCACAAGTAGTTTTGCTATTACTTGGAAAGCTCCAGCAACTAATGTAGGCACTGTAGCTATATATGGAGCTGGTGTAGCTGCAAACTCAGATGGCGGTAATAGTGGAGATAAAACTTATGCTAGCACTAAAACTATCGCGGCACTTAATCTAATTACATTTTTAGCTGATAGTACCTCAATTTTATGTGGCGGAATTAATACTGGAAAAATCGTGATTAAAAACGTTACTGGTGGTGCTGGCGCTCCTTATTCCTATAAATGGAGCGGCTCTGCTTCAGTTGCTGATTCATTAGTTAACTTAGGTCCAGGAACATATTCTGTTACGGTTACTGATAAAGTAAATAACGAAGCAATAAAGACCGTTAAACTTAGTGCTCCAGCTGTAATTTCTAATACATTCACTGCCAGCGCTTCTATATGCGGAGATAGCACAGGTTGGGCTCTACCTTCAATTACTGGTGGAAAAATACCGTACTCAGTTTCTTGGCCTACTGGAGTTTCTATTTCTAACGATAGTGCAATAAACCTAAAAAGTGGTTCTTATATTGTAACAATAACGGACAAGAACGGATGTTCGATTATTGACACTGCAGAAATTAAAGAAAGCGGTTCTAATATTACTTTTTCTATTAATTCTAATCCCGAATTCTGCAACAATGGTTGGGGTGAAGCAATTGTTTCCAATATTACCAATGCAATTGGAACACCTTCATTTAATTGGAGTAATAATAAAACGGGAGCTTCAATTGATAGTTTAAGTGCTGGAATTTATTCAGTTACAATTTCAGATGGAAATGGCTGTACTTCCGCTCAATCTGTATCAGTAGCTAGTCAAAGCAATACTCTTGTTTTTACAACTTCAGAAGTTGATGACAAATGCAATCAATCAATTGGTTCCTCTCAGGTTATAAATCTAAGTGGTGGTATAGCTCCTTATGATTTCCGCTGGAGTAACAGTTCCATTTCCGATAGCGCTTTAGGATTGACTAAAGGACGGTACTTTGTAACAGTTACAGATTCTATGCGATGCTCAGCAATTCGATTAGTTACAATTGAAGATGCCGTTTCTCCTACTCTATCGCTAAGTAAAACGGATTTATACTGCTTTGAAGATTCGAGCGGAAAAATAACTGGTAATGCCGCTGGCGGTTCTAAACCCTATCAATATGCTTGGTCAGACGGAACTAAAGACTCGATTGCAAATAACCTGATTGCGAATAAATCATATACACTAACAGTGACAGACGCAAACGGCTGTTTAGTTGTTGATTCCACTAATCTAACTCAACCTAGCAAACTAGAAATTGATACTTTGGTTCAAATTTCAAATAACGATAGCACCTGTGATGAATCGATTAGGATTGAAATAACTGGAGGAACTCCAGGATACGCCTATTCTTGGAGTACGGGTTCAACAGACTCCTTATTGTCTGGTTTATGTGCTGGAGATTACACATGCACAGTGTTCGATAAGAACGGTTGTTCGATAATTGGAACCATCACAGTTATTGATGCTGACTTAACAAACATCTATTCAAACACCATTCAAAATACAGCGGTTTATCCTAATCCTACTTCGAGTATAGTATTTCTTAAATCTAATGTGCCAATAGTTTCAATAAGCGTTTTGGGCTTAGCTGGTCAAATCGTTAAAACTAGATTAGGTCAAGATATTATTGAATGTGATTTGAGTGATTTAGATGAAGGTATTTACTTCCTTCATCTCACTAATTCTAAGGGCGAAAAAGAATTGCAAAGAATCGTAAAAGACTAATCAAATTTTAAATCAAGCTTAAAAGACAAGTTATCGGGCTGTTTTTTGCTCTACTCTCATTTAACCCCAAAGATATCTGCAATAATTTCTGTTAGATTTGAGCATCTCTAAATTGATAACCATGAAGAAATTATTTACCCTTCTATTAATTGCATGTTCATTCGCAACAGTTATAGCTCAAACGCAAGTAAAGTTTCATACCACGTTAGGTGATTTTATTGTTGAACTTAATGACACTCTTGCACCTATTACTGCTGGAAATTTCAAAAGTTTAGTTCAAGATAAATATTACGATGGCGTTACTTTTCACCGTGTAATCAACAACTTCATGATTCAAGGTGGAAACGGAGCTACAAAGCCAAATATTCAAGATGAATTTCACGTTGGATTAAGTAACACGACAGGAACTATTTCTATGGCGAATACTGGAGCAGTTAATTCTGGGAACACTCAATTTTTTATTAATCTAATTAACAACACTCGATTAGATTACAACAAAGCACCACTTTCCTCAAAACATCCTGTATTTGGAAAAGTAGTAGAAAACTTTAATGTAGTGCAGGCTATCGGAAGTGCACCCGTAAATGGCAGTGTACCAAGTCCAGCAATTTATATGGATAGTCTAAGACTTTATGCGTCACCTGGAGATACTACCAATAATGGTGGAGGTGTTTCAGTTTACGATTTCAACGCTCCTGCAAGCTCTGTTATAGAGGTATTTCCTAATCCATTAACAAGTGAGTCGTTCATAAAAGTTAAGGCACACAGTAACACTATTAATTTTCGTTTAATTGATTTATTAGGAAATGAATTAGTGAAAAAAGAACTTGAGACTACTGACAAAGAGTTACTTATTGAATTGTACAGCTTAACTGCTGAAACATTACCCTCTGGAATTTATTTTTTAGAAGCTCAATCGGTAAATGTTAAAAGTACAATTCGCCTTGTAGTTCCATAACCTATCTCACAATCGTTATACTTCCTTGTGCTGTCTGTGGCTGGTTTTCGCATTCATCCCATTCAACTGTATAAATGTACTTACCAACTGGAAGTGGTCCTCCTTCATTTGAACCGTCCCACTCTTCTAAGTGATTACTACTTTCAAACACAATTCTACTCCACTGATCAATCACTTTAACATTGAAGTAGCTTTTTGGCCTTACATAGGTTCGCCAAGTTTCATTAAGGGCATCATTGTTCGGGGAAAACGCGGACGGTATAATAGCATCCGGATTTAACTCCTTGATTATTTCAATGTCATCTTGCCCCTCATTTCCACAATAATCTATCACATGAACACTATAAATACCAGGAACAGTAGTCTTGATAAATGCGGAAGAAGCACCTGTACTCCATTTATAACTTAACACTCCAGCTACTTTCTGACCTATATCTAATTCTAAATTACTGCATAGAAACTGATCTTCTCCTAAATCTATAGACAACTCACTGATATATTGAATGGCAATTTCATCAATTGCTTCTCCACAAAAATTAGTAACGGTTACTTCATAGTTTCCTGCTTGTGTAATTATAAAATTGCTGTCTGTTGTTCCATCACTCCATTTGTATCTTGATTGTGGGAAAAATGCATTTATTTTTAAGCTATCGCCTTTACATAAAATGGTATCCTGTCCTAAATTCACCGCAGTACCAGAGACAAACACACGTGTTTTTCTGAAATCTGAAGCTGTGCATTCATTTTTATCTGTAACAGTTACTCTGAATAGGTCTTGATAACCTACTGTTATTGTTTTGGTGGTATCTCCTGTACTCCATTTATAGCGACTGTAAGCATTGTCGGGATCGGCATTAAACGTAGCTTGATCTCCATCACAAATACTCGTGTCTGGCCCAAGTTCAACTGGTTTTACTTTATAACTAAAAACCTCTACTGTATCTACCCAAGGACAGCCCGCAGTATCACGAGCAGTGTTCCAATATCTACCCTGTACAGAAAACTCTGCAGTTCTCGAAGATTGTCCGTCACTCCAATCGTATCGCTGATAATTGTGATTTGTAGTAACAAACGTTGAATCTCCATCACAAACGTATTTATCAGCTCCAAGATCTATAATTGGTCCTGAAGTGTAATTTGCTTTTCCTAATGCTCTAACCATACTCGGAGGATTAAAACTATAAGCTCTTATACAGACAACATTATAACCTATTCTTAAGTAACTCGCCACGTTAATAACGGTAAGTCTCCCTAAATTTTTTCTGCCTCCGACGTAAGTTCCATTTATCCAAACATCAAACTCATTGTCTGCAGATACCAGAAAATCATCGGCAGTAACACAAGAACTTCTAAGTTCGAATGCCTTACGAAAAAAAGCTGAATCACCAGCAGCGTTTGGAACCCACATAGAAGTAGATAATGGCGGCCACGTAGCACCACCCGGATTTTGAGCTGGAGCAATAGAGTTTGGCCAGGACGAATCGTCGAAGCTCGGGTTTAACCAACCTGGTGTTGCAGTTTCACTAGTCTTCCAGTTACCATCACTATTCAGGTCAAACTGCGCTTCAGATTCGCTCCAAACGAGTAGCCCAAAAAACAAAATGATATAAATTTTAATTAACTTCACTGAAATACAAAAATACGACTCAAATACTATGATATTAAGAAAGAGCACTGGTTTACTCACAGCCCTTTCTTAATATCTACTTGTGTTTAATGAACTTCCTTTACGGGTTTACGAAATACGAATTTACCATCAAATTCATCAAGAATAATATCATCCCCATCCTTTACCTGCCCAGAGAGAATACTACGCGACAATTCATTCATCACTTCTTTCTGGATCACCCGTTTTACTGGTCGAGCTCCGTACTGTGGATCGTAACCTAAATCTGCCAAATGATTAATAACTTCATCAGAAGCACTTAACGTTATGTTTTTGTTTTTCAACACCTTATCCAATCCTTTTAATTGAATTCGAATAATTTCCCGAATGTTATCTTTGGTAAGTGGAGTAAACATTATTGTTTCATCAATTCTATTTACAAACTCGGGTTTTAAGCTCTTTTTTACAAAGCCAAGCACATCCATTTTTGTGCGTTCAAACAATTCCTCATCAACTAAATCTGCTTTTTCAAAATTATCTCGAATTAGCTCACTCCCTAAATTTGAAGTCATAATGATTATTGTGTTCTTAAAATTTGCAACACGCCCTTTATTATCTGTTAATCGACCGTCATCTAGCACTTGCAATAAAATATTAAAAGCATCCGGGTGCGCTTTTTCGATTTCATCTAATAGTATCACAGAATATGGTTTTCTTCGAACTGCCTCGGTTAACTGACCACCTTCCTCATATCCAACATATCCCGGAGGCGCTCCAACGAGTCTACTTACTGCGTGACGTTCTTGATATTCACTCATATCAATTCGTGTAAGTGCTCCTTCATTATCGAATAAAAATTCAGCTAAAGCTTTTGCTAATTCAGTTTTTCCTACTCCTGTTGTTCCTAAAAACAAGAAGGAACCTAATGGCTTTTCAGTATCCGAAAGCCCTGCTCTACTTCTTCGCACAGCGTCCGAAACCGCACCAATTGCTTCTTCCTGACCAACAACTCGTTTGTGCAGCTCGTCTTCGAGGTGCAACAACTTCTCCGTTTCAGTTTGAACCATTTTTGAAACTGGAATTCCTGTCCATTTGGCTACAATTTCAGCTATATCCTCAGCATCAACCTCTTCTTTTAACATTTGTGAGCCACTCGCTTGTAGTTCTTCCAATTGCGCTTCAAACTTCTTCAAGCTTTCTTCTGCTTTCGAAAGCAATCCATATCGGATTTCCGCAACTTTACCAAAGTCGCCATCTCGCTCTGCTTGCTGGGCCTCAAACTTTAGTTGTTCAATGCTTTCTTTTACTTGCTGTGTGCCATCAATTACTTGTTTCTCGCCTTGCCACTTAGCTTTTAGCTGATCGCGCTGCTCAGATAAGTTAGCGATTTCTTCTCCAAGAAACTTGAGCTTTTTTTTGTCTCCTTCGCGTTTAATTCCTTCACGCTCAATCTCTAACTGACGAATTTTACGCTCAACTTCGTCCAATTCTTCTGGCATGGAATTTATTTGAATTTTCAGCTTTGCCGCTGCTTCATCAATCAAATCAATTGCCTTATCCGGTAAAAAACGATCAGATATATAACGTGTACTCAATTCAACTGCAGAGATAATTGCGCTGTCCTGAATCCTTACTTTGTGATGCGTTTCATATTTTTCTTTTAAGCCTCTAAGAATACTGATAGCGTCTTCCATATTCGGTTCATCTACCATCACCATTTGAAATCTGCGCTCTAAAGCTTTATCCTTCTCAAAGTATTTTTGATATTCATCGAGCGTCGTTGCTCCAATTGCTCTCAAATCTCCTCTTGCCAAAGCAGGCTTAAGAATATTTGCAGCATCCATTGCACCCTGACCTCCACCGGCTCCAACGAGCGTGTGGATTTCATCAATAAACAGCACCACAGTTCCGTTCGAATTGGTGACTTCCTTTACTACAGCTTTCAGTCGCTCTTCAAACTCACCTTTATACTTCGCTCCAGCAATCAACGCCCCCATATCCAAAGAATATAATTCCTTAGACTTTAGATTGTCCGGAACATCTCCAGAAACAATTCTATGAGCCAAGCCTTCTGCAATTGCAGTTTTACCTACACCAGGTTCTCCAACTAATATTGGATTGTTTTTGGTTCTTCGCGACAAAATCTGAAGTACTCGTCGTATCTCATCATCTCTTCCTATTACTGGATCTAATTTCCCCTTTTTGGCTTGAGCATTAAGGTTTACAGCGTATTTATTCAATGCGTTATAAGTCTCCTCTGCACTTTGACTGTTTCCAGTGCTGCCTTTTCGTAACTCATTAATTGCAGCATTTAAATCTTTACTGGATACACCATTATCCTTCATTAGTGTTGAAACCGTGGATTTCACCTCTAACAAACTCAACAACAAGTGCTCTACAGAAACGAACTCGTCTCCAAATGTTTTTAAATGGTTACTTGCTTTTGCAACAACCTGAGCAGATTCCTTGGAAAGGTAAATATCTCCTCCCTGAACCTTAGGATAGCTTTCTACTATTTTATCTAATGCCTGCACAAAAACGTTAAAATTGACTCCTAGTTTTTTGAATAAAAAAGGAGTTACGTTTTCATCAACTTGTAATATTCCTTTCATCAAGTGGCCAGTCTCTACAGACTGATTATCGGCGGCCATTGCTATTTGCTGAGCCTGTTGAATTGCCTCTTGACTTTTTGTAGTTAAATTATTAGTATTCATATATTTACGTATCCTTACCTCATTAATTGATTGGTATTTTTATTTGTAATTTAGTCAAAGAAAGTACCAATGCATTTCAAGGATTATAAAGCGGAAATTATGACAGCTTAGAACGGATTTAGTAGACATTTTTTCCGAAAAACTCAACCTCAAAGTACGTAAAGTAGACACGAAGTGCTCAAAGGATTTGTTACCCAGTATATTTGAAGCATTCACACTTTGCGACCTTTTTGAAAATCTTAGAGACCTTTGTCGTTAAACTCCTGATACATTACCAAATAGTTAAGATCCTTCCAAATAGCGAAGGAAGATCTCAGAAAGTTTGCTAGTAATTCAATAGATTCTATTTTTACGTCATGGAATTTATACTCATCGGAGCTGTGGCACTTCTCGCCTCTTTACTCACCTTCTTTAGCGGATTTGGATTAGGAACTATGTTGCTTCCTGCTTTTGCACTTTTCTTTCCTCTTGAATATGCAATTGCACTTACAGGAGTTGTTCACTTGCTGAATAACCTTTTTAAAACAGGATTAGTAGGGAAATACATAGATTTCAAGACACTTGCAATTTTTGGAATACCCGCAATTATAGGAGCATTCATTGGCTCAATGTTGCTAGTGCAAATGGGTGATTTACCAAATGCTTACTCTTACTCAGCATTCGATAAGCTTATTGATGTGAGTTGGACTCAGGTTGTAGTTGGATTATTATTAATCTGCTTCGCTTATTTGGAGAACAAAAAATTATCAGAAAAGGTTAGCGCTTCTTCTTTCTTACTGCCTGTAGGAGGTTCTATTAGCGGTTTCTTCGGCGGACTATCTGGACATCAAGGCGCACTCAGAACAGCCTTTTTAGCACAAGTTAATCTCAGTAAAGAATCATTTATTGCTACTGGAATTGCAATTGCTTGTGTTGTTGACCTTACTAGACTTCCGATATACTTTTCCAATACCAACGAAATAACCGAGATTCCATATGCGATTATGATTGTGGCCGTAGCGAGTGCGTTTGCCGGTGCAATGATTGGAAAACGGTTTTTAAAGAAGATCTCGTTAAAGACATTGCATACCATTATTGCAACCTTAATTACAGTTACAGGATTCGCAATGTTGTTGGGATTATTTTAGATCTAGAGACTAGTGTCAGTTCGAGTGATTTTGTGGCGCTTGCAGAACAAAATTGTATCGAGAGTTAGTAAACTTCTCGATACAATACTTCCTTCTTCTTGCCATTCGAAATAACAATTTAAAAGGACTTAACCTCCTACTTAGGTATGTAAATGCTCTTATTGAACTTCTCAGGATATTTAGCACCTTTATTGGCATAATACGACTGAATCTTCTCCATATCGTCGTTAAATACACCTGTAGGATAAAACACTTCACCAAAGCCCAACTTACGAACCTTATAGTCAATATATCCCAAAATAATTGGTAAGCCCGTTTCAAGAGCAGTGTAATAAAAACCTGTTTTCCAGCGATCGACAGGACTTCTTGTTCCTTCTGGTGGGAAAAGTAAATAAATCTCTTCCTTTTCATTAATCATCCGCTTTAAGTTTGAGGTTAATTCATTTTTCTTAGAACGATCAACCGGAATTCCTCCCGTCCAATAAAACAAATACTTAAGGGGAAAAAAAAACAATTGGTTTTTGATTAGATATCTCATATTACGAACACCCATTATGTGTAATGCCGGTAGAGCATAAATGAAATCCCAATTCGAAGTATGTGGCGCAGCAATTACAATAAACTTGCGACCTTTGTCTTTCAGATTGTTATCAATCTCCCAATTCCCCATTTTAAGCAGGAATTTGCAGAATGTGGCTCTTAGTGTTCTAATCATTTGGAATTTGTTAAAAAGCAAATAAAGTATTTTCCCAGCAATACGAAGTACTATTAAAAAACAATAAATCTAACTCATGCTTATCAACTCCTCTCTAAAAAGCTTTTAGTTTCGAGCAAAATTTAAACGAAAGATATGGCAACTATTACATTAAAAGGAAACGAAATACACACAATTGGAAGTTTACCTTCAGTTGGAGATTCTGCAAAAGATTTCCAATTAACGGGAGTGGATTTATCGACTAAAACCTTAACCGATTTTACGGGACACAATTTAATTTTAAACATCTTTCCAAGTATTGACACTGGCACTTGCGCTATGTCTGTGCGCAATTTCAATAAGGAAGCAGCAAGTCTGGAAAACACAAAGGTGCTTTGTATTTCAAGAGACTTACCATTTGCACAGAACCGTTTTTGTGGTGCTGAAGGCATTGAAAATGTTGTCATGTTATCTGATTTTAAATCGGGTCAATTTGGAAAAGATTATGGTCTTGAAATCACCGATGGCCCTCTATCTGGACTAAGTTCAAGGTCTATTGTGATTGTGAATTCTGAAGGAAAAGTCACGTACACTGAGCAAGTAACAGAAACTGTTGATGAGCCAAACTATGAAGCTGCATTAGCAAGCCTATAAAAAGGTTTTTATATTGAGCTGCTAAAAAGCTAAACTATTATTGGACGAATATGGTACTACTCTAAAATCCATATTTTTGGCCCCGAACAGTAATTTACTTATTGAAAAGGTTATTGTTTTCAAATCGTTAAGTACTGTCAATCTGAGCCATGTTTTTCAACAGTTATTCTGTCTTTATAACGATTGTAATTTTTGTCCTAGTATTTAATGCTGCAAGATTTCTCACACCTAATATTTATGTAAGAAATCTCGTACTGCTTTTTGGCACGCTCATTATAGGTTTAACGCTGGTTAAAGAACATACTATTATTGTTCTAGCAATTATCAGTGTGTTAGTATTTACGATAGGGCGTATATTAAACTCAAACCATTCATTAAGGCTCCTGCAGGCTGCATTGTTTATTGTAATTGCACTTTTCTCAATTCGCAACTATCCTTACTTACACGACAACCTTTCAACTGTTTTTTTAGGATACATAAAAGCCCCCATTCTTTCTGTCCAAAAACTGGGATTATCGTATATTATTTTCCGATACATTCACTATTTGGTAGAGTCGTACAAAAACAAAATTAGCGAAGCAAACCTGCTCACTTTTTTAAGTTACATACTTTTCTTTCCTTCCATATTAGCGGGTCCTATTGATACTTATAGAAACTTTCAATATTGGCTAAACAGACCTTTTACTAAGTATAATAAATCGCTCTTTTTTGCTGGGATCACTCGGATTTTTTTGGGAGCATTTAAAACATTAGCAATTGTTCCTTTAATCATAAACTATGCCTTAGATTATAAATTATTACTCTCAGACTACTCTCCTTTTGCAGCGATCAGCTTGAGTATGATTGCTTATTCAGCCTATATTTATATCGATTTTTCAGGGTACTCAGACATAGCAATTGGAACTGCTTTTTTACTCGGAATTAAAACACCTGAGAACTTTAATAATCCCTACTTCTCGAGTAGTCTATCAGAATTTTGGAAAAGGTGGCATATCACATTTTCAAATTTTCTAAAGATTTATGTGTTTAAACCTATTATTTCCATGTACAACAAGGTATTGGGCAAACAATACAAATTAACAGTAACGATTCTTGGATACATTACAACATTTGCAATTTGCGGTCTTTGGCATGGTGATAAAATTAATTTCCTTTATTGGGGTATTTGGCACGGAATAGGGCTTGCACTAAACAAGGTTTGGTTTATTTACTTCAGATCCAATACAATATCAAAGGTTAATGTTCAGCTTTACAAAGGTTTAAGCATTATAGTAACATTCCTGTTTGTAACTGTAGGCTGGACCTTTTTCAACTATACGCACGAGCAGCTCATCGAAATTTATAAGGTATTAGTATGAGTTGGATTCAGTCTTTTTATAAAACTAAAAACCTAACAAACAATGGGTTATTTATTATAGGCTTTTCAGTAATTCTACTAGTTGTTGGTTTGCTAATTCCTGAAACACCTGTGAAAGGTTTCGAAAATCAGTTGGGACATCTTAGTGGACTCAATCTAAAATTTAATGATACACCTGAAGTTTCAGAATTCATAGGCTCCATTAAGCGAAATAATGGGTACTTAATTCTTGGAACATCTGAAAGCACTTCTATAACTGGAGGTAACTACTACACATATCTTAATAACGATAAATATTTTGGTACTGCAAAGTTCTCTGTGTTAGCTGGTGCGGGAAGAACATGCGGTTTGCACTTACCCGTTTTACTAACACATAAAGAAGAGGTTAAGAACTTGAATGTGATTTACTTTATCAACCCTGTGTACTGGAGGAGTGGATTAAATAAAATCACTGAATCGTATTGGAATCGCTATACAAATTATCAAGTCATTAATTCAATAGACGAAAAAGATAAAAACCAACTAAGCTGGTTTCCTTTAGAAAAATACAGCTCAAAACTGAACGTTA
The DNA here is from genome assembly GCA_913020435.1 of uncultured Flavobacteriales bacterium. Lineage (GTDB taxonomy): Bacteria > Bacteroidota > Bacteroidia > Flavobacteriales_G > Salibacteraceae > UBA6770. Next base: position 18,454 of record CAJVZZ010000010.1, on the reverse strand, counting down.
TTCAAAAAGGTATGCAGTCGTCTGAATATTGGCTAAGAAATTTAAGAGAAAATTATTTTAATAATCTAAGATACTGGCTATCCCCCTCAAAGTATAAAGAGGGATTTAATTTCATTTCCAAGAGCGAACAGAATGACTACTCTTCATTTGATTTCACCGAAATTAAAAACCTAGATAAAATGGATACTAACTTCAATGTTCTGAAATCATTTAAAGATAAGCATTGGTTCAATGTTATTTATCAAGACGAAACGTATCGTTACGAAGAGCTTCAGTCTTTTATCACAGTCTGTAAAAATTTAGGTATTCATGCAACATTTGTTCTTGGACCAGTAAATAATCGATTTATCCAAAGTTATCAGCCCCAAGCCTTGGGCTCCTATAACCAGACAACAAACAACATAAGAGAACTCTTAATTTCAAATAATGTAAACTATGTTGATGCCAGCGACATTTCAGACGAACTCGGCGCATTCAATGACCATCAGCACCATTCGGCATATGGAGCATATTTGATTTACTTAAAAATTAAAGCTAATTTTCATGAAGAAATATTTGCAAGTCATACTAATTAAAACATTAATTGCGGCGGCTTTAGTCCTGCTTTTCATGACTAATAACGGCGATGACATTGTTTACCTATACGCGAATTTTTGAGTGACAAAACTTGATCAATTGATATATTTTAAATACCACTTATTAAAGGATGAATTTGAATGGTTTTTAACTCAATAGAATTTCTACTTTTTGCAGGTTTATTTTTCTTGTTATGGCCTGTTTTTAGGACTAAAGACGCTGCTCGTTGGACATTTATTGTTGTTGCGAGTTTTGTGTTTTATGGCGCTTGGGATTGGCGTTTTCTATTTCTTATTATTTTTAGTGGTTTAGTAGACTATTGCGCAGGCTTAGCTTTAGGTTCAGCCATTAAACACAGGCGAGCAATATTAGGAGCATCACTCTTTGCCAATTTAGGTGCTCTATTTATTTTTAAATATTCCGTCTTCTTTGCCACTGTCATCCAAGACTTAGTTAATCCTTTCGGACTGGAAATCAATCTAGTAAATTCAATACCGGAGTTTGCTTTAATTCTGCCCGTAGGAATCAGTTTTTACACTTTTCAGTCGCTGAGCTATACTATAGACGTCTATAAAGGAAAGCTAAAGCCTACCAGAAACATTCTGTTGTTTTTCTCCTATTTGGCGATGTTTCCGCAACTGGTAGCAGGACCAATCATTCGAGCCAAAGATTTTCTGAATCAACTTAGGTCTTATCGTATTCCTAGCGAAATAGAAAAATGGAATGCGTTTAAAATGATTTGTTTTGGTTTGTTTCAAAAGGTAGTTATCGCAGATAATCTCTCCTTTTTTGTGGATTCGGCTTATCAAGGGAAATCGATGTACTCAGGTTCTTTATACTGGTGGTTTATAGTTGTAGCATTCTCTTTTCAAATTTATTGCGATTTTAGCGGATACACTCTTATTGCAAGAGGTCTTGCCAAGTATATGGGATATCACTTTAAAATGAACTTCAACCACCCCTACTTCGCAAAAAGCATTCGTGAATTTTGGACACGGTGGCACATCTCTTTATCAAATTGGTTTAGAGACTACGTCTACATACCTCTGGGAGGATCAAGAAAAGGCAAACATTACGGAATGTATGCTCTTGTCATAACAATGCTTCTTTCGGGAATATGGCACGGTGCCAACTATACATTTATCGCATGGGCGAGTTTGCACGTTATTTATCTCCTAATTGAACGTAAAACGAATTGGTACAAACGCTTTAAGCGCATTCCTTATCTATTAACGATTCTAATTTTCCTTCAAGTTACCTTGGCTTGGGTTTTCTTTAGAGCCGTTTCCATAGATCAAGCGTTTAATATTGTTGGACGCTTAGTTAGTTTTAGGTCTAGTGACCTTAATTTTGTTGACACTTATCTATCCGGAGTTGTGTTTTTAATTCTGGCAATAATTATTGAAATGACAATTTATTTAAGAAAGAATTTTAGGCCGTTAAAGAAGTTTTATTGGAGTAGAAAAAACTCTTTCGATTATGCGCTACTAACTTTATGTATTCTTTGTATTGTATTTTTTAGAGGTGAAGGAAGTCAATTCATTTATTTTCAATTTTAAGAACATGCGAAAAATTCAAATCGTCCTTGGGTTGAGCTTTTTACTTTTTTGTTTGATCAAAATAATTGCACCAGAACCAATTAAGAACAAAGAACTTGTTCAGGAATTCTGGATTCAGAAAACCCATGCTAATAGCAATTTCAATGCAGTGATCGGAGGAGATTCTAGGGTTTATAGAGGATTTTCTCCCGAAGATTTTAATGACGCAAGTGTTACAGATTTATTATCTATAAATCTGGGTTATTCCAGCACTGGCTTCAGCAGTGATTATTTAGACTTTTGTCTATCAAAATTCGATGTCAATTCTAAAAAAAACGTTTTAATACTCGGAATAACTCCCCACTCGTTAACCAAAGAGGCTTTTAAAAACGAAGCTTCAAACAAATTTGCTATTGCTTCAACATTCGAAGTATTTCGATATAAATATCTATCAAGTTTTCTCAAATATTTATCGCCATATTCCCCTTCTGAGTTGTTTAACGAAAAAACAGATAATTATAAGGAAAAGCATGAGAAGAATGGCTGGATCTCCTCGTATTATTTAGAACCCGATAGCTCTAGAGCATTAAAAAACTACACCAAAACATTTCTGAAATACCAAGTAACGGATAATGAGATCAATGCATTCTTGAATAAAGTTAAGGAAATCAGAACTCAAGATATTTCAATAATTGCTTTTAGACCTCCAAGCTCAATTGCTATGAGGAACTTAGAAGACTCAATAAGTGGTTTTGATGAAGAATATATAAAACGGGAACTTGAAGATATGGGTGTCCAATGGCTAGATTTTAGGGAGGGCGATTTTAACTCTTATGATGGAAGTCATCTGCACTTTGAATCGGCAAAAAAGCTTTCTATCCTTTTGGGAATTGAGGTAAGTAAGCTCTTTGAGAATCAAACATCAGAAGTCTCTCAAAACAATAATTATTAAACACATTTATTAAGAGGTTGAACTCTTCAATCATTAGATAAAATCTTAATTTCGTCTTTTAATGAAATTCGTCTATCCAGACTTCCTTTTTGCGCTGCTTGCGCTTGCGATTCCAGTCCTAATCCATTTATTTAATTTCAAGAAATTCAAGCGCATTGAATTCTCGAATGTTGCCTTCCTGCAAGAGATAAAACAAGAATCCAAATCAAAGTCAAAACTTAAAGAATGGTTGATTTTATTGAGTCGCTTATTAGCAATTACCTTCTTGGTACTCGCCTTTGCACAGCCCTACATTCCTATATCTGAAAAACAGCCCATTTCTGGAGACAAGGCAGTAAGTATTTATATCGACAATTCCTTTAGCATGAATGGTACCGGAAACGAAGGACGCTTGCTTGATATGGCGAAACAATACGTTTACAAGATAATCGATAGTTATCCTGCAGGTCAGAAATTTCAATTGATTACGAGTGATCTTAGCGGAAATGTACACCGCAGTTTTAGCAAAGAAAATATTGAAGAACAGCTGGCTAAATTGGAGGATTCACCAAATAGCTTGTTGATTGAAAAGGTTCTTGAAAAACAAGAAAAATGGCTAGGTGAACAAAATGCAGAGGCTAAAGAAAGTTACGTTATCAGTGACTTTCAAAAATCTTCAATAACTGATTTGAATGTTAAGTTGGATACAACCATCAATTACCGATGGTTGAAGTTAGAACAGACAAATACCAGCAATCTTTTTATTGATAGCGTCTGGATGGAATCTCCTGCAGTTCGAATCAATGAAGACCTTGAGATAAAATACAGATTGAGAAATACTGGAAAGGCAGATTTGAATGGCGTTAAACTCTCTCTAAACATTAATGGTACAACCTACGGAAGCACCAGCGCAAACGTAACGGCTAATGCCACAGAGGAAGGTCTTTTTGCCATTACTCCTACCGAAACTGGTTACTATAAAGCAGAAATTGAGTTGGAAGATTTTCCGATTGAATACGACAACTCATGGTTTTTCTCTTTTATAATTGAACCAAATACTAATGTGATAATTCTGAACGAACGAGACAGCTCCGCGCTTTTAGGCAACGTTTACTCAACTTCAAAACAGTTTATATCAAAGCAATTCAATTATAGTAAATTCAATTTCTCGAATTTAAAAACAGCCGATGTTGTTGTTCTAAATACATTGGGAAAAGTAAGTCAAGGATTGAGTTATGAGCTTAAGAGCTTTGCTGAAAACGGTGGCGTCATTTGTATTATTCCGAATGTAAACACAACCATTGATTACAAAGACCTTTTTCAATTATTAGAATTAGGAACACCTCCTGCAATAGATACCGCTAACCGCCGAACGAATTCCATCAAATACAACGATCCATTTTATTCTGATGTATTTGAAAAACAAGACGATAGAATTGATTTACCTACTGTTTTCAATTACTTAAAATGGAAAACAACTCAATTAGACAACTCTACCCAGTTGTTGGGATTAGAAAATGGTGATCCATTATTGTATAAAAAGCAATTGGGCAAAGGAAGTATCTTTGTTTGGGCAAGTAACACCGATAAAAAGAATTCAAGCCTTGCCGATCACTCTATTTTTCTATTGAGTTTGTACAAGATTGGTCTAGCAAAAACTTCAAGCAAGCCACTCTCCTATTCTATTCAGCCAAACTTATCGCTTATGTCAAATTACTCGGGATCTTCTGAATTCTTGAAATTGAAAAATGAAAAACAAGAGTTTATTCCTGAAATACGCAACGTAAAAACCAACTTACAAATTTGGCCTCATGAAAACGCTAAGACTGCAGGGTTCTACGATTTACTCAAAAACGATTCAACTCTTGATGTTTTTGCATTGAATTATCCAAGAACCGAAAGCGATTTGAATTTTTGGGATAACGAAGCACTAGCTTCAGCAACTGAGAAATATTCAAACTTGTCTTTACTAGAGGACAACTTTGAAAACTTTGAATTTCGATTGAATGAATTAACAAGCGGCGTCAAATATTGGAAGTGGATGATTGCTTTGGCTTTGCTTATGTTGATGATTGAAATACTTTTGATAAAACTTTGGAGGAATTAGGATATTAGTTGGTCAAATTTTAATTAACGTAATTCTCGTGGAAACGGGAATCTGTCTCAATTCCAATAGATTCCTGCTTAAGCAGGAATGACGAAATAGAATGATTGTTATGAAGCTACTTATTAAAAAGGCTAAGATTTGTTACCCTGGACACAAATTACACGGCAAAACTCAAGACGTAATTGTCGAAAGTGGTAAAATTCAGTGCATTGCTAGTTCCCTCAAAAATCCAGGAAACTACAAAGAAATTACTTCCAAAAACTTACACCTATCTCCAGGATGGTTGGACCTTAAAGCAAATCTAGGAGAGCCTGGTTTTGAAGAACGAGAAACCCTAGAGTCAGGAATGAAAGCTGCAGCAGCAGGTGGATTTACTGGAGTTTGTGTTTCACCAGACGTACAGCCCTTTAGCGATAATCGTTCATCCATAGAATTTGTAAGTAGAGCTGGAGAAGGAAAATCAGTTACCCTATACCCGCTTGGCGCATTATCTAAAGGTGGAAAAGGTGAAGAATTAGCTGAAATGTTTGACATGCATAAATCAGGATTGGTTGGTGCGGTTGCCTTTACGGACAACAAACCAATACCTAATGCGAAATTTCAATTACTGCTTCAGCAATACAGCCAAAACTTTGACGGATTGATCTACAGCTTCCCAATGAACCTGGATTTGGCAGGCAAAGGAAATGTAAGCGAAGGCGAAACCTCAACTTACCTTGGCTTAAAAGGAATTCCACATTTAGCTGAGGAGATTACAGTTGCTCGAGATTTACAGATCTTAGAATACGCAGGCGGTCGATTACATTTTAGTGATATCAGCTCAGCAGAAAGCGCAAAGTTGATTGGAGCTTCCAAAAAATCAAAACTGAATGCCACAGCTTCGGTTGCTTGGTATCATTTAATATTCAATGACACGGTTTTAGAAGGCTTCGATAGCAATTACAAAGTCTTACCTCCTCTGCGCACCGAAAGCGACAGAAAGGGACTGATTAAAGCTCTTAAAGAAGGAAATATTGACACGATTACTTCCAACCACCAGCCGCAGAACATAGAACGCAAAGAATGTGAGTTTGAATATGCAGGTTACGGAATTAACGGAATGCAAGTAGTTTTTGCAGCACTGAACACCTTCGCAAAAGAATTGGATTTAGACACGTTGGTTGAGAGTTTAGGCATTCGACCTTATCAAGTGCTGAATAAAGAAACGCCAAGCATAGAAGAAGGCAGCAACGCTAACTTTACACTCTTCGACCCACAAGAAAAATGGACTTATGACAAAACCAACAACCATAGTTTAGCGGAAAATAATCCGATGTTTGGAACTGAGTTCACTGGAAAGGTTTTGGGGACGGTGAATGGGAAGGTTGGAAATATTTCTTGATTTATTCGCTTTCTAATATGATTCGTACTTTATTTCTTATATCGTTAACTGTCCTTCTGATTGCTTGTGAAAACAAGAGTTCAAGTCAAGGAAATGCAATTGGTATGCTGGGTATGCCTATATGAAGCCAAATGACCGCAGAGATACCATCAAACTTGAACGGGAATTTATTGTCAAATAAAAAAGTGACTATCGGCCATCTTTCAGAAATTAGCGCCTACAATCCCTTAGCTTACTTTTCAGAAATCTCTTTCGCCTGCGGCTCCTTTCTCGCTGGGAAGGACGCGAATAAAAGCCAATTTAGGTTTATGATTTTCGTTCCGCGAATTTGAGATTCTGCAATAAGTTAATTTCGATCTCGGCGTTATTTTGCCAAAACTTTGCATCCAGATAGCTATCGGAATTGCGTTACAACTTACCCAATAGATTATTCCTCGTTAACCTTTTTTAGATTACGTACAGAAGTTTCATTAAACCTCTTATGTGGGCATTTCAACTAATCTCACGGAATGACATAAATAAATTATTGCGCTTTAAATAAAAATGGCTGTCGGCCTCCGACTACCTCAACACCAGCATCAATTCATGAACAGCTTCTTCAAAGAACTTTGTAGCTTCATCAGTAGAAACTGATTCACTGCTTAACGTAGCTCCTTTCCAATCGTCAGAATGCCATTCACCACTGCTCAACAAATCTTCATCCATATTGGATAAATCCAAGTCTTTTCCTTTAGACCAAACTGAAGCATAGAAATAGAATCCATCAACCATGCTATCTGGAATAGCTAAACCTAAACCAATGGTTTTGGTAAGTTCTCCATTATCTTCAACTGCTTCAATCAAAGCACCTGTATCAAAGTGATGCGGCCAAATACGAATCTCGCTAGCGTCTTTTCGTTCTGAAAGCACACTGCGCAAAGCAGCATCACATACATTGCGATGATCGATTAGATCTTGCAATTTATCGGCGTTAGGTGCAGGAAATTGATAATCTTTATCTAACCCACTTTCATAGGGTAAAATATAGTGTGGCTCAAACTTAAATTCACCTTTTATACCGTAACGTTTGAGTCCTTCGTTTATCCACGAACACAAATAATCGTGACCTTCTCCAGTAAGTGAAATAGAATCGAGTAACTCATCATCAGTCAAAATCTCCAAAGCATATTGCTTATAATTTATCGCCAGACGAATACCATGGTCATTTAGATCTCTAGAAACCAAACTCTTTTTCTTCACCAACCATTCCAGACTGGTATGACTATCATCTTCTTTTGCAGGTAAATAAGATTTACCTGCCATGGCCAAATACTGAGCCGCTTTATGCATTGTTTCTACCATCTAATTCTCTTCGTTCTTTATTTACAATACGTCATTCCCAACTTGATTGGACTCTCGTTTCAGTTAGGAGGTTCCCGTTTTTACGGGAATGACGTGAATAATATCTTGGTTTAGCTAATAACACATCTATCACTTGAACGCCTCGCCAAAAAGTAACATGACCTTCAATATTCTTTGTCATATCTTTTGCTTCGGGATAATATCATGCCTCATCCTCACTCAATTCTCCATTTACTTCCATCGAATAATACGAAGCAGTTCTCTTCCAATGACAAACCCTTGCTGTTTCAGAAGATTTGAAAAATTCTTTTTTAATATCCTCAGCAAGAAAGTAAGCGTCTCCCCCAATGTTTTATGGTGCTATCGCTTTCCGCTATTAACGTGTCTTTCCAAATTGCTTGCTTCATTATAACTCCTTTTAAATATTGACGCAGTTCTGAACCTTTTGTTGGGTGAACTCGCGTTTAATTCTTCACTAAAAAAACATTCATAGAATAGCTTCGACTATCGTTAAACTCCTTTTTGATTTCTAAGCCACAATCTGCTAGTACATTCTTCAAAACCTCAAGATTATACTTTCTTGAAATCTCCGCTTAAATCGTCATTTTCTTCGAATTCAAAGGTACTGTTCAATGCCTTAATCGCAACCGATTGTTTGCTTTTACTGATTAAAGCACTGGACGCAATTCAAGTTTCTTCAATATAGTTCGTCATCTATAACCACAAAGATCAAAAAGCTTTTCACAGAGAACACAACGAGTTCTTGACTATACGTTGTAATAAATCCTTTGTGAACTTTGAGCCATCTTAGAGTACTTTGTGGTTAGATCTCTAGCCCAACTCTCCATTTATCACTCTTCGAATTCCTTGCTTTAGCAATGCAACATTAAACTTGATCAATAATTCAAGCTTAAAATTGCCAAGTTTTATGTAGGTCAACGTTTGAGCTAGATGAACATCATTTAACGACTCAACACTTTTCAACTCAATTACAGGTTTGTTTTCAACCAATAAATCAATGCGATAACCACATTCTAATTTTACTTCTTCAAAGACCAAAGGCATAGGGAATTCCTTCTAGACGAAAAGCCCTTCTTTCTGAATTTTATAAAACAAACATTCTTGGTAAGCACTCTCTAATAATTCCGGACCTAGTTTAAGATGAACTTCAATCGCGCAACCAATAACCTTGTTTGCAATTTCATTTTCATTCGCAGAATGTAGATAGAACTTTGTGGTTAATTGATAATGTGCTGGTTAATTTTTCAGAGCACAAATAATTTCGACACTCACCATATCGTCCACCATAATAGTACTAGTGTAACTTTCTGCAGCAAGACTGTAATCAAATCGATTGATTTCAAGCTTACCTGTCAGAACGGTTGTACCGTTATTTCTAGTTACTGCAAATGGGAACGAAACTTTTTTAGAAACTCCTAAAATGGTCAGATTTCCATTGGCTTTATAACTGGTGCCATCTTTTATAATACTCGAGCTTACGAAACAAATTTCTGAAAACTTAGAAACATTGAAGAAATCTTCATTTTTAAGATGTTCATCACGCTCCTCGTTATCAGTAAATACAGACGCTGGATTGATGCATACGTTAAAAGAGTTGTTTACTAAATTTCCAGTCCAGCTAACACTTCCTTTCATCCCTTTAATAGAACCTTCAACAGTAGACCAGCCAATTCCATCGATTTCAAAATTGACTTGGGATGCTGATTGTACAATTTGCTGTGCTTGACCAAAATGGCCAAGCAGAGCAAATGCAACTATCATTAATAAATTACGCATCCTGAATCGTAACCTTTTCAATCTTATCACCTTCACGAATTGCATCGATCACGTCTAAACCGTCAACTACTTTTCCAAAACAAGTATGGACTTTATCTAGATGAGAAGTGTTATTTCTACTGTGACAGACAAAAAACTGAGATCCACCTGTGTTTTTTCCTGCATGAGCCATACTCAATACACCTCTATCGTGATATTGATTATCGCCAGTTAATTCGCAATCAATACTGTAACCGGGTCCACCTGCTCCAGTTCCATCTGGGCAACCACCTTGAATTACAAAATCGTTAAGTACTCTGTGGAAATTCAATCCATCATAATAGCCTTCTTTGCTCAGCTTTACAAAATTTGCTACTGTATTGGGAGCGTCATTATCATAAAACTCCACCTTCATTGTTCCTTTTGCCGTTACTATTTCTGCTTTTGTCATTGTATAAATTTTTTGGTAGCTCAAATCTAAGTTTTACTAATGACATTAGGAATGAATTATCGATCTATAAGGTCAATAAACGCTAAAAAAACAAGTACTTTTGCATCCCCAAATTAGTAAGCATGTTAGAAGCAAGAAACGTATCCCTTCAGTTCGGTAAAAGAGTATTATTCGATGACGTAAATATCAAATTTCACGGTGACAGTTGTTATGGAGTTATTGGTGCAAACGGTGCTGGTAAATCTACTTTTCTAAAAATCCTTACTGACGAAATTACTCCTGTTACAGGACAGGTGCATTTAGAATCAGGAAAAAGAATGGCGGTTCTGAATCAGAACCACTCTGAGTTTAATGAAACTACGGCGCTGCATACAGTAATGATGGGACATAAGGTGTTGTGGAAAATCATGCAAGAGAAGGATGCTGTTTATGCAAAACCTGATTTCTCAGAAGCAGACGGAATGCGCGCATCTGAACTAGAAGGTGAGTTTGCTGAAATGGACGGTTGGAATGCAGAAAGTGCTGCGGCTTCTCTCCTATCGGGCTTGGGAATTGACGAAAAAGAACACGATACTTTATTAAAAGATTTAAGCGGTAACGAAAAAGTAAGAATACTATTGGCTCAAGCTTTATTTGGAAACCCTGATGTTTTGATTCTTGATGAACCTACAAATGACTTGGATATAAGAACCATTAGTTGGTTAGAGGATTTTTTATTGGAATTTAGAAATACGGTAATCGTTGTTTCTCACGATAGACACTTCTTGGATACTGTTTGTACCAATATAGTTGATATTGATTTCAAAAAATTGAACTCTTATACGGGAAATTACTCCTTCTGGTATGAATCGAGTCAATTGGCATTAAAACAACGCACTACTTCCAACAAAAAAGCAGAAGCCAAGAAAAAAGAACTTCAAGAATTCATTCAGCGATTTAGTGCAAATGCTTCAAAAAGTAAACAAGCTACCAGTAGAAAGAAATTATTAGAAAAAATTAATCTGGATGATATTCAGCCAAGTAGCAGAAAATATCCTGCTGTAATTTTCACTCAGTTAAGAGACGCCGGGAATCAATTGCTAGAATTGGATCAGCTTTCAGCAAAACGTGGTGACGAAGTATTGTTTGATAAGCTGTCCTTGCAGTTGAACAAAGGAGACAAAATAGCTTTCTTGTCTAAAAGTGGATTAGCAATCACTACACTATTTCAGATTTTAGAGGGTGAAGCTAAGGCAAGCAGGGGTGAGTTTAGATTTGGACAAACAATTTCAACTGGATACTTGCCGAATGAAAGTGGAGAATTCTTCAAAACTAAAGAGAGCTTAATCGACTGGTTAAGAGAATATTCACCAGGAGAAAAAGATGATGTTTTTATCCGAGGCTTTTTAGGTAAAATGTTATTTACTGGAGAAGAATCTTTGAAAGGTGTGAATGTATTATCTGGAGGAGAAAAAGTGCGTTGTATGTTATCAAGAATGATGCTGGCTCAAGGTAATTTATTGATTTTAGACGAACCTACGAATCACTTGGATCTTGAATCAATTCAAGCATTAAACAACGCATTGCAAGATTTTCCTGGAACAGTAATGTTTACTTCTCATGATCATACGTTTACGCAGACTATTGCAAACAGAGTTATCGAAATTGGACCAAATGGCTATATAGATAAGGAACTATCGTATGACGAGTATAATGCTGATGATCGTTTTGCAGAGCAACGCGCTGCATTGTATAACTAGACTGCTGAAGCTTAGGTTGAGTTTTGAGTTTAACACTAAACATTCAAAACTTAACACGGAACATTCAACATTTTGTTCATAAAAACACCACAGGTCTTCCTTTAAAAAGCTCTTCTAATTCTGGTGGGCCGCCCAAATAGGTTTCTCGAAAATCATCCATTTCATCCTTAGTAGACGCTGAAAGTTGTTCTGCTATTTCTTCAAGCACCTCACTACTAAGTACGTAAGGCATTGCCTCTAAGGAAAATTGTCCGCCTCTAAATACTCCACAGATTGTGTATTCAGTTAATTCTGAGGTATTTGTACCCTTAACCATACATTCTGACAAACAGACTTCAATTGGGTCTTGATTTTCATCAAAAAAACGAGGTGATCTATTACTCAGTTCATTTAAAAAATAATTCTGAATGGTTTGATTGGATTCGGGACTAATCTTTTCTTGGAAAGTTTGAGCACAATTCCAGCAAATCGCATACTCATATATCGAGTATTGCACATTCTCCGAAACTCTTTTAAAGCTCTTTTCTACGACATACTTCACTCCCGATTCACTAAAGTTAACCTCGCAAACACAACAATTAGTGAATGGCAGTTCAGTAAGCTCGCTATTAAATTTGTGAATGTGGTCCATGTTTTATAAAATCCAAAAATAGTATTGGTATCTTCGCGACAGGTTAAAATTTAATAAAGTTCAACTATGAAAATATATACTCCAGCAATAACAGCATTATTCTTTTGTTTTTCCTCCATCATATTTGCTCAGGGCTCAGGTAAAATGCTCGACTTTAATGGCAGTTCCAGTTATGTGAACTGTGGCACAATCAATTTAAGTGGAAGTGCCTTAACAATTATGGGTTGGGTAAAGATTGATCAGTTCAATACGAATACGAGTCAACCCGGAGCCAACATAGCCTCACTATTTGGAGAGGAAAATGGTGCTCCAACGTTATTACGTTTTGGTGATGGTGGTGCTCTAGCATATGACAAACTTCAGTTTGTTATCAGTATGGGCAGATCTTCCTATAAATTAAATGGTACAAGCTCTTTATCAACTGGTAAATGGTACCATATTGCTGGTGTATATGATGGCCAAACAATGAAAATTTATGTTGATGGCAGACTCGAGGCTTCACAAAGTCAAAGGGGAAGTATCACTACCAATACCACTTTTCAAATTGGACAGAATTATAACCCAGCAAGAACATTTAGTGGTGAAATGGATGAGATTAGTGTTTGGAAAGCAGGAATATCACAATCCACCATCAGAGACTATATGTGTAAATCCGTTTCCTCTTCTCACCCTAACTATTCATCATTAGAAGCATATTGGAAATTAGATGAAGTTAGTGGAAACACGATAACAGACCATGCTGGAAATGGACATACAGGTTCCCTTCTAAATTCACCAACAAGACAAACCTCTTCTGCCCCAATTGGCGATGCTAGTGTTCATAATTACGGTTCACCTTCATTAATTTTCATCTCTCACCCCAATGGAGACTCGCTTAGAGCAACAAGTATTTCGGGAAGACCAGATGCTGTGCATATGTATCGAGTTGATAAAAAATCGAATTCTTCCAATGTACCTTCCAATGTTTCGTCAACGGATACTACGCGCTACTGGGGAGTATATTATGTTGGAGGTACAAACCCTAGTTCTAATATTAACTACTACCATTTAGAAAACTCGTTCTACAAAAACAATAGTTCTTGTTTTGTTGATTTAGCGAAAAGAGCAAATAACAGCGTTACAAGTTGGACTGCAGCTGCTTCAACTCAAAGTTCTAATAACCTCGCTTTAACAGCTCAATCAGCAGCAGAATATCTACTAACTTTTGCCAGTAACAAATCAATTCACAAAGACACTACTGGCGCGATTTGCATTGGCGATTCTGTTAAATTAGAGAACTCTACTTCCGGTTTTAATTACCAATGGTATAAGGACGGACAAGCTTTGCTTAATGATACCATGAAGAGCTATAAAGCGCATCAATCAGGGAAATACCACTTGACACTGAGCTTTAATGGATGCACCGATACAAGTAATTCCTTCCAATTGTCAGTAGGACAAAAACCAACGGTTTCACTCAACTCGTTCAGCGCAATTTGCAATACCACTAGCTTTGAAACACTAAAAGGCGGTATGCCTGCAGGTGGAATTTTTATTAATCCATATGTATCGGGCAACTTATTCGTTATTAATTCTGCTGGACCAGGCAATCATAAAATTATTTACCGCTATACCGGTGCCAACGGCTGTTCTGATACTGCATCGCAAATCTTAAAAGTCAATCCTTTACCAGCGGTTACCTTAGCTGCATTTAATCCAATATGTGAAGACAGCTCAGCATTTACTCTTAACACTGGACTTCCAATTGGAGGTTCGTATTCAGTAAATGGCTCAGCTGGTGGTATGTTTGACGCTAAAGTTGTCGGTAACGGCTCTCATACGGTTACTTATTCTTTTACAGACGCCAATAGTTGTACAAATACGGCAAGTCAAAACATAGCTGTTGTTGCTTTACCTGTCGTAACTTTTATACTTCCGTTTCAATCGCGCAGAGTTTGTGAAGGATCCGCTGCCTTTTCAATTAATGGATCTAACCCAACCGGTGGAGTGTTTTCAGGAATTACTGGTATTTCTGGATTTAATTTCGTGCCCATTGCTGCAGGTGTTGGTATTCATTCCATAACCTATAATTATACAGATGGAACTACCGGTTGTAAAAACTCGGCTAAAGACACCGTAACTGTAAAAGCCCTTCCTGCTGCACCAACAATTACTCAAAACGGAAATGAACTAAGCGCAACTGCTGCAGACAGCTACCAATGGTATGATAAAGATGGAATAGTTGTAGGCGAAAACAAACGAATTTATAACCCTATCCAGTCTGGATTATATTCTGCAACAATTACAGTCGGTGGATGCACCAGCAAAATTTCCAGTTTGTTTGATTACGATAAGACCTTAAGTATGTCTGATATTAATTCAAAGGGTTATTCTATTTACCCTAACCCTAGTGAAGGAAAAGTAATTATAGAAGGAGAAAACCTAAGTAAAATTAGATTATTTGATTTATCCGGAAAGGAACTTGTTCAGTCTGAAGTTGTAAGTTCAATAGCAACGGAATTGAATATTGAGGAATTAACTAGTGGAGCTTATATTCTAGAAATTCAGTTTGAGAATGGCACTTCAATCAGAGAAGTCCTTATCAGAAAATAGAATTCAATTTAGTTCCTATGTGCTGAAGGTGCGACTGCCAAGTATATTTCTTTTTGGCCAGTGCCCTGCCCTCTTCACTCATCATTTTCCATTTTTCAGGGTTAGATAGCAGCTCTAAAACTAATGTGGAAAAATGTGATGGTTGGTCACTAATAAAAGCGTGTTTATCGTGGATAAGTTCAATGCCTTCTGCGCCAATTGATGAAGTAACTACTGGAATTCCGCTGTAAAGTGCATCGAGGCACTTTACCTTCATACCACTACCAAACCTCAATGGAAGAATAAAAACTCTTCCCAGTTTAAATACATCTTCAATATTATCGATAAAGCCATGAAAAACTATATTCTTAGCGTGTTTTTCAGCTGCTTCAAGGAGCCTGTAATCTGGCTTACGACCTACAATGTTGAGTTTTATATCCGGATTGATAGTTAATATTATCGGGAAAATATCAGCTAAAAAATAGAGTAATCCGTCAACATTTGCCTCCCAACTTAGTGTACCCATAAATATTATATCATTAGGCAGAGTTGAATAGTTAGGATTGGGGAGTTCCAGTAAACTATCGTTTCCCAAATGATAGGTCTCTTCTAATTTCTGCTCCTCTGCGCCGTTTTTTTGAAGTTGATTTTTATCATTTGGCGAAGCAAAAGTGATGTTGGATCGATTTACAAATTCAATTTCTTTTTTGCGGATTCTCTTAGATTCAAATCTCAGAAGAAATGATTTTATAGGATTTTCTTCAATTTTTGAAAACCGTTCCCAAAGCAACCATTCAGCATTGTGCTCATGAAAAACTACCTTCCCAGAATAATTATTGGGGATATATTGAAACATTTCGAAGTGGTCTACAAAAACCAGATCAGTATCAATCAACTGAGTTTCAATTTTTACTCTAAATTCACTAGAGAAATTACGGAATTCATTTAAGGTTTTCCCGACTAAAACACTTTTCAAATAATTTACTGCATTCCGTTCAGATACTATTTCAACCCCAATATAGTCTGCTAAGGATACCTTGGTTAATAATGTCGATTGAACGTTTTTATCATCGTTTTTGAGCAGCGTTCCTAAAGCTACCTCATGGTGCAGGCAAAAGTATTGGAGGAGGTGAAAACTCTTAATTACACCGCCGCTTTCAGGTGGAAAGGGCAATTGAGTAGTAAGAAAAAGAAGCTTTTTTAGGGACAAACTCAAAAAGGATTAGTAGCCAACATTATTCAGCCATTCTATCATAACTGCTTTCTCCTCATCATTGAGATCTACCCCACTATGCGTCCAAGTATATGGAGTTAAAGGCATTGCACCTTTGTTAATTTCATATTCCGCTTCTTTAGCAAATTTTTCAATCATTTAATTATTTTTAGAAAAATTGAAAAGCCTTCTAGCTTCTATGACATTATTCATTATCACCCAACTAAGTGGAGCCAATTGGGAATACCAAGTGAAATTAGTTGTGTACGAATGACAATTAAAGCAAGACTTTGAATGAATGTTAACCAACTCTAATGTGGGGTTCGTAAGTGCAATTAAATCATTTTCAGGAAGAGACTCTGGAAGATCGTAATCCATTCGAATAACCTGAATTCCTAGAAAAACCAAAAAAAATAAAAATAAGATACGTCTCATAATTGCCTTACTGCAAACAAAAATAACCATAGTTCATGAAGAACTTACTGTTTTACCAACCTATGAACGGTGGAGTTGCCACCTGAGAAAATGCGCAGAAAATAGACTCCTGGAGTCCAAGATTCGCTAGAGATTAAAACCGTATTTGTAACTGTACTATTTTCTACAATAGCGGATCCAAGTGAATTAACTACTTCAAAATCAAACTCTTTTCCTGTTAGATTATTGATATTAAAATTATCGGCAAAAGGATTTGGATAAACACTAAACCCCTCAGCTTTTACAGGGCTTACAAAACCCGTTGGACCTATTAAGATTGATCTGCAAGAAGTATCTCTTCCGCAGGTACTTCGCACAGCGGCGCATATAGTGTATGCTCCGTTAGTTGGAAATTCATAAAAAATTTCGCTTAATCCTGCGCCTGATCGCGCCCAAGATTTATCTCCAAAATCCCATGCATATAAATAATAATTGGATGCCGTATCTACACGGAAAATGGCTTTATTGCCTACAACTGTACTTTTTAGTTTGATATTTGGTTCTGGACAAATGATGATAACGTCCTTGCATATTTTATTTCCAATTCTTCCGCAGTCGTTTTGACCTTCAAGACAGACTTTAAAAGTATCTGGCCTGGGATAACTGTGATACTCGTTGGTATTGGTACTTGAATCACCATCTCCAAAAGTCCATTTATAAGTACTTGCATGCATACTGGTATTCGTAAACTTAGCTTCTAAAGAAGGCGATTTTGTAACATCTATAAAGGATAATACTGGGATTAAATTGTTTGAATTTGTAGCTCCTGAAACCCATAATCCATTTTTCACTAATCCATCTGCCTTGCTAATTGAACTATCCGAAGCATTATTTCCTGAGCCATCATTAAATCCATAAAACAATACTGCTTGAGACATCAGCGCATTTTTATCACAAATCAATGTTTTCAATTGTGCATGAGTTAAACCAAATGTGGATACTTGAAAATTATCCAGAGCACCTTTATAAAAAGTCAACGTATCCTCTCCGTATCGACTGCCTATTCTAAAGTGACTTCCTTTATTAATATGAATGGAATTATTTCCTGTATTTATAGCAGCGACAACTGTTGTGGTACTATCTTGCAATACTCCATTTATATAAATACTTTGCAGATAGGTAGAAGTTACAGAGCCAATACTTTTTGGCGTTAAAGCGCAAACAATATTTGTCCATTCGTTATTATTGGACGATAAATTAGCCTCAACCGTTGTTGGTGAAGCTGAATTAAAATAAAATCCAAATCGAGCTACTCCAGTTTTAATTCCTTGCAAATTGAAACGCATGTTATCGTTTCCTTGTTTGTAATTTAACGAATCGGCCCAATCAAAAACATAAAAATTATCCGTTGACCAATCGGCTTTTACCCAAAGGCTAAAAACTATTCCCGACCCGTTTACAATTTCCACTTTGGAAGAATCGGGAACAACAACAGAATTTGAACCGTTAAACTGAAGTGCGAAATTTTGAGCATTTGCTGAGTTAAACAGCATTAAGACAAGAATGGTAGTGAGTATTCGGAGCATGGTACAAGCATTTATTAGAACTTCAAATGTATAGTGTTTACGCAATAATTAAAAATTGATTCAGCTCCGATAATTGAGTTTTATCATCAATTTTATGGAAAGCAATAATTAGCATTCAATGAACTTTAAAGGCAACTAGAAAACATACTTTTGCCTTGTGAAACGAGTGGTAGTTGGTATGAGTGGTGGCGTTGATTCA
>CAJVZZ010000009.1 GCA_913020435.1 uncultured Flavobacteriales bacterium | reverse complement strand
ACTCTTCAGGTATAGCTGCTATAGGTTTTGTTGCAGGAGCGCATACAATTGATACAGATACACAATTAGACTCTTCAGGTATAGCTGCTATAGGTTTTGTTGCAGGAGCGCATACAATTGATACTCAACTCGATTCTACTTCCATAGCGAATATGGGGTTTGTTCAAAATGAACGTATTTACTTCTCAGCAACGGGTGCATCTAATAATAGTACCCTCCCTATTTGGACTTCGGAAAAAACATCTAATAAAATAGATACATCAGGTACTGCAAATGTTTTAAAAGTTCAAGAAGCTGGATTGTACTTTATAGCTTGCAACATAGGGATTTCCAGTGCGAATAGAAATGTAAATTTGTATGTAAATAGCATTGCCAAGAGAGCATCAAATAATTTTGCAGGATATAGTGGTGGAACTTGGGGTCAGGTAACTGCTAATTGGTCTATTCTTCTTAAAGCTAATGATTTGATAGAATTAAAAATCTCAAGTGGTGTATGGGATGGCGTAGGTATTGATAATCTTACTATTTTTAAAATAAATTGAATTAGTAAAATGACAAGGTGGGACGAACATCTTGTCATTTTAAATATTGTGAAAAAATCAAACGATGGGTAACAATGGCTAAAAAAACATTCCGTTTTTGTTAGTAACGTGGAAGTTTAGAGTTTCAATTGAAAATCACCAAACCAAAATTTTTATAACGAAAAAAGAAAAATATTTGGCTTGGCTAATTGCTAAATTAAAAGTGCAGCGTTTTACTCCCCCTCCAAATTTTTTAGCGGAACCGTAAGGCGGCTAAATAAACATTCTGCAAAAAAGTGTACAATATTCTGCGATATGGAGCAGCAAACGGATTACAATTTCACATTAGAAAAGATGGGCTAATCTACCAAACCTCACGAGTAGATTCTTGGAAACAAAAAGAAGATGAAAACTTACCTGAAACAAAAAAGACGATTCATTTAAATCGCCTTTTTTGTTTCTATCTGACTTTCTAATTCTTGAAAGCAAGCATCACCTAGATATTTTTATTGAATAAGTACTGGCGGAATACCAAAAAGAACCAGTTACAACGAAATAAACCTTCTCATTCATTACTGGAGTTATTTGTAATACCTTGAGCCCTCCGGCCTCAATGTTTATTGACCTTTCACCCCTAAAATATTCTTTATCTGATTGTTCACCATAAGCTGCAATCTGAACATAAAGACCAACCAGTGGACCCCATTTGGTTAGGTTCAATAAAGTTAAGTCATATGTTGCTCCGGAAACTAATATTTCAGAACATAACAACTGACTATTTCCCGTATCAATAACCGAAATTACAGAATCGTTTGTTCGAATTTGTATCGCACCTGTTTTAGATAATTCACTTGGTTTAATAAAAAAAGCACCGTAACCTCCTCCATCTACTTTGACGTGCGCTTTCCCGTTCTTGGTTGCATAAATGCCTTTGGTGAACCTATTTGTTCAATTTGCACATGACGTTCCCAATATATGTCAATCCTATTGTCTCTATATCCTGTCATTGGGGGGCCGCCTTTATATCCCACAGGAGCAGCTGAACTATACCATTTAACAACATAAAACTTACCTTTTGGAACATTGAACTTGATTCGCATTCAAATATGTATTAACCTTTTGTCCAAGTTACAAATTTGGATCAAGTACAAAAGACCCCGAAGAAATAGTTAGAATATTTCTACCCCCTTCATAACTGTTTAAGTTTTTAACGTAAACACGATAGTAGGATGTCGTATTATTAGGTATTAAATCCGTGTAAGTCGTGTCATTTATACTTGTTAAATAGTCAACAGTCCTCCCGTTGTTTCATCCAACGCAGCACTTGTGTGACTGTATATTTTATACTCATAAAAATCACTAGGACCTGCCTTATTCCAAGATAACTGTATCTCCTCTTGATCAAACTTCTTTTGCTGAATGACGAGGTTTAATTGCAAGGGTTTTGGTAATAAAAAAGTGTCAGTAGAATTACTTGTATTCCCTGAAACTGTTTTACTAACCATTGAGCCGTCCTTATATTTCTTTTCAATTCTTATGGAATGATCGCCTTCTGGAAGGTTATCAAGTTGAAAATAACCGTTTCTATCAGTGACTGTAGAATTAGACTCGTCTTTAACTAGTCTTACATTTGCTTCCGATACTGCTTCTTTTTCCGATTTTACGTTACCGTTAAACGAAAAATCCCTGGTAGGGGCAACTACAGCTTTATCTTTATTACAACCTAATACAGCAAAAAAAAATATATAAAAATGGTAAAATCTGGGTCTTGTATTTATCATGTTCACTTTGATTGGGTTTTACAAAAGGTAAACGATTTACACAAACCGCTCATCGGTATCCATAATCTCACTACAATTTTTGCATGTTCGTAATTCTTCAGAAACATAAAATTCGCGAAAGCGGGGTAGAAAGTCTCGTTCAATATTAGTCAACGGGAAATAGGTTTCATGTAATTTATTGTTGCAATTGTCGCAAAACCAAAGCAATCCATCTTGCATATCCGTACCTTTTCGAACGCGTTCAATTACCAATCCAACAGATCCTTCTGAACGCATCGGAGAGTGTGGCGTTTTTGCAGGCAACAAAAACATGTCTCCCGCTTTTATAGGAATGTCAACTGCCTTGCCGTCTTCCTGGATACGAACATTAATATCACCCTCTAATTGATAAAATAGTTCTTCTGTTTCATTATAGTGGTAGTCCTTTCTTGCGTTTGGGCCGCCTACTACCATTACTATGTAGTCCCCTGCTTCTTTGTACAAATTCTTATTTCCAACTGGTGGTTTGAGGATATCTCGATTCTCTTCTATCCAGTTATTTAAATTAAATGGCGCTTTCATATTCAGAATTTTTTACAAATTAAAAGTAATTAATTAGACATTCACATGCGAAGGAACAAACCAATTGCAGTCGTCAAATGTTATGATTCTGAAAAGGGTATTTTTGCCCGCTCAAATGAAAAGGTCTTATATGAAAAACATTCTAATACTTTCTGCAATATTACTAAGCAGCAGTATGGTATTTGCTCAAAATCATAATCACGATTTTAGCGAACCTGATTTTATGTTAAATGAAAACATTAAAAAAGAGCACCCTGAATGGGCTGCTGATATCACAAGAAGTGAAGAACACCTTGAATCATTTACTCAGAAATTTACAGAATGGGAAAAGCAGGTTGGATCAAGAGCAGCCGAATACGATTATATTATACCTGTCGTATTTCACATATTGCATGAAGATGGTATAGAAAATATTACCAATAAAGAAGTTTATGATGCTATGCGTATCTTAAACGAGGATTTTAAATTAGAAAACACAGATACTAGTACTACAATTCCTGCATTCAAGAGGATAATGGGAGATGCTAGAATCGAATTTAGATTGGCTAAAAAAGATCCAAATGGCAATTCAACCAATGGTATTGATAGAATTAAATCTAGCTTAACTAATAATGCTGGTGAGGGTTCTAAACTGAATGTTTGGCCGCGAAACACCTACCTCAACATCTGGATTGTGAAATCGATTGCAAGTGGAGCTGCGGGATATACTTTTTTACCATCAGGAGCGCACAGGAATCCGACTAGAGATGGGATAATTTTATTGTATAACTACGTTGCAAGTGTCCGTACGGGAAACCCACGTCGTAGCAGAGCATTAACACACGAAATTGGTCATTGGCTAAATTTACCACATCCTTGGGGCGGAACTAATAACCCTGGAGTTGCTGCAAACTGTCGCGATGATGATGGTGTTTTTGACACCCCCAACACGGAAGGATGGACAAGCTGCAGTCTTAGCGGAACTACTTGTGGTTCTTTAGACAATGTTCAGAATTTTATGGACTACTCTTATTGTTCAACCATGTTTACGATTGGGCAAGCATCTCGAATGAGAGCGGCTGTAAATACTTGGGTAGCTGAAAGGAACGCTTTAGTTTCAAGAGCTAATAACGAGAAAGCTGGTGTGCTTGATTTAATTGCCGCAGAATTTGAAAGTGATACAAGAGTAATTTGCGCGAATTCTCAAGTAGAATTTAAAGATATTTCTGCTTATGGAGTAGAGTCTTGGTCATGGGAGTTTGAAGGTGGATCACCAAAAACATCGACTCTAAAAAACCCTGTAATTTCTTACAATTTTCCCGGAACTTATAACGTGAAGCTAACGGTGTCTAACGGAACCATTTCTAAGACTTCGACTTACACCGATTATATAAAAACGAATCGATCCGTTGGTAATTACATACCATTAGAGGAAGATTTTGAAGATGCTACTGAGAGTGTTGAAAATATATGGATTCCAGAAAATGAAGATAATGACGCTATTTACTGGCAGAAAATGCAAGGTATAGGAGCCTCTGGGGAAAACTTTTTAGGACTTAAGAACTTCGACAACTTAAGAGGAATGGTAGAAAGTGTAATTAGCCCTGCAATAGATCTTAGCAACATTCAAAACCCTGTACTATCCTTTGAAGTTGCAACAGCTGAGCGAGACGCTAGCAGTTCTGATGGTTTGTTTAAAATGTATGTAAGTACTGATTGCGGTAAAACTTGGATAACCAAATTAGCTACAAGTCTAGAAGTTCTTTCTAAAGGAAAAACCTCCACTACTAGCTTCTCTCCAAGTGCAGTATCTGACTGGGAACTACAAACCATTACAAATTTAGGATCCGGAGATAAAGTTGAAAATTTATTGATAAAATTCGAAGTGGAAAATGGAAACGGTAACAACATTTATTTAGACAATCTTAATATTTTCGGAACATTTGCGAGTGAACCTTTCCTAGAGTTTCCAAGAAACAGAATGGATAGTGTTTCAACAGACATCTTCTTAGATTGGAAGTCAGTGCCTTATGTTGATGAATATGAAATGGAATTAAGTAAGGACGCTGCTTTTTCAAATATTGAAAAGTCTAATACCTCAATCTATTTGAGTGATGACCCAAAGGGAAATGACACGCGCTACAAGGCTGAATCTTTATTGGAAAATACTAAATATTATTGGAGAGTTCGTACCAAGTTTGGGTCAACTAACAGCGGATGGAGTGAGGTTTGGAGTTTTACTACCAGTTCTTCTGGAATTGGTCATGAATTTTTAGACGGGGAGGAATTCGTTAGTTCTATTGATGAAACAAACAAAATTGAAAATTTTGATGTTTTTTTATATCCAAACCCAGCGAAAGACAAACTAAATATTAGAATTTCAAATAATAAAAGCAAGGCTGTAATAAGTATTGTGAACATATTTGGAACTGAAATCATTAGTAGCAAATCAAATATCCATGGTAACATTACTGAATTGGACGTTACCGATTTGGCTGCGGGTTTTTATATAGTAAACGTTACTATAAACGGTCAAACAGCTTCTAACAAAGTTTTAATCCAATAATATGAATTTAGATTTATCAGGAAAATCAGCACTCGTTTGCGGAAGCACACAGGGCATTGGTCTCGCTGCTGCACAAGAACTCGCTCGAATGGGCGCAAGCGTTACTTTATTAGCTCGTAATGAAGAAAAGCTAGTAGCTGCTGTTGGATCATTAAATAAAGATTTAGGTGGTCAAAATCATGCTTATTTAGTTGCAGACTTTAATCATCCTGACAAGCTAAAGTCTATTATTGAAAATCACCTTAAAGCTGGTTTACAGTACAATATTTTGATTAATAATACTGGTGGTCCTACTGGGGGTCCTGCTATTGATGCTGGGCTAGATGAATTCAGAATTGCATTTAATCAACACCTAGTTTGTAATCAAGTAATGGCGCAAGCGCTTGTTGGAGGAATGAAAAACTTGGGCTATGGAAGAATAATCAATGTGATTTCTACTTCAGTTAAGATTCCTCTGAATGGATTAGGTGTTTCAAATACTATTCGCGGCGCAGTGGCTAACTGGGCTAAAACACTGGCAAATGAGTTGGGACAGTTTAATATTACAGTAAATAATGTACTTCCTGGGGCTACAAATACTGTAAGACTATCTTCTATAATTGAAAATAAAGCCAAAAAAACAGGTAATACTGAAGACTCAATTCTAGAAGGAATGAAAAATCAGGTTCCTATGAAAAGAGTAGCTGAGCCTGAAGAAGTAGCAAATGCCATTGCTTTTCTTGCTAGCCCTTCTGCTTCATATATCAATGGAATAAATGTTCCTGTTGATGGCGGAAGAACAGGGAGTCTTTAATCCTAGCCTAATTTTTCTTCTAGTGCTTTATTACGAGTGCTGCTGAATAAGCCGTATTTCCAATTTCAGCTTGAATCAAATACAGGCCACTTGGAAATTCAGCAATGTTAATTTCAAACATTTCCTCATTTCGCGTTACACCGCTCTTGTCTAATATCTGCTGTCCTGAGTTGTTGAACAATCGAATCTGAACATCCTCGTTATACTTGGCATCGATTTTCAAAGATACCGTTTTGTCTGCTGGGTTTGGATATAAAACGACTCCACCTCCTAGTGTAACTTCATCTCCAATAGACAAAGCATTAACATTAACTAGTAATTCTGTTGTATCCGTGCAACCGTAAGTATTTGTTTGAACTAGTATTATTTTTCCCGTATTTGCTGTTCCCCATTGAATTGCGGAAATATTGTTTGCATTAGATAATAGTGCTCCTCCAGTAACAAACCACGAATAACCTGAGCCATTAATAGCCTTTACCTGATAATTATACTTGCCTTTTTTTGTGACATTCGTTAAACCGCTAATAGGATTAACAACACTTCCGGGAACTACCTCAATTTCTCTTTTCTCGTTAGAGACGCAACCAGAGACTGTTAAATTATAAGTGATTTCATGAAACCCTAATCCAGCAATTGTTGGATTAAACTGGTCTCCAGAAACACCCGTTCCCCCATATTTTCCGCCAATTGGGGTTGAAACCATTATTAATGCACCCTCATTTTCACAAATGGTATTTGGGACGTTCCAAACCACATTTGGAGATAGTAAAACATTTATTGTCACAGTAGTTTTAGCTATACATTTTCCAGAATCACTGGCAAAATAGGTAATTGTATGGAATCCTACACCAGCAGAAGAAGGATCGAATTTAGATCTCGTAACCCCCGGCCCTATATAAGTTCCGCCAACAGGTGTTCCGCCAAATAGCGCAAAAGGATCAGACATTAAACAAACATCTGAAATTGGACTATGTGTCACAACAGATTTAGGTTTTACATCAACATTAACGGTATCTATTCCAACACATTTCCCTGTATCTTTTCCAGTAAGAAAGTAAGTAATACTTCCTGTTAAAACGCCTTGAGGGTTAGCAATCGTTGAATTATTCAAACCTGTTGAAGGTACCCAAGTATAACTATTCGCTCCACTTGCGTTTAACTGGAAAGTATCACCGATACAAACCGATAAATCAATGTTTGCTTTTACGTTGGGAGTGCTAAGTGCAGTAACATCAATGGTATCCTTAATCACACAGCCATTATTATGGGAGCTCGTTAAAATATATGTCAAGCTTGAGGTTATAAGTAAAGACGGATTTCCTATTGTTGCGTTACTCAATCCAATGGCTGGTGACCAAGAATAATTCGTTGCACCAGTTGCTTTGAAGTTAAACAATGACCCTATACAATCTTGTAGCGATTTCACCACCGATACCGTTGGAACGGAATCTACTAAAATCGACCTGGACGCAGCACTTATTCCACAAGCAGAATTGGTTGTATAAACTATGGTATGAATTCCTGATCCTGCTGTATTAGCTGAAAAAATTCCTCCCGCTACTCCTGGTCCTGAATAATTTCCACCTATAGGTTTTCCACCATTAAGTGTAAATGATGTATCGGTACACACCGAGGAAAGTGAATCTAATGTAGCCGTTAAACCTGAACCTACAATTACTGAGATGGTACTAGAATCCGTACAACTCGACAGGTTTGAGAATACATATTTCAATGTATGCGTTCCTACACCCGCAATACTTGGGTCGAATGTTCCAGTGCTAACTCCAACGCCAGAATAGACCCCTCCTACTGGTAAGCCATTAGTCAATGTCACAGAACTACTACTAGTACAAAAGGGTCCAATTGCACTCAAAGAAGCCGTTGGCGCCGCGTTTACGACAATATTAAATTGTGCACTATCTGCACAACCGTTAGAACTTGTGACTTTGTATTTTATAGATTTTGTCCCTGAACCGGCAGTTGCAGGAGTGAACATTCCTGAACTGACTCCAAGTCCTGTATAAATACCTCGTACTGGTAAGCCATTAATCAAAGTAAAGCTTGGACTATTTTCACACACCGCAGGAATTGCACTTACTGAAACAGAAGGCCCGTTATTCACTACAACATTTATAGTTGTACTATCAGAACACGTTCCTACTTGAACTTTATAACTTAAAACATGGGTTCCTGCCATTGCAGTTGCAGGATTAAATGTGCTTCCAGAAACTCCAGAACCAGAATATGTCCCGCCAACAGGCGTTCCGTTGGTTAAAGTATCAACAGCACTGCCAGTGCAATAGGGTCCAATTGCACTCAAAGAAGCTATTGGCGCCGCGTTTACGACAATATTAAATTGTGAACTATCTGCACAACCATTAGAATTTGTGACTAAGTACTTAATCACTTTTGTTCCCGTTCCGGCTGCAGTCGGATCAAACGTTCCACTACTGACTCCTAATCCAGAATAAGTTCCTCCAGTTGGAGTCCCATTTTTTAAGGTAAAACTTGGGTTGGTAATACAAACCGGTGGTATTGAAGAAGTAGCAACATTTGGAGCTGTATTAATTATCACTGATTGCGATGCACTATCCGCGCAATTTCCAATTTGAACTCTGTATTTAATGGTATGTGACCCTGCACTTAATGTACTTGGATCAATCGTCGTAGATAATGTTCCATCAATAAAATAAGCTCCACCAGTGGGAGTTCCTCCTGCTAATGTCTGGGTTGGAGAATTTGTACAAAGCGCTGAAAAGGCACCAAGAACTGCATTTGGGGCTGCGTTAACAGATATAAAAGCTGTTTTAGTTAAGCTATCCGAACCATTGGCGTTAGTGGCTTTCAACTTTACCGCATATGTTCCTGCCGTTAAATAGGTCACAACAGGATTTGTTGCTGCTGATGTCAATGGTGTACCACCTGTAAAGGTCCATCGAAGAGCTGTAGGACTATTTGTCGTTGAGTCTGAAAAGGTTACTGATTCTCCAATACATATTGTTGTTTTATCAGCACCAAAATTTACTACAGGAATACTTGAAGGTGGAATTACAGCTGTTTTAAACCTACCTGTAAACACCCCTCGGCCATGTGTTGAAGCCATAATAAGAGAATCCACTGCTCTATATTGAAACATATCAACTCTAGTGATTGCCATTCCTTTGCTAGAAGAAGACCAAGATACAGTTGATGCTAAAATATCGGTAGTCGCATAAACTCCTAGCTCTGTAGCTAGAATTACTTCTTTTCTGTTTTTAGGATTAAACATTGCCCAACGAACGGGCATATCTGGAAGGTTTCCTTCTTTGTTTACCCAAGTTGTGCCGCCGTTTGCAGTATACCATACTGAAACTGTAGATGATCCATAATTAGAAAATGTTACCAGCAATTCATTTTCGCTAGCACCTATTTCAACACAAGAAACTGTACCAGAAGGAAAGCTTGCAGGAGAAATTTTAGATGCCGTCGGCGAGCTTCCATCTGCACTTGATACTTTAAACACATCTCCAGATGAACCAACAAATAGCGTAGAACTTGCCGTAGTATATGGGCTAACCCGCACATGAGTTGCAGTGCCGCTCATTCCTGAAATAGTTATAGTTCCTGTGCTAACTGAACCAGAAGTCATATTCGTGATCCTATTTAACTGAGTTGCAGATTTAGCTGCATACAAGATGTTTTTATTATCATCATAATCTGCAGGGTTTATAAAACTTCCATCATTTGCAGATTGAATAATTGAGAAACTAATCCCTCCGTTAGTAGAGCGTCTCCAATTGTTTCTAATATACGAGGTGATTTGATAAGAAGAGTTATCCTGGTCAATAAAACAAAATGCTCCATCACCGCCTGTTACTTCTGTTCCTGCTCCTACTCCTGCAGTATTTAATTTTAGCGAACCATTATCTTGTGCCCCTGCAAGCATGTAATTCGATCCAGAAGATGGGTGAACAGCAGCAGAATAAAATTGCGTGACATTGTAACCTTTAACACGATTTGAAAATGTTGGAGCAGAGTTGTTTTTATTACCCGCATTAGCAGAATAATAAACGCCCCCATCATTACCAATTAATATTTCATTATTATTTCCAGGCCTTGATATTACGTTGTGCTGATCCGCATGCACTACAGGCTTACTTTGTGAGGTATTCCAGTAACTAATAGATGTCCATGAAGTTCCTCCATTTGTTGATCTATGTAAATCAATACCCCCAGCAATAACTACATTTTTATCTGTTGGATGAACCCATAGAATTAAGTCATACCATGCTTGTCCTCGAGTAAAGTGCTTTGAGCTATTGCTCAAATAGGTTGGTATTGTAACATTAGTCCAGCTCGAGCCCCCATTAGTGCTCTTTTTAAACCACTCCACATCCGTTCCAGCAGTTGTAGGGTAATCGGATGCAACCGCATAGATCGTGTTGGAATCGCTTGGCGCGCAAGCTAATTCAATTCTCTCAGGAGAACCACCACTCGGAGTTATATCTGTCCAAGCAGTTCCGTCATTTATTGATTTATAAACTTTTCCAGTACTATTTATTCTACCTCCAGTCGCATAAATATCACCATTAGCTCCCACCTCAATGTCTGCATGAAAACCTGACCGCCTTCTTGTAAAACCAACACCGTCATTATCTGAAGTATATATGCCTCCATTAGTAACCGCTATAATTCTACCGGTACTCAAAACAACTACCTTTTGAACTGTTGTAAAACTTGTGTTATTGGTTGACGATAATTGAACAAACGAGGTTCCTGCATTTGTTGATTTCCAGATTCCTGCGCCTCTCATTGCTCCTCCATTAAACCAACCTTCTCCCGTTCCAACATAAAACACAGTATCTGCAGTAGGATCATAAGCGATAGAACTAACCGCCAAGTTAGTCCAAAAATCATTGACCGAATTCCAACTTGCAGTGCTACTCGTAATATCATTATTGTACCATAAACCACCTCCAACGCCACCAGCAAACACCTTTTTATTAGTCGCGTCTGTTGGGTCAAACATTATTGCTCGAGTTCGTCCTCCAATATTGTTTGGGCCACGTTCTACCCAATTGTTAGATGTTCCTCCGCCTGGTGCGGTTGTTTGTATACTATTATTCGAAGCATATAATGTCTTGAGCACTGGTATCAATCGTTGCCAAGGAATAGTACCAGTCATCAGGTCGTGTGTAATTAACCAATCGTGTTCATATGCCAAATCTGGTCGGTCATATTTTGGAATAGCCTTTAGTTCTTCTTTGGTCATACTAGACCTCGTATTGTAAGGATGGTTCTGCAAATAATTAGTGTACTTTTCCTTATTAATAACCCACTCGTTATCAATAAGTTCTAGGTATTCTAATTGCTGACTATTAACGCTAAAAAGCATTAGAAACAATACAAAAGTGGCAACGGCTGGTTTAATAATATTTTTGTGCTTCATAGCTTATTCTTCAATTATTTGAAGTTCAAATTTAATGAAAAGTGATACGTCAATCTTGACTTTTTAAAATTCTAATTTTCAGCAACTTAATGTTTAAAAATTTAACCCTATTAACCCTGCTCTTTCTCTGCTCGGTTGCGATCTATGCTCAAGATTCAACATACTATGCCATATACAACTCTAAAGGTAGGCCCGTTGGCTTTGCAAACATGATAAAAGAACTTGCTGATAAGAATATTGTACTTTTTGGAGAATTACACAATGACCAGAGTCTTCATGAGCTTCAACTCAACATTGCGAAAAAATTAAATAAAAAAAAGAGTCTCGTGCTCGGTGCAGAAATGCTCGAAAGACACGATCAAAGTCTTATTGACGAATATCTTCAAGGTATTATTAACTCCTCTCAATTATTTGAAGAAGCGGATCTCTGGCCAAATTTCAAATCCGATTACTTACCTCTGCTGGATTTCGCAAAGGAAAAAAAAGCAGCGTTTATCGGTACTAATATTCCCAGAGCACTCGCAAAAGTTGCCGCTTTCAAAAACATAGAATATTTGGACTCAATAAGAACCGATAGTATTAATTCCTTAATGTGTCCTTTTCCTTTCTCATTACCCGAGAAAGTAAAACCGTATAAAGAATTAATCAAAAGTGATTTCGGCGCTTCGCATGGAATGGATACCCGTAAAATCGTTACTGCGCAAGCACTTAAGGATGCGACTATGGCTCATTCCATTCTAGAGTACTATGACTCAGAACGTATATTCCTTCATTTTAATGGTGACTTTCATTCAAAAGATCACGGTGGAATTGCGCATTGGTTAAACTTTTACAACGAGAAAAAGTTGAATATTTCAGTCATCAGCTCTGTTGAGTCTACAAATTTAGAGTTCAAAAACGAATGGAAAAAACAAGGCGACTTTATAATTGTTGTGCTCGAGACAGGCCCTAAGTCGTATTAGTCAGATTCATTTTTTTACTCTATACGCTTTAAGAATTATAATATCCTTTTTTGGACGGTCATAATTGTTCCGTTCGGCTCCACAAATACTATCCAACACATCCAGACCTTCTATAACCTCACCGAAAACTGTATAACCACCATCTAAATGTGGCGCTCCTCCCTGCTCTGTATAGGCTTGTATTTGTTTCTCAGTAAACGTTGGTTTTGCATTAGGTCCTATTCTTTCTAAAATAATAGGATCTAAACTTCTAATAATACTATCGTATCGATACGACATTCTTGCAGCCTGATAGTATTGAATTTGCTTCAATATTTTTTCATTTTCTGGAGCATAAATATATTTCTGCAATTCTGTCATTTTCTGGGATTGAAGGCTGTTTTCTGCAACCAGGTCCATTTCCTGCTCTTTAAAAACTCTTCCTTGAACAATGTAAAACTGACTACCAGAGCTTCTTTTTTCAGGATTTGCATCATTTCCCAGTCTTGCCGCAGAGAGAGCTCCCTTTTTATGAATTAAAGAGTCAATAATCTCTGCATCTAGTGTATAGCCCGGCCCCCCATTACCAAGGTTTTTATCAGATTTTGCATTTCGTGAATCTGGATCACCCGATTGAGCCATAAATTTTGGTATAACTCTATGGAATAAGAGTCCGTTATAAAAACCACTATCCACTAATGACAAAAAATTAGCCTTGTGAATTGGTGTCTGATCATACAACCTTACCTTAATATTCCCATGTGTTGTTTCTATCAAAACTAATTCAGCTTTTGTTTTTTGTTTTTTGTTTTTTGTCAAAAAACAAGAGCTTACAAAAACCGTCATTATCAAATAGAAAGCAACTTTTAAAACCTTATTATTATTAACCATAAACTGACTTGAATCTTTAGAATTGATAATTCCTATATTTGCGAACGTAAAATTAGAATTCTATGTCAGAGTTTTTCAAAAAGATGATTTCAAACATAACATTGACAACTTGCATAATGCTAGTTGCAGCTTTAGCTACTCAGTCGTGTAAAAAGCCTGTAGAGGACCCGAAAGCAGAAATTACCATTGTTGATAGCACGGGAACTGCGATCGCTGATGCTAAAGTGATTTTATTTTGTGTTCAACGTACAGATGTTTCTGTAGAATGTAATATTGCTGATACTCAATATACTGATGGAGTAGGTAAAGTTAACTTTGATTTCACTAATCCTTCTGTTCTTCGAGTATCAGTGCTTAAATACAACACTGAAGAGCGAGAAATAGGAGTATTTCCAGATAATGAAGTAATTATTGTTGGCGATACTTTGTGCGCTGATGGATTTATCACATTAGAATCTAACGAAGTCACCGAAGAGATTTTCGTTCTAGGTAAATGTGAATCTAATTAGATTTTCTCTAAGTATACAACAACCGCTTCTTTCAATAGTTTTTGTTGGTCATCGCTTTTTAAGTGAGGGAGCTTCTGAGTTCTTTTATAATGTGGCCACTTATCTACATCATAGCCTTCAAACTCATAAAACCCATAATCACTGAGCAGTCGGCAAACTGCCACGTGAAGTACTTCAAGTTTTTGTCTTTTATTAATTTTGTGTTTTATAAAACCCAACTCCTGTAGCCCTATAATAAATAGTACAGATTGTAAGTCTAAGTCAGTGCCAAAATCAGCCTCTAACTTTTCCATTGCTTTATTCCATCGAATGTCCATTTCCATCACATGGCAAAACTAATTGGTTTTTAACCTCATTTCCTTCATAACAAAACCAGTAACCCATTTATTTATGCAAAGCCCATTCTACATTTGACATTGTGAATACACTCGATATTATCTTAGCCGTTCCATTATTGTATGGACTATACAAAGGGTTTACCCGTGGTTTGATTATAGAAATTGCGAGTTTAGTTGGTCTCGTTTTAGGGATTTATGGCGGTGTTCATTTTTCGCACAAAACTGCAGCTGTTCTTGGTGAACACATTAACCTTACAGGCAATGCCATGGAGCTAGCAGCATTTATTGTCACTTTTTTATTAATCCTTGGTGCAGTATATTTTATTGCAAAAATGTTAGAAAAAGTGGTGAATTTGGTAGCGATGAAGCTGCTAAATAAAGCTGGTGGTGCTGTATTTGGTATTCTTAAAATGGCACTTATCCTTAGTGTATTTCTAATTGTGGTTGAAGCGTTAGATCAGCGTTGGGAATTTATTCCGAAAAAACAGAAAAACACCTCTTATCTATATGCTCCAACCGCTTCAATTGCACCATTAGTAGTGCCCGTTTTTAAAGATTCCGATTGGTACTCTGATTTCGAAATTGGGAAGGACTTGCCTGATCCACCAGAATTTCTAGAATTTATACCAAATGAGTAGTCTAATTAGTGATTTTCAATAGCTGCCACTCCCGGTAATTCTTTCCCTTCAATCAATTCTAACAAGGCTCCGCCTCCTGTTGAAACATAAGATACATGCTCTTTTAATTCGTACTTATTAATCGCAGCCACTGAATCACCTCCACCAACTAATGAATAGGCTCCTCTTTCAGTTGCCGAAACAACTGAATAAGCAATTTTTTTTGTCCCACTCTGAAAGTTATCCATCTCAAAAACTCCCATCGGGCCATTCCATAGAATAGTTTTTGATTCTTCAATACATTTCGAATACTGTTCTGTTGCCTTTGGGCCTATGTCTAAACCCATCCAGCCTTCTTGAATCTCTGAAGAATCTACTATTTTTCGTTTTGCATTATTCTTAAAGTCATCTGCTATCATAGAATCTTCAGGAATTAAAATACGGACTCCCTTTTCTTCAGCAACGTCGAGTATTGCCTTTGCTTCTTCTAAATAATCATCTTCAACTAACGAGTTACCAACCTTGCCACCCATGGCTTTAATGAAGGTGTAAGACATTCCTCCACCAATAATTAAATTGTCTAATTTGTCCATTAAGTTTTGAATAATTGAAATTTTACTGGAAACTTTTGCTCCACCAATTATCGCAGTAAAGGGTTTTGCACTATTTTTCATTACCCTGCGAATACTATCCAATTCAGACTGCATTAACTTTCCAAAACATGAATTACCTTCAAAAAAGCCTGCAATTATTGATGTGCTAGCGTGAGCTCTATGCGCTGTGCCAAATGCATCGTTTACATAAATATCCCCATGACCTGAAAGCTTTTCTGCAAAAGACGAATTGCCTTTTTTTTCTTCGTTGTAAAATCGCAAATTTTCTAACAAAACAATCTTTCCTGCACTAAGCCTGTTAGTTACACTAAACGCCTTATCTCCAATACAATCCCCTGCAAATTCCACCTCTCTACCTAATAACTCTGATAGCTTTGGAACTATATGACTGAGAGAAAAATCTGCTTCGTACCCGTCACTTGGGCGCCCTAAATGAGACATTAGAACTACCGAACCTCCATTTTCTAGAATATAATTTACTGTTGGCAAAGCGGCTTCCATCCTAGTAGCGTCTGTTACTTCTTTATTTGCATTAAAGGGGACATTAAAGTCTACTCTTATCAATGCTCTTTTGCCTTTAAACGAAAAATCTGTTAGTGTTTTCATACTTCCTTTTTGAATGGAACCAACAAAGATAATTTGGCAATTAAATCACGCACTATATGTTCGTCTAAAATTGCGTTTCCCTACTTTTGACATATATGGAATTAGAGCACATATTTGGAAACGAGAAGATAAAAACTCATTTGTTAGATGCCTTAAAAAATGGCAGAATACCACATGCTCAAATTTTTTGTGGCCCAGAGGGTAGCGGCACTCTGCCTATGGCAATTGCATATATCAAAACCATTGTTCAACATATAAAAAATGGAAAATGGCAAGAAAGTTCTAATTCATATGGTGACTTAAAAATCGAAAAATTAATTCATCCCGATCTACATTTTTCCTTTCCTATCAATAAAACCGACGGCATTTCTAGTCAAAAGCTTGTTAGTGATGATTTTATTCATTTATGGAGAGCGGCTGTTTTGGAAATGCCATATATGAATCTAAACGCTTGGTATAATCATATTGGTTTGCTAAAAAGTCAAGGAAGTATTTCCGTGCATGAAAGTTCAGCTATTATGAAGAAGCTGAGTCTAAAGCCATTTGAAAGCGAATACAAATTCATGGTGATTTGGATGGCAGAACGTATTCATCCATCCGCTGCTAATAAACTTCTAAAATTGCTGGAGGAGCCTCCAGAAAAAACAATTTTCATTCTCATTGCTCAAAGTACCGAGCAAATTTTGCCAACTCTTCTTTCCCGCTGCCAATTTGTAAGGTTTTCTTCAATTGATAATCAGTCAATGAAAAAAGCTTTGGCATCGAATAACAATTTAACTGAAACGCAACTAAATACAATCATCAGATTAAGTGAGGGCAACCTTAACAAAGCGTTCGAGTTAATCCGACACGACAAACAAATTGAATTCAATCATGAAAATTTTTCTATTTGGATGCGTTTCTGTTTCAAAAAAGACATGGCTTCAATATTTAAGTGGCTCGATAAAATGAACCGGCAAAATCGTGAAAATTTGAAACTTTTTCTACAATATGGGTTACACGTTTTTAGAGAAAGCATCATTCTTAATTACGGCGGTCCTGAACTTCAGCTTATTGAGGAAACCGAAACTGGGTTTATTAAAAAATTCTCTAAATATGTAACCGCTAATAACTGTCAGGAGTTTGTATCGGCCTTTGAGAATGCGCTTTTCGATATTGGAAGAAATTGTAATTCTAAGATAGTTTTAATGGATGTTTCATTGATTATTTTGACCAATATTCATCCAAAAAAATAGAAGAAAATCACAACTTGTTTATGATAACTTTGTAGTTATTGTAGAACCTAAGTTGCTTTCTTACTTAATAGAAAGCTCTCAATATATATTATTAATGGGGTGTGGAAGTTGCTCAAGTGGAGCATGCGGTAGCTCAGGTGGAACTCCTGCCGGTTGCGAAAATAACGGGAATTGTAGTTCAGGTGGTTGCGGAAAATTAGAGGTTTTTGATTGGTTAGCTGGAATGGAAAGCTCAGCAGTTAATTCAACCCCTCTTATTGAAGTGCGATTTAAAAATACTCGAAAAGAATATTTTAGATATGGCACGAGTATAACACCTTCGGTAGGTGATATAGTAATGGTTGAAGCTAGCCATGGAACTGATGTAGGCGCAGTAACGCTTACTGGAGAGCTAGTAAGGGTTCAGCTTACTCGAAAAAACCCCAAGACAAATATTAACTCATTAAGTAGAGTAATTAGAATTGCTACTCAAGAAGATATTGACTTGTGGCAAGAGGTTCAAAAGAAAGAGAACGATACCATGGTCAGTGCCAGAAAAGCTGCGACTAGTCTCAAATTGGATATGAAGATTTCGGATGTTGAATATCAAGGCGACGGAACCAAAGCAATCTTTTACTATACCTCCGAAAGTCGTGTTGACTTTAGGGAGTTGATTAAAAAATTCGCTGGTACGTACAAGGTTCGTGTTGAAATGAAACAAATTGGCGCTCGGCAAGAGGCAGCACGTGTTGGTGGAATTGGTAGTTGTGGCCGCGAATTATGCTGCTCTACTTGGCTAACCGACTTTCGATCTGTTTCAACTTCAGCAGCTCGTTATCAGCAATTAGCGATAAACCCGATCAAGCTTGCCGGACAATGTGGTAAACTAAAGTGTTGTTTAAATTATGAACTTGATTCATATCTAGATGCATTAAAAGAATTTCCAGAAGGAGACGTTAAGCTTAAAACCAAAAAGGGTATTGCCTTCCTTCAAAAAACAGATATTTTCAGAAAAACCTTGTGGTTTAACTCTAAGGAGGATCCCTCTGTATTTCATCCTCTAAAACTGGAAACGGTGAAAGAAATATTGGAAATGAATAAAAACAATAAATTTCCAGAGAGCCTAAAACAATTTGCATATAGTGAAGCCCCTGTTGAGGACCTTCCTGACTACGAAAACGTTGTTGGTCAAGATGACTTAAATCGTTTTAATACTAAAGACAAGAAAAAAAATACTAACAGAAATAGAAATAAGCGTAAAAGTCAAGGTAAAGCACCACAAAATACTCAAAACAATAAACAAGGACAAGGTGGAAATCAACAAGGTCAGAAAAAAAACCACTCTAACCAGAAGAGAAAGTCCAACGCTCAAGCTAATTCTCAAAACCAGGAATCCGGTGGAAGTCAGCAACCTCAATCCAAGTCAAAGCCTAAAACAAATTAGATGAAATTCGCTTTGCTGTTTATTTCTTTTCTAATATTAGGCTGTGATACAACACGTGTATTTGAAGAAAATATGCCGATAACAGAGGGAGTTTGGAATGTCGCTGAAGCAGTTTCTTTTGCTGTAGAAATTAAAGAAACAGAAAAGGCGAAAAATATCTATTTCAACCTCAGAAACAATCTAAATTATAAATATAGTAATCTGTATGTGCTTTCTGAATTAACGTTGCCCAATGGAAAAACAGAGAAGGACACACTAGAATTTATTCTGTGCGACCGATCCGGTAAATGGCTAGGGACAACCTCCGGTGGTTTAGTCACTCACCAAATTATGTTTCAACGTAAGGTCCAATTTCCTAAAGCGGGAAATTACAGCTTTATGTTTATGCAAGTAATGAGAGATGAGGACCTTAAAGGAATAAAGGAAATCGGTCTACGAATTGAAAACGTTGAATAACTTATAATTTAATTAGCGTTTGATTTAAACTGCCTTCGTCATTTTTCACTCTATATACACCGTAATTTAAGTCTGTAATATCAACTTGGTTTTTTCCTTTTCCAATAAATATAGTTTTGACTAATTCTCCATTTAAGTTTATCACTCGAACCTCTTCAGATTGTTCTGATTCTATCCAAACTATATTTTGAGCTGGATTTGGATAAATCGAAATGTTTCGTCCTTTAACTTCAGCAACCGAGACCGTCGATGGGTCTCCACCTTTCTCAATAAAAACAGATTTCATAGAATATATTTTATCTCCTGCAGTATTAGACATTGAATTAGCTGCATTTCCAGTTGCATAAAAACTTACTAACCCTGTTCCCGCTAGTGGAGCAGTCCATTTAAAAGGCCATGCCTTTCTGCCATTTGCACCTGCAGTGCTTGAGGGTTTATGACTCATATATTTTGTATTCACAATATTAGTTCCCGATCCTGCTATTAGAGTTCCCAGCTGAGTTCCATCATCTTTCTGAGCAGAAAACGAAAACCCAAACTTGCTAATTCCTACTTGCGCTACAGTTATTGTAACATTATATTCTGTACCTGGAGTATATCCTTCTGTTGGAATATCAGAAGAAATCATATTGTTGTCTAACGTAGTTCCTCCGCCATGACATCCTCCGTTTGTTCCACATGTTTTCCCATCTGCAGGTGAACCGGTGTATCCTGAAGGTGCCGACTGATTTGAATTTGATAACAGTCCCCCAAGAAATAGTCCGCCCAAAGCTGCTATTCCAGTACTTCTAACAATACGTATTGATAATTTCATTTTTACTGTTTTTTTAACTCCAGGAGTTACTTAACAAATGTGTGATTACACACCAATCCCTAATTTCTGTTAACAAATGTAAGGTGAGATAAGTTTAAATTATTGTACAATTCTTCAGAATACTTGTACTTTTTAAGATAACCGAAATATTAAACTACGTTTACTTTTCTCTATATATGGTTTCTAAAACCACTTTTCCGACTGCTTCCAACGTAGATTTATCAATGACATCAATGTCATCTGAATGTCGGTGGTGGAATGACCCAAAATCGCCTTGATAAGGGTCGTAATGAATAATGTCGATACTTGGGATGTTCGCAATTCTGTTAACGTATACATGATCATCCGTTATGCCTCCTTTAGCTTCTTCTTGAATAAAATACTTTCCGTAACCTAACTTATTTGCCAAATACCAAACTTTATTTACAAGTTGAGGGTTGTATTGCATTGAAACTCCTTCTTTTGGAAAAACAGCCTCCTTCGCTCCAACCATATCTAACAAAATCCCATACTTAGGTCGAACATAATTGTCACTTAAATTCTTTGCCCAATATTGAGACCCCAAGCACCATGTTTCACCTGTTTGGTCAGCCATCATTCCAGAGGGTTGACCGTAATCTTCAGCATCAAATAAAATAATATCGATTCCAACCTTTGGTTGAATATCTGAGCTTGAAATGACTCTTGCAATTTCCATAAGTACACCAACACCAGATGCCCCATCATTGGCGCCATCAATTGCTTCTGTTTTTCTCGTTTCATCGCGATCAGCAAATGGTCTTGAATCCCAATGAGCCATTAATAAAACCCGATTTTTATTATTAGTATCTAATCTTGCTATTACATTTTTTATGGCAATTTTCTTTCCATTAAATGTGGTAGACTTACCCAGCTGTACGGTAGTTTGCCAATTCCATTTTAGGAATTGTTTTTCAAAATACTCTACTGCTTTTAAATGCGCATTAGTGCCTGGAACTCTAGGGCCAAATCCAACTTGTTCAACAATATAAACATAGGCGCTATCAACATTAAAAGCAGGTTTTTCAATGGGCATAAAAACAGCAGACGGAATTATTTTTGTCTTTTTAGCTCTTTCTTTTGAATCATCAGCACAACCAAGAACGATAAACAAAATCAAACAACTCGAAATTATTATTCGCATATTAAACTTTACCCTTTAGGTTTTCAATCATATTGTCCACCAATCCCTTTAAATCGTACTTCTCTTTCCAGCTCCAATCATTCCTAGCCGGTGAATCTTCTATTGACCTTGGCCATGTAGCTGCAATATCTTGCCTGAAATCAGGGTTGTAACTGATCTCAAAATCAGGAATTCTTGCTTTTATCTCAGCTGCTAATCCT
This sequence comes from uncultured Flavobacteriales bacterium, assembly GCA_913020435.1. Classification (GTDB taxonomy): domain Bacteria; phylum Bacteroidota; class Bacteroidia; order Flavobacteriales_G; family Salibacteraceae; genus UBA6770. Next base: position 93,420 of record CAJVZZ010000009.1, on the reverse strand, counting down.
TTTGGGTCAAAATTCATTGCTGCAATATTGTAGCAGGTTCTTAACTTAACCTCATCTGCTGATGCCTCCATTATTTCACGAGTTGCCCGAATAGCATCTTCCATATGCATCATCGGTAGCTCAGTATCTTCTCTCAAAAAACAATCAAACTTTTCACCACGAAGCGCACTATAAAAAATATCTACTGCATAATCCGTAGTTCCTCCTCCGGGCAGACTCTTCCAGCCTATTAACCCAGGAAATCGAACTCCGCGAACATCTACTCCGTACTTTTCAAAGTAGTATTTATTCCACATTTCTCCGGCTAATTTCCCGATACCGTAAACTGTATTAGGCTCAATAATAGTTTGTTGAGGAGTTTGGTCTTTCGGTGTAGTAGGGCCAAAAACCGCTATAGAACTTGGCCAAAATATCTTTTTAATGTGTCCCTCCTTAGCAAGGTTTAGCACATTAAACTGTCCTTCAATAGTAAGGTCCCAACCAAAACGCGGGTGCTTTTCAGCAGTTGCCGACAATAGTGCTGCAAGGTTATAGACTTGAGTAATTCCGTTTTTCTTTACTAAATCAAATAGGGCGCTTTTATCCAAAATATCAAGCTTCTCATACCTTCCTTCTATATTTACTCCATCCTTTACGTCAGAAGCAATAACATTAGAAGCTCCATAACTTGATTTTAGACTTTCGAATAACTCCTGGCCAACCTGACCAAGAGAACCTATTATTAATATTTTTTCTACCATATACGTTCAATGATGAACGGCAAAAATATTATTTAAAATGAAGCCTCTAAGAATAGAATATCAGACTATTTATTCTGCGCTAATTCTTCCGGTTTATTTTTTACGTCTGAAGTCAATGTCCCTTTGATAGATTCAAGACATTTATCGGTGGAGTGAGCCTGTTCCTTAGACGGGTCTATATCTATCCGTATCATCAAGCTTTCCCACCGATCCATCGTAATAATAAGGAACGGTTTCGCTTATATTTTTTGGCTTGGCACCTTAAATACATACCTCTCTGAAGGTTCAGGAGTTTCTTTAAAACGTCTTTCATCGCACGGTTTACTTTTTGTGTATATCCGGTCGACCGTTACTCCTAGTTTTTGGTAAGAGTTTACCCCCTAATAATTTGCCATTATGCCGCCTTTTGCAACCTGCTTTTACAAAAAAGGACACTCCTTGCTTCTCTTTTTTTGTGAGCACCTCCTCATTTCCTTTTAAAAACTCATCAAATCGTGAAGAATTAACTAACGTTCTTTCAAACGCACCAATAGTATTAGTAATCTCAAAATACGAAATTGGGTTTAACTTCTTTGGTAAGGCCTTTAAAAATAAATTTTACTTACTCTATATGGTCCATTAAAAGTTGTTCGTTCGGAATATTCATTTCCATAGGATTCAAAATTCGCATTCCTGCTTGGTCTTCAATTTCAGGAGACCTTACACACCAAAATTGAGCTATATGGTCACTAGCATTCAAAACAGTTGGCGAGTTTCTGTCGCAATTCTTTTGCTAATCTCCTGTTGATGTTGGTAAATTATATGCTCCGAAAGCCTCTGCGTTGTGACAAGAATTGCATGAAATATTCCCACTTTTCGAAAGTATTTTATCATGATACAAAACTTGACCTGGCTTAACAAGCTCTTTATTCAAAACCGCTTGCTTTATTGGGTTAATCAATTCAAAATACTGCGTTGCCATTTTTAAAACATAAGCAGATAAGTTAATGTTTACTGATTCAACAATGTTTATTATCCGTTGCTCTTCTTGATATAATTTAGCTAATCGCGAACACGCAACAATGAAGAAGGAAAAAAGGAGGTAAAATACTTTTTGTATAGTTTTAATTTTGAGTAAAACAACGCTTTCTCCGTTTAGCTCAAATTAAATTATTTCTGACATTAGTCATTTTACTATTCCTGCATAGTATATAAATTTGATAAAAAATTAAGTATGCCCTTTTATCACAAACTTGGAGTCTTCCCTAGTAAAAGACACACGATTTTTCGCAAGGAAAATGGAGAGTTATATTCTGAAGAATTATTTGGCACCATTGGGTTTGATGGCATGTCATCAATCATGTATCATGTTCATCGACCTACAATAGTCAAGGATATTGGAGCTGAAAAAGATGTTTCTCCAAAAGCTGCATTTGATAAAAACATAAGAGCTCAGCGATTAAGAGGTTTTGAAATTAACCCTATTGCAGACCAATTAGACGCAAGGGTACCCATATTGTTTAATAGCGACGTGTCTATTCAGCTTGCAGCACCTTCAAATAAAACCGAAGACTATTTTTATAAAAACGGTGATGCCGACGAAGTAATATTTATTCACAGAGGTTCAGGAAAGCTAAGAACCCAAATGGGCAACATAGTTTTTAAATATGGAGACTATTTAGTTATTCCACGTGGAATGATTTATAAAATGGATTTTGATTCTACGGACAATCGTTTATTTATAACAGAATCAAACAGTCCGGTGCATACTCCGAAAAAATACCGAAACAGGTTTGGACAGCACCTCGAACACTCTCCTTTTTGTGAGCGAGATCTTCGAGCTCCCTATGAAATAGAAACGCACGACGAGTTAGGAGACTTTTTGGTTAAAGTAAAAAGAGAGGGGGTCGTTTATGACTTTACCTATGGAGCACATCCTTTTGATGTAGTTGGCTGGGACGGTTATAATTTCCCTTATGCCTTTTCAATTCATGAATTTGAACCAATTACCGGAAGGGTGCACTTACCACCTCCTATTCACCAAACATTTGAAACCGATACTTTCGTGATTTGTTCATTTGTACCTCGCAAGTATGACTATCACCCCAAGTCAATTCCTGCTCCATATAACCACAGTAATATAGACTCGGATGAAGTACTGTACTATGTTGATGGCGACTTTATGAGCAGAAACGACATTGCACCTGGACACATTACCTTGCACCCATCAGGAACTGCACACGGTCCGCATCCAGGTGCGGCGGAAAGAAGTATAGGAAAAACAGAAACAGAAGAGCTGGCTGTTATGGTAGATACTTTTAAGCCGCTAAAGGTTACCGAACAAGCTATGGCAATAGCTGATAAAGACTATTTTAAATCTTGGATAGGTTAGTTGATAATATTGAAAGACAAAACGATGAGTAAAAAAGAAATACAATCAGTAGACTACGGTTTAGAAAAAATATTTGCAGGTGCACAAGATTTCCTTCCGCTATTAGGGACGGATTATATTGAGTTCTATGTCGGTAATGCAAAACAGTCCGCGCATTTTTATAAAACCGCTTTTGGATTTCAATCTTTAGCCTATAAAGGTCTAGAAACCGGGTCTAGAGACTCTGTAAGTTATGTTTTAGTTCAAGATAAAATTCGATTAATCCTTACCACTCCGTTAAATAGCAAATCGCCAATAAATGAACATATTGTTAAACATGGCGATGGTGTTAAAGTAATTGCTCTCTGGGTGGAAGATGCACGAAAGGCATATGAAGAAACAACATCTAGGGGTGCTAAATCTTATTTAGAGCCAGTAGTAGAGAAAGACGGACATGGCGAAGTTGTTAGAGCCGGAATCTATACCTATGGCGAAACCGTTCACATGTTTATTGAAAGAAAAAACTACACGGGTGCATTTTTACCTGGATTTAAAGAATGGAAATCAGATTATAATCCTGAACCAGTAGGCTTAAAGTACATAGACCATATGGTTGGTAATGTTGATTGGAACCAAATGAATACTTGGGTTAAATGGTATGAAGATGTAATGGGTTTTGAGAATTTCCTTTCATTTGACGATAATCAAATTCATACAGAGTATTCTGCATTGATGAGTAAGGTAATGTCTAACGGAAACGGTCGCATTAAATTCCCGATAAATGAACCCGCAAAGGCCGCTAAAAAGTCTCAAATAGAAGAATACTTGGACTTTTACGAAGGTTCTGGTGTGCAGCATATTGCAGTTGCAACTGATGATGTTATAAAAACAGTTGCACAACTAAAAGCTCGTGGTGTTGAGTTTTTACCTCCTCCACCGCAAGAATATTATGATGGAATCCCTGAAAGACTAGGTAAACATCGCGATATGATGAAAGAAGATATAAAAGAACTTCAAAAACTTTCAATTTTAGTGGATGCTGATGAAGAGGGGTATTTATTACAAATTTTCACTAAACCAATAGAAGACAGGCCTACCTTATTCTTCGAGATTATTCAAAGAATGGGAGCAAGAGGATTTGGTGCTGGGAACTTTAAAGCTTTATTCGAATCTATAGAACGAGAACAAGAAAACAGAGGAACTCTTTAATTTAAAAGCCCTCCCAAAAATTTGGGAGGGCTTTTTTTGAATTAATTAATTGTACTAAACAGTAAAAGGTCACACAGTTTTGACCAATCATTACATTTGCCTTTCCAAAAATTTCAAGTATGAGAGAAATATTTTCAGGAGCCCAAGCTTCTAATTCAATAGAGAATCAAATCCTTATCTGCAAAAATGTTAGCGAAATCGCAGACTTAAGCGCAGGTGAACTTGCCTTCGTAAAAGAGCAAATTGAGAATAAAAACAACTCAATTTATCTTAATCGGTTAAGTAGTCATGTATTCATATATCAAATTGAAGAGGATAAAGACAATAATAAAACCCTTGAAAAGTCTCGACTTGCATCTCATGGTGTTTGTAAAAAATTAAATGAACTTAAGCAAACTTCAGTTACCATAAAAGGCAGCGGAAATTCAGAACTGCTTTATGCATTTTCTGAGGGCTTTGGTTTGAGTAATTATCAGTTCCTTAAATATTTCTCTGATGCTGATAAGAGAAGAAATACCATTTCGACCATAAATATTGATGGGCTTTCAAATACTGAGCTAGTCAACCTAAATGCAGCAGTAAGTTCTACTTGCATTGCACGTGATTTTGTAAATGAGCCTCTTTCATATTTAACTGCTGAGCAGTATGCTCACGATATGATGGATTTAGGAGAAGAACTAGGATTTAAAGTTGAGGTATTCAATAAATCTAAAATCCAGTCGTTAAAAATGGGTGGCCTGCTCGCAGTAAATCTTGGGTCTCCAAATCCACCAACTTTTTCTATTTTAGAATGGAATCCAGAAAATGCTAAAAACGAAAAGCCTTATGTCCTTGTTGGAAAAGGTGTGGTTTACGATACAGGTGGCTTAAGCTTAAAGCCAACTGCGATGTCAATGGACTATATGAAATGTGACATGGGAGGTTCTGCATCAGTAGTTGGAACGATGGCCGCAATAGCACAAGCTAAATTGCCAATTAGAGTAATCGGACTAATTCCTGCAACAGAAAATCGTCCAGGTGGCAACGCTTATGTTCCTGGTGATGTAATTAACATGCACAATGGAATGACCGTTGAAGTCTTAAATACAGATGCTGAAGGAAGAATGATTTTAGCAGATGCCCTTTCTTACGCAAGAAATTACGATCCTGAACTAGTAATAGATATGGCGACATTAACGGGATCAGCGGCAAGAGCGATTGGCGATCAAGCCATGGTTTCAATGGGAAATGCACCGCAAGAAATACACGATGTACTTATCGCGTCTGGTGCAAAAACCTACGAACGATTTGCACCATTTCCATTTTGGGATGAGTACAAGGATCAGTTGAAATCTAGAGTTGCAGATCTCAAAAATCTAGGTGGAGCTGAAGCTGGAATGATCACAGCTGGTAAATTTTTAGAGTATTTCACACAAGATACAGTAACAAAAGAAGGCTACCCATATATCCACATTGATTTAGCCGGTCCAGCATTCAATCATTCGGAAAAAAACTATCGAGGTATTGAAGGCACTGGAGTTGGAGTTCGTTCATTATTCGAGTTTTTCAAAACAATTTCAGTATAGATTCTTAAATGCATCCCAAAAAGAACATAAAACCGAATCGAAAAATTCGTGTTGGAGTTTCAATAGGAGACTACAATGGTATAGGGCTAGAGGTAATTATAAAAACCTTTTCTGATGCTAGAATGATGGACGTTTGTACTCCCGTTATCTACGGAAATCTGAGTTTAATTAAAGCTTACAACGAATCGCTTGATGTTAGTGACTTTAGCTTTTTAGAGATCGCGGATGCTGCTCAGGCAAACCCCAAGAGGGCAAACTTAGTTCAAGTATGGGATGATGAAAGCACCATTACTTTTGGTGAATCAACCTCTGATGCAGGCAGAAAATCTTTCTTATCGCTTGAGGCCGCCACTAAGGACTTAGCATCAAATAAAATTGATGTGTTAGTAACCGCTCCAATTAATAAAAACAACATTCAGTCTGAAGATTTTTCATTTCCAGGACATACTGAATATTTGGCTAATTATGCTAATGAAGATTATCCGTTAATGGTTCTTACCCATGGCGATTTAAGAGTAGGAACAATAACCGGTCATATCGCCATTAAGGATGTTGCTAGTCAAATCACAGAGGAAGTAATTTTAAAAAAGATTGAGGTTTTACAAAAAACTTTACAGCAAGACTTTAGTATTGCTCACCCTACAATTGCAGTTTTAGGCCTTAATCCTCATTCCGGAGATAATGGAACTATAGGTTCTGAAGAAAAAGAGATAATTATTCCAGCTCTAAAAAAAGCAGAAAAACAAGGCACTTTAATTTTTGGGCCTTTTCCTGCTGATGGTTTTTTTGGATCGCCAGGATATAAAAAATTCGATGGAATTCTTGCCATGTATCATGACCAAGGATTGACTCCATTCAAAACGATTTCTTTTGATGAGGGCGTGAATTTTACAGCAGGGCTCCCAATTGTAAGAACCTCGCCTGACCATGGAACTGCGTACGACATTGCTGGGGCTGGAATTGCTTCTGCAAGTTCATTCAGAAATGCTGTTTTTTCTGCAATTGATATCTTTAAAAATCGAAAACTAAACAAAACCCTAGTCGAAAATGCTTTAACAAAGAGATAAGGGCTTGGTTTTTAATTATTTCGATTAAATTTTACTAACACATATTTTATTACATTTGCCGCCTCATTTTTGGCTAGGATTCTATGAAAGATTTTGAACTAAAATTTTCAGGATTAACAGTAGGTAAACACCAGTTTAACTATGAGGTAACAAAAACGTTCTTTGAGACTTTTCAAGATAGAGGTATTGAAGGTGAGCTTATTCATAATGGAAAAGTCGCTTTCGATGTCGAATTGGATAAAAAAGAAAACTTATTGGTATTCGATATTTTTTATAATGGTTCAGTAAATGTCGATTGTGATATTTGCTTGGATATTCTAGATATTGAGATTTCTGGTGATTCTAGAATCATTGGGAAATTTAGCGACGAAGATGTTTGGGGTGAAGAGGATGTGATATACATTCCGCCCAGAGATCACAAGGTTGACTTATCTGAGCTTTTTTATCAGCTTATTCACCTTGCATTGCCCTCTAAGGCAGTTCACGAAGAAGGTAAGTGTGATCCAATAATGATTGAAAAACTAAAAGAATACAATGGTGGAGAAGATTCTTCTAACGAAGCATCAGATCCGAGATGGAATACATTAAAAGACTTGTTTAAAGATAAAAATTAGAAATAATGGCACATCCTAAACGTAAGCAGAGTACAACTAGAAGAGACAAAAGACGTACTCACTACAAAACTACTGCTCCGACAGTTGCAACATGTCCAACAACTGGACAACCACATTTATTCCACAGAGCCCACTGGTTCGAAGGAAAATTATACTACAAAGGAAAAGTTGTCTTAGAGAAAGAGACAGAGGTTTAGTAATTAGTTCTAATTTGGCAACTAGCTAAATTCCTGAATGCGATTAGGCCTCGACACTTTTGGTGGTGATTTTGCACCCGACTCAACTATTCTTGGAGCAATAGACGCTCGAAAAGAATTGCTTAAAGATATTTCCATTGTCCTGATAGGTGATGAAAATGTAAGTAGAGAAAAAATTCGATCTCAAGGAGAAAATCCTAATGATTTTGAGTTCATTCATACTACTGAGCGAATTGAGATGGGTGAGCACCCTGCAAAAGCATTTAAAAGCAAACCCGAGTCTTCAATAGGTCTTGGGTTTCGTTATTTGAAGACGGGTGAACTTGATTCTTTTGCAAGTGCAGGAAATTCGGGAGCAATGATGGTGGGCTCAATGTTCACTATCCAAGCGATACCTGGTGTCATTAGACCGTCCGTAACCTCCGCAATCCCTTGTCCTGAAGGAAGTATGAATATATTGCTTGATGTTGGTATTAATGCTGACTGTAAGCCAGATGTTCTTTATCAATTCGGAATTCTAGGGTCAATTTACGCAAAGGAGGTTTTTTCGATTGAAAACCCTAAGGTTGGCCTTTTGAGTATGGGAGAAGAGGAAGAAAAAGGAACAATGCAAATCCAGGCAGCTCATCAGCTCATGAAAGATTCTAGAGATTTTAATTTTTTTGGGAATGTAGAAGGACGAGATCTCTTTAGCGGAGATGTGGATGTTATTGTAACCGACGGCTTCACTGGCAATGTAATGCTAAAAGAAGCTGAAGCCTTTTATTCAATGATTAAGAAACGTGGAATCAATGACGAATTCTTTAATCGCTTGAATTATGAAATTTATGGAGGAACTCCTGTGCTTGGTGTTAATGGAAATGTTATTATTGGCCATGGAATTTCTAGCGCTCGCGCTATAAAAAATATGATTGTTCATTCGCTAGATGTGTCAAATGCACAATTAGTGGGAAAAATAAAAAACGCATTTCAATAATGTCGAAAATTACAGCAGCAATTACCTCCGTTTCGGGTTACGTACCTGAAACTAAAATGACCAACAAAGACCTTGAAAAAATCATTGATACCAATGATGAGTGGATTACTTCAAGAACAGGTATCAAGGAACGTCGAATTCTAAAAGAACCAAACACAGGCGCCTCTGACTTGGCAGCTCCTGCAGTTCTAGACCTTTGCAAGAAACGAGGGATCTCACCAAAAGAGATAGATCTAATAATTGTTGGCACCGTTACATCCGATTACAATTTTCCTAGCTGTGCAAATATTGTTGCGGATAAAGTAGGAGCTACTAACGCTTGGAGCTTTGACGTAAATGCAGCTTGCTCTGGATTTATTTATGCATTGAGCACAGGAGCACAGTTTATTGAAACAGGAAAATATAAAAAGGTTGTTGTGGTTGGCGTAGACAAAATGTCATCTATACTAAACTACGAAGACCGTACAACATGTATCATTTTTGGTGATGGTGGTGGAGCCGTTTTATTAGAACCAAACGAAGAAGGAAACGGAGTTATCGATTTCCAACTGCACTCTGATGGTTCTGGACGAAAATATTTACACCAACCTGCTGGTGGCTCAGTGAAACCTGCAACTGCAGAGACAGTTGCAAACAACGAACATTCAGTTTATCAAGAAGGAAAACAAGTCTTCAAATTTGCAGTTACTAACATGGCGGATGTTTCTGAAGAAGTTATGTTAAGAAATGGACTAAATGGGGACACCGTAGACTGGCTAGTTCCTCATCAAGCAAACCTCAGAATAATTGATGCAACTGCTAAGCGTTTAAACCTTGACCCAGAAAAGGTCATGATTAATATAGAAAAATACGGGAATACAACTGCTGGAACTATTCCTCTTTGCTTATGGGAATGGGAGCCTAAATTAAAAAAAGGTGATAATATCATTTTATCCGCTTTTGGCGGTGGTTTTACTTGGGGTGCGGTTTATATTAAATGGGCATATAATAGTTAGGTAAATTTATCTTTGTAGAACAAGAAAAATTTTAATATGAAAATTGAAGAAATTCAGGGATTAATAAAATTTGTAGCTAAATCTGGTGTAAACGAGGTTGAACTAGAAATGGATAACATAAAATTAGTTATCAAAACTGGGGCTAAAGAAGTCGCTCCACAAATTATTCATGCAGCAGCTCCAATGGCCGCTGCTCCTATAGTGGCTCCTGCTCCAGTAGCAACGGTCGCGGCACCTGCGCCAATTGTTGAAAATTCAAATTACATTGAAATTAAGTCTCCTATGATTGGGACTTTCTATCGTTCAGCTACTCCTGAGAAACCTGTATTTAAAAATGTAGGCGACGACGTAAAGCCCGGAGATGTACTTTGCATTATTGAAGCAATGAAATTATTCAATGAAATAGAAGCTGAAGTTTCCGGTAAAATCGTGAAAGTTTTAGTTGATGATGCATCTCCAGTGGAGTATGATCAACCTCTATTCTTGATTGATCCTAGTTAATTTTAAATACTATAGTTGATGGCAAGGAAAATAAAATCTAAACTTTTCAATAAAATTCTCATTGCTAACCGAGGTGAAATTGCCTTGAGAATTATCCGTACCTGCAAAGAAATGGGCATAAAAACGGTTGCTGTCTATTCTTTAGCAGACAAGGACAGCTTACCTGTTCGATTTGCTGATGAAGCAGTATGTATTGGCCCTGCGCCAAGCACAGAATCGTATCTAAAAATCCAAAATATTATAGCTGCCGCTGAAATTACAAATGCAGACGCTATACATCCAGGATATGGATTCCTCTCTGAAAACGCTAAATTCTCAAAGATCTGTGAAGAACACGGGATAAAGTTTATTGGCGCTGGACCTGATATGATTGAAGGAATGGGCGACAAAGCAAACGCCAAGACTACCATGCTAGCAGCGGGAGTTCCTTGTGTTCCTGGTTCAGAAGGACTGTTGAAGGATGGAGATCATGCTGTTCAAATGTCTAGAGAAGTTGGCCTTCCTGTTATGATGAAAGCTACCGCCGGTGGCGGAGGTAAGGGAATGCGGGTTGTTTGGAAAGAGGAGGATGTGGCGGATTCATTAGCCGCAATTCAACGAGAAGCTGCTGCAGCCTTTGGAAACGCTGGTGTTTATATGGAGAAATTCATAGAAGAACCTCGTCATATAGAAATTCAAATTGCGGGTGATCAGCACGGAACCGCTTGTCACATGAGTGAACGAGATTGCTCCATCCAAAGGAGACATCAGAAGCTAGTTGAAGAAACTCCTTCACCGTTTATGACGCCTGCTTTAAGAAAAGAAATGGGTGAAGCTGCAATAAAAGCAGCAATGGCTGTAAAATATGAAGGTGTTGGAACGGTAGAATTTTTAGTGGATAAAAATAAAAAATTCTACTTCATGGAAATGAATACCCGGATCCAAGTGGAACATACTATCACTGAAGAGGTCATTGGTTGGGATTTGATAAAAGAACAAATTTTGATTGCTGCTGGAGAGCCAATTTCCGGTAAAAACTATATGCCTAAGGCACATGCCATACAATGTAGAATTAATGCTGAAGATCCTACAAAGAACTGGATGCCTTCACCTGGAAAAATTACAGAATATCATGAGCCGGGGGGAATAGGAATTCGAATTGACACACATGTTTATGCGGGTTATACCATTCCGCCTAATTATGATAGCATGGTTTCAAAACTTATTGCTGTTGCTCAAACCCGAGAAGAGGCTATTATGAAAATGCAACGTGCATTAGACGAATATATCGTAGAAGGAGTTAAAACAACAATTCCTTTTCACCAGAAGTTAATGAAAAACGAACAATTTCAGAAGGGAAACTTTACTACCAAATTTCTGGAAGAGTGGGATTATGCCTCTGAACTATAAAAGAGAAAAATATTTAAAAAAGGCTGTTCAATTCAATTGAATGGCCTTTTTTTTAGAATATTATGTAATCGCTAGGGCTTATAGCATCACCATTATGCCACAATTCTAAATGCAAATGAGGTCCAGTACTTAACTCTCCACTGCTCCCTACAATTGCAATCGCTTCGCCGGCTCCAACCTTATCTCCAACCTTTTTAAGTAACATCGAGTTGTGCTTATAAACTGATATCAGATTATATTTATGTTGCAGATAAATAACATGGCCTTCATCGGATGTCCAAGTAGCCAAAGTAACTGTTCCTTCTAATACAGCTTTTATTGGAGCATCAGACTCCGCAGACACTATATCAACACCATAATGCCTAATGGTTGGATCAAATTTAGACGACAAGGCCCCTTCTAGCGGAGTAAAAAACAGAATGTTCCGTAAACCGTCATCTTCTCCACTTCCCGAGCTGAAGCTCAAATTAAACCGCTCTTCTTGCTCAACCTCATTTCGGAGAACACTATCCTCTAATGATATCAATGTTTTTAATTGATCATTAGAAATGGGTGCGTCACCAAAAATTACCGAATCACGTTTCACTACACCTCCTGATAAAATAACCTTTAAAGTACTTAAGTACTTGATATTATTATTTAAAGCTTGTCCAAGACTATCAACTCTATAAGCCGTTGAGGTTGCTATCCGCTTTGTTTGCATATCGGCATAGCCAGGAATAAACTCTCTGAGTGGTGTAAATGAAACCGTTAAAATAATAAACGCTGTAAAGAGAATTAGGAATAACCCTCCCCATGCAAAGACATTAAGAGGAGAAAGAATCAATGAGAACTGCTCTTCAAAGGTGTCATCGTTCATAAGCACCAATCTAGACTTGTGCTTTATCTTAGAAATAACCTTTTTGGTCTTTCCACTTTGTTTATCGCTTTGGCTATTTTCTTTTTTCATTTTATCAAGAACAAATATCCGATTTCTTAGGGATTATTATTGAAGAGCCTTATTCAAGAATTAGATATTAAAATAAAATATTTTTGTCAGTTCATAGTTCTACTAAATTATAAGCAAAAACTAGCTTGAAAAATCGATTACTATTATTTGTATTTATGTTTTCCATTGCGTTTGGAATTCAGAGTTGTTCTCAAAAAAAGAACAACTTTCTAAATCGGTTTTTTCATAATACCAACGCTAGGTGGAACGGTTATTTCAATGCCACTGAAGCATATAAAGTAGGTAAAACAAAAATAAAAACCGGTCATAAAGAAAACTACAGAAAACTTCTTCCACTCTACATCTATGGCGATGAAGAAATGGCATCTACCGTTCAAACAGATATGGATGTCGTGATCAAAAAATGTTCTAGGGTCATAGAGTACCACAGTATGGACATTAAAGGAAAGGAATATGTTAAATGGATTGACGATTGCTGGCTGTTAATAGGGAAGGCCTATTTCTATGAAAAAAACTTTAAAGAGTGTATACCTATATTTAAATATGTAACAAAGAAATTTAAAGGCGAACAAAAGTATCAAGCACGTCTCTGGCTTATTAAAGCCCACATTCAAACCGAAAATTATGATCAAGCTGATGCTCTGATTCGTTTATTGGCCAATGACAATAAAATTCCAGAAGAAATCCTGCCTGATGTAAAGGCGACAATTGCCGAGTATTACCTTACTCAAGGCGAGTACGCTAAAGCAATGCTGGAGTTGGAAGAGGCCGTTTTAATCCAAGAAGACAAAGGTATTGCTACCCGTTGGATGTTTGTTTTGGCGCAACTATATGCTGAACAGGGAGAATCCATTCGCGCAAATAACACTTATAAAGCAGTTGCCAAAAGACACCCAGAATACGAAATGGAATTTTGGGCACAAATGAATAGAGCTCTTTCCTATAATGTTGAGGACGGCAGTAGCTATGATATAAAGAAAGTGCTCTTAAAGATGTTACGTGACGATAAGAACATTGAATACAGAGATAAGCTCTATTATGCTCTAAGTAAAATTTACTACCAAGAAGATAGCGAAGAACGGCAAATCAGTTCACTAATGCTCTCCGCTCAGTCTAGTGTTGAGGATAATTATCAAAAAGGACTTTCCTTTCTCGAATTAGCTGAAATACATTTTGCTCGACCTGAGTATATCCCCGCCCAGGCATTTTATGATAGCACGGTTCAGTATATTCCTGCTGATTTCCCGAATCGGGAAGAAATCGTTAACATAAAAAACAGTTTAACAGAGCTGGTAGAAAACATTCTAGTCATTGAAAGAGAAGACAGTTTACTCGCCTTATCTGAAATGTCGGAGGCTGATTTAGATGCATTTATTGATGAACTAATTGAACAGCGTGTTGCTGAGGAAGAAGCACGTCGTGAAGCTCAGGAAAACCAATCTACTAGCTTTAATGATGGTGGGTTTCAAAATGAAGTGTCAAATGAAAAAGGAGCTTGGTACTTTTACAATGACAAAACTATTTCTCTTGGAAAACAAGAATTTGCAAAACAATGGGGTAATAGACCTAATGATGATAATTGGCGTAGAAGCGATAAATCAAGTATAAGCCTTGATGAATTAGGTTCCTTTAATGAAACAGCTGCGGATAGTGTTTTATCTGGGCTTAGTGATAAGTCAAAATATATGAAAGACATACCCTTCTCACCTGAAGCAAAATCAAAGGCCAACGGAAATATCGTAGAAGCATATTATGCTTTAGGTATAATTTATAAAGAAAAAATGGACGACAAAAAGCATGCAATTAGTGCTTTTAGAAACCTGCTTTCTCGGTATGACACATCGAAATATCAAATTAACTGTCTGTACCAGTTATATAGAATGTATTTAAATGAGAATAGATTAGATTCTTCAAATTATTACAAAAATTATATTTTAGGTAAATATCCCAATTCTGATTATGCAAAAATCATAGACGACCCTGATTATGCAAAAGACATGAATTCTAAAAAGAAGGCAGCACTTCAGGCTTATAAAAAAGCCTATTACTATTACACTCGTGACTTTTATTCTGCCTGTATTACTGAGTGTGATAAAGCTGCAATTGAAATGCCCGATAATCACCTTGCTACTAAGTTTTATTATCTAAAAGCACTGAGCGCTGTAAATACACGCGACAAAAAAGATCTAATTGCCAGTCTTGAACAGTTTAAAAAAGAAAATACCGGAACATCTGAGGCCAAAGACGCAGAAGAAAGAATTAAAATTCTAAAAAGTGAGCAGAAAGTTGAAGCTAAGGACCTCCCTCCACCAGATTATATGTTTGAAAAAAATGGACGTCATCTAGCGGTGATGCTATTACCTGTTGAGGGAACTGAAATTGAAAAAATTAAAGAACGAATTGACAACTACAATAAAGCATATCATGGTAATTTAAAGCTTTCGATAAGTGCCGTATTATTGGAAAAAGAAACCCATATGATCTCCATAAAGCAATTTGAAAACTCTAAATCTGCAATCGACTATTTTTCTGATTTTTCAAAAAACAGGACCAGTCTCAAAAAAATTAATGAGTTAGAAAACGATTTCTTTGTGATTAGCTATACCAACTATGCTCTATTTTTTCAAGACAAAAGGATTGAAAGTTACCTTGAGTTTCACCAAAACAAGTATGAACTTTAGATTGTTGATAATTTTTATATTTGGCTCTTATAAAAATTCAAATGTTTAAAAGTTCGAAATCTATGGCTAAGCAAACGGAACTAGAAGGTACTAGAAATCATATTTCTGCAGGTACCACAATTAGCGGTGATATTGAGACCAGTGGCGATATCCGTTTAGATGGTAAGCTCATCGGTACAATCAACAGTAACGGAAAGGTTGTTATTGGAGAAGGTGGTAAACTAGAAGGAGAAATAATCTGTACCAATGCTAATATTTCTGGAACCGTTCAAGGGAAAATTTCCGTAAAGGAGCTTTTATCGCTTCAAGCAACTGCAAATATCAATGGCGATATGGAGACTGGGAAGCTGTCAATTGAACCTGGCGCAAACTTTACAGGTGCATGCAGCATGGGGGCTACCGTTAAAGATATCAATCAAATTTCTGGAAATCAGAAAGAAAAAACTGCCTAGAACCAACCTTTTGTTCAAAACGTTCGTCTTATTTTCAATCTAATCCTTGCTATTTTTTGTTAATTCCGTAAATTTATGCAGTCTTAAAATTGCTAAATATGGAAATTCTACACGATGCGCTTAAGTTACCATTCAAACTTTTTCTTGAATATTCCCAACAAAATGAATTCCTGTACATAATAGTTGCCCTGATTGCGACTTTTGGAATCTTGGGTCAATGGGTGTTATATTATAAATGTGATTTACCGGGCCACGCCTCTGTTGTTCCGCTTTGGAATGTAGTAGTCTTCTTGAAAATAATGGGAAGACCAGCATGGCAGGTGATTATTTTCATTATTCCTCCTCCTATAGTATTTTATGTAGTTTATACCGGAGATACCTCTATAGCTGCAAATATCGCCCTGATTAGTATGCTGTCTGTATTTCTGATTTTCACTATTACACTCTACATAGAGATATGCAAGTGTTTCGGAAAGCGTTCTTTTATTGACTATGCACTCGTGTTAGTCTTTAACGGACTTTACGTAATGTATTTAGGAATGTCAGGGGACACCGAATACCTTGGTCCTCTTTATGGGAAAAACAAACAGAGCATTAAACCGAAGGCTTAGCTATAAAAAAGCGCTTTTAATTCCGTCGCTTCATTCGCGGTCATTCTTCCTGCGAGAATTAGACTCAGTTGTCTGCGTCTAAGAGCAGCATCGTAGCGGGATTTTTCTTCTTCACTTTCAGGGGTAAGCTCCGGCACATCTATAGATTTTCCTATTTGATCGACAGCTACAAATGTGTAGATAGCTTCATTACATTTAGTTTTCTCTGCTGTTAAACGGTCTTCAACATAAACATCCATAAATACTTCCATCGAAGAAGTAAACGCTCGTGTTACTTTTGCCTCAATCGTAACGATGTCACCAAGTGCTATAGGATGATTAAATGAAACATTGTTGACTGCTGCTGTCACTACAACCCTTCCGCAGTGACGATGCGCCGCAATAGCAGAGGTAATGTCCATCCAACTTAATAATTGGCCTCCCATTAAATTCCCCAATACATTTGTATCATTGGGAAGCACTATTCTACTAGAAGTTGACAGTGATGCCATTGCTGTTTTTGAGCGCATAATTTTGTTTTTGCAAATTTAAATCTTCTCGTGCCCCGGAATCATGCCATAGGTTGCTTTAGGGTTATTTTTACCAAAAATTATCTGAATGTATTTTCTATACACCAAAGCGTTTCATCTTATCTTCATCGTAACTTGGTTTGCTGGGTTATTTTATATCGTTCGGTTGTTTATTTATCATACTGAAGCCCAGGAAAAAGAAGACTTAGAGAAAACCATTCTTTCTAGCCAGTTTGATATTATGGAAAAACGCCTTTGGTTTGGTATCACCTGGCCTTCTGCCGTTTTAGTTCTTATTTCTGCTGCAGTAATGTTATACCACAGCCCAGGCTATTTAACTCAACCCTTTATGCAAGTTAAACTCACCTTTGTCCTTGGGCTATATCTTTATCACCTGTACATCCATAAAATTTATAAAGAAATACAATCGGGCTTATTTAAAATGAGCAGCAAAAAGTTGCGCGTATTCAACGAAATTGCTACTGTCTTTTTAGTTGCAATTGTTTTTATAATCATTCTTCGCGATCAAATAAGCTGGATTTGGGGCTTACTTGGGATATTTACTTTTGCATTTTTATTATGGGGAGCGATATCATTGTACAAAAAAAGTCGAAATAAAAACCTTTGATAACCAACGTTTAAGGAGGGTTTTACGTGTGTAGTTATACTACGCTATGAATAGAATTTTAATCCTTGTACTTTTTATCGGATTTAGCCTTACAGGTAAATCACAACTACTTGGTTTTGATACTCCTCCATATTCTAGATTTCTTGGAGAATTAGCAGGTTCAAGTGCTGAAATAAGCGGAACAATTTTAGCCGCTGGAGTTCCTGTAGATTCTGTTTGGGTATCTGTTTTCAGGGAGTCTAGACCAAATATCCTGCAGTTTATTAAAGCCACACAAACCAATTCAAGCGACGGAAGTTATCGAATTGAAAATTTAGATGAAGGAACCTATTATCTTTCCGCAGAACCCATGACCTATTCTTTAAGAAAAGGATTTGCGCCAACTTATTTTGGAGATAGTGCAGTTTGGTCATTGTCTAAAGCTTGCTTCATTCAGGGAACTGTTTCTAATAAAAACATCAATTTGACGCCAATTATATCATCAACAGGAAGCGAAGGTTTTTCTGGCTCGATTAAATACAGTAGCAATGTACCTGGATATAACGAAGGTGACCCTGTAATTGATGCGGCATTATTCATTTACAATGTAGAAAACGAATTAATAGCGATGACCAATTCTGACGGTTTTGGCTTATACTCATTCACTGATTTACCCAATGAACAAATCGAGGTAATTGTAAACTCTCCAGGAAAAAAGTCTTCTGGATTGATTGTTAATCCATCAAAATTAAATAATGATTTAACTTTTTGGATTTCTGGAAGCAGGTCATACGGTCTAACCGATGCGCTAGATGTTGAAGAAGAAGTTCAAACGGTGATAAGCCAAATATTTCCTATCCCTGCTAAAACCACTCTTACTATCAATAATCAAAACAATTATCAATCCCTGCGTATTTATGACATTTCCGGATCATTGCTGTTGAGTGAAGGCCTAAGTCATGGGTATAATCAAATAAGTATCTCTTCTTTTGATAATGGAACGTATATTCTCCACTTAATTAGTGAACAGACGACATTTAATCAAACACTAATAGTAGAATAAAGAAAAGTCAAAATTGTATTAATCAGTAGTTTATATTTGTATTAGATCATATTTACTCAATTGGAAATAAGTAACGAAATATTAGAAGGTTGTATTGCGAACAAACGCAAGTCACAATTTTTACTTTATAAGCAGTGCTACAGCATCCTTTTAAGCATCTGCTTGCGTTACGAAAACAACAAAGAAGACGCTGAATTCCTTCTTAACCAAGGGTTTATGAAAATTGTAACTAAGCTTTCTACCTTCAAAGGTGATCGACCATTCGAAGCTTGGATTAGAAGAATAATGATCAACACCATAATCGACGACTACCGAAAAAACAGTAAAGAGAAAAGTATTATTCAGTTTAAGGATATCCAGAATGATGGAACCGAAAACCTTTGGGTTGAATACAATGCTGCTGATTTAGAGTTTGAAGCAGAAGAGCTGTTAGGGTTTATTGACAAACTGCCAACTGAAAGTAAAAAGGTATTTGTCCTGTTTGCTATTGATGGTTATTCGCACAAAGAAATTGCTGAAATGCTTGGTATTTCAGATGGAACATCAAAATGGCACGTATCATTTGCTAGAAAAAAATTAAGAGAGTTAATCGCTCAATCTGTTGAACGAGAAGCTCAAAGGGCAGGGAACTTATGAGCAGCAAAAGTAATATAGATAAGCTGTTTAAAGACGGATTAGGCAACCCCTCTCCTCATTCCTTTAATGAAGACGCTTGGAATAACATGAACTCTATGCTCAATGAGCGCGATAAGTTTTCTTGGATGAGCCTTGGGAAATTAGCATCTGCAGCCCTTTTCCTTAGCACTTTGTTTATCGGAAGTACAATTCCAGACGCTCAATTGATTGCTAGTTCAGAAACAACAACTCAAAGCAATGCGGTAAGTTCAATACGGCCATTTGCTAAAAACCCCACTACTCTAGAGTCAAACTCGTCAAGCCTATTTGGATCGAAAGATAACGCTTCGTTTTTTACCAGCGCTGATTCTGATATCAGTGGCAATAAAATTCCAGAAAATGGAGAATCAAATAAAACTCTTATTGCAATGTATGGCCGTAACAACAGTATTGCCCCTATTGCTTCTAAAGCATCAAATAACGTTGTCTCTTCATTAGCAAAACAAGAAACAAGTTACGATGGGCTAGTGTCTAAAAAACAAGCCGAAAACCCTTCCTTAAATTCTGATATTTCAACTGTAAGTAAAATTACACCTAGTTCTCTAGAAGCATTTAACGTAGAGTTTCCAGAGTATGGTTTTGACCCAGTAGACGCCTCGACCATGCCTAAGAACTACATACGATCGCTTTCAGTTTTTGGTGGAATTACACTCGAAAATGGCCTAGGCTCTGCCAGTCAGCTTTCAACAAATAATTTGCTGTACACTGCTGGCTTTTATTACAACATTGAGGCTACTCCAAATATTTCAGTTTCAACTGGGTTAGGATATAGAACTAAATCTGGAAAAGGAATTGAACTCAGCCGAACTCAAACTGAGTATGGATTTGGAAAATCTCAAACTACAGAAACACTTGCTTTAAATCGTTTACATTACATTGATTTACCAATTGAAGTTCGTTATGACATCAAGGGGCATCACAGTGTTTTTGGAGGCGCGAGCATAAGTTATCTAGCAGGTGTAAAAAGTGCTATTGCTAAAACTCACGATGAAAGCTTTCAGTCCTCAATAAGTTCAGTAGAAAATACATGGAACTATAAGGATGGTCTCAACAAATGGGATGCTGGAGTAAGAGTAGGGTATGATTATAACCTTGGCCAAAACCTCTCAATAGGCGGAATGGTGCAATATGGCTTAATGGATATTACTAGCAACGAAACATTTGATGTTCAAGACAATAGCAACAACCTGGAAGTACGTGTTACTTTAAAATATACTCCATTCAGATTCTAATGAAGCAATTGTTCTACATATTAGTTATTCTGCTTTCTGTAAGTTCTTGCAAAAAAGATGAGCTTCAAGAAACCTTGATTGACGCGCCAGACTTTTTTGTTTCGGGGACAATTGGAGGCGCTCAGTTGAACTTAATTGCCGGAGATCATCAATATTATATGTATAGCTCTTTTGAAGAAAAAGAAAATGCAATTCCTAAATTTATCGGTGAATTAAAAACCGAAGGTTGTGAAAATAACTGCGCTGAATCGTTCACTCTGATTTTTACAGATGAAAAAGAATCCGCCGAAAGTATTGCATCAGAACCTGAATTAAGAACAGGCTTTAAGGCATTCACAAATACTAATGCAGGTAATGAATACCTTGTTACATTTAATCCAGATGAATCTTTTACCAGCAGGGCAGTTGAAGTGGAATACGAATGGGAGTTCGGTGATGGAACTATTAGCCATGAAAAGACACCTAGTCATTTGTACGTTGGTGATCTAAATTTTTACGATGTTAAATTGAGCGTAAAAACTTCAAAAGGTTGTCAAAGTGAAATTCAAAATCGTGTCTTTATTAAAACAGAAGCAACAACCGATTTTATAATAACACAAACTCAGCGCTCTCTTTCCTTTGAGCCAGAAGTGGAATCCATTACTCCATTAAATTATTTATGGGAATTTGAAGGCGGGAGCACGGCAAGCACTCCTTACGTAGATTATCAAACTGATCCTAAAAAAGGAATTGAAAAGGTTTGTTTGACTGTAACTGACGAAAATGGAGTGCAGTCTCAACGTTGCAAAAATCTTGTTTTAAAAGAAGAATATGCATTTTGTGCCGCTAATTATTCTTTTAAAAGTGGCTCGAGAGAAGATCCTAAAGGCGATTTGCAATTGGGAACAGTTTATTTGAAATACACTGATGCAGGAGGACAAGAATATTATTCTAGGCCAAATCTCACTAATTCAAACGAATTTGAACTTACTTCAATAGAAGACTACAAAGAAAATGAATTAGGAATGTCAACTAAAAAAATTGAGTTTACTGCCAACACCGTCTTATCCACCTCGTCAGGAGAAACGATATCTTTAGAAAACGTTAGTGGCTCAATAGCCATAGCTTATCGCGCCAAATAACCACTCTTTACCCGCACACGGTTCAGTACTTCTTTAGCTGTAATTCTTGCTTTTTCAGCACCTTCCCTCAACACGTTATCTATCTCACTGCGGTTCTCCATATATTGACTGTAAAGGGTCCTTTGAGTGTTATACTTTTCCAAAATCAGCTCAAAAATATCTCGCTTAACATGACCAAAGCCATATCCACCTTCAAGATATTTTTTGCGCATTTCACCTACCTGATCATCAGATGCTAGCAATTTATAAATTGCGAAAGCATTGCATATCTCAGGATCTTTTGGATCTTCCAGTGGAGTTGAATCGGTAACAATTTGGTTCACTTGCTTTTTTAGTTGCTTTTCAGGTAAGAATATGTTGATAATATTGTCTCTCGATTTACTCATTTTACGTCCATCTCTTCCTGGCACCAACTTGGTTTCCTGCTGAATTAAATCTTTCGGAATTACAAATGTTTCCCCTTTTTGATGATTAAATCGGCTAGCTACATCGCGCGTCATTTCTAAATGCTGCATTTGATCTTTTCCTACAGGTACATAATCGATATCATACAATAATATGTCTGCTGACATAAGCATCGGATAAACAAAAAGGCCCGCATTTACATCTGTTAGACGATCTGCCTTATCTTTAAATGAATGCGCTAACGTAAGTCGTTGGTATGGATAATAACAGCTTAAGTACCAAGACAATTCAGCCGTTTCGGGAACATCGCTTTGGCGGTAAAAAACCGTTTTACTAGGATCCAATCCAAAGGCTAACCAAGCAGCAGCAACACTATAAGTATTATCACTCAACTCTTCGCCATCCTTAATTTGGGTCATGGAGTGCAAGTCAGCAATAAACAAAAAGGATTCATTTTTTGGGTCGTTTGCCATTTCAATTGCTGGTGCTATTGCACCCAAAATATTACCCAAATGAGGTGTTCCTGTACTCTGTATTCCTGTTAGTATTCTTGACATTATCAAATTTTATCCTGCAAAGTTAAAATTCGACTAAGTTAAAGTAGAATTTCTTCTCCGATTCTATGCACGAATGACATCGCGACTAATTTAAAATCCAAATTTTAATATGCTATATTTATTCTTGAATTTAAAACACCTGTTTTATGTTTATTAGACTTTTCATCGTTGTTTCAATATTGCTTTCAAGTTTATTGAGTAGCTCCCAATTTGCGCCAGTAGGTTCGGTTTGGCATTATAATATTGGCGATGGCCATCCATTTCGACATTTTACGCGCCTTGAAAGCGTTAAGGATACTTTGTTTTTAGGGTTTAATGCTAAAAAAATCTGTGCTTTACCTTGTTCTTCCGATGATAAGCCTACTTATGTTGCGCAAGCGCAGGATACAATATTCATATATCGAACGGATAAAAATGAGTTTGTTAAGCTCTTTTATTATGGTGGAAAAGTAGGTGATACGTTGTATTTAGACATACCCGATAAAGATTTAGGAAACAACTCATCGCACTACAAATCAGTTATTACGAAAGTCTTTAATACCATAGTTAACGGAATCGCGCATAAAACATACCTGCATAACAGTGAATCATTAATGCGTGGAGGTAAATTTATTGAAGGGATAGGTTTTACATCACAATTTTTACCCGATTGGTGGATTCGGACAGCGAATCAACACACTGGATTAAGGTGTTTCAATGGGAATTTGGTAGAAGAGCAATTCAAAGATATTGCTTGCGATTCATACGGCGTTTCTATTCCTGAGATGTCCAATAATACCACCCAAGTGCTTATGGCCTTTCCAAACCCTGCAAATAACGACATAACCATTGATGCAATAAATTTAGAGTCAGTTTCTCAACTAAAAATGATTAACGCCAACGGAATTACAGTATTAGAAAACAAACAACCCTTCTTTCCATTGGTAATAAACACAACCGACCTACCATCTGGAATTTATTTTCTTATGGTTTCCACAAAAAACAATGAAAGTCTCGTCCAGAAAATTGTATTGAAGTAGTTTACTGAATGGGCGTAAAAAAGTTATTCTCGATACAATCCCGTAGCCTCCGGATCACCCGAATTGACACTTTTTTTAGGCTACTTTTGTCTTTCAATGTCAATTGGAGAAATCATAAAGCGCCCGTTTATTATCCTTTGGAAAATCTATTTTTTCATTTGGTTCCTAATCTCTATGGTTATCGTATACCCTATGTTTCTTTTCCTTTTTGGAAAGAAAAAACGGTATAAAACAGCCTTCAAACTCAAAAAAATATGGTCGTGGTTCCTGTCCTTAATAACTGGAGTTGTCCTTATTAGAAAAGGCATGGAAAACTTTCCAGAACCTCCTTATGTACTGGTGGGCAACCACAGCAGCTACTTTGATATTATTTTAATTTATCCCCTAGTGCCTGATTATTTTACCATAATTGGCAAAGCGGAAATTATGAACTGGCCATTATTCAATATTTTCTTTACCAAAGGAATGAATATTCCTGTTGACAGAAG
The DNA here is from genome assembly GCA_913020435.1 of uncultured Flavobacteriales bacterium. Classification (GTDB taxonomy): domain Bacteria; phylum Bacteroidota; class Bacteroidia; order Flavobacteriales_G; family Salibacteraceae; genus UBA6770. Next base: position 69,448 of record CAJVZZ010000009.1, on the reverse strand, counting down.
AAGTAGAAAAAGTGGACATAATGCCTATTTGAGATCGGTAGAAGAGTTACAAAAAGGCAACAGTATGGTATTGTTTCCTGAGGGCACAATACCTGTTGATGTGCCTAATATGAGACGTTTTAAAAATGGCGCTTTTAAATTGGCGATAGAAGAGCAAGTGCCTATTGTTCCGGTAACCTTTACTCAAAACTACAAACGATTGGAAAACGGAGGCTTTCTAAAGGCTCCTGCTTCTCCTGGTTTGGCTCACGCAATCGTTCATCCTGCTATCGAAACAAAGGGAATGACCGAAAAGGATATAGTAGATTTGCGCGACCGAGTATTTAATATAATTCAGAATGCAATTCCGAAACGATGAAAATAGATAACAAACTAGTAGATAAACTTTCAGGTCTTTCTAAACTTGAGTTTGAGGGTGACGAAAAAGAGGCTATTAAAAACGACCTAAATCGAATGTTAGATTTTGTCGAAAAACTGCAGTCTGTTCCTACAGATGGTGTTGAGCCATTGATTTACATGACCGATGAAAAAGGTAAAACTCGTTCTGATGAAAGTAAAGTTACCATTTCAAAAGAAGAGGCCCTGAAAAATGCCCCTCAAAAAGATAGTTTTTACTTTAAGGTTCCTAAGGTTATTAAGAAAGGTTAGTATTGGTATACCAGCGATTCAGAGAAACCCTGAACGCTAATTACAACCTTTCCGCTTCCACCGATTCCCTGCAGTTTTTTAATGTCAAATTTAAAGTCTCTTTCTGTTTCTTCGCTGCTTTCACAATTTATATCCAACGATTTTAGCATTAAATTGACTTGAGGGGGACTGCTTTTTTTAGCTTTTCCGTTGTACATCAAATCAAAGCCTGATTGCTCACAACCTTTAAATTTAACACGTACCGACAGACACTCGTTTTCCATAAAAATTTTAGTCACAGAAACATTTTCAGCTAAAGGCGTGAAAACGTCAGGCGTCGCAACCACTAACTCTTTACAGGTAATCTCTGCAACTGATGGTGTTGAGCGAACCTTGCAACTAGATAGTGAAACTACCAACCCTAAAATCAATAAATAACTTAATATTCTCATTCTACAATCAATTTTTTGTTCAACAACCTATTCTCATCAGTTACAATTTGTACCAAATAAAAACCTTCTGACCATTCCGAAACATTGAAAGTAAGTCCAGAAGCAGTTTCACCTTCAAGCTTTAATACTTCTACTCCCTGGCTATTAAGCACCAGTATTTGCTTTGCCTTTAGAGTTCCTAGATTTAAATTAACTGTGCTATTTGATGGGTTAGGGAAAACTGAAATTCTATCTTCTAAACTGTGCTGAACACCTTCCATACTCAGCGCTGTTTCACTGCAAGGCCAATCTATTCCTTCAATACTTTTTGCATGGTTACTTCCATCTAAATGAGAAAATAATGTTGTTGCTGAATCAGAACCGACATATCCAAAAGCCAAGCTAAATTTCCCGAAATAATCGGGAAAACTTGGGCTAACGCCCTTATCGGTATCTTCTTTACAAGCAGATGCTCCGCCTGTTAATTGGCCAATAACTAAACCTTTATTATTCCATAATGAAGAACCACTAGACCCTGGCTCTGATACCCCATAACCATTGTCTGTTGAAGACCAGTATACCTGCCAGTGCGTGTCTTCGCCAAAGTTCGCATCCCATTCCGATTCAATTATAGCGATTTTGTAAGTCGAAACCTTTTTAATGTCTCCTGCAGGATGATGGATCATAACGCCACTGGGACTTGTCTCATCATAATTTTGCCATCCTGCAAAATATGGTGCATAAAAGCTATCAATATCCTTTGATAGCTTTAGCAATAGCGCATCAGCTCCACCAGAACCTTTTCTTCTTGTATTTGCAATTCTTTTACAGCCAGTTATTTCACCAATAGAAACATCTCGTTCTCTTGGATTTCGACAATCGGTTCCTTCGTAATTAAAGTAGAATTGCCAATCGTCATAGTTTTCTACGCTAGCTTCTTGTCCCTCAACTGCCCTGCAATGATCTGCAGTAAGCACATAAGGCGTGCAGTCTTGTTGTGTATTATTCATTATAGTTCCAGTACACCAACCTTCAAAATTTTGAATACGCATTTTTATTCTTACAACTGCTCTTTGTTGTTTTCTCCAGTCATCTCCTTCATCACAATTCACGTTTACCTCGCAGCTTTCTGAATCATCAAAATCTCTCGATCCAAATTCATTTTCAGAATCTGTAATACGGGGTTGGTTCTCTGGATTGGTTAGGTCTCCGAAGTTGAATCCCAATTCATTTATTGAAAACCGCGGCTTTATTGATATGTTTTTATCATAAACAGTAGTTATTCTTATAAAGTCACCTTCAATCATATAAGGAGTAAGCTTTTCATTTCGTACGTCATCAAATGTGAACGGTCCTTGGATTTGGCTTCCATTGGCATTGCTGACATATAACTTTGCCCCAATTGGCAAAAAAACCTCCGTCAAATACGCAGTAAGCCCTTTTACTCCATTGGTTTTTATCTCAATAGATTTTTGTTCTAGGTTTTCATTAATAAGTTCGGCCTTACCTAACGATTCATTTATAGAAACAGCGACAATTTTCCCCATTGGAACCAATGTCCGATTCATTTTTGCAGAAACCTGCATATTCAAAAGATCCTCCGTTTCTGGGGCCTCTAGTTCTATTACGTTTTGCTGTACAACCTCAATTTGTTTGATAAAACTAGGTGTATCTGGCTTGTTTACTTGAGCCAGTAAAGCTATCGGAGCAAGTAGTAAGCCTAAAATCTTAACTTTCATTCAATTCTATTTGGTGTAAAAATACACACAATGCTATAGAATCATTCTTGAAAATTATATTTGTAAAAAGATAAATTATGGAAGGGAAAATAAATTCAGACAAAGCCCCAAAGGCGGTTGGCGCATATCCTCATGCTCGTAAAGTGGGCAATTTATTATTTCTGTCCGGTGTAGGGCCAAGAGTTGCAAAATCCAATGAAAATGACAGTGCTGTTCCTGGGTTAAAGCTAGATCATAATGGAAACTTTGAAGAGTTTGATTTTGAAGCTCAAGTTCACAGCGTTTTCGCAAATGTTAAGGCGGTTTTGGACTCTTCAGGATCTAGTTGGGAGAATCTTGTAGACGTGACCGTTTTTTTAGTCGATATGAAGCGTGATTTCAAGACCTTCAATAAAATTTACGCTGAATATTTCCAAGAAAACCAACCTTGCAGAACTACTGTTGCAATTAATGCTCTTCCTACACCTATTGCCATTGAACTAAAATGTATTGCTACTGTTTAGTAAGCTCTGTTTATCCATTGTCCCTAATAAATTAGGGGTTATAGCAATATTGCTCCACTTATGTATTGTCTACTATTAATTGCAATAGCGATGATTTACATTTGATAAGTGAGCACAAAAAAACGGTTATACATTATTTGCCAATCCATAGGTTGGGGAAGCTATATTCTAATAGCTTATTTCCTTAACCAACTTAGTGGCGTATCGCTTTCTGCTGCTCTTATCTTAACTCTTGTTTCTGCCTTTCTACTTGGAATGGGTATTAGTCATTTGTACAGAGAAATTATCATCAGAAACGACTGGTTAAAACTCAACATTCCTCGTATGATTCCGCGGTTTATAATTGGCTCGCTAGCAATGGCCGTGTTATTTCAGCTTGCGTATTCTGGTTTGACTTACTTCATATTTGCAGGAAAAAAGATATTAAACACAGCAGTTGTATTTCAAGAATTGGCCGGCTGGATGATCCTTTTTACGCTGTGGTCTCTTATTTATTTCTTTTACCATTTCTTTAAAAATTACAAAGCCGAAGAAATAAAAAACTTAAGGTGGGAGGCCGCTCGAAATGAAATAGAGCTGAACAAGCTAAAATCTCAACTCAACCCGCATTTCATTTTTAATTCCATGAATAGCATTCGGGCTTTGGTAGAAGAAAACCCAAAGATTGCTAAGAAAGCAATTACTCAACTATCTAATATTCTTCGGAGTAATATGCTTATGGGAAAACAGCGACTCATCCACTTTTCGGAAGAACTAAAATTGGTTCACGATTATTTAGCAATCGAAGGCTATCGTTACGAAGAAAGGTTGAGTGTTTCCTTTGATATTTCTCCAAATAGCAAGCACATTATGATACCTCCGCTTATGATTCAAACACTGGTAGAAAACGGAATAAAACACGGTATTGCGCATTTACCAAAAGGAGGGAATTTGGCTATAGTTGCTGAGTTGGAAAAAGACTATTTAATTATTTCCATTACCAATAGCGGGCAGTACGACGCAAATAAAAAAACGGAGACCGGCTTTGGCATTGAAAACACAAAGGAACGACTAAGGCTCTTATTTTCAGGAAAAGCTTCATTCGAAATAAAAAATAAAAACAAAACTGAGGTCATTTGCATTGTCAAGCTACCTCAAAATATTGACGGAAATGAAAATTAAAACCATTGTAGTTGATGATGAGAGACTGGGAAGAAAAGAACTGCTTTCTTTAATTGAGCAGCATTCAAACTTAGAGGTAATTGCAGATTATGGAAATCCGGAAGAAGCAAGACAAGGAATAGAAGATTTACAACCCGACCTGTTGTTTCTTGATATTCAAATGCCAGGTAAAAATGGTTTTGAGCTGCTGGAAGAATTAGAACGGGTTCCTCACGTAATATTCGTTACTGCTTACGATGAATTTGCAATTCAAGCATTTGAGGTAAATGCTATGGATTACATTCTAAAGCCTGTAGAAGAAGAGCGTTTCACCAATGCGGTCAATAAAGCAATAGAATTAATTTCCGAAGAAAAGAAACAGCTTGAAAATCCCAATTCAAAAGAGCTTACGGGCGATGATCAAGTGTTTTTAAAAGACGGGGAGCGTTGTTGGTTTGTGCATTTGCGCGATGTGGAAAAGTTTGAAAGCATAGGAAACTATGTCAAAGTCTATTTTAACGGAAACAAGCCATTAATACTGAAATCTCTAAATAACTTGGACAAACGACTGAGCGATAAAGAGTTTTTCAGGGCTAATCGAAAGTTTATAATTAACCTAAAGTGGATTCAGAAAATTGATCCTTGGTTTAATGGGGGAATGCAAGTTGAACTTAAAACCGGAGATAAAATAGAGATCTCAAGAAGGCAAGCATCACGGCTTAAAGAAATGATGAGTCTTTAGTTGTAGACTTGCAACATGAAGGCTTCGAATGTCACGTTGATTTTTTCTGTTGCGCTCCTATTAATCATAACTTCAAACGTTAATTGGTATTCGGTAAGCTGGAAAGACTTTTTGGAGTCTGATGCAAAGGGTTATTATGCTTACTTACCAGCTACTGTTGTATATCAAGATTTAAATTTTGGTTTTTTCGATGAAATAGAGCGTGTCAAGTACAAAAACGCAAGTGATATCTACGATTATAGAAAAGAGCATGACGGGTTTTACATTAACAAATATTACTGTGGAACTGCATTTGTGCTCGTTCCTTTTTACCTAGTTGCTCACTGGCTAAGTATACTATTAGGGTACGATTTAGACGGTTACTCCTACCTCTATGCAATATTCCAAACCATAGGAGCTGTCTTCTATTGTGCTTTGGGTTTGTTCTTTTTAGCGCGCCTACTTTCCTTCTATCGGATTAATGAAACCAATAAATCAATAACGTTAATCGCACTATTATTTGGTTCCAATCTCTTTTATTATACTGTTGGTGAGTTGGGCATGTCGCACGTCTATTCTTTCGCTTTTGTTGCTGGATTTGTCTTTTTTATAAAACGATATTTCGAAAAAACAGCTTCGCGGGATATTATACTAGCCTCCATTTTCCTTGGTATAATTATTTTAATTCGACCGGTTAACGGTTTAATTATTGGTCTTATTCCTTTTTTAGCTGGAAGCTATTCCAGCCTTAAAAGAGGATTCTTAGCTCTGAAAAAGCACTTTTTAGCTTTGATTATTTCTGCAATTGTTTGTTGTGCAATTGTTTCAATTCAGCTTTTCATTTACAAAATCCAAACAGGGTCATTTTTCATATATTCTTATGATGGTGAGGGATTTAACTTTCTAAATCCGCAAATTTTCGACTTTCTATTCAGCTACAAAAAAGGCCTCTTTGTATACACACCTATGTGTTTTTTAGCTCTTTTTGGACTTATTCCGCTTTATAAGAAATCAAGGTTTCAATTTTATTCTCTGGTTGCATTTCTAATCGTGGTTACCTACGTATTGTCTTCTTGGTGGTGCTGGTATTATGGTGGCAGTTTCTCAACCCGCGTCTTTGTTGAATATTTACCTGTATTTGCCCTATTATTAGCAATAAGCCTTCAATACATAAAAGAAAAAGTCGCGAAAATTGCGATTAGATCTTTCATCGTCGTATTAATTGTTGTTTGTCAAGTTCAAACCTTTCAATATCGGTACTATGAAATTCACTGGGCAGAAATGACCAAAGAGATGTATTGGGATGTTTTTCTTAGGGTGGACAAGCTCATGGAGAAATAAAAATGGCCACTCAATTCTTTGAGTGACCATTTTTTGTAGCGAGAGAGAGATTTGAACTCTCGACCTCCGGGTTATGAATCCGACGCTCTAACCAACTGAGCTACCTCGCCATAAGTGGTAAAGTTGCCTGTACCTTACAATTAAGTTTTGGAGAAGCTTCTTCGCCCTATTTTCGGGCTGCAAATATATATTTTTCATAGCGCCTTATCCATTGATAATTGATATAAAAAGAGCAATTAATGTATTTTCGCCTTATCGTGAATTACGCTTTAAGTCATAAATCCTATTTACCATTTTACATCACCTATCTCCTCTTTCTGGTTTTAGGTGGAATATTTCTTTTTGTAACCAGTAGAGAAAACTCTCATCTAATTCTCAATCAATTCTTTTACGACTCGCTGCACTCCTTTTTTAAATACATAACTCATATTGGCGATGGTTTATTTGCAGTAGCAATCATACTCTTTGTCCTCTTTGTGAATTATAAATCAGCCCTTCAAATCGGATTAACCGCAATACTTGCTGGAGGCGCCACTCAACTGCTTAAAAACTTTGTGTTTGACTCTTATGATCGTCCATCATGGTTCTTTAAACATTTCAGTGAAAATAGTATTCAAACTATTGAAGGAATGGAATTGAATATTCACAATAGTTTTCCATCCGGCCACACTACAACTGCCTTTGCTCTATATGTGTCATTATTGTTATTGATCAAAAAACCTAAATGGACGGTTTTATTTACTCTACTAGCATTCGCTGCTGGCTATTCTAGAGTGTATTTATCACAACATTTTTTTATTGACATATACTTCGGGTCCCTAATGGGAACGTTATGGGCGCTCCTGATCTTCGCGTTTTTAAGCAAAAAAAATAAGCCTTGGTTTAACAAAAGTTTGATAAATCGATGAATCGGTTATTACAATTGACATCTAATCAGAGCAACGCCTTAATTGGGTTTCTTGGACTCGTGATTTTTGCATCATTCAATGGTCAAAGTCATCTATTTGACTGGGACGAAATCAACTTTGCTGAAGCTGCTCGAGAAATGATAGTTACCGGTAATTATTCCTTGGTTCAAATCAATTATGAGCCGTTTTGGGAGAAACCACCGCTCTTTTTCTGGCTACAAGCTCTTTGTATGAATTTATTCGGAATCAATGAATTTAGCGCTCGATTGCCCAACGCAATTGCGGGAGCAATAACCGGGATGGTCTTATATTCTATTGGTCGAAAAAACTTTAGCAACTCATTCGGGTGGCTCTGGGCATTCGCCTACTGTACTTCCTTATTACCTGTGCTTTACTTTAAAAGCGGAATTATCGATCCTTGGTTCAATCTTTTCATTTTTTACGGAACCTATGCAACATGGAAGTCAATTTACAATTCTAATGGAAAGCACCTTCGTTGGGCTGTAATTTCCGGCGCATCAATCGGCTTAGGAATTATGACAAAAGGCCCCGTTGCATTGCTTGTTATTTTGATGGTGTTTGGTGTTTTTTTTCTATGGAAACGATTTAAAGTTCCCGTTCGTTTTTCGCATTTTTCAGGTTTTACCATCAGTTTAATAATAATCGGCGGGTTGTGGTTTTTTATTGAATGGGTTAGCGGAAGGGGTCATATCATTGAAGATTTCATTACTTATCAAATCAGATTACTCCAAACACAAGACGCTGGTCATGGTGGGCCTTTTTATTATCACTTTGTTGTGCTTTTGATCGGTTGTTTTCCAATGTCCATTTTCGCGCTTGGAGGGTTCTTTATTAAACAAGAAAAGGACAGTCAACAAGATTTTCAACGAATAATGCTTTTACTCTTTAGCCTGGTTCTATTACTGTTTTCCTTAGTAAATACCAAAATTATTCACTACTCTAGTTTGTGTTATTTTCCTTTGAGCTTTTTCGCTGCTAACTATCTAAACGGCCAATACAACAGAAATTCTAAGGAATACGCAATTCAAAAAATTGCACTTCCTTTGATTGGAAGCTTTCTTCTAATTGTGTTTTTTGCACTTCCCTATCTTGGAAATCACATAGAAATACTGCGCGAAGCCACATGGATTGATGATGATTTTGCAAAAGCTAATTTTAATGCCGAAAACTCTTGGAGTATAATAGATTATGTACTACCGTTAATTTTTGCAGGCGGGCTCGCTCTCTACTTTATCATTAAAAGTTTTAGCCGTCATCTATATCTTATGGCATCAATGTTAGTGTCCTTCTTGATTATTCTTACTGCATTTGTTCCAAAAATTGAGGCTTATACTCAACGCGCCGCGATTGAATTCTACGCATCAAAAGCAAATGAAAATTGTTACGTAACTCCTGTGCACTATAAAAGCTACGCACACTTATTTTATACAAAAAAACAAAAACAAAAAAACCCAAAGCATTCAAATGTGAATTGGTTGATTGATGGTGAAACCGATAAGCCTGTTTATTGCGTTTTGAAGAACACAGAATCGTCAAAGTTTCAAGAAAAAAATACTCACTTTAAGTTATTGTATAAGAAGAATGGATTCGCTTTCTTTGAAAAAATTCAAAACAAGTAACCTCAATCACTATGTAGCTGTTTACCAATTAGCTACAACTAATTTTAATTAGATTATTATGAACAAATTAAATTTATGGGCAATTGCATTATCATTTTTAATTGCAGCATGTAGCCCTTCAAAAAAAGAGAATTCAGAAACAGGTATGAAAAAAACTCAAGATAAAAGTGGAAACACATACAGTTACGTCGAAAACGATCCAATGAAACTTCGTATTTATGAGCTTGAAAACGGGTTAAAACTCTTTTTAAGTAAGAATACAAATGAACCTACCTTCACTTCTTTTATTACTATAAAAGCAGGGAGTACATACGACCCATCTGACAATACAGGTTTAGCACATTACCTTGAGCATCTTATGTTTAAAGGAACTCCTAATCTTGGTACGGTAAATTGGGAAATGGAAAAACCTCTTCTTAACCAAATAGAAGAGTTGTATGAATTGCACAAAAACGAACCTACTACTGAAGGTAAAAAATTACTTTACAAAAAAATAGATAGCCTTTCTTCAGAAGCGGCGAAATATGCTTCGCCTAACGAATTTGATAAGGCAATAAGTTCAATTGGTGGGAAATCAACTAATGCCTTTACTAGTAATGAAGTTACGGCATACATGAACATTGTTCCAGCAAATGAAATCGAAAAATGGGTAATGTTAGAGCGTGAACGCTTTGGAAACTTAGTGCTAAGGTTATTTCATACTGAACTAGAAACCGTTTACGAAGAGTTTAATAGAGGTCAGGATTCTGATGGAAGAAAAGCTTATGCGGCTATGAATGAAGCTTTATTTGCAGGACACCCTTATGGTGACCAAACAACTATAGGTGAGCCTGAGCATCTTAAAAATCCAAGCATGAAAAATATTCGTGCTTACTGGAAGAAATATTATGTGCCTAATAATATGGCCATTTGTTTGAGTGGTGATGTGGATTATGAAAACACCGTTGATCTATTTAAAAAGCATTGGGGTGACCTGAAGGCTTCGGCGGATTTGAAACATCCAACGTTTGAAAAATTAGCTCCTATGACTGAGCCAAAATCAATTGACTTATTTGGTTCTGACAAAGAGTTTATTACACTCGCTTACCGATTGGATGGAAAAAAATCTAAAGACGCAGACTATGGCGAACTATTCGCAAACTTACTGAGTAATGGTAAAGCGGGATTAATCGATTTGAACCTTGTACAGCAACAAAAAATATTGGATGCTCGGGCTGGTGCAGATTTCATGAACGATTACGGATCACTTACTGTAAGAGCAACTTTGAGAGAAGGTCAAACAATGGACGAAGCAGAAGCGCTTATTCTTTCTCAAATTGAAAAAGTAAAAAAGGGAGAGTTTGAAGATGAAACCTTTAACGCTATTATAAATAACCTAAAGAAAGAGGAAATTCAAAGTAACGAAAGCAACTGGAGAGTTTATAAGTTGTTGGAAGCCTTTATCTCTGATATTCCTTGGAACGAGCAAACGGAAAGACTAAATCGATTGGATGCGATTGAAAAAGCCGATTTAATAAAGTTTGCAAACGAAAAATTTGGAAATAACTACGCAGTCATTAGAAAAAACTTAGGTGTAGATACAAATATCGTAAAGGTTGAAAAACCAGAAATCACTCCTATTGAAATGAATACGGATACAGTTTCAGCATACTTAGCTGAATTCAAATCAAAAGAGTCTCCAGATTTAAAACCGGTGTATATCGATTTTGAAAATGACATAAAACATGGAACGATAAACGGTAATATCACATTTGATTATATCAAAAATGAAGACAGTGAGTTATTTAACCTCATGTATATAATAGAAATGGGATCGAATCATGATAAAATTGCTAATCTGGCATTTGATTATCTCCCTTTTCTAGGAACGTCTAAATACAGTGCCAGCGCATTACAGCAGGAATTATACAAGAACGGGTTAGACTTTGGCGTTTATTCTGGAACCGATAAGACTTATGTCGTTATGGGCGGATTAAAAAAGTCCACTGATAAAGGCATTGAGCTATTAGAGCATATTCTTGCAGAGGCGAAACCCGATGCTGATGCTTACCAAAAATTTGCTGAAGGCGAACTTAAAAGAAGAGAAGATGCCAAATTAGAAAAAGGAGCTATTCAAAATCGCTTTTTGCCAGCTTACGCTAAGTACGGTAACGTAAACCCGTTCACCAATATTATTTCGAAAGATAAATTGTTAGCGATTGACCCAAGTGTATTGACAAAGAAGGTGTCAGAAATTTCAAGTATGGAGCACCGTATTTTCTATTATGGAAATGATGAAATGGATGCAATGCAAGGAAAGTTTGAAAAAATGCACCCTAAAAAAGAAAATTTAACTGCAATTCCTGCTTCTATAGAGTTGGTTGAACAAGAAACCAATGAAAGCAAAATCTATTTTGTAAACAGGGTTCAAGTTCAAACAGATCTATTGTTTTTGAGTAAAGAACAAGAATTCGATAAAGAAATTATTCCTGTTGCATCATGGTTTAATTCCTATTATGGCGGTGGATTAAGTTCTGTTTTCTTTCAAGAAATTAGGGAAGCAAAAGGATTGGCTTATACTGCATATTGTCGTTTCGATACTCCGAATGAACCTGCAAGATCCCATTATTTTAGAGGGTATATTGGGACGCAGCCCGATAAGCTGAACCAAGCTCTTAGCACTGCAATGGATTTATTAACTGAAATGCCAATAATTGACAATCAAATTGAAGCAGCGAGAAACAGTATAATGAAAAGAATTGCCAGCGATAGAAAAATCAAGGATCAGAAGTACTTTTTCTATTTATCGAACCTTAAAAAAGGAATGAACTACGATAGTAGAAAGGACACGTATGATTATATAAAGACTGCGAAGCAAGATGACTTAGTAAATTTCTTTGAATCAAAAATCAAAGGGAACACCTACACCTTAATGATAATGGGCAATAAAGAAGATCTAGACCTAGAATCATTAAAGAAATATGGTGCAATTACCGAAATTTCATTAGAAGAGTTGTTTGGCTACTAAGTGAAAGTACGATTCAACAAGTTTTTATATATATTGCAACCTTGTTACCATTAAGGTAAATAATTGAATTAGAGATGGCTAAAGAAAGAATAGACCTGGAATTTGCAATCAGATCAGCACCGGGAATCCTTTATAATAGATTGGTTACACCAGGAGGACTTGCTGAATGGTTTGCGGACAACGTAAAACTAAACGACGAGATTTACACTTTTGTTTGGGAAGGCATGGGCGAAGATGCTAAATTGCTAGGCAAAAGAGACCACGAATTTGTTCGTTTCCATTGGATGGATGACGATGAAGATGATACTTATTTCGAGTTTAGAATTAAGATTGATCAGCTTACTGGTGATGTTGCTCTTTTAGTAACAGACCACGTAGATGATGACGAAGTTGAAGCAAGCAAACAACTTTGGGAAAAGCAAATTGGTAAACTCAAAATGATTTTAGGTTCTTAATCATTTACAATATTGATATTTAAAAACCTTTTTCCGATTACTCGGAAAGAGGTTTTTGTTTTTTTGGCAGACCCTAAACAATAGGGACAAACTATATTTGTTTAGTATTGAATTCTAAAGTTTGAAAAAACTACACATCCTAATTTTCAAAACGTTTGTTGGTCCCTTCATCAGCACGTTTTTCATTACCCTTTTCATATTGGTAATGCAATTCTTGTGGGTTTATATCGACGAAATGGTCGGCAAGGGATTGGGTCTTGGAATTATAGTGGAATTGTTATTTTATGCTTCTGCAAGTTTGGTTCCTCTTGCCTTGCCATTAGCGGTATTACTATCTTCTATAATGACCTTTGGTAATTTGGGAGAGCAATACGAGTTAGTTGCACTTAAGAGCGCGGGAATGAGCTTGCAGCGAATTATGTTTCCGCTCATTATTTTTATGATTCTGCTGAGCTTTGGTGCTTTCGTTTTTTCTAATTCCATCTGGCCAAGCTCCAACCAAAAATTTGCTTCCATACTTTATGACATACGGAAGAAAAAGCCTGCGCTAGACATTAAAGACAATGTGTATTATAAAGAAATTGAAGGTTTTGTAATTCGTGTAAAAAATCGCAACGAAGAAACCGAAGAATTAGAGGACGTCTTTATTTATGACCATACCGAGAAAAAGGGAAATCGGCAAATTATTAGAGCTAAAACCGGACGTATGGATATGACTCCTGATGGCCTTGGCTTGAGTTTTCAACTTAATAATGGATATCTATACACCGATATGGAGGGCGCAAAGTATCCTTTTCATCGCCAGGATTTTGAAAGCAAAACCATAACATTTGACCTTTCAGGATTTAAGCTTCAAAGGAGTGACGAAGAAATGTTTGCCAATAATTTTCGGATGATGAACTTCATCCAAATTATTAATCAAATTGATACCGTTGAAACACGTTACTATAATCGTCTTGGACATTTCCAAAGAAGAATGAATCAGGATATTTACCTTATTCAAGATTCTGTATTGTTAAGCGAAGTTGATACAACCAACAAAACATTAATAAGTCTTGATTGGTTTGGAAAATCGACCAAATCAGACAAATTAAAATATCTGAACTTGGCAGTAAATATTACACGAGCATCTAACTCCTATGCCACAGGATTTGCGAATGATGTAAATAACCGACATAGACATATTAGAGGACATTATATAGAGGTACATCGAAAGTTCACCTTATCCATCGCCTGTCTTATTCTCTTTTTTATTGGAGCACCTCTTGGAGCAATTATTAGAAAAGGAGGCTTGGGGATGCCGGTTGTAATTTCTATTTTATTCTTTATTCTCTTTCATATTACATCTTTAACTGGAGAGAAACTGGCAAAGTCAGGCGATTTACCAATTTGGACGGGGATGTGGCTATCTAGTTTCGTGCTTACCCCCATAGGTATATTCCTGACGTACAAAGCAACAACCGATTCGGTGATTTTAGATTCGGAATTCTATACCCGAATTATTAAAAAGCTGAGGTTTCTAATCTTTTGGAAAAAATCAAAAGATGCTGTCAAAGCCTAAATTACTAGTCTTATTATCTCGCATTCCTTATCCTTTGGATAAAGGGGATAAGTTGCGCGCCTTTCATCAAGTCAAAGATTTGAACGCTTCTTATGAAGTTATTCTATGTTGTTTGAGTACCCAAAAAACAGACCCGGAAGCAGAAAAAATATTAAACACAATTTGCAGTGAACTGAATATTATTCAATTAAAGTATTCCGGTATTTTGTGGCGTTTATTTTTGGCTTTGTTCAATGACAAACCCTTCCAAGTTGCTTATTTCTATTCACAAAAAGCGCAACAAGAATTGGATTTAATTATCGAAAAACACCTGCCCAAACGATTCTTTTGCCAGTTAATTCGAGTTGCTGAGTATGCAAAAAAATACTCTGTTTTCAGTAAAACCTTAGACTACATGGATGCGCTTAGTATTGGCATGGAGCGGAGGTCCGAAAAAGCACCTTTTTACCTAAAACCAATTGTAGCAATCGAAGCAAAACGACTTAGGGCCTACGAAGAAAAAATGTTTCAATATTTCGAAAAGAAAGTAATTATTAGCCAAGCAGACAAGGAACATCTAACCCATTCTAATGCCACAGAAATAGCGGTAATTCCAAATGGAATTGATACGAGTTTTTTTAAATCTGAAAATCGCTCGAAGAAAACGGATGTTTTATTTACTGGAAATATGGGTTATCTGCCCAATGTAGAATCTGCTCAATATTTAGTCAAAAATATTCTGCCCATACTAAGCTCTGAAGTAGCGGTTCAAATTTGCGGAAAATCACCTAGCTATAAAGTACGGACATTGGCTACAACTAATGTTGAAATTACTGGGTGGGTTGATGATATACGAACCGCCTACGATGAGGCAAAAATCTTTGTGGCTCCGCTAATGCTCGGTTCAGGGCTTCAAAACAAATTATTAGAAGCAATGGCAATGGGATTGCCATGCGTTACCACCCCTCTGGCTAACAATGCTTTAGGTGCAATCCCAGAAGAGGAAATCTTAATTGCAAGCAACGAAGTAGAGTTTAAAAGACAAATTGAGCGTTTATTATCTGATCCTGTTTTTTCCAAAAAAATAGCTGAAAAAGGCCATGCTTTTGTGACCGAGAACTACAATTGGCAGGTCTGTAATAAAACGTTAATGGAGGTTATTGAAAGTTAATCCAAGCCTCGACTTTATCAGAATCAATCAATTGCATACAGTGGAAATGTTTCTTAGGGCATTTTTTATGGCCCAACTTCGAGCAAGGTCTACAACCTAAATCTGCAACTTCCATTATTGTAGATTTATTTTGGTTTTCTGGCATATAAGGATACATTCCGAACTCCGGAATAGTGTTGCCCCAAAAAGAGAGAGTCCGCTTGTTAAATGCTGCTGCAACGTGCATGAGGCCGGTATCGTTCGACAAAACTTTCGTAGCTTGTTCCACTAGGGACGCCGATTGGTTAATGTTGAATTTTCCGCAGGCATTAAAAACATTATCGCCTAACTTTTCTGAGATTAATTTTCCGTTTACGGCATCCTCTGGACCGCCAAGCAAGACAACTGGTTTTTCAATCCTACTAAGCACCTCTATAATCTTTTCGTTGGGTAACATCTTAGTGGCATAGGAACCGCCAATTACCCAAGCTAAATAACCTGTTCGGTGACTTTCAGGCAAGTTTTTTAAATCAACCTTATCTTTTTTAGGAATAAAATAATCAAGACCCTTTTGATCATTTTTAATATTAAATCCTGAGAGTGTTTCTAGATATCGATCTACGATATGAGTATCAGGGAGCCTATGAATTTGTTTAAAATTTACCGCCAACCACTTTTCGATATTCAACTTTGTAAAGCTCTTTGAAGGCAACTTTAGCGCTTTCTTTATTTTTCTTGATCGTAGGTTGTTGTGCAGGTCGATAACATGGGTAAACCCTTCTTGCTTCAATTCTTCAATCAACGCTTTTAAATCGTTTTCTAAAACATGAACCTTGTCTAAATAAGGGTTTGCCTCAACTACAGAAGAGAAAGCATTTTTAGTTACTAAATGAACCTCAGAACCTTCAATTTGCTGTTTCGCAATGCGAATAACCGGAGTAGTAAGAACTAGGTCTCCAATAGAGCTAAAACGTATTATGAGAATTTTTGGTGTCATTTCCACGTCAAAAGTAATTGAAGTAAAACTGTTAAAGTAAGCTGCTTATTTATTCCTTCCTTACAATCGTGCTCGATGCTTGATCTGCACACAAAATAAGCGTATCGGCAATGTTTACATGTGGGGGTCGACTCAAAACAAATTCAATCGTCTCAGCAACATCAAAAGCAGTAAGCGGAATATATCCTTGATAGACTTTTTTAGCTTCTTCTTTATCTCCATGAAACCGTACTTCGGAGAATTCTGTTTCGACCAAACCAGGGTCGATACAGCTCACCTTGATTCCATATGGATTCAAGTCTTTCCGAATTCCTTCTGTGGCAGCTTTTACAGCTGATTTACTTGCACAATACACTGCACCATTTGGATAAGTCTCTCGACCTGCAAGCGAGGCAATGTTTAGAATATGTCCGCTTTTTCGTTCTACCATTTGAGGAGAAATGGCACGTGTTAAATACAGCATCCCTTTCAAATTTATATCAATCATGTTTTCCCAATCCTCTATCAACCCTTCATGAATTGGATCTCGGCCATAAGCGTTTCCAGCATTATTAATGAGAATATCAATTTTCTTGAAGGCTTCGGGTAAGCTGGCAATTATATTAGGTATGTTTTCTTTTTCGCGCACATCAAATTTCAGAATATGAATATCTGCAAGATGGCTTAATCGCTCTTGAAGTTCTTTCAAGCGTTCTTCTCTTCTTCCAGAAAGGATTAAATTATAACCGTTCGCGGCTAATAATTCGGCGGTTGCTTTACCAATTCCGGATGTTGCTCCTGTAAGAAAAACTGTTTTCATAGTTGTAAAATATTGAGTCGTGAAATTAATAATTGGATGATTAAATTTCCAATCTAGTTAGGAACGAGAAAATAATTATTAATCAAAAGCCCTGAGGAAACTCATTCGGGTTACTATTAAGGATTTTATCAATTACACCGCATTGAGGGCATTCATGACAACGACCAAATTGCCAAGGACCAACAATCTTTGGGTACCTGCAGCTCCACGTTAAGTTTAATAATTCTTCTGGTAGCATTCGCATTACCTCAACTTTAGGTTTATCTTTTAAAGGAAAATAGATTTCTAGTTCTTCGGCTGATTTTCCAGTATGCAAGCGCAAGATCTTTTCAATTTTATTTAATCTCTCGGCAAACCCTTTTTCTAAATAATCATCTTGAATTGCTCCTTCTACAAATTCAGAAATCTCTGGTTTTGATTGTATAACGAGGCTTGCAGCAAAATTCACAACTTCACTATCCCAAACAGGTGGAGTCAACCCTAATGATGAATAATCAATACGTAATTCACGAAACCCAAAATTATTGTGTCCATTTTCTTCTAGCCAATTCAATATTTTCTCGGTTGCCATTGCTTCACGAGTTGTTCTGTTTCCGCTGGTACCATGTACCATGTCAATTCTAAAAACCAAATATTTTTTATTCGGATTCTCAGATAAAACTTTGTAAAGTGCAGCCGCGCTATCAATACCTCCAGACAGTGGCACAATAGCATCAAATTTTTCCTTGAAATAATCTAGTCTCATTGTACAAACATAGTAAGGTTCTTTTTATAAATCAGGGCAGCACACATGCAGGGAGGAGCATCACAAATAGCACAGTTGTATTGTTTTTCTAGACTATCATCTTTCCAATAATTAATTCTTTTTTCTAAGAATTGATAGCCGTTTTTATCCAATAGGTTGGTCATTTTTTCCTCTGTTCCATTACACCAAATGGAAGAATAAACAATTTTACTTTTTGTTTGAATAAAAACTTCTCCCTTTTTAACTAATTCCGAACCGATTCCCTTTCCTCTGCTTTCAGGTTTTACAATGGTCATTTTTCGATACCCGACACAAGACTCTTCGGCCGGTATTTCTAAATCAATATATAAATGTTTGAAAAGCTCTTCTTGTTTGAAAGTCATGACGATTGAGAAACCTATAACCTCCTCGTTTTCCTCGACTACAATAACCTGCGAATTTTCTAAACTATCATAACTATTGAGGGATGATATCGTTAAATAATTTTTTCCAAATGCCTGATTAGCTAGCATAAGTATTTGGTTGGATTGTTTATTAGAGATCACTATGGGTGCAAAATTCCTTGTTCATTAAGAATAGGAATATTCACCAAAAACTGTTTACTAATTGAGCCTGCAGTAAAAACAAACTTCTTATCAAATAGCTTTTCCTTCGCATAAAAACTCAACCAGTATTCATTCGTAAGGCCGAATACCTCCTCAATTATTGGCTCAACTTGTTGTGTTCCATTAGCTGGTACTGTTTCAAAAGACCGACGTAAAGTACTTGTTTTTACCTGCTCATTTTTAACTGTTCCATACCCCTTACTTACAACAAGAACCGTATCTAGTGGGAATTTATTCTCATTGATAATTGTAACCATCCAATGATCGTTATCATCAATCCGAGAATGCACAATTGCAATGTATACGTCTTTTATCTCTGGAAAATCAATGTCCTTAATCATGGGAAGGAGAGAAAAATAAATGTTGAAAAATGGAAAATCATTAATTTCTAAGATTTAAGTTATTTGGTGCTTTTGAAACGCTTTTAACAAAAATAGATTTGAGCTCGTTGTTTTCTTCCAGTAATTCGTAAGTTTATTCTTGTTTCTCCATTACTATGGAGTCTTTTCAAGCGTTCTTTCTTTTTCTTTTAAAGTGTTTCTTCCAACCATTTAAAAAACTCTCTATGCCACACCAGTCCGTTTTGAGGACTTAACACCCAATGGCTTTCCTCAGGAAAATAAAGAAATCTGCTTTTTAACCCCAACGAACGAGCGGCAGTATAAGCTTCCATGCCTTGAGTTTCTGGTACTCTAAAATCTTTTCCTCCGTGAATTACCATTAACGGCGTATCCCAGTTTTGGACTTTTTTGTGTGGCGAAAACGCATCGTAACTCTTAGGCTTTGGAACCTTCCAATAAGGGCCACCAATATCAAAATTGGCAAAGAACAATTCTTCAGTACTTCCATACCAGCTTTCTAAGTTGAATAAACCACAATGTGATATGAAGGTCTTAAAACGTTTATTATGAACTCCTGCCAAATAATACACACTATATCCACCATAGCTTGCGCCTATTGCTCCTAACCTTGAATTATCAACGTACGGTTCTTTAGCGACCTCATCTATAGCAGACAAATAATCTTGGATAGATTGACCGCCCCAATCTTTGCTGATTTTCTCATTCCACGCCTGACCAAAACCTGGCAAGCCTCTTCGGTTTGGAGCAACAATTATGTAACCTTTAGCTGCCATAAGTTGAAAGTTCCAGCGAAATGAATAAAACTGAGAGACCATGCTTTGAGGTCCACCTTGACAATAGAGAATAGTTGGATATTTTTTAGTAGAATCAAAATCTGGCGGATAAATCACCCAAGTAAGCATTTCCTTACCATCAGTAGTCTTTATCATTCTAGACTCTACTTTACTTTTAGAAATTGCTTTGTAATGATCATCATTCACATGAGTTAAGGCACGCTTTTTCTTCGACTCCGGATCTAGAATATAATACTCCGTTGCTCTGTTCATACTCATTCCCGAAACAATTAACTCTTTTCCTAATGTCATAACTGAACGATAGTCCATCGCATCAGTAGTTATCATCTCTACTGTTTTTGCAGTAGCTCCATCATGAGTTAGCTTCCAAATTTTGTAGGTTCCATTATTTGGAGAAGAAATCCAAATGACGTTTTTTTCGTTTGCAAAAGCAAAACCTGAAACCGTTATGTCTCGCGTTGCTGTTAAATTCACTCGAGTTTCTGTTTCAAATGAATACAGCATCAAATTATTTTTATCTGATTCATAGCCATTTCTTTTCATTGACAAGTAGACCAAGGTTTTACCATCTTTACTTAATACTGGACTTGTATCGTAACCTTGATTTTTTGAAGTAATATTTTTAGTCTCCTTTGATTCTAAATCATACATATACAAATCAGAATTAGTGCTTGCTGCGTATTCAAAGCCATTCAATTTCTTGCATTGGTAAATGATTGAGTTTCCGTTTGGACCCCAAATTAAATCTTCAGATCCGCCAAATGGTTTTGTCGGAACATCAAATGGCTCATCTTCCATAATATCGATCATGCCATTTCCATTTTTTGCTTTAGAAAGGGCTGCATAAGCTGCATGAGAATGACTGTTATCGTTCCATGAACTCCAATGGCGAAACATAAGGTCATCATAAATTTTGAAATCGCTCTTATCTAAGTCGGCATGAGGCGGGTTCTCTCCAATTCTGATAGAATACGTAAATAAGATTCTGTCTCCATTGGGACTGTATTTCACATTACTTATTGGAAAAGAGAAGTCTGTTACTTGAGCTGCATCTGAACCATCGGTATTCATTTCCCAAAGTTGACTTTGATAAACGTACCCTACTTTTCCATTTGATGGATTAATAATGATGTTGCCAATTCCTTCTTCTACACTGGTAATTGCCTCTATCTTTTTACCTTTTAAATCAGACCTATAAATCTGCGCCTGGCCGCTGTTTTTAGACATATCATACCGCTTAATGGTATAAAAAACATAACCGTTGTTATTGTCTATTACTGGAGCGCCTATTCTGCCTAACTCCCAAAGTTTTTCTGGTGATAGAGGTGTTTGTGCCATAAGATTAGATATTGAACACCCAAAACCAATCGCTAAAAGGGTCAAAAGTAATTTTCTCATAATTCGTAAGTTTTTGCAACTAAGATAGCTTATCAGCCAATAATTTCATCTCAATAGTTGGAGACATTCTTTCATATAAAATCCGGTATACCGAAGAACAAATTGGAATTTCTACACCAAACTTTTTATTGATTTCAATGATTCCCTTTGCGGCATAATAACCTTCTGCAACCATGTTCATTTCAAACTGCGCCGATCGCACTGAATAACCTCTTCCGATCATGCTCCCAAATGTTCTATTGCGACTATATTGGCTGTAAGCAGTAACAAGCAAATCACCCAGATATGCAGAAGATTGAACGTCTCTGTGCACTGGACTAATAGCATCTACGAACCGATTAATTTCCTGAATTGCGTTGGATATGAGTACCGCCTGAAAGTTATCTCCGTAACCCAGTCCATGACAAATACCGCTGGCCACGGCATAAACATTTTTCAAAATAGCGGATAATTCTGAGCCAAACAAATCTTCACTCACAGTAGTCTTGATGTACCGGCAAGCAAGCATCTTAGCCATTTCCTGAGCATAACTTTCTGTTTCGCATGCTATCGTTAGATAAGAAAGCCGTTCCAGCGCAACTTCCTCTGCGTGACAAGGGCCACAGATTATTCCTATTTGAGAATATGGAGTTCTAAATTGTTTGTGAATAAATTTGGCGGGTATTGCATGATATTCCGGAATAATTCCCTTTACGGCAGAAAAGATGATCTTATTTTCCATTCCCGTTTTATCAAAATCCTTAAATACATCATTCAAAAAAGCAGAAGGAGTAGCAATGATAAGCACATCGCAAGCATCAACCACTTGACGTAAATCGGTTGTAACATTGATTTTATCACCCAAAAAGTGAACTGACGAAAGATAATTCGGGTTCCTATGAAATTGGTTGAAATGCTCCACAGAAGCCTCGTTCCGCATCCACCAATGAAAAGAATCTAAATTTTCGGTTAGTATTTTTGCCAGAGCCGTTGCCCAGCTACCGCCACCAATAATACCTACAGTACGCATATTTATTCTGTTTTAACGGCGAAGGATAGTTCCTTCTTCACCAATTATTATTGAATTTGATTCATCAATAATAAAACAATCGTTGAAACGAACGCTCTCATTGAGGAGAGGTATTTGCTTCCAGGTAACTCCCGAGTCCATTGTTTCAAGAATTTTCCCCCTCTCATTCTCTACATCACGCCCAGCATATAGCCCATTATTTGTACCAAATGAAAGTCCTCCAAACGATGTGTAAAGTGCTTTGTCATACCACTCTATTGAATTATTTGTAAACAACATTGATGATTCTCCTGTAATAAAAGCTCTCGTAGAAGAGGCATAATGGACATCCGTTAGATCTTTTATATCTGGGTTGTTATTTGACAATGAGATTTGATTCCAATTCTCACCAAAATCAGATGATAACTGAATATTATTGTCTCCAACGGCATACAAGGCATTTTTTGCTGGCGCAGAAAAGCCATAGAAACTTCGTTGTGAATCAAAGGAATACTTTGAACTTTTCCATGTTATTCCGCCATCATTTGTGAATGAAATAGACAATTTACTTCCACAAACTATTCCTGTATCATTATTAAAAAACAAGACCTCATTCCATTGAACTTTATCTCTATTGCTTATAACTATATCAGTAAACGACTGTCCTAAATCGGTAGATTTTATAATCAAACCATTTTCTCCGGTAATAAAAATTGTGTTTTCATAAACGTCAACCCCAAACAATTCATTAGACGTTCCTGAACTTACAGCATTCCATGTTACTCCTTTATCCAAGCTTATCAATAGTAACCCTCCTTCACCAATCGCAGCACAATTTGAACCAAAACAATCTACCTTTTTTAAAGCAGCGGTAGTTCCTGAGGCTACTTTTTTGAATTGATAAACCGAGGCACACGAAGCACAGTCTCCTCCGCAATCTACTCCTGTTTCGTTTCCACTTTGAACTCCGTCCGAACAATCTGAACAGGGTCTGCAAGGGCCTCCACAATCAATCTCTTCCTCTTTTTGATTTTTTTTACCATCGTCACAACTTTTTTTACAACTGATGGACAGTAAACCCGCGATCATAATGACTAGTGCCAATTGAATTATTGAGCGTAAATTCTTCATAGGTGCAAACTTAAAGGAATAGGTGCAAAATTTTAGTTAAGAGTATGCAAGCGGTTGGTTTTAAATTACGCCTTGCTTACATCAAAAAGAAAAGTACTGAGCCATACCAAATAAAAAATGTGATTTCCATTAACCAAATTTTACTCGCATTTAGAAAATAGAGACCTGATAACACTCCGAATGCGGGAAAGCCGCCAACAATTATATCTCCAAAACTGGATGCAGACAAAGATGCTGAAACCACACACAATGCTGTACTGCCAATCAATAGTACTAGGTGGTTTTTAATAATCACCTTATTTATTATTATTGCCTTGAAGAGGTATCTGAAACCAATTAATAATACGAGTAAACAACCTCCTAATAATACAAGCTCACTTAAAGTACTTGGTATAAAATAAAGTGGAAGGTGAACTGAAGCATCTACAACAACGTTAAACCCAAACAAATAGTTCAAACAAATCAGAAAGTAAAACGGCAATACAAAACCAAATAAGCTTATTACAAACCCTTTAATTTGTAAACTTCCAGAATAGAAATAGGCAAAAATTATTATTGGAAAAACCCATATAAACTCACTTGAAATCATCCATAAAACACCTGCAGTAAATGAGGCTTCTAAAATGATCATATTAGGATTGTTGGACCTTTGAATATCGAAACTTCGATCAATCAGGCGAATTAGCAGTAAACCTCCCAGAACCCATGGTGCTAGAGAACCTGCATAACTACCACATGATAACAAGGCAAAACTTACAATAAAAGCAAATTGATTCCCTTTAGCAAACAGTCGATATTTGTAAAAAACAAACTGCGCGTATATTGAAGTAACAAGCAACAAGCTAACGCCTAAAAGCCTATTTAACCAGATATAATTATTTATAGGGTTTAAATAAACACTCAAATTACTTTTTCCTGTCCAGTCATATGGCTTTACATCTTGCAGTAAAATAAGGACAAGAAAAGGCAAGGCATACAATATTGCTATTGAAATACTTTGAGGTGTGTTTTTCTTGAGTGCCCTAGGAAGCATCTGCCAAAGGTAAAAAGCCCAAATTCATAACCACAGTTTATCTACAAATTATAAATTTGTTGTCTAAATATTAGTATTATGGATTGGAATAAAATGATTTATAGTCTAGGAGACTTTTTTTGGTGGGCATTTGAAGGCTTAGAAGTGTTAGGGAATCCTTTTAATTACTTCATTATGGTTGTCGGAATATCTATGTTGATATGGTGGGTACTTCAATTAATGAAGGCATCTGCAGCAACAAAAGACAATCCAACAGCAGAATAAATCGTAATTAAAGAAGATCGTTTCCGATATCCTTTCGGTAAAACTTCTTTTGAAAAGATATAAGGCTTGCCATTTGGTAAGCCTTTTTTTGTGCCGCCTCTAAACTGTTTCCAAAAGCGGTGCAACTTATCACACGGCCTCCAGATGTGAGTGTTTGCTTGTTTTCGTGCTTAGTGCCTGCATGAATTAAAAGCCCATCTTTTATTGTTTCTAAGCCTGAAATTTCTTTACCCTTTTCATATGATTCCGGATAACCACCTGAAACTAACATAACCGTTAAGGCAGTTTGCGACAAGAGGTTTAAAGGCCTACTTTCCAGCTTTCCAGCAGCTGCATCAGCACACAGTTTTAGTAGGTCCTCATCAATGCGCGGTAATACAACTTCCGTTTCGGGATCACCCATTCGTACATTGTATTCAATAACATATGGCTCTCCGCCTTTATTAATTAGACCAAAAAACACAAAGCCACTGTAATCGTATCCTTCAGCATGAATACCGGCCATGGTAGGTTTAATGATTTTCTCATTTACCTTTTCCAGAAATTCTCCTTGAGCAAATGGTACCGGAGAAACGGCTCCCATACCTCCTGTATTTAGGCCTTTATCACCATCATGAATACGCTTATAGTCTTTTGCTTCTGGGAGAACTACATAGTTCTCTCCATCGGTAAGCGTGAAAATAGAAAGTTCAACACCCTCTAAGAATTCCTCTATCACCACTGTTTGAGAGGCTTGACCAAATTTACTTTCGGTAAGCATTGAATTCAGTTCTTTCTTAGCCTCTATTAAATCCTGAAGGATCAAAACGCCTTTTCCTGCCGCTAATCCATCTGCTTTTAATACATATGGAGCCGTTAAAGAATCTAAGAACTGATAACCTTGTTCTAAAGTTTCAGCTGTAAACGTTTTATAAGCTGCCGTCGGAATTCCGTATTTAACCATGAATTCTTTTGCGAAATCTTTACTCCCTTCCAAGGTAGCGGCAAGCTTATCTGGACCAAGGACAAGCACACTTTTTAGGTTTTCATCAGCTAAAATCTGGTCCTTTATACCTGCAACTAATGGTCCTTCAGGACCTACTACTACTAAGTCAATCTTATGCTCAATAATCGCACTTTTTACCTCTAAAAAATCTTCCGGATTTAAAGCTAAGTTTAGTCCAAACTGGTCAGTTCCTCCGTTACCTGGAGCAATAAATAGTTTCGTTAAAAGAGGACTCTGCTTGAATTTCCAAGCGAAGGTAAACTCTCTTCCGCCTGAGCCTAATAGCAATACATTCATAGTAAGTAATTTGGCTCAAAGGAATAAAAAAGGGGGCTATGAATAAATCATAACCCCCTTTGGTTTTCAATATTTATTGACAATTAGCCTTCTCTTTTTATGCTGCATCCTAATGCGGGGGTGTTGACGGGGTCAATGTCTTTTCC
Source organism: uncultured Flavobacteriales bacterium (assembly GCA_913020435.1). Taxonomy (GTDB): domain Bacteria; phylum Bacteroidota; class Bacteroidia; order Flavobacteriales_G; family Salibacteraceae; genus UBA6770. The sequence continues at coordinate 43,702 of CAJVZZ010000009.1, read as the reverse complement.
ATTGATGTAATTGATAATTGCATCTCTTAAAAACGTCTCTTTTACTGCTTCCTTACTATTCACGTTATCATCAATTTTTCCGCTGTAAATAAGCTTCAATTCTTTGTCAAATAAAAAAACATGTGGTGTCGTTTTAGCGCCAAAAGCATTTGCCAGTTTTGAGTTATAGTCTAAGGCATAGGTCATTTTGTATTTCATGGTTTGTGCCCTTCTTACCATATCCTCCATATTATCTCCACCTGTTGGTCTTTTAGCTTCATTAGAATTCACCAAAATAGATCCTATTTTAAAGGACGTACATAATTCATTAAGTTCATTATAACGACCCTCCCAACCCTCTTTATCTGATGTTCCAACGACAAAAGGACAAGTGTTACAAGAGAACATTACCAATAAACCATTTTCTTTTTTAAGCTGGTCTAATGAAACCTTTTCCCCAGAAGTAGATGCCATCTCAAACTCTGTCAAAGGTGCTTTAGTACCTGCGCTTAGCGTTTTAAAGTCATTCTTAGGATTTATGAATGCTAATGTGCCGATTGTAAGAACCTTAATAGCTATAATTAAATATTTCATTCTTTAATAATTAGAGATCGCTTCATTTACGGGGCAAACCTATAAAAGGTTTGCAAGACGTTGTATTTTTTAATCTTTAATCTCTTGGCAGAGCTCCAATAAAATACCTCCAGCAGACTTTGGGTGGATGAAAACTATGAGTTTATTATCCGCTCCTCGCTTAGGATTCGAATTAATAAACTGAAAACCAAGACCTTCTAGTCGTTCAATTTCAGAGTATATATCATCGACCAGAACGGCCATATGATGAATTCCTGGGCGATTTTTATCTAGATATTTTGCAATTGCGCTATTATCGTCAGTGGCTTCCAATAACTCAAGCTTTGATTCGCCTAGTTCGTAAAACACTGTGTTTACACTTTCGCTTTCCACAGACTCTTCTTTATAGGCTTCCTTACCCAACAGCTGTTCAAATACCTTTTTGGTTTCATTTGCATCTTTAACTGCGATTCCCAGGTGTTCAATCTTCAATATTGCCATAGTACTTTCTCATTCGTTCAACATTAACCTCGTTATCAATTGGTCGTTCCTCAAAAATATGATTCACTAATTGGTTTGCATAATACGGTCCTAATAACACTCCTTTACTTCCTAATCCATTAAATATAAATAGGTTTTTATGGGCAGCATGATTACCAATTAATGGCCGCCTGTCAATAGTTCCTGGGCGCAATCCTGTCTCGTGTTTGATTATTTCATAAGGAAGGTTTACCAAGTTTTCAAAACGCTTTGCAAGCTCGACCTTTGCGGTTTCTGATGGAATATAGCTTTTGTCTTCCCAATCGTATGTCGCGCCAACTTTATATGAATCATTTCCAATAGGCAAAATGAAGAAGCCTCGACTTAAGGTATAGTCACATTTCAAGTCAGGACATTTTATAATAAGAATGTCTCCTTTGGTTGACCCTACACTAGAATAGGCAAACTCTGACTGATTTCCTTCTTGATGGCCCCTTGCTAATATGAGCCGATTACATTTAAGTGATTCCTTCGAAGAAAGTTTTAATTCGATTTCTAAACCATAGCTTACTTCCTCCAATTTAGAATTAACTAAACATTTTTTAAGTTCAAAATAATCCCGACTCTTTGATAAAAATAATGGCAAATCAACGTTTCCTGTGAACTTCGTCTCTGCATAGGGTAGTTCATTTTCCACACCATTAATAGGTTCTTTTTTAAGTGGCAGCTTTATGTATTCCTTGAATTTTTGATCCGCAGCTTTTGCCTCCCAATTATTTATGGTTTTAAAGTTCTCAAAAAACTTCCAATATGGACGTTTATAGAGAAACCTTTCTGCTAAAAGTGCCTCTATTTCTTCGTATTTATTCAATGCAAATGGTAAAACATTAGCGATGTTAAACCCTAGAGTAGGTTTACGAAAAACAACGGGATTATACAAGCCTGCCGCCACACTGCTCGATGCGTGTTTGTGATTATTATCAATCACTAAAAAATCTTTATCCTTTTTTTCTAACTCAAAAGCTATTAAGCTTCCCGCTAGACCTTGACCTATAATTATGGTATCGACTTTTTTCACCTTAACAAGAGTACGAACTAAAACAAAAAAGCCAACTCTTTCGAATTGGCTTTCTAAAATCTATAAAAACAATCGCCCTATCCATTAAGTGCTTCAGCACCGCCAACGATTTCAAGAATCTCAGTAGTAATTGCTGCTTGACGTGCTTTATTATAAGTCAACTTAAGATCTCCTAACAAATCAGAAGCATTGTCTGTTGCTTTGTGCATTGCAGTCATACGGGCTCCATGTTCAGATGCTAAAGAATCCTTGAGCCCTTTGTAGAATGCTGTTTTGAGTGCATTTGGAATCAGAACCTCTAACAACTCTTCTTTTCCTGGTTGAAAGATATAGTCACTATTCTCGGAACTAGAAACGGCACTCTCATCAGCTTTCACAGGAAGCAAGCTCTCAGTTGTCACTATTTGGGTAGCCGCATTTTTAAACTGATTGTATATTACTATCACTTCATCATAGCTACCAATCGCGTATTCATCCATTACTGGTTGAAAAATATCTGAAGCCATTTGATAATTCATATCATCAAAAATAGTGCATGCCTTCTCATGATTCATTAAAACGTCTCCAGAATACAATCTGTCATCTCGTTTAAATGAATCTGCCGCTTTTTTTCCTATAGGGTAAATTGTTACTTCTTTTCCAGCAAGGTCGTTTTGAGACAAACGCGTAACTTGCTTAATAATATTAGCATTGAAGCCTCCGCATAGCCCTCTATTTGAGTTTATCGCAATTATTAAAACCTTATTAATCGGACGCTCTGTTGCATATGGGTTTTCCATTTCCAACATCGTTTCGGTAAGGTTGCCCATCATTTGCTGCAACTTCTCAGCATAAGGTCTCATTTGAGTAATACTGTCCTGTGCTCGTTTCAGTTTAGCAGCAGAAACCATTTTCATGGCAGAGGTTATTTGCATGGTAGAGTTTACCGATGTTATCCTCGTCCGTATTTCTTTCAAATTTGCCATTTCGCCTAGATTAAAAGATTCCCTATTTTGTTTTGTATTTCAATGAAAGGTCATGACTAACATCTTCTAAGACACCAGTAATACCATCATGAATTTTACCCGATTTCAATTCTAACAGTACACTATTATGTTTTTCTTCCATAAAGCTCAAAAACTCTAATTCGAATTCTTTGATTCTGTCTACTGGCACATTACCTAACAAACCTTTAGTTCCCAAATAAATAATTGCAGTTTGTTTTTCAACTGACATTGGAGAACCTTCTTTTTGTTTGAGGATTTCAACGTTGCGTTTTCCTTTTTCAAGAACACGAGTTGTTGCAGCATCAAGGTCAGAACCAAACTTAGAGAATGCCTCTAGTTCACGGTACTGTGCTTGATCAAGCTTCAGTGTTCCTGCAACTTTTTTCATTGATTTAATCTGAGCATTTCCCCCAACACGTGATACCGAAATACCAACGTTAATTGCTGGCCGTACACCAGATAGGAATAAATCTGACTCTAAGAAAATCTGACCATCAGTAATCGAAATTACGTTGGTAGGAATGTATGCAGAAACATCACCTGCTTGTGTTTCAATAATTGGCAATGCCGTCAATGAACCACCACCCTTTACTTTGTCTTTTAAAGACGCTGGTAAATCATTCATTTGAGATGCAATAGTATCGTCATTGATGATTTTTGCAGCGCGTTCTAATAACCTTGAGTGCAGGTAAAATACATCACCTGGGTAAGCCTCACGTCCTGGCGGTCTTCTAAGAAGAAGAGAAACCTCACGGTAAGCTACCGCTTGTTTTGATAAATCATCAAATACGATTAACGCTGGCCGACCTGTATCTCTAAAATACTCACCAACTGCAGCACCTGTAAACGGAGAATAAAACTGCAAAGGAGCGGGATCAGATGCATTCGCTGCAACTACGGTAGTATATGCCATTGCACCTGCATCTTCAAATTTCTTTACAATTTGCGCAACTGTAGAGGCTTTTTGGCCTGAAGCAACATAAATACAGTAAACTGGTTTCCCAGCATCATAAAATTCTTTTTGATTGATAATCGTATCAATCGCAACAGTAGTTTTACCTGTTTGACGGTCACCAATAATTAACTCACGTTGTCCTCTACCAACCGGAATCATGGCATCAATCGCCTTTATTCCTGTTTGAAGTGGCTCTGTTACTGGCTGACGATAAATAACCCCTGGTGCCTTTCTTTCAATTGGCATTTCAAAAGTTTCGCCTTGGATAGGTCCTTTCCCATCAATTGGGTGGCCCAATGCATCGATTACGCGACCAATAATTCCTTCACCAACTTTAATAGAAGCAATTAATCCAGTTCTTTTTACAGTAGCACCTTCTCTAATTCCAACAGATGGGCCTAGCAATACAGCTCCAACATTGTCTTCTTCAAGATTAAGCACAATACCTCTAAGCCCTGTTTGAAACTCGATAAGCTCACCAGCCTGTACATGAGATAACCCATAAATACGAGCAATACCATCTCCAACCTGGAGTACCGTACCAACTTCTTCTAATTCAGCCTCTGTTCTAAATCCAGCTAACTCTTCTCTAAGTATTGCTGAAACTTCTGCAGGTTTTAAATCCGCCATGATGTATCAATTAATTTGGGACTAGCCCAACTTGTTTTTATAATTCGATTCTTTTAATTCTATCTCTAATTCCTGCAGTTGTCTCGCTACAGATGCATCTAATTGTGCATCTCCTACCCTTAAGACTACTCCACCAATTATATCAGCATCTATTTCTTCTATCAGCTCAATAGACTTATGATCCATTGTTGACACTATTGAAGTAACTTTTGCTCTTAATTTATCGTCCATTGGAACTGCCGTTTTTACATGAGCAACAACAATCTTGTTGTGTACATTGTATAAATCCGTTAATCCAACTGAGATTTCCTCTAGTAAATAAGACCGCTTGTTTTGAGTAATGATCCTAACAAAACCTTTAACCAAATCATCCAAATCATTTCCAAAAACGCGGTCTATAATGTTCAGTTTCTTTTGCGTTTTGATTACTGGACTTTTAAACATTGCCTTCAAGTCACGGTTTTCTCCTATTACCTTCTTAATCAATTGCATGTCTGCTAGTGCCTTCTCAAGTTCATTACGTTCTTGAGCTAATAACATTAGCGACTTTGCGTATCTTCTAGCGACTTTGTTTGCAACCATCTTAGTTCAGTTTTAAATCTGCAACTAATTCGTTAGCTAATGACTTTTGTTGCTCGTCACTTGATAACTCTTTGCGAATAATTTTTTCAGCGATTGAAATCGAAAGGCTGGCCATTTCAGATTTCATTTCAGCAATAGCTCCAGCTTTTTGAGCCTCAATAGCAGCATGGGCAGCTTGTACTATTTTGTCAGCTTCCTCTTTTGCTTCGCCTTTTGCATCACTAACAATCTTATCTTTTATCTCTCTTGCTTCTTTCAGTAAAGCGTCTCTTTCGATTTTCGCTTCAATAATTAAGCTCTCGTTTTTAGACTGTAACTCAGTTAAATCTTTTTTTGCTTTTTCAGCTGACTCCAGAGATTCACGAATTGTATCTTCTCTTTCAGAAACTGAATCAAGAATCGGTTTCCACGCATACTTTTTAAGTATGAATACAAGTACCAAGAATAAAATCGTTTGCCAAAAGAAAAGGCCTACTGAAAACTGTTCTATTAATTTTTCCAAAACGAATTGTTTTTTAAAATGAATTTAAAACAACATCTCCAGCCAACCGCTGGAGATGTTGAGTAATAAATTAAACTGCAAATAATGCAGCAAATCCTATTCCTTCGATAAGAGCCGCAGCAATTAACATAGCAGTTTGGATCTTATTTGTAGCTTCTGGTTGACGAGCAATAGCATCCATCGCTGATCCACCAATTCTACCAATACCAATACCTACTCCGATAACAACTAAACCCGCACCTACAATAGCTGGAATTTCCATAACAATTTAAATTTAAATTAACAATAATCTTTATTAATGATCTTCGTGCTCTGCGACTGCACTTCCGAAATAAAGTGCGGTTAACATGGTAAATATATATGCCTGCAAAGCAGCAACAAGTAATTCTATAAATGATATAAACACAGACAAACCAAATGAAAGTGTACTTCCAATCCAGCTGTGAAAAATGAACATTAAACCAATTAAGCTCATCAATACAATATGACCTGCGGTAATGTTTGCATACAAACGAATAAGCAGTGCAAAAGGCTTAATGAAGACTCCTAGTAATTCAATCGGCGCAAGCAATATTTTCATTGGAACAGGAACACCTGGCATCCAAAAAATATGTTTCCAATATTCTTTTTTTCCTGAAAACTGCGTAATAACAAAGGTCATGACTGCCAAAGCAAAAGTCACAGAAATACTATTGGTAACATTAATACCTAATGGGGTTAGTCCAAATAAATTAACCAACCATATAAAGAAAAACACAGTCAACAAATAACTCATAAACCTCTTATAATGCTTCTCTCCAATATTTGGAATCGCAATTTCATCTCTAACAAAAATTATAAGTGGCTCAAGGAACCTTGCCGAACCACTTGGCACCAAACTTTTTTTGTAAGATCTGGCTGCACCAGTGAATAAAAGTATCAGTATTAACGCAAACGCCATTATACTGAAAACGTTTTTTGTTATTGAAAAATCCAATGGCTTTTCATTATGTACATGACCATCGTGCATTTCAAACGTTCCTGCGGCATCTGTTTTGTAAACTTTCCCGTGATGCAATGCATAAAAGTTTCCGTTACTTTCTGCAACACTTTCTCCATGATGAAATCTTGAAGAAGAAAAAACCTGAATACCATCGTCCAACAAAATTACTAGCAATGGAAAACCAACGTGGGTATTTGTTTCCGTATCAGTATATAAATGAAAATCATGGCCATCTTGCAGGTGATGCTGGATATGCGCTTTGATTTCCTGTTTCATGCTCATTCCTTCCTGCGCAGGTTCTTGATTTGCTACCTGTGTAGATTCGGTTGAGTCAGACGCGTGTTCTGCATGTCCTGACGCTGTTAGAAATACCGGTTGGATTAAAACTAAAACAGCTAGAAAAAATAGGGCTCTTGTAAACTGCATAATTACCTGTCTGTTGACGATTCTAAATTTTGTGCAAAAGTAAATGTTTTTTTTAGTAGACACTGCACTTATTTCAGGCAATCTAAAATCTATGAAATCTTGGCTTAAACATTATTTCGAAAGCCTATCAATCAGACACTTAGTCTCCATGATAAGTGCAGCCGCATAGGGAATGAAAAAGGCAAAGAACTCGGTACGTTGGATTGCGCCATCCACCTTGAAATTAGAGTAAAACGCCAAGAAAAAAAACCCAAACTTTAAAAAGCTTCCAAAAAGGAATAAAAAACCCCTGCTATTTTGGAGTGTTTCAGGCACTTTTAAGAGTCCGATTACTATAAATATAGCCAACGCGACATTTCCTACATATGCGGTAATAATTTGATTATCAAAAAGAGGCTTATCCATAAAGGTCAATATCATTATGTGAACGCCGAAAGTTACAAGGCAAGCCAAAGTAATCTGAACAATGTATTTAAATAAGACACTCATGATTATTACTACTTACTATTCCACTTATTCAATATCCTAATAGTGTAGGCCATACTAATAGCAACGGACACTAAAACAAACAATAAAGTAAACCAGTTGGTTTCAAATTGATACTTAGCGTCTAAAATGCTTCCGCCATAAGTGCTCAATCCAATGATTAATACCGTTTGCAAACCCAGCCCGGAGTAGCTTAAGATAGAAGGATCCTTGTTTTTTCCGTCTTTTTTGTATTCTTTATTCTCCATAGTATCACAGCAAAACTAGGCTTTATTTACTACCTTTGCGACTTCATTATTCACCCTAAAATACGTTTCAAATGGCAATTGGTCCTTGGCAAATCGCACTCATTTTAGTTGTAGTTCTTCTTTTATTTGGAGGGAAGAAAATTCCTGAATTAATGAAGGGGCTAGGAAGTGGGATGAAAGAATTTAAAGATGCGTCGAAAGAAAACGACACTGATAAAAAAGAAAACGATAAGTAACCAGCGTACTTATTTCAATGCAAATAACTACGGTTTATTTCGATTGCAATCGGAGTGACCTTTTACGCTTGGTATAGATGGATTTTCCAAAAAAACTTACAGCAATTCAAATCAGCATCAAGACTGGTGAATACACTCTTCCTGATCTGGTTAATTCTTATTTGAATGAAATCGAAAAGACTTCTGATTTAAACATCTACTTAGAGGTTTGGAAAGAAGAAGCTTTAGAAAAAGCAACTCAAATTCAAGAGAAAATTAATTCTGGTTCTGCTGGCGAATTAGCCGGCATGGTAATCGGCTTAAAAGACAACATCTGTTATGCTGGACATAAAGTATCGGCTGCCAGTAAAATTTTAGAAGGTTTTGAATCCATCTACTCCTCAACAGTTGTTGAGCGACTGCTTGCGGCAGATGCTTTATTTATTGGTAGACTAAATTGTGATGAATTCGCAATGGGTTCTTCGAATGAAAAATCTGCTTATGGTCCTGTAAAAAACCCTCACGATCCAGCTTGCGTTCCGGGTGGAAGTTCGGGTGGTTCTGCAGCAGCTGTTGCAGCAAACACTTGTTTAGTTTCTTTGGGTTCTGACACTGGCGGAAGTATCCGACAGCCTGCTTCATTTTGTGGAGTATTCGGAATGAAGCCTACTTACGGAACAATTTCAAGACACGGTCTTATTGCTTATGCTTCGTCAATGGATCAGATTGGCCCATTTGCCAATTCAGTTGAAGATATGTCTGCTGTTCTTTCTGTAATGGCTGGCGCAGATGATTTTGACAGCACGCTGAGCAGCAACAAATTAGACTTAAACGCCAATCCTAAAAAACACAAGATTGCATACTTGCAGGAATGTTTTGATGCTGAAGGACTCGATCCAGAAGTTAAAACGGCTCACCTAACTAAGATTGAAGAACTAAAAGCTGCAGGTCACACGGTTGAGGCCGTTTCGTTTCCTTATTTAGATCAATTGGTACCTTGTTATAATGTGCTTTCTAACGCGGAGGCTTCTAGTAACCTTTCTCGATTTGATGGAATGCGCTACGGTTATCGATCGGAAAATGCTATTGACTTAGAAACTACCTACACAAAATCTAGATCGGAAGGGTTTGGAACAGAAGTAAAGCGTAGAATAATGCTTGGAACATTTGTTTTGAGCGCTGGATACTACGATGCCTATTATTCTAAAGCCCAAAAAGTTAGAAGGCTAATTCAAGACAAAACTTTTGAAATTCTTTCTGAATTCGATTTTATTTTAACTCCTACTACTCCGCACACCGCATTCAAAATTGGATCTCACGGAAACGATCCTGTGGCAATGTACTTAGAAGATATCTTTACGGTACAAGCAAATTTGGCTGGTGTGCCGGGGATTTCTATTCCATTATTTACGCACAGCAACGGAATGCCTTTCGGCATGCAACTGATTGCCAATAAATTTGAAGAAGGCAAGTTATTGCAGTTTGCTGAAGAACTCTCAGAATAAAAAATTCTCTAGAATCTACATCATTCTGCACTCGTTTCAGAACCTCACCAGAGGGAAATGAGCTGCTGAAACCTCCCCGAAAGTTTAGGTGGGTAAATCCAGCATGACAGTATTCGAGCATATATCAAGTAACCTATCCTCCCCCCTCATCTCCACCATATCCGCCACCTCTTTGTGGTTTCTTCTTTTGGTTGAGTCTATAAGAAAAGGTAAGCACAGTATATCTTGAAACCCATTGAAATTCAGATTCGTCATAAAAATCAGGGCCTTCAGTTATGTTGATTCTTTTTCGTGTGTTCAATATATCTCGTACGGAAAGTGTTAGTGTTCCATTTCCCTTAAGAACGTCTACTGCAGCCGCCATGTCAATGTTATAGCGAGCCAATTGTTCTCCTTGAGTTGTTTTTTCTTTGGACCGATAGTTTACTGAGGCCTGATAAGAAATCTTATCCCATATTTTCCATTTACTTACAATTCGGTTAGACCAAGCATAGGTATCCGCGGAAAATTGCTGTCCCTCATATTCTCCATCAGTAACGGCTCTAAAGAAATTGAAACTACCGTTTACATTCCACCATTCTTTTAGCGATAAACTTCCCGAGACCTCTAGTCCAAATGAGTTTCTAATTCCCAAATTTATTGGAAATCGAGTATTGATTCCTAAAGAGTCCGCCAATAAAATCCGTTCGATAGTTCCTGTAGAATATCGGTAATAAGGGCTCACCAAAATATTAGCTTTTTCCCATCGTTTCATATATCCTAACTCAAATGCATCGGTAAACACAGGGTTTAAGTTTGGGTTTCCTGTTGATATGTTTCGGTTATCACTTAGATTGTAAAACGGGTACAAATACCAGTGTCTAGGTCGTGAAATCCGCTTAGAATAACTGGATTGAATAAACTGATTATTCTCGAATTCATAGGAAAGGTTTACGCTAGGAAACAGGTTTAGATAGTCTCTTTGATTTCTTTCATTCGTTCGTTTGAACTCTGTCACAATATCGGTGTACTCCAAACGAAGTCCTAATTGATAAGAAAAATTATTGGTTTTATTTCCTGCCATTGCATAAGCAGCATAAACATCTTCTGTATAAGCCATTTCATTATTAAAAACTGGATCCGGTACAAACTCTACTCCGTCAAATTGTGAAATGTCAAAATTGTTATCAATCGCTCTTATATTGCCCTTCACTCCGAACTCTCCTTTGCCCTCTTCTAGAAAAGGAAACACAAAATCAGACTGCATGGTTAAACTGCTTCCTACTTCTTCGGTAATTGCTTTTTGAATAATATCAGGAGTCAACGGATTCGTACTAACCTCAGTTAAATCAGCATCTTCAAAGCTGAAATTGGTAAAACCCGAAACATCAATGGTCCACTTCATTTCCTTCTTCTTAAAGGTTTTGGTGTAATTCAATTGGCCTCTACTCATGTTGTTGTTTTGATCTTCTACTTCATCTCGATTCACCGTCTGGCTGATCTCAGCGTTTATTCCAAAATCTTCGTAAATTAATTGCGCATCATTTACTCCTCTACCATTGCTGTAGTTTCCTGAAATGGTAAGTGCATTATACTTGTTGAATTGATAACTAGCGCCTAGTCGAATGTTCTGGTTAAATCCATTCCGACTGTGGTTTCTTTCTGACCGATAACCAAATGTCGTATCTGGTCTATAGAATTCGTGAAAAGTGGTTCCTTGTCCTGGCCGCTCCCGATAATTTAAACCATAGCCTGTAAAGAAATTAAATTTCTTCTTTCGATAGTTCAATGTATAGCTGGCTCCTGCATTTATTGGAAACCCTGTCCGAACTTCAAATACACCATTCAGGCCTTTTTTCTTTTCTTTCTTTAGAACAATATTGATAATTCCAACCTCCCCCTCTGCATCATATCTTGCTGACGGATTTGTAATAATCTCGACCTTTTCAACCATGTCTCCTTGAATCATTTTAAGGGCTTCACCGTTACTCATTCCCATAAGCGCAGCGGGTTGTCCATCAATTAAAACTCTCACATTTTGGCTGTTTCGAAGACTTACATTCCCTTCCACATCTACGTCTACAGAAGGAATATTTTCCAAAATTCCGACTGTGGTCTGCCCTCGATTAGTAAGATCTTTGTCGACATTGTAGACCCTTTTGTCCAGCTTCAATTCCATTTGTGGCCGCTCTGCCTCAATAGTTACCGTTTCTAAAGAAGTCGCAGATCGGTTCATTGTTACCGCCTTCAAATTGATATCCGCATTGGTAACATTTAAGTCGGAAATCACTTTAGTTTCAAATGACAAAAAACTTATTTGAGCATAGTAGTTCCCTGATTTCACCTGAACGTCGAAGAAACCATCTCCGTCAGATGCTAAACCAGCAGCCAATGTTGAATCCTTCCTATTGTAAACCGCGATTGATGCATATGGAATTGCGTTCCGTTCCTCATCCACTAATTTTCCAAGAATAGAAAACGTGTTTCCGCCCTTTTTACCTGTTGGTCTTCCGCCCTGAGAAAATGCAGTTTGAGTGGTTATACTCAACGATAAGACTAGATATAGGATATGTTTAAACACGACTGGTTTTATTTCTGAACGCGAAAGTCGTGGTATTTGTTCAATAACCACTATAAGATGGGTCGGATTAACTTATTTTGAGGATGAGTGGTAACTAGTTGAGTTGCTAATTCGAAGAATCCGTGTAATGAACTTCTTATGCAAATCAAAATAGCAATCACTGCTACTTTGCAATCACTAGTTTCTTAAACTTAGTTTCATCCTCACAATACAGTCCAACGAGGTAAGTTCCTGAGGGGAGGGTGTTAAATTGATGTTCGAAGTAAAAGGGATTTTCTTTCCAGTGACTGACATCCGATGAGATAATTAGCTGGCCCAACTCATTAAAGATTTTTACTTGGCGCACTTGTTTGTCGTTATTCGAAGCAGAAATCACGAAAAAGTCCCGGGCTGGATTTGGATCAATTCTAAAATCACAAAGCAAAGGCGGAATATTGGGGTTTTTGCTTTTGGGAGTGTAAGTGAAATGTATTCCTCAAACTTAGGGTATAAAAAAAGCCGAATCAGAAATGATTCGGCTTTGTGGAGAATACAGGAATCGAACCTGCGACCTTCTGACTGCCAGTCAGACGCTCTAGCCAACTGAGCTAATTCCCCAAGTTTCTTTTTTCAAACGCTCCCCGCCTAAATGTTCTGCCGAGAAGGCTCGCCTGAAATCAGGACGGGCAGGTAGCCAACTGAACTACATCCCCAATTTATTTGGTGGCAATTTTAAGTAAACTTTACTTATTACCTATTACACAATAGAAACAAGTTGTAAAAAAATCTCTAAAAAAGGGAATTGAAGTCAGTGGACCAATCAAAACGCGCTTCTTTAGATTAAACTTAATTTCATAGTTTGGATTAATAAACCAACGCGTTTTTTTATCTAAACTGTAATTGTGCTTCTTTACCATGCTTAAAAACCTCGCTGTAGAAATTCCAGTATCCTTTATTTCAACTAACGATTCTATAACTCTTTCACTTTCTCCAAAAGTCTTTAAAAGCCCCTTGAATAATGGCATTGGTAATAAATGATACCATGGAGCAACGCTAGTCCATTTCTTTTTACAAATCTGCTGATGTCCTCCAAATGGCATATACCAAGGAGGAAACCCAAAAAAGACTTTTCCATTTGGGGTAAGCAAGCCTTTCATAAAGCCCATAAAGCGATCTTGATCGTGAATGTGCTCGATTACATCGCGTAAGATAATGAGATCAAATTTTTCGTCAGACGATAGGTCCCACTCGTAAATATCTTGGTTGATGAGCTTGAACTTGGAGTCTGGCATGGCTTCATTAAGCCATTCTTCTCCCATATTCAATTTACCTTGATTAAGGTCAACGCCAATAACGTTACAGCCTTTTTCTAAAAACGGAAGAATATTTCCTCCTTCACCACATCCTATTTCTAGAACTTTGGTTTCCTTAGTAATTGGAAATACCGTTTCAATGTACGGCACCACGTACTTTCTTGTACTTATTGCCTGTTCGTTGAAATACTGCTTTCTATTTAAATGTCTTTCTTGCATTTACCTTGAAAAATGGTTGGCCGAAATTAAAACTTTTACCTTCCCTATTAATTAATGTGCTGCCAACCAATTATCTCCCGTTCCACTATCCACAACTAGTGGAACTGAAAGCTTAAAAGCATTCGACATTTTCTCTTCAATTATTGGTGTGATTTCTTCAAGTTCTCCTTTTGGAACATCAAACACCAATTCATCATGAACTTGAAGTAACATCGTGGTTCTAAAATCACTTTCTTTAAGAAACTTATGAATGTCGAGCATCGCCAATTTAATAATGTCTGCTGCGCTTCCTTGAATAGGAGCGTTTATCGCGATTCTTTCTGCTTGCGACCTTACAGTGCCATTTGCTGAATTTATGTCTCGAAGCGGTAAAATTCTCCCCATTATAGTTTCACAGTAATTATTCTCACGAGCAGTTTCAATAGACTTATCCATGTATGCTTTTACACTAGAATACTTTGCGAAATAAGAATCAATAATCTCCTTGGCTTCCGTTCTACCGATTCCTAGGTTTTGAGCTAACCCAAATGAACCCTGACCGTAGGCTATTCCAAAGTTTACTGCTTTTGCTTTTGAGCGCATTTCACGAGTAACTTCTTCTGGATCAACCCCAAATACTTTAGCTGCCGTTGCGGCATGAATGTCTTCACCGTTTTTAAAAGCTTCGATCATTCCTTTATCGCCACTCAAAGAAGCCATTATTCTTAATTCTACTTGGCTATAATCCGAAGCAAGCAAGGTGTGCTTGTCATCTCTCGGAATAAATGCTTTTCTAATTTCACGACCGCGTTCTGTTCGGACCGGAATGTTTTGCAAATTGGGCGACTCTGAACTTAATCTACCCGTTGCAGCAATAATTTGATTGTAAGTAGTGTGTATTCTTCCGTCAGCATGAACCAGCAAGGGAAGTGGATCTACATAAGTGTTTCTAAGCTTTACCAGCTCTCTGAAGTCTAAAATTTTGCCTACAATCTCATTTTCAGGAGCATATTTCTTTAGAATTTCTTCGTTGGTTTGAAACTGGCCTGTTTTCGTTTTTTTGGCTTTAGCATCAATCTTTAAATGCTCGAATAAAATCTCTCCTACTTGTTTTGGCGAAGCAATATTGAAATTCGTTCCTGCCAATTCATAAATCTCTCCCTCCACTTTTTGGGCATCGATTAATAACGTTTCGGATAACTCTTTTAAGCTTTCAGAATTCAATTGAATTCCCTCTTCTTCCATATCAGCAAGCACAACCAGCAAAGGAGATTCTATCTTGTTAAACAAATCTGCCAAACCCGCTTCTTCAAGCATCGGTTCAAAAACTCTTTTCAGGCGCAATGTAATATCGGCATCCTCACAAGCATAATCTGAAATGGATTCTTGAGGAATATCCCGCATTGTTTTCTGGTTCTTTCCTTTTGGACCAATTATTTCTGAAATTGGAACTGAAGTGTAATTCAGAAAAGCTTCAGCCAAATAGTCCATCCCATGTTTTCGAGTATTTGGTTCCAACACATAATGAGCCAACATGGTATCAAAATAAGGGCCTTCTACTCGCACTCCATATTTACGCATTACCAGAACATCGTATTTCAGGTTTTGACCAATTTTTTGAGTTTTATTGTTTTCAAAGAGTAGCCTAAACTCATTAACTATCGCTTGTGCCTCTTTTAAGTCAGAAGGCACAGGAACGTAGAAGGCCTCGAAAGCACTGACCGAAAAGGACATTCCAACTAGCTCCGCTTTTAATGGATCTAAACCCGTTGTTTCGGTGTCGAAACAAAAACTGTCTTGGAAGGATAAGATCGAAATTAAAGACTTCCTTTTTTCTTCTGTATCTGTAAAATGATATTCATGGAAACTTGACGCTAGGTCTGAACCACTTGTTTCTAGTTCGGTCTCAATTTCACTAGACTCTTCGTTAACCGTAATTGGACTTCCAAATAAATCCATTTGTCCATTGGTAGAAATTACCTTTTTTGGTGCCCCGGAAGAACCAATTGAAATGGTTTCACCCAGCACCTTGGTTGCAAGATTTCTGAATTCCAGTTCAGTAAACAGTTCCCTGAGAATATCTTTATCTGGCTCTTCCAAAATGAGTTTGTCTGGCTCAAAATCAACAGGTGCATCTAATAAAATAGTTGCTAATTTTTTAGAAAGAAAAGCCTGCTCTTTATTGGCCTCCACTTTTTCCTTCATTTTACCTTTGAGCTCATGTGTGTGTTCGTAAAGCCCTTCCATAGAGTCGTAATCCTTTAACAGCTTTGCTGCAGTTTTTTGACCCACACCAGGAATACCGGGAATATTATCAACTGCATCACCCCACATTCCCAGTAAGTCAATTACTTGGTCTGGCCGACTAATATCAAATTTTTCGCAAATTTCTGGAATACCCCAAACCTCAGCCGGTCCACCTCCACGAGCTGGGCGGTACATAAATATATTTTCAGATACCAGCTGACCGAAATCTTTATCGGGAGTCATCATATAAACCGTAAAACCTTCTTTTTCTGCTTTTTTAGCCAATCCTCCAATAACATCATCGGCTTCATAACCAGCCGCTTCAAGTATTGGAATCTTAAAACCTTCAATAATTTTTCTGATGTAGGGCTCCGATAGCTTAATGTCTTCAGGGGTTGCATCTCGATTGGCTTTATACTCAGAATATTCTTGTACGCGAACGTTTGGAGACTTATGATCAAAAACTACCGAAATGTGTGTTGGTTTTTCTCTTTTCAAAACATCCAACAATGTATTTGTAAATCCAAATATTGCTGAAGTATTCAACCCTTTAGAATTTACTCTTGGATTTTTTATAAAAGCATAATAGGCTCTAAAAATCAGTGCATATGCGTCTAATAAAAAAAGTCGCTTATCTCCATTTTGATCTGTCATGAGTGTTTTTTGTAGGTTTTCGAAATTAAGGAAAATGATTTCATATTTCAGAAGCTCATCGCTATTAATCAATTAAAAATTAATATTGCAGCAATGAACGCTTCAATTAGCAAACTCAGTATTGTAATTCCCGCTTATAATGAGGCGGCTACTATTTATCTTATCCTTGATAAAGTGCTAGAAGTAGAGCTTCTTAATAACATCAGTAAAGAAATAATTATTGTGGATGATTGTTCTGTGGACGATACAAATCAAAAAATTCATGAATATATAGACAACCATCCCAATACTGATATTCAACATTTCTTACAACCCAAGAATATGGGTAAAGGCGCTGCATTGCATAGAGGTATTAAAGAATCGACAGGTGATTACCTAATAATACAGGATGCCGATCTAGAATATGATCCCGCAGAATATAACATTCTATTAAAACCCGTAATTGATGGTTTTGCAGATGTCGTATATGGGTCTCGTTTTCTGGGTGGAAAGCCGCATCGCATTTTATTCTTTTGGCACAGTATAGGAAATCAGTTCTTGACTTTCCTTTCCAATATGTTCAATAACTTGAACCTTACGGACATGGAGACTTGTTATAAGTTATTTCACACCAAAACCATTCAAGGACTTACATTAAAAGAAAATCGTTTTGGATTTGAACCTGAAGTTACCGCAAAAATTTCTCGAATTCCAAAGGTTCGAATCTATGAGGTTGGGATATCTTACTATGGCAGGACTTATGATGAAGGAAAGAAAATCAACTGGAAAGATGGTTTTCGTGCTCTATACTGTATCGTGAAATACGGTGTTTAATGTATAAAACACCTATAA
The DNA here is from genome assembly GCA_913020435.1 of uncultured Flavobacteriales bacterium. Lineage (GTDB taxonomy): Bacteria > Bacteroidota > Bacteroidia > Flavobacteriales_G > Salibacteraceae > UBA6770. The sequence goes on along the minus strand of CAJVZZ010000009.1, from coordinate 26,293 downwards.
TACAGTAAGTTAGTTAACCAAATTTTACATTTATATTCGCATTTAAATTTAATAAAATAATAACCATGAGAAAATTAATGATGGGATTAGCAGTATCCTCAATGATTCTAACTGCATGTAACAAAGCGCCTGAACTTACTATGACCGTTCCTACAACAGGTAATGTTGGAGAAAACGTTGCAATGACTAGTGGTGGTGACATCAAAAAAACATACAATGTAAACTGGAGCTTTGGAGACGGTGGATCGGCTTCTACTTTTGACGCTAATCATACTTACGGAGAAGCTGGAACTTATACGGTTACTCTTACTGCAACAAACAGAAAAGGCAGCAACTCTACAACAGATAGTAAAGTAATTACTATTTCTGATAACGGTATTGCTGCTGTTTATACCAAACAGGAAGAAGGCGAAGTTGCGATGGCTGCTTGGTGGGCTAATGCTGCTGGTACTTGGTCTTTTGGAACAGGTTCAATAACTTATACTGGTTGTGGTACTACTTCAACCAACTCTGCAAAACTGACTGCTGACACAAGGTCTCAAGCAATTAAAATAACTATTGTTGATGAAAGCGTTTCGTATGATGGTAGCTACTACACAAATGAAAACGGAGAAACGAACGGCTACAGTTTCAGTGCTGTCGATGCTGACCACGTAAGAATTGGATCGTTGCGCTTTTTATTTGTTAATACTGACAACAACGTGAATGATCACGCTGACATGGATAGTGGAATTTACGAATACACAAACTCAGGAAGTGTTATTACTTTGAAAAGAAACGTTGAAACTATTAACACATTTAACGGAACGGATAAGCCTTGCGTTGAAAACACTGTTTACACTTATACTCTGACTAAGTAGTCAAAAAATAAAAAAGATTAAAAAAGCCGCTTTTGAGAAGTCTCAAAAACGGCTTTTTTTTGCTTTAACCTTTATTTTCAACAATTAAAACTGCATTTCAGGAATATCTCCTTCCACCAACAAACTGCCTTCGGTAGCGTTTACTATGGCTTCTACGGATACACCGGGAGCTCTCTCTAGAAGCTTAAAACCCCTCCCCTTCATAACTTCAAGTACTGCTAAATTCGAAACTACTTTTTTAACGCAACCCACTCCAGTTAAAGGTAAAGAACATTCTTTTAGCAGTTTAGATTCCCCTTTTTTATTGGTATGCATCATGGCCACAATAATGTTTTCTGCTGATGCTACTAAATCCATAGCGCCACCCATCCCCTTTACCATTCTTCCGGGAATTTTCCAATTGGCAATGTCTCCGTTTTCAGAAACTTCCATTGCTCCAAGAATAGTTAAATGAACATGCTGACCACGAATCATTGCAAAAGACGTTGCAGAATCAAAAATTACAGCCCCCTTTTCGAGAGTAACCGTTTGTTTTCCTGCATTAATTAAATCGGCATCTTCTTCTCCATCAAAAGGAAAGGGGCCCATTCCTAGTATCCCGTTTTCGCTCTGAAACTCAACATCAATTCCCTCAGGAATAAAGTTAGCCACCAACGTAGGAATTCCTATACCCAAATTCACATATTGTTTGTCCTGCACCTCTTGTGCAATTCGCTGTGCTATTTGTTCTTTGCTTAAGCTCATGTGTGTGTTTTTATCTGTCGCTAATTTAATTTGAATAAATGAATATTCCCTATACTCGATACTGTATCTCTACAATATAATTCTCTTTCCCTTTCGGTTCTTAACCCCTCACTATGCACTAGCACGTGCTTTATTCCAATGCTCTTGGCATGTTGAATAAACTCTTCAGTCAATTCTTGATTGTAAATGTTTGATAGCCCCTTGCGATTCATGTAATATAAACTAACGTTAGGAGAAGGGTCAAATGCACTAAGTACAGGAACCTCTTTTGTGATTCCATTCTTATTTAACCAGGGCTCAATCTGGGTTAAGTTGTTATCCAGCTTGTTGTAAAAAGTCCAAGTATGCGTTCTTGTTTCAGCAATGATCTGAGCGGAGGAAACGTTTTGGGCTACGAAAGGAATTAATGCTACAACAATAATAACAAGCATTAGCTTACTAGAAAACATCTCTTTAATAAGTGAAACGCTATACGCTGCTATTAAAGGTAAGCCCCCGTAAAGACAAATAATATAATAATCGTGATGCCCAAATCTCTCAAAAAAAAGGAGAACAAAGCTTCCGGTTAATAGAGCATAAGCCACTAATGAAACCGTTTCCTTTTGAAGCTTTTTATACCATAAAAGACCTAAAGCAAAAAACGGAACGGTTAATAACCAAAGTGACTTATAGGCCAATAGTTCATTGTACCAAAACTCCATAAAATTGATTTTTACCCCTATTATTTGATCTTCGGAAAGTGTCCAATAAGGCACGGTGTCTAATAAAAAGTAGACGTTTCCTGATTGGGCGTTGTACCAAGCTGCATACTGCACCCAAATCAACGTAACTGCAAAAGGAACCGACCAGGGAAGTAGAACTTTAATTGTATTCCAAAACTTTCCTTTTTGAAAAGATATTATTTCATAGGAGGCAATAGCAACTAACAATATTCCCGCTGAAACCTTTGTAAGCATAGCCAAAGAAAAAAACAACACCCCCAAGGAGACGCTCCACTTGGAAGGATGTTTTCTCCATTTTTCATAAAAATATAGGCCCCCAAAAGAAAGTGCTAAGGCAACGGTATCTGGTAAAAATTCGATTCCGTAATACACTAATATCGGTGGTGTAAAACAAAAGATATTCAAAAGAACCGAAACGATTGTACTCTTTGTTTTTAGATAAAACCACTGAAATAAAAGGTAAAAACCTAAGGCTAATAATCCCCACCACCACCAGCGGAAAATTTCATTTGAAAATCCAAAAACTTGATAGGTTTTACCAATCAAATAATAGAACACAGGAAATTCTCCTACGGCTTTACCTGAACCCTCAAACAGCTGATGTAATTGAGGCTCAAATAATGGTAACTCTTTTTGCGCATAATTTTGCGCCATTGATGCCCCGTCACACTTACGCCACATGTGTGTTCCCTCTGGGAATCGATCCATGTTTTCAAAATATCCGTAAGAGGCACTTTGCCATACAAACAACAGCAAAAACAAAAGATCTCTTATAAAACGAGTTCCTTTATCCCACTCAAAAATTTTGTCTAAAAATTGGCTCAACCTAAGCCTTTTGGCGAACTGTGCGTTGCTCTATTCTCTTTTCGTAATTCACTCCTTGAAAAATGCGTTGAACAAAAATACCAGGTGTGTGAATTTGGTTAGGATCTAGCTCTCCCAAGGGAACCAACTCTTCAACTTCAGCAACAGTAATCTTCCCTGCCATTGCCATTAGGGGATTAAAATTTCTTGCTGCTGCCTTATAAACCAAATTACCAGCAGAATCTCCTTTCCATGCTTTAACGAATGCAAAGTCTGCTGTAAGTGCTGTTTCTAAAATATGTGGCTTACCATTAAACTCTCGGGCTTCTTTTCCTTCTCCAACCTCAGTTCCATAACCAGCTGGGGTAAAAAACGCAGGAATACCCGCTCCACCGGCTCTGCATCGCTCAGCTAAAGATCCTTGGGGTATTAAGTCCACATCCAGCTCTCCGCTTAACATCTGACGTTCAAATTCATCGTTTTCACCCACATAAGAGGATATCATTTTTTTAATCTGATGGTTTTGTAACAATAGACCCAATCCGAAATCATCAACACCTGCGTTATTAGAAATACAGGTTACTCCTGAAACTCCCAAGCTAACTAACTGAGCAATTGCGTTTTCTGGAATTCCACACAAACCAAATCCCCCGAGCATGAAGGTCATATTGTTTTCAACACCTTGCAAAGCCTCGTGCACATCGGCTACTTTTTTATTCATTGCCATATCATCAGTTTTGAATCTCAAATGTAAAAATTGAAAAAGGAAAATTGGATAAAAAGCTCGTTTAGATTAATCCCAGTCAGACTGTTTATCTCTTCCGTATAGATTGCTACCAGATTCTATAACCTCATCGCAATTCAGATTAACATCTAAAGGTAAAAGCGGCTTTTCAAAATCTCCTTTACTAATATCAATTGATTCGTCTGCATAAACCTTATTCATAAAATAGCCCCAAATAGGCAGCGCCATGTTTGTTCCCATCCCTTTTGATAAGCTGCTAAACCGAACCGCCCTGTCTTCTGCTCCCACCCAGACTCCCGTAACTAAATCTGGAGTAATGCCAATAAACCAACCATCAGACTGGTTTTGAGTCGTTCCTGTTTTACCTGCAATTGGAATTTCCATTGGGATTCCACCATAAGGGCGGGTTTCTTTACTAAACCTTAGTCGTATAGCTGTTCCGCCAGAATTTTTTGCTAAATCTCTATTATAATTGTAGGAGGTTACGCCTTTCATTAACTCCAACATTAGATAAGCATCGCGTTCACTTAATACCGAATTTGTCTTTCTATGAACTAAGTTATTATAAATCTCGTTTCCATTTTTATCCATTATTCGAGTAAGAAAAACCGGCTCTAAGTACTGGCCTTTATTAGCAAATGAGGCATAGGCACCAACCATTTCTGCTAATGCAACATCAGCAACACCAAGACATAATGAAGGAACGGCCTCCATTTCACCCTTAATCCCAGCTTTGCGTACAAAATTTACAACCGCCTGGGGACTTACTTGCTTCATAACATAAGCAGTAACGGTATTCATTGAATTTGCCAGACCATATTTTAAAGACACATTATAGCCGTAGTCGCGACCCGGATTGTGTGGTGTCCAGCTTTTTAACAATCCATATTCACCCTTTTCAAAAGTGTAAGGAACGTTTGGAATTTCATCACAGGGTGAAAGACCTTTATCAGTTATTGCTAATGCATAAACAAATGGTTTTATTGTTGAACCTATTTGCCGTCTGCCTTGATAAACATGGTCGTATGAAAAATACTTGTTATTAATGCCGCCAACCCATGTCTTTATATATCCATTATGCGGATTTACCGACATTACACCAGCATGTAAAAAACTTTTATGGTAGCGCAACTTTTCTCTAGGAGAAATTATCGTGTCAATTTCTCCTTGCCACGAAAACACCTTTGCTGGTACGGGAGTATTGAACACAATTATAATGGAATCTTTAGACATGCCCTCGTTTCTCAGTTCACGATACAGATCGGTCCTTTTTATTGCTCCACTCATCAAGCGCTCGATGGTCTTGTCGCTGATTCCGTTTGCAAAAGGTGGGTTCTTTTTATGTTTTAAATGGGCCCAAAAATCTTTTTGTAATTCCGTTTTCAAGTGCTGAGTAACTCCATACTCCGCATAGCGTTGCATTCTAGAATCAATGGTCGAGTATATCCTCAGTCCATCTCTATAAATATCATATTTCTCTCCGTTAGGTTGAGCCAACTTGTAGTTGCCCTCCTCATCTTTTGCTGAAGTCAATTTGTGCAAATAGGCTCGAAGTGCTTCCCTAAAATACGGAGCGCTTCCGTCTTTATGGTCTACCCTTTGAAAATCAAGAAGTAATGGAAGTTGTTTCAAAGAATCATAAACCTCTTCTTCTAAAATTTCATTTCTAACCATTTGACCCAAGACGACGTTTCTTCGCTCGGTTGTTAGTTGTAGCCTTCTGTTTGGATTAAATAGCGATGGGTTTTTTGCCATTCCAACCAAAACTGCCGCTTCATTTATAGATAAACTATCCGGTGTAGTATTAAAGTAAACCTGTGAGGCTGATTTAAGTCCTACTGCATTATTAACAAAATCAAATCGATTGAGATACATAGTAAGTATCTCATTTTTAGTGTATTGTCGCTCTAATCGGATTGCAATAATCCACTCTTGCAGTTTTTGTTTTATCCGTTCCAGTTTAGTTCTTGGGCGTTCACTAAAAAGCATTTTGGCCAGCTGCTGTGTAATTGTACTCGCCCCTCCTTTTGTTCCTAAAAATATAACGGCTCTAAAGAGGCCTCGTGCATCTATTCCACTGTGATTATAAAATCGTTCATCTTCAGTCGAAACCAGCGCATTAATAACATGAGGTGATATTTCTTCAAACGCCATTTGACTTCGATTTTCACTGAAGTACTTTCCCAGTAACTTTCCGTCTGCCGTATAAACCTCAGTCGCTAAGTTGTTTTTAGGGTTCTCTAATTCTTCAAATGTTGGCAGAGCACCAAAAAACCCCAAAGAAATTAAATACATCAAAAGTGTAAACAGCACTACGGGAGAAAAAAGTAGAAGCCATAGCCACAGTAACAAACGGCCTCGAGTAAGTTTTTTCTTCTTAGGTTCCTTTTTCATTAGTTTGTAAAATTAGGGCTTTAGGCCGCGTGGCTCCGTTATCTGCACAAACCTTTTAACGATTTTAATGTCAATAATGTATGTTGGGCTCTACTATTTTGCAAATAAATCCTCTTGGAAGTGCATAATTGGTGCAAATAAGCTGAGTTTCAATGTTATATTTGAACGCTAATTTATCTTATGATCAAAAAGGGAATTCTACTTATAGGAGCTATCGTGGCACTAACTACTGTCAACGCACAGCAAAAAAAGAACGAAGATCCTAAGTGGATAGAGAGTATGCTGGATCCAGCTGCTAATTTCTTTGAAACACAGCGCCTCTTTTACGAATACTGGTCTGACAAAACACCCGGAAAGGGCGATGGATACAAGCCATTCAAACGTTGGGAGTGGTTTTACGAACAAGAAATTAATACTGAGGGTGACCTTCCAAACTATAACCAAATCATGCAATCAGTGGCTGTTTTTAAAACCAATGCATCAGCTCAAGATGCCGGTTCCATATCAGACACTCTATGGGCCCCTATTGGCCCAATTTCTAAACCAATAGCAAGTTCTGGTCAGCCTAATGGTATGGGCCGAGTAAATGCACTCGGTATGCACCCAACCAATGATTCCATACTTTTCATTGGGACACCTAACGGAGGAATATGGCGTACCTATGATTTTGGTAAAACATGGCAAAGTAACACAGACACTCTGACTACCATGCAGATTTCGAGCATCAATTTTAACCCAAAAAACCCTAACATAGTTTATGCTGGAACCGGTGATAGAGATGCTGGCTCAAGAACACAAATAGGTGTTTTAAAGTCCATAGATGCGGGATTAAGCTGGAAGGTGAGTAATAGTGGAATGGGAAATGTGATTGTGGGAAAAATGATTATTGACCCCCATCACCCAGACACCATTTTAGCAGCTACCAGTAACGGTATTTATAAGTCAATTAACGGAGCTGTTTCATGGACTCGAAAAGGTTCTGGATCTGGTTATAAAGATATTGAGGCCGCTCCAAATGACTTCAGTAAGCTTTATGCTGCTTCGGGAGGAACGATGTGGTACTCTCAAGATGGTGGAGAAAACTGGACTAGGTCAACGGGTATAATCAGCGGAAGTAGAGGTGCAATTGCTGTAAGTGCAGATAAGCCGAACTATGTCTATTTTATACAAACCTCTAACCGAATCTTTTCGGGCCTATGTCGTTCAACAGATTATGGAAAAACATTTACTACCCGTTCAACTACTCCCAATATCATGGACTATGATATTAACGGAAACGGAACTGGTGGTCAAGCATGGTACAACTTAGATATTACCGCGAACCCAAATAACGCTGAAGAACTCTTTGTAGGTGGGGTAAATATTTTCAAATCTACGAATGGAGGAAGTAGTTGGACGAATTCGGCTCATTGGTTAGGAGCTGTGCATGCTGATCAGCATGTATTAGAGTTTAGTCAAAGTGGCAATTATATGTTTGTTGGGAATGATGGTGGAGTTTATTTCACAGCAAACCGAGGCGGTAATTGGACAAATATTTCAAGCGGGTTGCCAATTTCTGAAATCTATAAGTTAGGCCAAAATAAATTCAACGAAAACGAAGTCATTTGTGGTTATCAAGATAATGGAACGGCTATTTATAGAGGAAACAACAGCTGGACAACTGAAATTGGTGGCGACGGAATGGAGTGCGCCTTTGATCCCATCAACACTTCTTATGTATACGGCGAGTTATATTATGGTGCAATTAGACGCAGTTCTAATGGAGGAAGAAACTTTGGAAGTATAACTAATAGTATCAGCGAACAAGGGGCGTGGGTTTCTCCTTTCATTTTGGGTGAAGCTGATCCTAAATACATGTTTGCGGGATATGTAAATGTTTATCGAACGACTAACGTTCGTGCGGGAAGTGTTCAATGGAGTAGTATAACAGGAAACATAACTGGGGCACCAAATTCAACATATCGTGTTCTAGAACAAAGCCCTGCTAACACTAATATTCTTTACATTCTGCGCTCGGATGGCGCGCTTTACCGTTCGGATAATTGCAAAGACGCAACTCCTACATGGACAAACCTAACCTCTTTAAAACCAGCCGGAATAAACCCAACGGATATGGAGGCCCACCCTTTTAGAGAAGAGGTGCTTTACATTACTGGCGGTAGTATGGTTTATGTGTCTACCGACAAAGGAAACTCATGGACTGACATAACTTTAAATCTTCCTAATTCATCAAAAAGAACGATCGTTTATGATGAATACAGTCCCGGAGGCTTATATGTAGGCGGAACTCCTGGGGTTTATTACATCGACTCTACTTTATCAAACTGGGTAGATTATTCTCAAACCCTTCCCGAAGATGTCTCTATCACTGAGCTCGAAATCGCATACAACCAAAATGCTCCAGCTAAATCAAAGATTCGCGCAGCCACATATGGACGAGGACTTTGGTCTGCCCCAATGTTTAATGTAGATAATCGATTTGCTAAAGCTGAAATCTCTGGCGATAAAGGAAATTACTGCATCGGTGATACTATTCGCCTTAGTTCATCTCTATCCAAAAATGCGAGCACATACGAATGGGATATTAAGCCGGCCACTTTTAGATTTGTAAGTGCTAGTTCCTTAAATAGTAAAGAGGTTTCTGTCGTTTTACTTGCTGATGGTTACTATAATGCGTCTTTAATTATCTCCAACTTTTTTGGTAAAGACACTACTGAAATTCAAAACTTATTATTTGCCACACCTCAACTGTCAAATACTTGTGTTACAAATACTGCTTCATCAGGTAGAACGGGAAGTGGTGTTTTTAAAGTAAAAGCTGGTAATCAAGAATTTAATTCTTTTGGCTATGATGGTGTTTCTAGCAATACTAATGCAAGTTGTGAGGGCATCTTCTTTTTTGAACCAGACAGTAGTTATTTAGTTACTATTCAATTAGGAAGTTCTATTGCCGAATTCGCTCAAGTTTACCTTGATTATAATAACAATGGAAGTTTTGCAGATGCAGGCGAGCGTATTTACAGTGGTGCAGCAAAAGTTGGGCAACATACGTTTAACTATATCGCTCCGCCAATAGCTATTTTAAATCAAAAGCTACTAATGAGAGTTGTTAGTGATCGACCAGCTTTAAATTCCAGTTGTGGAAACTTAACCCATGGAGAAAGTAGAGATTATGGAGTTGTGTTTGAAAAACCAGTAGTCACAATCGTTACGTCAAGCAAGGTGGTGTGTCCTAACGAAGCAATTCTAATAAGCCACAACTCATTTGGGAAAATAAATACTGTAAAATGGGATTTTGGGTCCGGTGCTAGCCCAAGATATAGTGAGTCGATTTACGACCAACAAACGAGCTACAAGTGGGGAGGACAAAAATTAATTTCTTTTACTGTAAACGATAAATATGTTTTTTATGACTCCGTCTTAGTTCGTTTTTCTCCTTATTCTAATCTAATTGTTGACTCTGTAAAAAGTAATCTTTGTGAAACAGGAACCGCCGTTTTACAATTAATTGATAGCTCGGGTGCCCCCAACGCCAAATACTCTTGGTTTAGAAATAACACATTGCTGCAGGTTCAGGGTGATACACTTTTTAGCCAAAAAACATTTAATCGATTTAATACTCTCGAGTTCTTTGTTGTCGTAAGCGATAGTTTCTGTATTGACACATCAGACCTCCTATTCTTAACTCCAAAAGAAAAACCAGTGGCATTAATGGCTGGGTTTCCTCCTATTCAATGTTTGAGTGGAAATCGATTTCCATTCAATGATAACACCACCATGACTACTTCTGGATTTACGAGAGTCTGGGATTTTGGAGACGGCTCAACCTCCGCTCAAGAACAAGCATTTCATAGCTACCTTGACACGGGGATTTACAAAATCAAGCTTCGAATAAATGGAAATAATGGATGTAATGATTCTGCATTTGCCCAAGTAAAATTAAACCCTAGTCCCATCTCTACTTTTTCTACCTACATAATAAACGGTCTAGACGTTTCTTTTATGCCAATTGATACCTCCTGGCTAAACTATGCTTGGGATTTTGGTGATGGAAACTCTTCTAACACAAAAGCACCGACTCATTCTTATTTAGCAATCGGTTCATATACAACTGAACTGCAAGTTACCAGTGATGGAAATTGCGTAACCAAAACAAAAGAAGAGCTTGGCGTGGAAAATCCAGATGGTATTCAGCAGTTCTTGAGTTTAAACAATACGGTTATTTACCCCAACCCATCTAAAAAAGCATTTTACATTAAACTTCCGAGCATAGGTGAGTATTTTATTACTGTTTTTGACGTAATGGGCGCCGAAATAATTCATGATCAGCACTCATCAACTGAGGGGAATGAGTTTTCATTTGAATTATTTCGTTCAGGTGTTTATTTAGTTAAAATACAATCTGGAACTGATGCTGTTTTGAAACAAGTTATTTTGGATTAACCTCTATTTTAACTGTAAATCGTTCTGTTTTTTCATTCTATTATTGCATAATATTGATGTGTCAATGAAAAACGAAAAATTAGATGCTTTAGTTTATTTTTTGATGGATAAAACCGTTAGAATTTCAAAAAAATACGCTTTAAAGCGACTTAAAGAAGAGGGATATAACATTACCATTGATCAATGGGTAATACTACTTCGGATTCATGAAGAAAAACAACAAACTCAAGTTAAATTGGCCGTTGCTGTTAATAAAGATACCGCAAGTATTACTAGAATTTTAGACTTGCTGCATGGTAAAAAGTTGGTGCGACGAATACCGAATGAATACGATAAGCGAAAAAGCGCGTTAGTACTTACATCTAAAGGTGAAGACTATGTAAGGGAAGCTAAAGAAATAGTTGAGGCAATTCGTGAAGAGGGTTTAAAAAACATTAGCGCAACAGACATTGAAACAACCAACCGAGTGCTAAAACAAATGGCCATTAATATGACTTAATCGCCCTTACCTCGATAAGGTTGACCCGAGTCCCCTTCTAATAATTCATCCTCATCCCTTAGTATAGCCTTCTCTCTCCTAAGCACTTCTTTTCTTACCTTTTTAAGTTCTTTTTTATTACTTTTTATACCAGTACTGCTGGCTACGCCGCTCATTGCAAGCTTACTCCAATAGTGAAAAATCTCTTTTGATGTATCCCTTTGTGTATACACTAAACCCTTTTTTGTAATAAAAAAATGAGGGTTCTTTGTATAAACAACTCGATTAGCAATAAAGCCTTTCATTGCCATTCCAATCCCCTTTCGCATAGTATCATTCTTATTTAAGAACGTTACGCGCAGATCGTTATAGAGCAACTTCATATCTCCGGTTCCAAAGTCGTTGTAGGCCTTAAAATCAATTCCAGCACCAAGAACATCTCCGCTTTTCACCCCAACAAATGCTGTGTGAGTAAGGTAATTATTGAGGGTTCGAGCATCAAACTCTCCAAGACTAGCGTGACCCTCAAAATAATTATTTGATTCCTTGTTGTTAAACTCAAATGTAGCGCTCATCTGACCATCTCCCATTAACTTTCCTAAAGCAGTCAACCTTGTTGTTTTAGACTCTTTTTGGTCTCCATAACCGTTCGTGATATTTGTTGCTCTCGCGCTTAAATCTGAAAAGAAGATCTTTCCTGGAACAACACCATTCTTTGCAATTTGGATGTGGGTTACCTCACCAGTTTTAAGTACAACTCGTTTAATGTTTAAACCCAACTCTAAGCTATCCAACCGTTCTTGAGGCATTGGAATGTATCGTTTATTTTCAGGTAAGCGTTTGTCTTTAAAGCTTCTAACCCAAAGGCTGTCAATGTCTACAAGTGAAATACTTAAGTTATTTTCATATAAAAGCTGTTTTCCTTTAAACCCCGCCATGTTCACCGAACTTAAATACATTTCAAGCCTGCCTTTTTGCCAACCCGACTGCTGACCAAATTCGAATATTCCGTATTTCGGATCAAGTTTTATTTTTTGCAAATTAAGCTCTTCTGTTTTAGAGTCGTAATTGATAGAATCAAAACTGAAGTTATAGAAATTCTTCATTACATCATATTCAAAATCTCCAAAGCTGAATGCTAGATCAATAATCTGCGGAATTTTTTGAGTTGAATCTGGATTTGGATACTCAAAACCCTCTCCACTAATATTCAAGTGGTTAATTATTAGGGGCTTGGTAAGCGTATCGTTGAAGTCCCATTTTATAAACCCATTTTTAATCTTTAAAGATTGCAATAATGTTTTGGATATTGCGGCACTATCATTCCCTTCTTTAAATAATGTCAACTCTCGGCTCACTTTATCGGCGTTATCATGAAACTGTGTAAATTCCAAACGAGGGTTTACCGCGTAAATTCCTTTCAAATTAACGGACTTTTCCTTCGTGATTTGAATCGGATTTAACCCATCGAACTCCACTAAATCGATCTTACCTTCTACAAATAGCTTTCTATCACCATTTTCTTTAACCATATAGCTTCCTGTAAGACCGTACAGTTTTGTGTTTTTATTCCCTGTAGAATATTCAACCTGGTCAATGGTAATGTTATTTATAGAGTCTGCAAACTGACGCCTTACGTTGAACAACCTTATTGAATGATCTTTCGCATAATACAGCATATTATCGCTATTTTTAATGGTTTCATTAAAGTTAAAGTCCGTTGATTGCATCGTGTATTGTTTAACCTCAAAACGTTCTTCTATTTTTTCTCCTGACTTTTCTTTCCATATAATACTTAGGCTTCCGTTATCCACAGCAAGCGTCTGGTATGTTAACTGACTTATTTTTGTTGAATCAAAAAACCAATTTTGAAGCTGAATAATATCTAGTGCTGAGTTGGTTTTTTCATCTTTATTACTTGCCTCAGTAAAGAAACTATAATTAGTAATCGGGTTGCAAACCTCAATATGTCGAGCCGAAAAGCTTTTTCCAAATTTTTGGTTGTTGGGATTAAATCCTGTTGCGTAAATGCTGGCTATTCGTTGTTGGAAAATAGGTTCGTTTTTTTTAGTGTTTTCAATTATTGGATCTTTTCGAAGATTAGATACTTCAAGAATAGAGTCGTTGCTATTAAAACTGATTATCTCTGTCGTTATGATGCTTTTTTTTGATCTATTTACAGCCATCAGCCCATTTATTGATGCGGTTAGCGTTGCATAAGAAATTGAACTTTTATTCAGCGCGGTATCTAACTCTATGCTTACCCTTGAACCAATTAATTCGACACCTTTCAGCCGAAGGTTTACGGTGTCTATATCGCTTCTTTTTACATTCAGATCCGAGACCCTAACCGTTTCAAAGTGGGCGGCATTAAGCTTTGGAATTTGTGAGCTTTGTTGCTGTTCGATTAGACTAACATCTAAACCCTTCAACTCTAAGCTCTTTGCTGTCAGTATTCTTTCAAATAATAATTGATCATAATCTAATCCTTTTATTTTGAGTAAATCTAAATTCAGGTCACTAGCTTTTTTTGACATCGGGTCCACAATTAACCCCGCAATTAAAAGGGTTCTGGACGACGGGTTTGCACTTAACTTTTTCCAAGAAACCTTATCCTGAGTTTTTGGATTAATGAAATAACTCTTTCCACTTTCTAGTGTTGTTTTAAGAAGCAGTGATTGGTCAATTAGTTCCTTGTTATTTAATTCTTTCCAGCTTAGGTTCATTACTGATAAATTGGCTTTATCAAGAGCACCGTAATTCTTGCTTCCATCACGAGAGTTGGTCACGCTAACTTTTGCATTTACAATTTTAAAAGTTTTTGTTGAAAGTGAATCTAGTGCATAGGGCAATGTCTTTTGGTTCACCATAAAGCTATCCTGTTTAACCATTTCAACTGTATCATATGACAACTCTAAAACAGGACTTTTTAATACTACGCTGCCCAATACTACCTTTCTGCCTTCTGATAATTTATTTAGGTCTAATTCGCTAATCAAAACACCATCCAGCCGCAAGTTTTCTAAGTGATAAGGCTGTTTCGGATTAAGCATTTTCCTTTTAAGCTTATACTCATTGGGACTTATAGCTATTTCATTGCACTTAAACCGCTGCGTAATACTTGAATATGCTATATCATTTACCTTAATTAAAAGCTCTTCTTTAGGAATTTGGTGCTTAAGCTCACGTATTGAAAGACGATAATTTTTCTGTAAATCCGCTAATATTATTTGATCGAGTATATTGCTGTCTACGTGCGCTCCTTCTACCTTAAGTGAAAACCCATTTACTAGATACATTTTTTTGTTTTTGCCCCGATTATCGTTAACCGATACGTTTCCTTGGGTAATCAGAGTAGAGTTTACCTCTATTAGTTCTAACCACTTTTCTAGCTCATCAATCTGGTCTGGCGTTTTTTTTGTTTGTGGTTTATTCAAAACAAGTTTTATTGCAGGTCGTTCAATTTTTAACGTTTTTACTAAATATTCGTTTTTCAAATACGCCTTTTCAAAATCGACACTGTTAAGTTTTATTGCGGGCACAAACAGCGTTAAGTTATTTCTAGTAGTGGAATCTGGTAAAAGTGAGGTTACCCTTAAATTATAAAATTCTATTTGATTTTTAAGAGTCGTAATTTTAAACCGGTCGAATGAAATGAAATGAGAACTATCCGGCAACACGAAGCTTTGTCGGCCTGAGTTTAACTCAAAGTCATCTGTAAAGAAAATTTTGTCTTTTTCTTGCTTGCCCTCTTTTACCCTAAAGTTTCTTAGCTTAAATGAAATAGGCTCAAAACTAAATCTCTGCAAATTTGAACCCTGTGAAATCGAATATTCAATAGTTGCACCTACTACATTAAATGTTTTTAGCTTCAAAAGGCTTAAGTACTGGGTAACTGTTTGATAAATATCACCTGAAATTTTAGCGAATTTTATTTTCTGAGTATCCGTACGATTCTGGTGAATTTTTACTGAAGGCGCCGTAATTTTCAATTCTTGAATCAACAGTTTTTTATTCAAAAATATCTCCCATTCTTTCTCCAACTGCAAGTCTACTTTTTCTACCTGAATTGAATAAAACGGAGGAACGGAAGCAACTACTTCTTTGGAAAACTTCTTTGTGTCTGCTGGATAAATCCTAAAATTAATCAAGCTTATGCGCTGAGTAAAAATATTGAACCTCAATTTATCGTAGTCTAGAATATACTTTTCTTTTGAGGAGTTCTCTATTAATTCGTTTAAATTCATTCGCACTACCTGATCGGTATAGCTATTAACAGCCTTGCGAACAGGAAAAAAGGCAGCAACAATTAGAAGCGCCAAAAAGGCGAACAACATCCAATATTTTTTTGCTCTTTTTTTCAAGTCTATAATTATGTCAACCCTTCAAATTTATCCTTATAGTCGCCTTTTATTATTGACTTTAGCGTGTTTTACTAATACCATTTTCTTAATAATATTGAAGTGATAAAAAAAACACTTAAGTGAAAGTTCTAATCGTTGATAATTACGACTCGTTTACCTTCAATTTAAAGCATTATTTCGAGTTGGTTTGTAATGATGTTAGTGTGATTCGAAACGACTCTAGTGAACTCTGGAATAAACTCGATGAATGCGATAAAATTGTGCTTTCTCCGGGCCCTGGGCTGCCCAGTGAAACACTAAACTTAAACCGCATTATCAAGGAATTTTCCGGTATAAAACCAATTTTAGGAGTATGTCTTGGCCACCAAGCCATAGGTGAGTTTTATGGAGAAGCAATAATAAATCTAGCGCAAGTTCTACACGGAAAATCTACCGAAATGAACCGTATAGTTGATGATCCTATTTTTCAAAACCTTCCCAAATCCTTTAAGGTTGCTCGTTACCATAGCTGGTCTTTAAATTCTAATTTTTCAAAATCCTGCGTTCTAGAGGTTCTTGCCGTTGATAAAGAGAACAGGCCACTAGCAATTCGTCACAAAACGCAAAATCTTCGTGGTGTTCAATTCCATCCCGAATCTATTCTTACAGAACATGGTAAAGAAATCGTGAAAAACTGGGTCCGATATTGCTAAAATAAAATCATGCGATTAATAAAACGCCTTTCACTTTGCCTAATGCTAATTCCTGTTTTATTATCGGGTCAATTAAAAGTTGAGGGTACCTTGGTAGATAGTCTTACACAAGAACCCATCCCTTTTGCTAATGTTTGGCTAAAGGGGACTTCTAACGGAACGCTTACCAATAATTTGGGGCGTTTTACAATTGAAGTTGATACGTCACTCAGTGACAGTTTGGAGTTTAGCCTAATTGGCTATAATCCTAAAAAACACAATATTCACTTAATCCCTAAATTACGCCCATTTTGGATTGAACTTTCTTCTAAATCATTTGAATTAAATGCTGTAATTATAACTCCAATTACCGCTCAGGAATACATCAGGAGAGCGATTATATCAATAGAGAATAATTACGATATCGGCGGACGAAAAGATCGATACTACTATCGTGAGGTTATTAAAGAAAACGGAACGTACAATCGATTTACTGAAGCAGTCCTTGACTTGTATCAACCACGACTGAACCCTTCAGTTCACGATACGGCTATAATTCGCATAAAAGGTGGGCAAGTTTTAGACAATGCAGAGTATATAAAATTTATGCGTAAATCCATAAAAAGGAAAGTAGACAAAGACAATAAGAAGCGGGTAAAAAAAGGTGAATTAACTAAAGAATTTACAGATGCCACAGAGTATATTTCATTCTCAAGTCCTTATATTTTTATTGATTCAAACTTTACCACAAAAGCTCCCAGTTTTTTAGATTCTATTCATTTCGATAAGTACGAATATCAAATAGAATATGGTTATCAGTCAAAAGGAAGGGACATGCTTTGCGTTAGTTTTAATCAGAAGAAAAAGGTTTACGATAATTTACATTGTGGATATATCTATATAGTAGACTCTTCCTATGCAATAGAGGGCATTGATTATGGGTGGAGTGAAAAAGGAAAAAAACAACTGATTCCGGCTTGGGCAAAAGCAGCTCTGTGGGTTTATCGACTGCAAATTGACGACCCTGATTTAGTTGCTAAAATCCGCTTTAATGAATCAAATGGAAAATGGAGCCTAGATCATTATTTCATTAACCTTTCAGGCAGGTTTACCAAAAAATATTTCTTTGATGATAATGAAAGTAGCCGTTTTGATATTAACCAAAGCTTTGTTTTTATAGAGCCTTTAAGTGAGCTTAATCCTAAAGATTCTTTGCTAAAAAGAAACGTTCCGTTGCACAAGCAGGTTAAAACCAGCAACAAAAAATTAGATTGGAATAAGTACAGAAAGCTAGAGCCTGAAAATCTTAAAAAATAGCTTTGTAAAAATTAATTGAGAATAAGGCTGGCTCCATGAGAACCATCAAGGTATTTCTCCTTCTCAACTATGAATGAATCGTGAAGATCAAAATAAGATCCGAAAAACTTGGTATTTGGTCCACCAAAATTTATCAATGAAGTATCCGGTTCAAGAATTCCAGCTACTCGCTCATAATCAGACCATTTCATAGTTGCAGTAAAAAATCCCCAACCTGAATCTCTAGCTGTATAATGACAGAAGTCTAATCTGTAATTCGCTGGGTTGACATAAAATACTAATTGATCATAGCTATGACTCGGCTCCATACCCACCCATGTTGCAAAAACCTTTAAATATTCGACTCCATTCACCTTTTCTATTCCCATATATTGAACAAATGGTAAATCGGCAGTTCTAAAAGGAATTTCAAAGAAAAATTGAAAACACGACAACCAAAGCTCACGATTTTTATGAGTTTCATAAACCGCTTCGGCGCCTGCTTTTTCTCTTGTGTAAGCTTTCTTTTTAGTTATTCCCCATATTTCTCCTTTTGAAGGACCATCCATCATTAATGCTTCATTAGTGAAATCTGAACCTATTAGACAAGTCATTTGAACTTCTTGATTATTAATAACCCAAGGACGATAAACTAGACCTGGCAAAAAGTTCCAATTATTTTTAAATCTAAAAACGTGTTTTTTATATTTATAATATTCTGTGTCTCCGTGATAAGTAGCCATTTTGCGAAGAATATCCTGCCCTTTAATTGTCATTTCAGGGTCGATTCCGTTTTCCTTCATTTCTTCACTGCGCAAATCCGATGGTAGTTCAGCCAAAATAATCAAGACAATTAGCGAAACCATTGTGATTAGTGACTTTTTCCAAACAAGGATTTTTGATAACATAGCTTTTGATTCTAAGGTTAAAAATAAAAGTGAAAAACATGGTCTTTCAGTAGTTTTACTAAACTAAAGAGGAAATTTAAGTTCTTGATTTTGTTTCTAATACTATGGCATAACAATAATGTTATTTTAGTAGTTTTAATTATTACGCTCAATATAACCCTAAAGATATGGCTTACGAAGATAAACAACAGACAATAAGCATAAAAGCCGCTAGAAACCTCACCCACACAGACAAAACAGGACCTATGATGGTTGCTGGAAGTCCAAGGCTTCTATTAAAGCTTTTACCCTGGAGAGAGGTTCCTGGGGGAACACTTAGAGTAAACAGAACTAAACTTGTCTTTAAAGGTTCTGGTCGAGTGACTATTGAATTTGGTGATGGTGGAGTACCTGTTATAACACCTGAAGCCTTTCGTTTGATTCCAATGTTCTATCAGTTACCCATGGATATCGTTAGTAATATATCTTCTATGTTGAAGATGGAGCAGTATGACATGGAAGCTATTATGATCAAACAAGGAGAAGATAGAGATAAGCTCTTCATTCTTGCAGATGGATCAGCTGAATTCTACTCTACTGGTTCTCGTGGTGAAGAATTAAGACATAAAATTATTGGACCTGGAAACTATTTTGGAGAAGACGAGTTAGTAGCTGATGTTGTTGCTGGAGCTAGCGTAAGAACCTTAACGAAGTGTGTTTTTATTACACTTTCAAAAAGTGATTTGCATAAAGTATTAAAGAAAAATAAAGGCGACAAAGAGCTTTTTGAAGATTCGGTTACCGAGCAAATGGAAATACTTGCTAAGGCAAATGAATACGGAGAGCGGCGCGTTGAAGTAAAGAGTGGACATCAGGGAATTGAAGAATTGCCTAAAACTTTTGTTGATTATATAGAAGACCCAGAAGAAATTCCAATGAACGCAATTCAAACTATTTTAAAGGTGCATTCTAGGGTTACTGATTTATACAACAATCCAATTAGTCAGCTACAAATGCAGATTAACATTACCATGGCTTATATGTATGAATCGCAAGAATCTGCTTTGATTAACGATCCTAATTATGGTCTTTTGACTAAGTGTCATCCTAATATGAGACTTCAGCCTAAATACGGAACACCTACTCCAGACGACGTAGATAGTTTATTGGCTATGGTTTGGAAAAAACCAACATTTTTCTTAGCGCATCCAAGAGCTATTGCAGCTTTTTCTAGAGAATGTACTAACCGCGGTACCCCTCCTCCAACAACAAATATTGATGGTCAAACCGTAATTACGTGGAGAGGAATTCCTTTTGTTCCTTCTGATAAAATAAAAGTAGACGGACACGAAGTTTCTAAATATGGAAGTGGAAGAACCTCTATTCTTTTAATTAGAGCTGGTGGTGAAGATGTTCAAGGTGTGACAGGACTATACCAAACTGGAACTCCGGGAGAAATTGCTCCTGGAATGTCTGTAAGGACTATGGGCATTGACGATGAAGCAATTGCTCGTTATTTAATGACCCTTTATTACAACGTAGCTGTGCTTACAGAAGATGCTTTAGCGGTGTTAGAAAACGTAGAAGTAGGTTATTTCCACGATTATTCTGAAAAATAAATCGCGCTATGAGTGAAAAATCGAGTGAAGGAAAGAGTGGTTCTTATCCAGAAATGGATATCAGTGCCCTTTCCAATTTTATACAAAAAGACCTTGGTATGATGGGACAATCCAGCGGTAGTGGTGCTCCAAACATTCAAGACCCATCTGGTCCTATGACCAGTATGGATCAAGGCGATACTTTATTGCAACAAGCGTTTAAGGGAAGTCCTAATGTGGCCGCACCTTATATGGGAGCCGCAAACACAAGTAATAATCCCATGCCCTTTGGAATGCAAGGTGTAAACGAAGGTATAAAACAATCAGGAAGAGCAGGTGGACCTGGAGAATTTCAAAACTCTCAAGAAACCGCTCGCGAACCCTCTGGACAAATGCAAGGACAAGATAAGCAAGGGAAACCTGAACAACCGAAAGAGGCAAAAGTTGGCGATGGTTCAATGCTTAAGAAAATGATGACTGACCAAAGCTTTACGGAAACTCTCAGCAGGTATCCATTTATGGATCAAATGTCACCTAAGATGTTTCAACAGTTTATGTCAGGTTCATCTGGTTCGGGAATTAACCCATCGGGAGAAGTCCCTGCAGTTGGTCAGCCTACTGAAATTAAGCAGTCTGCAAATGGTGCAACTCAATTTGCTCCAAATGAAAATAACATTCCCTTGTCGGATGGTTATGCGGATAGTGATGGCTATCAATCGGGCTCTTATTTAGACGGGTTATCGAATGGTTTGTCTTTGAGTGTTCCTGTTCAATACGGAATTACAGGACCTCAACAAGGAGCTTCCCCGAGTGGGTTTGATGTACATGCTTTCCGAAAAGATTTTCCTATTCTGCATAGGAAAGTACATGGAAATAAAGATTTGGTTTGGTTGGATAATGGTGCTACAACTCAAAAACCTATGCAGGTAATTCAGGCGTTGTATGACTACTATCACGATTACAATTCTAATATTCATCGAGGCGCTCACCAATTAGCTGCAGAGGCTACTGATGCTTATGAGGAAGCTCGTGAGAAAATTAGAAAGTTTATTGGTGCTCCAAATAAAGACGAAGTGATATTTTTAAGGGGAACCAGCGAAGGCATGAATTTAATTGCAAATACTTACGGAGAACAAAACGTAGGTGAAGGAGATGAAATCATGATTACGGAACTGGAACACCACGCTAATATTGTTCCTTGGCAAATGCTTGCTCAGCGTAAAAAAGCGAAACTGGTAGTTGTACCCACTGATGATAATGGCGATATTGATATGCTGGTTTATCCAAAACTATTCACTTCAAAAACGAAGCTGTGCAGTTTCACGCAAGCCTCAAATGCAATAGGAAGTATTCCTCCTATAAAAGAAATGATTCGCATTGCGCACTATCATGGTGTACGAGTGGTTGTAGACGGCGCCCAGTCGGTGCAGCACATGCCTGTTAACGTTGTGGATTTAGATGCTGATTTCTTTGTGTTTTCAGGACATAAAATCTTTGCACCAATGGGTATTGGTGTGGTTTGGGGTCGAGCAGATATTTTGCGTGCAATGCCTCCTTGGCAGGGCGGCGGCGCAATGATTAAGGACGTTACCTTCGATAAAACAGAGTTCAGTGATATTCCTACCAAGTTTGAGGCAGGAACACCGAATGTTGGTGGTCCTGTTGGACTAGGAATGGCTTTAGATTATTTGACGAATATCGGAATGGCTAATATTGAAAAATATGAACATGAACTAACCGATTATGGAGTTCTAAAACTTAAGCAGGTTCCTGGACTTAAAATGGTTGGTAATCCTAAAAACCGAATTGGTGTCTTGTCTTTTGTCTTGGACGGTGTTTCTAACCAAGAAATTGGTAAAATATTAGATAAAGAAGGAATTGCTGTTCGTGTTGGGCATCATTGTGCGCAGCCTATTCTAAGAAAATTTGGATACGAAACTGTTGTGCGACCTTCGTTAGCCTTTTATAATACAAAAGAAGAAATTGACTTTTTAGTTGAAGTTATGCAGCGCATTGCGACGCAGAATGGATCTAACTAAAACATAGTTTTTCTTGAAAAAATAAAGGTCCTTCTCCTGATAACTATTAGTAGGAAGGCTTTTTTTTGGCTATAAACTAAGTGGTTCAAATTTATTTCAGCAATCCTAATCATTTAGAATAGGGTGTTATGAATTAAATTCAAAGAACCATTAAGTAACTCAATATCAGTTTTTAAGCAAACTGTAAGTGCTTCACCGTATTACCGTTTTCTCTAAGCTGGTTCAAGGATTCAATACCAATTTTAATGTGCAAGTTTCCAAAGTTCTTACTCACCTTTTCGTCAGTCGACTGTGTTTTTACTCCTTCGGGAACCATCGGCTGATCCGACACTAACAATAAAGCCCCTGTTGGTATTTCATTAGAAAAACCGACAATAAATACAGTTGCTGTTTCCATATCAATACCCATACAACGAGTAGTTCTTAGATACTCTTTGAACTTTTCATCAAACTCCCAAACACGGCGATTGGTTGTGAAAACTGTTCCCGTATAATAATCCTGATTATTATCTCGAATAGTTGTTGAAACCGCTTTTTGCAGACTAAAGGCAGGCAATGCAGGAACTTCTGGCGGTAAGTAGTCGTTGGATGTTCCCTCTCCCCTAATTGCAGCAATTGGTAATATAAAATCACCGAGACGATTTTTCTTCTTAACTCCTCCACATTTTCCTAGAAAGAGAACTGCTTTAGGAGAAATACTGCTTAGTAAGTCCATAATAGTTGCCGCATTAGCACTCCCCATTCCAAAATTAATCATTGTAATATCTCCAGACGTAGCCATGGGCATAGCTGCTGTGGTATCCACTATTTCAGCTCCGGTTAATTCACAGAAATCCTTAAGGTATTTTTTAAAATTGGTGAGTAATATGTAAGTTCCAAATTGATCTAATCTCGCTCCTGTATAACGTGGTAACCAGTTTTTAGTGATTTCTTCTTTAGTTTTCATAGGTCATGTAGACGCCATAAGCGCCTCTTATAAATGCGTTTTTATCAATTTATTTTTTGATAATTCGGAGCCTATCTATAAACTCCCTTCCCTTGAATATCGAAATTACATAAACTCCTGATTTAAAACCGGATATATCAACTTTAGTTAAACTGTTCTCTTTTTCCAGTACCGTTTTTCCTAAGGAATCTTGAATTTTAAATGTTGCCGTAATTTCTTCTATACCTTTAATATTAATATACTTAGTCGTTGGATTGGGATAAATTTTCAGATCAGTATTCCGCACCTGCGAAAGCCTTAAAGTATCATCTGTTGGTGCTATATTAATACTGCAGGACTTATTTTTTTTTGAAAACGCGCTTTTATATACATAATCAGAATCATTAAAAGCAAAACAACTCAACTCTCCAAACCCATATAGCTCGGGCCCGACAGCTGGTGTGTTTATATAAGACAGCCCACCAACACCCTCAACCCATGTAGTCGTTAGATATTCATTTGACGTTTGGTCGTGTCTATCTAATTTCAACCTCTTTCGATATCCTTTTTCCGTGAGAACAGAGTCTACTCTTACTACATCATAAAGTCCTAGAGAGTCTTCCGGAATTGGAGAGTTTGGATTAAAAATGTAAATCGCATCGTTTAACTTTAGAGAGTAATCATACATAAGAACATCGGTGTGTTTTCGTTGGCCATACAAATACCTAAAATATACCTTACCTCTCACCGTATCTTCTCTTACTACAACTGCTTTATTAAAATGAAAATCAACCATAAAGCGATACCATTTTCCATTAATTATTGTATCACCCTCACTTGAATAAAAGTCTGTAAAGCAAGTTGATTGCCCACAAAAGGTTACGTGCCATGTCGCTGGTTGTTTTAACATAGATGAGTAGTGTTGTGATTTTCCAACACCACTCAACCCCACAAGGCCAATAAAAAGGAGAATCCTTAAAACCCTAAAATCCATTTTGCTTAATTTATAAACCCTCAAAGGAATAATATCCTAAGTAACAATATACTGAAAATTGTAATAAAAGTTTAAACGCGCTATTAGGACTTGCTACAATTAACAAATTCTGAGCTTTCTATATTTATATATGGGCTTAATAAAGCGCTCATAATTAAATCTCAAAGTAAAAGCACCCATAATGGCAACTAAACCAGAAATACCCTTTTTTGATTTTAACTCGTTTTTGCATTAAAATATTAGAACTTAAGAGATCGGATGAAACCATTAACGGAAGTGTTTCTAAACAAAAAATAGCATAAAAACTCCACTTGAATAATTCTATTTCAAAATCTTTGATAAGCTAACTTTAGTCTCAGCTAAAAGATACTGGTAATATTTCGGAGAATCAGATAACCCTTTCTTTCAACCATACAAATCAATACTTATCTGAAGTAAATTGCTTGATGTTTTAAATTAAAAGGAAAGAGCCA
This sequence comes from uncultured Flavobacteriales bacterium, assembly GCA_913020435.1. Classification (GTDB taxonomy): domain Bacteria; phylum Bacteroidota; class Bacteroidia; order Flavobacteriales_G; family Salibacteraceae; genus UBA6770. The sequence goes on along the minus strand of CAJVZZ010000009.1, from coordinate 1,856 downwards.
CAATCGTGGCTCTTTCCTTTTAAAAATTATGTGATTAAAATTACTTAATAATCAGTTGTTGTGTATTTACTTGTCCAAGTAAGCTTGTGGCTCTAACTAAGTAATTGCCTTGCTCTAAACCAGAAGTAGTAAGCACATTACTATTTTCTACTTTTAGCAATCTCCCGCTTAAATCTAATAACTCAATTTGAGAGGTTGCTTCAGTAAACCTAACATCATTACCAGCAACTACTGGATTCGGATATAATTGGTTTGTTCCATTTATAAAAGCTTCGTTTATTGCATTTGGTTCTTCTACGATAGTAGCCTTTTTATAGAAATACAAATTATCCATATAAAAATCACCGTTCCCATCAAACTTAAACTGAATAATATCAGCAAGATCAACAGGAGTAAAGTCTGTTAATGAAATATCTAAACTTAACCAACCTGCAGTAGGAGTTGTAATTACAAACGGTGTTTCAACTGGACCAGTACTAATCAAAAATATGTTTAACGCTGTAGAATTAGAAGACCATATATCAACGTGCAGGTATTCCATTTCAGTAACGCTATTACTTCCATTTAATTCAATTCCCTGGTAATCTAAACCAGCGTATTTATACGTGTTATTTCCTTGAATCTGCATGCTAGTGACGTTAGTACTTTGTCCCCAACCTGGATTAAAATCTACTCCGACAATGTCATCATACGTATCACTAAATACTGAAATAACATTTGAATCAATTCGAGTAGGAACTGGAGCGGCAACTGTTGGCTCGGCAGGATTACCACCGCCTCCTCCTCCACCAGTACCACCAGTAATAGAGTTAAAAGATATATTATCGAAATAAACAATATTGTCTTTCGTTCTAGCGATATAATCCGGATAAACTACTATTTGATCATACAACCCTTCACTTGCGGGTGGGTTAGCAAAAGATGAAAAATCGAATGTTAACTCTTCCCATTGATTGATAAGTGTATTTGGTACCTTTAGTTCTGGTAACGCCCATCCTTTAGCTGAAATAATTTTCATACCAACATCACTAATGGATGTTTTCCAAACCATTATTTTAATAATGGAATTAGTAGTATCCAACACAAATGTTCCAACGTCAGTATTTCCATGAGACGATTCACATCCCGCCCAAGGATTGCCAACTTGAAGAGCTGTAAATTTAGCTACTGTAGCTGAAGTATTACTACCAGAAATATCTGGGTTTGTAATAAATGTTAGTGCTGGGTTTGTAGAGTTTTCAAATACTGCCCAAGTCCAATTCGCTCCTTGGCCACCCGTTTCAAAATCAATAGGTCCGTTTTGCGCAAAACCTAAGGTTGTAGCAATTATTGCTAGTACTGATAAAGTAGTTTTTTTCATCATAAGATTTTTTTAATTGTTATTTACCTGACGAATATAACAAAACTTATAGTACTAATTACTATAAGTTGATTTGGGTACATTACAGCATGATAGAATATGATAATGAGAGAGTTATTAGTTTTCCTTAAATCTAAACAAGAAAAATTAATTAAACTTCAAGGAAAAATAGTTTTGTAGAATATTAATGGTTTGTTGCTAGTATAGTATTTAAATGACTTTAAATTTGTCTTTTAAGGAATATAAGATTTATATATTTTAAATTTAATACTGTTTTTTAAGATTAAAAAACATCTAATTCTCTTGGTCTTTTATCTATATCCAAACGTTTATTTATTAGCCATAATACCTAATAAACGGTTAATTATTTTTAAATTCAAACAAGCTCAGTTTCTTCACAATAAAAACCTCACTCCATAAAGTGGGATTTAATATCCTTAAGTGAGTCATACTGGATTCGAACCAGTGACCTCTGCCCTGTCAAGGCAGCGCTCTA
>CAJVZZ010000008.1 GCA_913020435.1 uncultured Flavobacteriales bacterium | reverse complement strand
TTTAAAGCAATTTAGTAATCCCATTGGCAGATTAAAATAAATAATATAAAACTTAATTTCGCATCCAAATGAAATCAAAACTCACTTTTACAATAATATTAACGTGTTTATTATTGTGTACATCATTACTATATGCTCAAGACCCTTGCAACCCTGACATTAATGGAGATGGAACTTTAGATATCTTGGTGATTGGTACCAGTAAATCTATCAAGGATGGCACAGAAGCCTTCTCTCCTCAGCAAATCACAAAGGAATTAAAGAACATCTTGTCAGCAGATACTTCTATCTCTATCAATGTGAATGTTGTATCAGAAGATATTTATAAAAACAAAACTGTTACAACGGGTATTGCCGATCAGATTACTTCAAACCTAGATTACTATTGTCATTCCCTTAATCAATACTATTACTGGCCAGATGCGCACGAAGACCGTATGAATAACTTGAAAGGGAATAATGGTGTGGATTGGGACCTCGTAGTAATAGGAGCGGATCCTTATATTGTATCTACGATACCTGGTTATTACGCTCTGGGGGTCAATAAGATTGCAGCAAAAGTTATCGAAGGCGGAGCAAAGCCACTATTACTAATGCTGTGGCCTAAGGATGAAACGATGATAGATCATTTCGAAGAATTCACTTATCGTACTGCTGATGGAGCTAAAGTTCCATTACCAATTGTTCCTGCCGGCCTTGCTTGGAAAGCAATTCCAACAGATAAAAAAGATAATGCTATCATACATCCAACACCAAATGGTGCCTATTTGACCGCAGCAGCAATCTACTCTCATATCTATGGCAATAGTGCCTCTTCATCAGATTATTCCTATGATGACGAAATCGCAGACATAGCTCACGCAACTCAAGTTACTGAGATGAGTCAAGTGCATTATGTAGGCAAAAGAAGCTTTATTTCTCCATATAAGAGCTGTGAAATTAGCGACCAAACTCTTATTTACAACCATGGAGGAACAAGCACCGAGTATGGAATTCTTGATGGATTGAATTGGGTAGTTGCAGAGGACCAAAAGACACTTCAATTCGGTTCAACTCCTCCTATACACTTTAACTACGGCAGATCCAGTATGGGTTCCACCCATTTGTACAAAATTGACCCTTCTAAATACGACTATTCTTTTGGCTATCCGTTGCAGGATGATGCTAGTACTGGTAAGGTTTCAATGCTCTACGGACTAGACAAACGAGTAAGCGAAAATGATGTGGAAACAGATTTAGGCGTAGCCTTAAACATGGTAAGAAAATCAGAATTACCTTATGGGAGAAATGTTCCCATACGCACGTTGATCGCTCAGATGCTAGAAGAAATCCCCGGTGTAGATATACACAGTGACAGTTGGCACTTGAGCAACGATGTGAATAAGGCGATAGGCACTTATATGTATACTTTATTATCTAGCGATTGTGCTTTAGCAGGCGATAGTATGCCAACGGATTCTGCTCAATGGCGCAGTTGGATGGCTCATAAGATTGGCTATGAAACTGCATGGAATCTTATGTATCAAGAGGGCATCACTCCTTGTTTTATGAGCACAAAGGATACGATAACGCCTTGCGTAAAGGATACTTCAACGACTACTTCCATAACCCCTATCATATCTGATCAGTTTTTGGTCTATCCAAACCCAACTAATGGCAGTTTTACAATTGATCTGGGAGGAAACAACGAGGCAATTACTGTTACTTTAACAGATTTGAGTGGTAGAATAATACAGGTACAGAACTTCATTGAAAGCTCGAAGTTGGATCTGAAAATTGAAGAACCAGCAGGGGTATATTTATTAATGGTTGAATTGGAAGGTAAGAAAGCTGTAATGAGATTGATAAAAGAATAAAACGTTTAGACAACAGCCTCTATTTATCCATCTTTGATTTATTTAAATACGTGGCTTTAGCAAACAATAATCTGCAATCAATACCTCCGAAACACATAATGTCCCCGATATCCTCTCTCCTATTCGACTGCAGGAATATGGAGTAGGAATTTTCATTGCGGCTTTGACGAAATCAGCTTTAAAAAAAGCACTGAAGAGAAAGTACATAACTGTTAATGATCTTATTGCTACGACCGCAACTCTAATAAATGGAGGTGAGCGCATTTGCTTGTGTATTCCAGAAGAAATCAACCCTAGTAAAAAACTCATATTTCCACTTACCGTATTATTCGAAGATGATCATTTAGCCGCAATTCATAAACCCGCTGGTATTTTGGTGAGCGGCAATAGTTTTAAAACCATTGCCAATGCATTAGCTCAAAACCTTCAGCATAGTAAACTGCCTGATGCTACAAAACCACAACCCGTTCATCGATTAGATTTTGCTACTACAGGTATTCTTTTGGTTGGAAAAACGAGTAGTTGTATTCGAGCTTTAAATAGCCTATTTGAAGACAAACAGATAGAGAAAACCTATTATGCGGTTACTATTGGTGCAATGAAGGATCAAGGAGAAATAACTTCAGAAATTGACTGTAAAAAAGCACACTCGAATTATAGATTAATTGAAACCGTTTCGTCAGAACGATTCGGAAAACTCAACTTGATAAAGTTGAACCCACAAACCGGCAGAAGACATCAATTGCGTAAACATTTGGCCAGTATCAATAATCCGATTCTTGGCGATAAGGATTATGGAATTGAACATATGATTTTAAATGGAAAAGGCTTGTATTTACACGCCTATTCGTTGAGTTTCAGGCATCCATTTACCCATGAAAGCACCTATTTAGAAGATGAACTTCCACAACGATTTAATAAAATATTTAGCCGCAGATAGCAGGTATTCTATGTACTTTTTACCTCTATTTCAACAGAGAAAAACATCTAAAAAATACCATGAAAAAGACATTTTCTATTTTAAAGATAATTGGTAAAATCCTACTCGGTTTAACAGTAACCGTAACAGCCGTTTTAATCTGCTTATTCTTTGTTTATAATGAAAAACTACCCGAAGGCAAACAATCTGTTGAGGCAGATGAGTTAGCAAGTAAAATGTTGAAGGCGGTGCATCATGAAGCCTATAAGCAAACCCGTTATCTTGAATGGACATTCGTTGGTCAACACCATTATAAGTGGGATAAGAAGCAACAACTAGTAGCGGTTGAGTGGGATGATTTTACAGTTCACTTGAATATTCAAAATCCTGATTCAAGCACTGTATTGGTTAATGATGTTGAGGTTAATGATGATTCCAGATCGGAAATTATAGAAACAGCCATTGGGTATTTTAACAACGACTCATTTTGGTTAAGCGCCCCCCAAAAAATATTTGATCCTGGAACAGAACGGCGCATTGTTTTACTTGAAAATGGCGACAAAGCTCTTTTGGTTAGTTATACCTCTGGAGGAAATACTCCAGGAGATTCCTACTTATGGTTGTTGGATGAGTCTGGACTTCCGAGCGCCTTTAAAATTTGGGTAAGTATTATTCCTTTGGGTGGTGTAAAAGCAACTTGGGAATCCTGGATAACTGCGGAAAGTGGTGCCCTTCTCCCATCAAATCACAAGCTATTGTTTTTAGATATTAGTATGGGAGAAGTAAAAGCCTGGAATTAGTAAGTTTTGATTGTCGACTTTATGGCAATTGCACTGTATCTCCTGTTTTAGTCTTTTTGGAAATGAAAATAACACCAATATATAAAGCTTTCTATTATCCTCAGAACAGATGGTTCTGAGGAACTTTGTAGCGTTTTAAAAGGCCACCTTCTGTTGTCGCAGGAATATTATTGTCAGTAGGAATAATCGCTAACCCTATCCCCCTTTTGATTTGTTAATATAGCATTATGAGAATAGACCTTACCTCCATTATAATCGTTCTTTGATCCGCATTATGGTCACAGCAATCAAAAACTAAAAATATGCCGAACGAAACTGTCAAAATTGAAATCTGGAGCGATATTGTTTGCCCGTTTTGCTTTGTGGGAAAAAGAAAACTAGAACAAGCCATTAAAAATCAAAACGCGGAGGATAAAGTAGAAATCATTTGGCACAGCTTCCAGTTAGATCCAGATTTCCCAGCAGATAAAGCCTATCCTTCTGCGCAATATTTATCAGAACGAAAAGGATATCCTATTGACCAAGTTAAAGCCATGAGCAATCAATTGGCGGAGAATGGAAAAGGATATGGTATTGATTTTCAATTTGACAAAGCACTAATTTTCAACACCTTTAATGCTCACCGATTGATTCAGTGGTCAAAAACTGAAAACAAATCCGACGCTTTAAAAGAAGCATTGATGGTCGCCTATTTTACTGATGGCACAAACTTGACCAAAGAAGAAAACTTGCTTGCAGTAGCAAAAAGCGTTGGACTTTCAGCGGAGAAGGCGAAGTCGATTCTTGCTTCAGAAGAATATTCAGAAGAAGTACGTATGGATATCTATCAAGCTCAGCAGCTTAGCATTAGAGGAGTTCCGTATTTTTTGATCAATGAAAAAACGATAATTTCTGGTGCTCAAGCAGATGAAGTATTTGAAAATGCGATAAAAGCTGAACTAAGTGCTGCGAAGCCTCTTATTGAAACATTAGGTGAAGGCGTTTGCCTGCCGAATGGCGCGTGTAAATAACTGAAGAATTATTCAGGCATATAGTTTTCAGGATATCCATAAACATGGACAATCTCAATTTTATCTGACAAGGTAATTCCTCCTGGATTCAGTCCTAACTCGCCTTCTGGAATCGGCTGATTCATTTCCTTGTAATAATCTACCCACAGCGGAAACAGTTCATGTGTTTTAGGGTCTTTAAAAGTCATGGGTTGTGTCTCGAAAATAGGTTTATCATTTTCCAAGTAAGAATAGTAGACCAACTCAGAACAATACAGCGAATCATTCTCTAAATCAAACAAATGATCATAGGGTTTCCCCAAATAGGTTTTTGAAATCGATATTGCCTGCTGCAACTTATTTTCCGACCAACCTTTTACCCTACCCACCAATACTTTGGGTTTGAATCTACCATCTCGTGCTCGAGTTAAAAAACTGTCCATGTCAGTAATAACAACGCCCTTACCTCCAGCTTCAATTACCTTTAACTGTTTGTTTTCCATTATTACAATTCCACAATGGCTCAGCTCAGCGCCATTTATTCCCGGTGTAACAGTCTCTATAGATTCGCAAAAAGGACCGCAATCTAAATCCTGAAAAAGAATGTCTCCAGGTTTTAATTCAAATCTATTTTCTGCTCTCTCACAAGCAATAAAAATACTTATTGCGCCTATAATTAAAAGGATTCTAAGCACCAAAATACTCCTTAGCTGATGCTTCAAATTTCGCAATTGTATCTTCCAAACCCAGTTCCGACATTCCGCCAGCTGCATTCAAGTGTCCACCCCCACTAAAGTACTTTCTTGCAAAAAGATTTACATCAATATCTCCCTTACTTCGGAAAGACATTCGAATAATTCCGCCGCTCTCCTTCATGATACAGCTCACGTTAATTCCTTCGATAGAAAGTGGATAGTTCACTACACCTTCCGTATCGCCAGACTTGTAGTTGAAATCTTTCAACTCCTGCTCTGATAATGTAATGTGCGCCAATTCCAATTCTGGGAAAACAGTTAATTTTTTATCTAAAACGTAGCCCAATAGTTTGATTCTATCTAGTGAATTGGTATCGAAAATCTCGTTATAAACTTCACCCGTAACCAATCCTAAATCCATAAGATCAGCCACCACTCTGTGTGTTTTAGCTGTTGTAGAACGAAATCGGAAAGAGCCAGTATCGGTTACAATTCCTGAATAAATGCATGCTGCAGTGCGTTTATCGATAAGCCCTTTTTGGTCGAAGGATTGAATAAAATCATAAACCAATTGACAGGTACTGCTTGCTTCAATGTCGTGTAATCCAGCTACAAAGGCCTCTTCTTCTGGTTCTCTGTGGTGATCAATAATTAGTTTTGGGGTATTGTCAGCGCGAAGTACTTCCTCAAAGCCTTTCCCTACTCTAGACAACGTGTTGTAATCCAGGGAAAAAACGAGATCAGCATTCTTCAATGCTTCTTTAGCGGCTTCACTCTGTTGGTCAAATTGAAGTAAGTCACCTTTATACACCATCCAGTTCAAAAACGATGGAAAAGCATCAGGCACAACTACGGTAACTGTTTTCCCTAGTTTCTCCAAGGCTTGTTTTAAAGCTAATGAAGAACCGATAGCATCACCATCGGGTGATTTATGAGTTGAGATTAGCAGGTGTTTGGCCTCATGGACCATCTCCACCATTTTATTGACATTACTGAGTTTTTCCATACTGGCGCAAAGGTATTTGAATAAAAAAGTGAGGAAAATAAAATGCAGTTAGATTTTGAATAAGATTGCACACAAAAAACTAAAAAGAACGAGTACTTTTGCAACTTCAAAAAAAAGAATTAATCTAAGAAAATATGGCTACGAACAGAACGTTTACCATGATAAAACCAGAAGCAGTAGAAAAAGGCTTGACTGGTGCAATTTTGAACAAAATCGCTGAAGGTGGATTTAGAATTGTTGCGTTGAAAAAAACACAAATGTCTAAAACTGAAGCAGGAGAATTTTATGCAGTACATGCTGAGCGTCCATTTTATGGCGAATTAGTTGACTACATGAGTTCAGGTCCTATCGTTGCTGCTATTCTTGAAAAAGAAAACGCAATGGCTGACTTTAGAACGTTGATCGGTGCTACTGATCCTTCTGAAGCTGCTCCCGGAACATTAAGAGCTGAATTTGCAGAAAGCAAAGCTAAAAATGCTGTTCACGGTTCTGATTCTGACGAAAATGCAGAAATAGAAAGCAACTACCATTTCTCAGGAAGAGAAATGTTCTAGACAGAAACACAACTTATGTTGGAAGCCCAATTTCGAATTTCGGAATTGGGCTTTTTTTTTGCGGTGGTGTCATTGATTGAGAATTACGAATTATCGAAGAATTATCATTCAATAAACAGGAATGAATTTACCGACATACTAAGCAAGGACTAACTTGTATGCGAAATATTAATTAGTCTCTACTTTGCTGCATACTAACAATACTCAGAACCGAAACTGAAAAATGGCCTCAATCCATTCGGAATTAGCGCTCGTCCTTAACACTAAAATCACTTTTTACTTCAGCATCACCCACTTTCGGTGAATACCACTGTGCATTTCTGTTTTTATAAAACCAAATTGCTCCAAAGCCAATACTGATGCGTGATTATAATCAGTTGTGTAAGCTGAAATAGAATTCAATTCCAACTGCTCAAAACCAAAACGTACAACCTCGGTTAATGCTTCGGTCAAAAAGCCCTGTCTTCTATATTTTTCTCGAATAACATAGCCTACTTCGCCTTCCTTGTTTTCAAAACCACGATAAAAGCCCAACGTTCCTATGACTTCTTTATCTAAATATAGCGCCCAAACTATTCCTTGCTTTCCCTTCTTCTGTTCCGTAATCGTTTGTAATAATTGATCCAGTTCTTCCTCGGTTTTTGCGCGATCGTTAAACGAAGTGATTTCAAGAAGCTGCCTGACATTTTCTTTCACTAATTGATCTAGTACCAATCGTTTGGTATTTAATCTAGGAAAGGGTTCTAAGGCATTTAGCTTCAATTATTTTCTTTTTATCTGAAAGGCTAAAGTAATCACTAAACCGACCCAAGGAGTTCCATGCATTAATGCATCTCCCCAATCTATAAGTGACATACCATCAGCACCGCCAATAATCCATTTTAACTTACCCCAAATATGAGGTTCTGGGAAAAAAGGTGCTAATCCCAGAGTAACTGAGAACACTGCCCAGGTTTTCCAATCTTTTAAATCCATGGCGCAAAAGGAATCATTTTTAGTTCAAATGCAAGTAACATAAGTCACCAAGCGTAACTCATTGTGTAACATTATTTAAACCCAAATTCCTTTCTTTTTTATAATCTTTGAGAGCAATATCTCGAATATGAAAACAAAATATCCGCGTCGAAACTTTATTGGTAAGCTATCTATGTTGGCTTCCGCTGCTGCAGCAATGCCATTGCTTGGCTTAGCCAAAACGTTTAATAAAAATGAATCTATGGGAACTAAAAACCACTCTGCTGTAAAGAATATTAAAGCCTTAGGGTTTCAATGGGAAACTTCTGATCCATTTTTATTTTGTGTGCATCACGAGGATAAATACCCAAAAGGAAATTCTGTATGTGGGCCAAATTCTTCCTTGGAAGGCAGACACATTGGACAAGACTTTATTTTAAAAGACGGTTGGAGAATGTATCATGGAGATACCGTTCCTGGTTTTCCTGGACATCCACATCGTGGATTTGAAACGATAACCGTTGTTAAAGAAGGAATGGTTGATCATGCAGATTCATTAGGAGCAGCTGGTCGATACGGAAATGGTGATGTGCAATGGATGACCGCTGGCATAGGAGTGCAACATTCAGAAATGTTCCCACTGCTTTCTCAAGACAAAGAGAACCCTATGGAACTTTTTCAGATATGGTTAAACCTGCCTAAAAAGAGCAAAATGGTTCCAGCTAATTTCACGATGTTGTGGAGTGAATCTATTCCAAGAAAAAACTACGAGGATTCAAATGGTAACAAAACCGAAATTGAAATTATTGCTGGTCCAATAGAGCAAGAAAAGTTGCCTTCACCTCCACCCGATTCTTGGGCAAGTGATCCTGCGAATAATGTTGCCGTTTGGAATATAAAAATGGAAGCAAATGCAGAATGGACTATGCCCAAAACAATTGCAGGTACAAATAGAACATTGTATTTCTATCAAGGAAAGGGCCTAAGCATAAATGGAATCGCTATTGCTGAATATCATGCTGCAGAAGTTCTTCCCGATCAAAACTTGATACTCAGAAGTGGTCCTAGCGGAGCAAAAATTTTAGTTTTACAAGGAAATCCAATTGCTGAACCTGTTGTTCAGCATGGTCCTTTTGTAATGAATACTAAAGAAGAAATTTCTCAGGCCTTTAACGATTATCATCGTACACAGTTTGGCGGATGGCCTTGGCCAAAAAGAGATCAAGTACACGATAGATCAAAAGGTCGTTTTGCGAAATACGTCGATGGGAAAATCGAGGAAAAGGGATAATTTTAATCCATTAATTTACTCAACATTCTAATTTTTAACAGGATATATATTCATCTACAGCCATGGTCATAATAGTTAATCATTATTGTTTAAAAGAAACTAATTGATATGAAAAAAATATCATTAACAGCCGTTTCAGGCTCTGTGAATAATGGAACGTAATCGTGTAAAAAATTATACCTACACGTTTATATAAACTTCTAACAGTAACTCTTCGTTTAATGAGAACAATACAAAAAGAGATAGTAAAGTTTGGGGTGAAGGTTTTTCATCTGAAGCAAGCAGTAATACTTCAGAGAGTTTTCCTCAATATGACGATAATTACACTCAAATTGGAACAGTGAACATAACGTTCATAGCAAGAATTAAGGATGTATGCGCTCTTTAAAATTTTAATCTTTATAAATTGAAAATCACTCTTTTAGCTGATTTTTTTTTGCTCCAAACTTTAAGTATCTGAAAGCTTTTATCGTTCAGAGCAAGAAGAGTGTTCATATTTTAAAGTGAAAAGTAATTTGTATTACAACTCAAAATGAAATTGCTTTAAGAAATTTTAATGAAATTTATTGATATTATTGCCAAGCAAAAACAAATTATTATGAAAAAAATACTATCACTAGCGGTTTCATGCCTTATGATTGCGGGCATGTCTTCCTGTACAAAAGAATATAACTGCACTTGTACAACAACAACAACATATACTTCTTCCAATGAAGCATTAATTCCATCTTCACCTGTTGAGGTAACTGCGGAAACTACTGTTATCACTGCAAAGAAAAGTGAGTCTGAAGATAAGTGTAAAATGTTGGCAATAGATTACGGTGGACCTGTATCTATCACAGATTCAGTGCCTACTGGTTTTGATGCTAACTTTAATATTATTTGGGAAAGCATAACACAAACCTTTGAAACTGTAGAATCTTGTAAAATTTAAGTCTAATAATATTATTAAAAGCCGAATTCATTAAATTGAATTCGGCTTTTTTATGCCCCATTTTTAAGCTACCTCTTCGGCTCCATGAGTAAGTGCCTTTAGCTTCTTCACAAATATCAAAACCAATATCCCTAAAACCAAAGAACTAACTGCAATTCCCGTAAATATCGCCATTTCGCCAGCATCTTGCGCTGCTTCACCTAAAATTCCAGCTAATTTATTTCCTATTCCAACAACTGCAAAATAAGTTCCCATCATTAAACTTGCGTATTTCAAAGGAGCTAGCTTCGTAATAAATGAAAGTGCCACAGGTGACAAACTCAATTCTGCAACCACATGTAAGAAATAAGAGAGAAACAACCAGTAAACCGGAGCTTTATCCAAAGTACTCACAGATAAATCATAGGCTGCACCCATAAGCGCTACAAAACCAAAACTCATAATAATAGAACCAATTCCCATTTTATACAACGAACTAGACTCTTTGCCTTTATTTCTCCATTTCACCCATAACCAAGCCATCGGAGCGCCAAGTATAACTACATACAATGCATGTAAGGATTGAAAGAAACTCGTAGGAATTTCATAGCCAAACACTATTCTATCAATTTTATCTCGAGCATAAAGGTTCATTAATCCACCAGCTTGTTCATAGGCTGCCCAAAACACCATCACAATAAAAAAGGAAATGAACATAACGATCATTCTGTCCTTTTCAATCTTGGTTAGCGGTTTGTTGAATTGTTTTTTATGCTCTTCGCTATGTTTGATTAAATCGCCTATTCCTGTGAGGTGTTTTGCACCAAAAACATAAACAATTTGTCCCAATATCATCCCAAATCCTGCTAGAGAAAATCCTAGATGCCAATCGACATTTTCACCATAGTACCCAATAATTAATGGCGCTAATACTGCTCCAATATTAATTCCTATATAGAAAATCGTAAATCCCGAATCACGTCGAGCATCCCCAGCTTTATAAAGAGAACCGACCATAGTACTGATGTTTGGCTTTAGTAATCCAACTCCACAAACTAGCAACACTAATCCCAAATAGAAAGCAGTCATACTGTCAACTGCTAAAGCAAATTGACCTAAAATAATGAATAGCCCACCAAGTAAAATCGATTTCTTTTGTCCCAACCAATTATCTGCAATTGCCCCTCCAAAAATTCCAGTGAAGTAGACAAACAATCCATACCAACCATACAAGGCCAACGCTTCTTTACTCGTCCAGCCCAAACCTGGATTAATGACGTCTGTGGTCTCTGCCGTTAAATACAACACCAAGATTGCACGCATTCCGTAATAGGAAAATCGCTCCCATAATTCAGTAAAAAAAAGAATGAATAACCCTTTTGGGTGCCCTAAAATTGTTTGCTCTTGCATAATTAGATTTTGAGAACTTCGAAAATAGGATAGTTTTTAAGAATTTGAAATCTAGTTTATCATTTGTAGGGCTTTCTGAACTCGTTTCAAAATCTCAATTAGAAAAATAAGCTTAGATAATGCTTAGATCCTAAAATAAATTCAGGATAACAGCAGCGAGTAACTGCAGTAAATATTAAAAAATGGGTCATGCTGCATTTAGTTCAGCACCTCAACTAGGAACAATACGTTTAGATCATCTGAGTTCAGATTCCAATAGATATGGCATTACGTTAGTGAAATTGAAGATATCATTTTACAAAATGCCCCTCACCATTCGATACTTCCCTTGTGCATCATTTCGAACTTCAATATTCGAAAACTCCAAATCAGATAAAAGCGATTGCACCTCATCTGAATACCGTTCGTGAATCTCAAAATACAAACGACCTGTCGTATTCAACTGCCTTTTAGCATGTTCTCCAATCTTTCTATAAAATAGTAATGGGTCATTGTCTTCAACAAATAAGGCCAAATGTGGCTCATAATCAAGCACATTCTTATCCATTTCTGCTTTATCGCTTTCTAGTACATATGGTGGATTGGAAACTATAATGTCTAATTTTTCTTCGATTGGAAAATTTTCCAACACATCAAATGCTTTGGTCGATATAGAAACCGAATTTAGCTCTGCATTTTCTTTGGCTAAACTTAAAGCCGACGTTGAAACATCACAAGCATAAACTGTTGCATTTTTCAAGTGCTTTGCAAGGGTTATAGCAATACAACCCGAACCAGTGCCAATATCTGCAACCTTTAAGTTACTTGTGGTTTCTTCGGCAATTATCCATTCGCACAGTTCTTCTGTCTCAGGCCGTGGAATTAGGACTTCCTCTCCTACTTTGAACCTCGACCCATAAAACTCAGTATTGCCCAGTATATAGTCTAATGGCTCGTTTTCTAGCAATCGATTAACCGATCGAATAATCAATAATAGATCACCTTCAGTAATTAAACCAGTGGGTTCTATAAGTCTTTGTTGTTTGGAAATCGTTAGCCATTCAATGAACAAAGTATTTGTAAGCGCCACAATTTCAGAGGAACTAAACAGTCCGTTTAGCTTATCTTCGATATAACGTTCAACACCTTTATAGCTGTTGTCAATAAGTTTCAATTGCTATTATCGTAATTGAACTTCGTTAATCACATTCAGCTCCAAGTACTTTTCTAAAATTGCATGGTACTCATCAGTAGCTGTAAAACCAAATCCACCTACCATAAATTCATTAAAAATGTAGTTCCAATCGCTATTTGGAGGAAATACAAATCCAAACAATTCGCTTTGGACATCTGCTGCTCTGTGCACTCTTAAAATCCCGCCTTGCTCCTTTATAAAAGCCATATAAGTTATGATGTCTACATATCCGAAGTATTTAGGATCTGACTTCATTTTAATCAGCATTTCCTTTGGATTTGACGCATAACTCACTACCATTCCTGGAAATTGATCTGCTTTAATGGCAAGCAATACTTTTTCGTGCGATGAACCTTTAACTACCAAAGCCACTTTGTCTTTAAACACAGTTGAAAAATCATCAAGACTTCCTAAAGTCTGGACATCCAATGAAGAGGCTAACACAGCTACATTCTTTAAGTAAGGTTGTGAAAATTTCGCCCATTTTTCTCTTTCCTTAATTATTGTGACAGAACCCAGTCCAATGATACCATTTCCGCCATCCTTAATTCCATTGTAAAACGTATCAAAATTTTCAAATTTCTTGTAATTCAATTTTAGGTTAACTCCTTTATACGTTTCTAGCCACTTTTCGAACTCTCTAATAATATCGATTTCAATACCCATTTCAGCACCATTAGGATCAGAATATGCAAATGGATAATTAACTAAATAATTTATATTTAGTACACCTGCTCGTTGACTTGCAACACTATTCCAACTTTGAAATGAGGTAGTTTGCGCAATCATTCCTAAGGTAGAAAGGACTGTAAGAGAAAGAGTTAAGATTAAGTTTTTCATGAGTTTTGTTTTCAAGATGCAAAAGTAATTGGTTTCTTAAGCTGAGCATAATAAACTGTATTATTTTGAGATTAAAGCTGGGTTAAGCGTGGTAAAATTGTTGTCATTAATTTAGTTGAGTATATCATTAATGGAACACATGGGACGAGCTCCTGAAATAGATTTAGGATGATTTGTGCAAACAATGGTCAAAACGTTAACTATTCAATAACTCAACAAATTCTGTCTCAGAAATCATTTTCACATCCAGCTTTTCAGCCTTAGCCAGTTTAGAAGGCCCCATGTTTTCACCGCGAATTAAATAACTCGTTTTCGCTGAAATGGAACTCGCATTTTTAGCACCGTTGTTTTCAATCATTGCCTTGAGCTCATCTCTAGAGTGCAATTCAAATACTCCTGAAATTACAAAGGTTAATCCCTCGAGTTTATTGGTAGTATTAGCCAGTTGCTCCTCGCTCAGTTCAAATTGAAGTCCTTGTGCTTTTAATCGTTCTAATTCCAATAGGTTTCTGTCATCAGCAAAAAAGCCCACGACGCTCTCAGCGATTTTATTCCCTATTTCGTCTACATTAACCAAGTCTTCCAAGCTTGCAGCTTTTATATTGTCAATGTTGGTATAATGCTTAGCCAATTTCTTTGCAACAGTTTCGCCTACAAATCGAATTCCAATTCCATACAGCACGCGTTCAAACGGAACCTGTTTTGAATCTACTACGCCTGACAGTAAATTATTGACAGACTTTTCCGCAAACCGCTCCAATTGAATAAGTTGACCAAAATTTAGCTCAAATAAATCCGCTGGAGATTGTACCAGTTTTTCTTGAAAAAGCAATTCAATCGTTTCCGAACCTAAACCATCAATATCCATGGCTTTTCGACTGATAAAATGCTGCATTCTACCAGTTATTTGAGGTGGACATCCCAAATCATTTGGACAATAATGCTGCGCCTCTCCCTCCTTACGAACAAGCATGGTATGGCACTCAGGGCAATGTTCCAAATAATGAACCGGCTGCACCAACAAATCTCTTTTGGACAATTCAACTCCTGTAATTTTCGGAATTATTTCTCCACCTTTTTCTACATATACAAAGTCTCCAACGCGTATATCCAGTTTCTCTATCTGATCGGCATTGTGCAAGGATGCTCTTTTAACTGTGGTTCCAGCCAAAGATACTGCCTCTAAATTGGCAACCGGCGTAATGGCTCCTGTCCGCCCTACCTGATAGGTAATTTCATTCAATCGAGTAAGTGCAGCTTCTGCTTTAAACTTATAACTGATTGCCCAACGCGGTGATTTAGCAGTAAACCCCAATTCTTCTTGAATGCGGTAATTATTGATCTTCACTACAACTCCGTCAATTTCAAAAGGCAACTTTGAGCGTTGTTTATCCCAATGATTTACAAAGTCCATAATCTGATCAATGCTTTCACAGATTGCTATGTATCGAGGTTTTCCTACTGGTGTTTTGATTCCCCAGCTGGCTGCAGCTTCAACACTTTCATAATGACCGGGATATTCCTTATTGTTTGTATACACGCCATAGAGCATACAATCTAACCCTCTGCTCGCTACGACCGCCGAATCGTGCATTTTTAATGTACCAGAAGCCGTATTTCTTGGATTGGCAAATGTTGCTTCTCCTAATTCTTCTCGATCTTCATTCAATTGCTGAAAATTCGCCAATGGATAAAATATCTCTCCACGTATTTCCAATTCTTCTGGATAATTCCCTCTCAACTTTAATGGCACCGAACGAATGGTTTTCACATTGCTCGTTACCTCTTCGCCTTTGCTTCCGTCACCTCTAGTAACCGCTTGAACGAGTTTACCATTTTTGTATTTGATTCCAATGGCAACACCATCGTACTTCAATTCGCAGACGTAAGTTATCTTATCGTCGGTCAGTTTTTGATTACGTGCTTCCCATTCTTCCAGCTCTTCTTTAGAATAAGTATTTGCCAAGCTGAGCATTGGAATCTCGTGCTTTATGGACTTAAACTTCTTGGTAATATCTCCACCTACTCTTTTACTTGGTGAGTTTTCATCGGCCAATGATGGATTTTCTTCTTCGAGCAATTGCAGTCGTTTTAGCTTTTGATCAAAGTCAAAATCAGACATAAGCGAATTACTCAACACATAATACTGATGATTTGCTTCGTTTAATTCGTCTGTAAGTACCTTAATTTCAGCTTGAACGCTTTCCATAACTCCAATAATAATTGAACCATGAAATTAGTATTTTTAGAGTTCATAAATCAATACTGTTCAACTACTATTTTCAAAAAACCTACGATATTCCCAATTCAATTTGGAATCTCGTTTTACAATACTCACTTAACAAAGACCTATAATTATGGAAATAAAGAAATAGGAAAAAGAGGTTATAACAATCGTTTGGGAAAACGAAAAACACCTGCACTCTGCAAATTGTACAAATGGTTTCTCAGAAGTGATTCGATCAAAATACAAACCATGAGTTCAGCAAGAATATGCTATCAAACAAGCCATAATTGACGAAGTTTCAAAATACCATTTAGATGTTTTGAGTATTGAAAATTAGAATAACACAAAAAAGGACAGAAGCTTGTCTTATCCCTCCCATTTTGCGCGGATATACTCACCTTTTGTTGTCGTTTAAACAAGTTAGAATCAATTAGAGAAATTGGAACAAAATATAATTATGAAAAAAATAACACTACTTATATTGATAATTATAACTGCTGCAAAGTTATCCGCACAATTGGATACAAATTTCTTCCCGCAATTTGCATCCTACGCTCAAAATCCAATAATTGATTACGGGGACGAAATAGCTGGTACACCATGGATTGACCCTTGTGTATTAAAAGAAAATGGGCAGTATATCATGTACACTTCTGGGGTCCAAGGGGGGCTAAATCATCCAGACGATACGATAGGTATTTACCGTTGGCTTTCTAGCGATGGATATAGTTGGGTATTAAATCCTAAAGCACCTGTTTTAGATCATCTTGACGGATCATATTATCAAGGAGGTGTTGAAACTCCAAGTGTTGTCTTTTACAAAGGAGAATATCACATGTACAATACAGTTTACACAGAGAACAATGCTTATCTATTTAAAATTTCTCACGCAACTTCGCCCGATGGAATTACTTGGCAAATGGATGCTAATCCTTTATTAGAGCCGTCATCTAATTACACTTGGATGGATACAATATTGGCAGAACCTGGAGTAATAGTAAAAGATGACACCCTATATCTATTTTTTGCTGCAGGTAGCAGTGCTGGTAGCTTTAGCATTGGACTTGTGAGGAGTATTGATGGGGTTAACTTTATTGATACAACTCAAACGGCGCAACTTCCTACTGATGTTTATCAAAACGGAAATAACTATACTGGATTATCAACTCCTTCGCCAGTTCTGATTGGAGACACTATTTATCTTTTTACTGATGTTGCTCAGAATGTTTTTGGAAATAATTGGAAGCAGGTGGCGCTTCATCAATTCAAATCTTATGGAGATATTAATAAATGGTATCATGATGCACTGCCAATTCATGTGCGCAGTGATTTTACTTGGACAAATGGAAACTTTGGTGCAGAAATCTTTGCAATAAATCCTTTATTAGATGGTAACAGACTTAGGATATGGTATTCAGGATACAACTTATCAAGTATTGACACTACAAATATGATGAATGATACTACTTACAATGCTTATTTTATAGGTAATGAATTACACGTTAATAGTGGCTTTTGGGGAATAGGAACTTCAGAATATGTTTTTCCTAACCTTGTTGAAGTTGAAGATTTAATCATAGAGAATTCTATTCAAGTTTATCCAAATCCTGCTAGCAATATTCTGAAAATACAACTCCCAAGAGAATATATTAATGAATCAATTCAAATTTATAACTCACTTGGGTATTTAGTAAAACTTGTGAAATTGAGCCAATCGAATACAATTGATATTAAAGGTTTACCAAATGGAATTTATTTCTTGAGATTACATAATGAATCTCAGTATTGTGGGAAATTTATAAAAGAATAAAATACCGAAAGCCTAACAATATATATAGTGCACAGCCCCTTTGAGATGCTACGACATGATGCATAGGGGTTGCTTAAATTAGCTTCAGCAGAATGAAAACCATACTATCCGTAATATTGATGTCTATTGATGATTGCAGAGACACCAGCATTCAGATCATAAACATTGATGCAGCTACTATTTCCTTTACCTCAGACAGCATAGCCAATGTATTTACACCAAACTACGGAGCTATAAATGACGACATCGACTTTTCTATGGGTAACGATTTCGTTGACTGCAGTAACGTATATGTATACAACCGCTGGGGAGCCTTGATCTTTGAATCTATAGAAGGCTTTCCGATATGGGCTGGAAGAACATTTGTTGGAAAACCCTGCCAAGAAGGTGTTTATTTCTATAGGCTAGAGGTCAATGAAACTAATTATACTGGTTATGTTACCTTGCTTAGATAAATTTGTAATTGATGCTAATTTGAGAATGCTGCACCATAGCATCTATCGATTGAATGCATTCTAATAAAGACAATAGTGTTCAATCAAAAGATAAACAGAAGTGAACTGAATAATTCATTTCATTTTTGCTACAAATAATTAAATAAAAAAGAACAATGGATATAGGAACAATCATACTTGCAATATCATTAGTCATCATCATGTTTGGCATGGGTTTATCCTTAGTTAAAGAGGATTTTGTTCGATTGCTTCAGCATCCAAAAGCAATAATTATTGGGTTAATCAACCAGATTATTTTGTTACCAATTATTGCCTACCTACTAATCGTTTTATTTGAAGTAGAAACCGATATCGCAATAGGTGTAATGATTTTAGCGGCTTGCCCTGGCGGTCCAACATCTAACCTTATCACCCATTTAGCAAAAGGAGATACCGGCTTATCCATTTCATTAACAACGGTCAATAGCCTAATTACAATTTTCACTATTCCTTTTGTTGTAGACTTTGCATTAACTCAATTTTTAGATAGTAACGAACTGGTTCAAATCAACAAATTACAAACGGTGATTCAAATTTTTGCAATTGTAATCATTCCTGTTTCCATCGGTATGGCGATAAAAAACACTAAACCAGCTTTTGCCGATAAAATGAATAAACCGGTTAAAATAGCCTCTGCTGCCGTCTTATTTCTAGTCATAATTGGTTTGGTGTTAAAGAAAAGAGAAGATCTAATTCCTTATTTACAACAGGCAGGCTTGACCGCCTTAGCATTAAATGTAGCTACTATTCTTATTGGTTTTATAACTGCAAAAATTGCGAAATTAAATTGGACTCAATCGATTACCATTTCAATAGAGTCTGGAATTCAAAATGGTACCATGGCTATTGCCATTGCATCCGGTATACTAATGAATGATAACTATGCTATAGCTCCCGCCGTTTATAGTCTTATTATGTTTTTTACCGGTGGAGCAATTATCGCATTTGGGATGAAGACTATAAAGCAAAAAGCAACACATTAGAACAACTGAAAAAAGGTATAATCCTATTGGGAGAAAAAGGAGTGACTTTTAGAAATTGCTAATTACGAAATTGGCAGTTTGTCCTAAATTTGCAACATTAGTATTTAAAACCAGTTCCCAAATTCCTTATTGTACGACACGAAAGGTCTACTGATAATGGCTGCGGGAACTTGGCCTTCATTACAATGCCCATTAATGACCTATTCACTCCTATCCTCGCCCTTACAGGGATTTACAGATGCTACTTTCCGAAATGCACAGCAAAAATTCTTTGGAGGAATAGACACCTTTTACGCGCCTTACATACGCTTTAATAGAAAGATGATCATCAAAGGATCGTATCAGCGAGACTTAAACCCTGAAGTAAATACAAGCCTAGATCTTATACCACAGGTGATGACGGCGGATGCTGATCATTTTATATTTGTGATAAAGTACATTCAATCGTTAGGGTACAAAGAATTGAATTGGAATTTGGGTTGCCCCTACCCAATGGTTACCAAAAGTGGAATGGGCTCTGGTCTAATTTGCAATACTGAAAAAATAGATCATATTTTAGATCGCGCTCACAACGAGACAGATGTCACCATCTCTATGAAAATGCGTCTGGGTTATGAAAATAGCAAAGAAATATTAGATTCTTTTCCAATACTAGAAAAGTACCCACTTAAAAATGTAGCCATTCATGCTCGACTTGGTAAGCAGTTATACAAAGGAGGTGTCGATCTTGAATCATTCCAGACATGCATTGACATAGCAAAGCATACTTTGTATTACAATGGCGATATAACGACTGTTGAACGGTTTAAAGCAATGCGAGAACGATTCCCAACTATCGAGCACTTTATGATAGGACGAGGTCTTATTGCTGATCCTTTTTTACCCAGTATGATAAAGGCTAACATTACTGAGTATCCTAATGATCGTTGGGAGATTTTTAGTGCATTTCACGATACTATTTATCAGCAGTATGATGCTATGCTTTCTGGACCTACGCCAATTAAAATGAAAATGCTCGGTTTTTGGGAATTTTTCTCTCAGTCTACACACAATCCTCAGAAAGTTTATAAAGCAATAAAAAAAGCGGGAAATCCTTATAAGTACAAACAAGCCGTAAGTGATATTATTGCTACTCAAAAAGAGCATACTACTGGATAAGGAATACATTCATTACTGCAGTCATATGCCTCAGTTAATCAATCTCATAAGCACAACCTTCAATTGGAATAGTAGTATAATATCTAATTTTTAAGATATTTAAAAGAATAAGATTTTACAATCAAAACCTGTATTGCATTAAAATGCAGTTTTGCATTAGCGTTGACGCTCTATAACTTAAGAAATAACGAAAAATGGAAATAAATAATTCAAGAATTTTAATTACTGGCGGCAGTTCAGGAATTGGCAAAGAAACAGCAAAGCAGTTTATTCAAAAAGGAGCCCAAGTGGTAATCACAGGTCGAGATGAAAACAAGCTAAAGCTTGTTGCAACGGAGATTGGTGCTATTCCTTTGTTATTTGATATCAGTGATCTGAATTCAATTAATGAAATGGCAGCAGCTGCCCTGGCTCTTTTGGACGGCAAAATAGATGTGCTTATCAACAATGCAGGTATTGGTGTATTTCCAAAATTGGGAGAGATAACTGTTGAAGACTTGCAAAGCGTTTATGCCACCAATGTTTTTGGACTGACCTTGCTTACTCAAGAAATTGTAAAGACATTTAAAACTCAAAATTATGGCAACATAATAAATATCGGCTCTAGTGCTAGTCTGAAGGGATTTGTTGGAGGAAGTGTTTATGCTGCTTCAAAATTTGCGGTTAGAGGAATGACTCAATCTTGGCAAGCTGAATTACGAAAATTCAATATTCGTGTCTCTATAGTTAACCCAAGTGAAGTAGCTACCGCATTTGCTGCTGAGGACAGAAAAGAACGCGAAGAAATGCCCAATAAATTAGGATCTGAAGAAATCGCTCACTCTATTGTTTCTGTTTTAGAAATGCGTGACAAAGGGTTTATTCAGGAACTGAACGTTTGGGCAACTAACCCGTTTTAATGCGGTAAAAATATTGTCTACAAAATGAAACCTATCAGCGGAAGCTGATGGTATACTGGGTCAATTAATTATCACTTATTTGACCTATTTTTTTTAAGATGATTCTGGTGATTTACTGAATATTCGGCAAAGAGAGACAATCGTTACAGGTATAAATAAGCACACCTAATACTTAAAAAGACCAGCTCGAAAGGCCTCTTTTAATAGCCCTAAAGTGTTACAATTAATTGTAAGAGTGAGACAGCACTACTCTAAAAATAGACAACGGCATTTATAGATTATTACATGATCTTAAGAATTGCAGATATCGATACAGAAAAAGAGATAAAACACTAGTAATGCTAAGTATTATTTAGGTATAATTAGATCCAAGATTGAACTAATTTGCCGATTTTTTATGTATTTATATTGGTCAAAAATTATCCATTTTAGAAATGAATAATTCAAATGAAATATCACTTAGACCCTAAATACAGCCGAAAAAGGGTCTGCTTTAACGTTATTATTCGTTTTTGTTCAGTATTAAAAGGCAACATTAGTTGCATATTTACAACTAATATTTAGTTGTAAAGAATAAAGCAAACATCCCGCCTTAATTTTCATTCTCATGGCTTCCAAAAAGACGAAAAAAATTCTTAAGAATGAAACTTCAGAAATGAGCAAAGCAGGACTATTTTTGGTAAAAGAAAAAAAGCTAACTGAGAGAATAATTCAAACCATACCAAGCGGCATACATGTGTATGATTTCATAAAAGGAACGACCACCTTTATAAATAAATCTTACACAAGTATTCTAGGCTATAACTTGAGTGAGATAATTGGATTAAAGCCAGAAGCCTACTTTGCGTTATTCCATCCTGATGATAGACAGGCCATAATTGAACACATAGAAAGTGTAGAAAATGGCAAACAAGACAGAATAGAATATAGATTTAAACACAAAAAAGGAAATTGGGTTTGGTGCAGCTCTGAAGATGCACCATTTGAACTATCAGAAGATGGCCGAGTAAAAAGCCTTGTTGGAATTATTACCGATATTTCGAAAGACAAAAAACAGCGCAGAGCGCTGAAGAAAAATGAATCCGAATTAAAGCTTACTCAAAAAATAACTCATATTGGAAATTGGAACTTAAACATAGAAACCGATGAAATAACATGGTCTGATGAGCTTTACAAGCTTCATGATCTTGATGATTCAAGTCCTCCACCAACCCAACCCGAGCAAAAGGAATTATTTACTGACAAAAGTTGGGCATTAATATCAGACGCAATTCTTGCTTGCTCAAAAAAAGGAACTCCATACAACTTAGAGGTTCTAACATCAAAAACAAATAGTGCAGCAACTTGGCTAATGACTAAAGGTGAAGCCGTTCGCAACGATAAAGATGAAATTATAGAGATAAAGGGCTCCACTCAGGACATTACATTACAGAAAACTACTGAAATGGAGTTAAAAAGAAGCAATCAACTTCTTCTAACGTCCCAATCCATTGCTCATTTGGGAGGCTGGGAACTTAATATTTTAACTAACGATTTATACTGGACAGCCGAAACGTATGCCATTCATGAAATCTCTGCAAGTGAGTTCAACCCTACGGTTGATGCAGGCATTGGATATTACTTGCCTGAATCACGAAATATACTTTCAAAAGCAATTAAAATTGCAATTGAGGAGGGAAAGGGATATGATTTAGAACTCAAAACTCATACAGCAAAAGGTAAGTTAATAGATGTACGGACAACAGCTACAGTAACTATGGTTGATGGTCAATCAGTTAAATTAACTGGAATTTTTCAAAATATTACAAAACAAAAACAGAATGAATCTGCTCTAATTGCGGCCAAAGAAAAAGCCGAGTCGGCTAGTTCTTTAAAAAATAATTATCTGGCAAATATGAGTCATGAAATTAGAACACCCATGAATTCCGTAATTGGGTTTTCAGACTTGCTCAAAAAAGATGATTTATCTCTAGAAACAAAACATAAGTACCTAAATATTATTGATGGTAATTCAAAACAGTTACTGAGTCTAATTGATGACATTATTGATGTTGCTAAGATCGAATCAAATAATATGAAAATCATTACTGAAAACTTTAATATTTCTGAAATCCTTGTTGATTTAGAAGTAATGTTTAATCAATTAAAAGTCGATAAAAATAAGCCTAGCATTATATTCGAAGCTCATATTCCTAAGAATTGCGAACACTTAATGATCAAGTCAGACGGTTTAAGGATTCGTCAACTGCTTTCAAATCTATTGAGCAATGCATTAAAATTTTCTGCTCAAGGAACCATTTCATTTGGGTTCAAACAAGCTGAGACCGATCTTATATTCTTTGTGAAAGATCAAGGAATTGGAATTTCACCAGATAATATTACTGGCATTTTCGAACGGTTTAAACAAGTAAATACTGGAGTCTCAAAAAATAAAGGAACAGGTCTGGGATTGGCGATTTGCAGGGGACTCGTTCATTTATTGGGTGGTGAAATTTCAGTACAATCAACACTGAATGTAGGGTCAATTTTTACTTTTCACATACCATTTGAAGAAGTTCAGCCTCTAAAGAGCAAAAACATCGAACCTCAGAATGAGATCCAGTCATTTAAAGGAATAACTGTTTTACTTGCAGACGATGACTCTTTTATCCAACTATATTTTGAAGAAATAATGAAATTGTGGGAGGTTAACATTTTGGTTGCTGATAACGGAGAAATAGCTGTTGAAATGTATAAGAATACCCCTGAAATTGCCTTGGTTTTAATGGATCTTAGAATGCCGATCATGGATGGATTTAAAGCTACTGCTGAAATCTTAAAATTTGATCCTAAGGCCAGAATATTAGCACAAAGCGCTGATGCAGCCGATACTGAAAAAGTAAAGATCATGAAGATAGGTTGTAAAGAGTACCTTACAAAACCCATACGAAAAGAACAACTTTTAACGGTCTTCCAAAAGTGGGTTTAATCTCTTTTGATAGCTGTAAAATATCTAACCTTACAAAATAATTTTAATTAAACACCAAGTTGGTTTTATGAATTGACCAATAGCTATCCCGTTATTTATCATTTTATTATTCAATAAATCTAGAAATAAAGAACGAGCTTTAAAGTCAACTTGCTATCAATATATTTCCAAACCGATTAACAAATTAGAAATGCTTTCAATATTGCATGAGTACTTTTATAGTTAATGTGCCGTTGGATAATCAAAATCGGATAATACATACGTTTTAGAAGCGTTAGACAAAGGCTAATTGTAATTCGGGTTTTCGTGATTTATTAACGCACCTGCATTAACTTAACTTACTACAGATACCTTTATTCGTTTTTGCAGCTGAGCTAATAAAGATTAATATCTCTCGATATTATTAACCATTACTGAGACTTTGTGCAATTGCGTATTGAATCCGTAATTTTGCATTTTTAAAATTGAAACTAAAGTAGCAACATGATAAAACACTCTCTAATTGACAACCTTGTCTACATTTCTATTGATAATGTGGATTTTTCTTACAGAATTCCGATTAAAAAAATTGGAAATTCAATTGATTGGAGAATTGGAGTAAAAGGGACAGCAGGCATTGTTATGAAGAATGTATCAACATGGACACTTCAATTATTCACAAAAAATATTACTGATAATAAGTACGTTAACCAGTTTAAAAGTATTTTGGAAGAACACAGCACTAACAACACTATTGATTGGGAAGACACTTTATTAGCGGTAATTATTCAAAATGAATACAACAAATTAATTGCTGCTAATAATATTACGGCTGAGAAAAAAAATAGCGAGGACGAAATTATTTCAATGTTAAAAAAGAAATACAAGCTCGATTAAAATCGATAGGATATACTGATTCCTAGAATCGCCACTACTCCATGCCTGTTGCTTATCGCCGCGCCAATATAGATTTAAGACACGAAAGACTATGAAATTACTCCGAATCCCCAGTCCTTTTAAAGGTGTATCGACATTACGTAAAGAAAAGTGTAGAATTTGCAATAGCGAAAAAGGATTGCAAGTTGGCGAAGTCGATTACTGGGATATTGCAAACGCTCGTTTAATTAAATGTGAACAATGTGGTCTTACGCAACTAGACCCGATGCTTACCGATGAAGAAACTGCTAAAGGGTGTTTGGCTTATTATATTGAGGAGTCGCTAAGAGTATCTCCAAAAGAACAGAAAAGGAATATGTTGAGAAACTTTCGAAGAGGGTATTTGTTTGCCATTTCGCTGAAAGGAAAAGGATATTACCCTAAGGATGTGTTGGAATTAGGCCCTGGCTCGGGTTATTTTACTGCTGGATTAAAATTTGTTTTTCCTAAAGTAAAAATAACGGTGATGGATATCAATAAAGAAACATTGGATTTTAATGCATTGCACCACCAATATGAAACTATAGAGGCCCATATTGAGAATTACAGTCCTGCATTAGACAATAAATTCGACTTAGTAATTGCGCGTGATATTATGGAGCATGTGGTCGATATATCAAAAGTAGTAAGTAACGTTCAGAAATATTCTAAAGAAAACGGACTCTTTCATTTCATTACTCCCAATGGACATGAAGATGCATGGAAGCATTATTTAACCTTCAATCACCTAAAAAAAGCTTCAGAGCTATTGATTAATCACGTGAACTATTTTGATGGTAAAGGACTCTTGAATCATCTTACTTCACATGGTTTCTCCCCTATCAACTATTATACATACAACCTGAAAACTACTCGCAAAGGAAGAGGTTGGAAAACCAGTGAAAAACTTATGGCGTCAACCTCAAAAAAGAAAAATAGTGACTTTTATGTTGAGAAGGTCAACGAAGTAAAAGAGAACAGTTTTGATAAAAACAGTCTTCTAAACCAATGGTACATTTACGATGGGCCTAATCTTATAACCAACTTTATATGCTGGTATCAGCACAGCAGTCTTATCCGATTATCGCCGACACTAAATATTGGTCATGAAATTCATGGTTTATTTAAAATAACTAAGTCCGATAAAGCCTAATTCCGCAATGCTTTTATAGGTTAAGTGATTCATTGCCGGACTTTTGCATTTTGCGGTAAGAGGCATTAAGTCGCTTGTAATTTTAGATATTCAGCTTTCCTTTTTTCTAATTCTTCAATTAACTCCTCTTTAGTAGTTTTCAAACTTGCAATCAAATTACTTTTTCGCATAAATAGGGTTATGTATTTAAAGGTTTGCCTCAGTTTGTAATATGTAACCATATAATTAATGCAAAATACACCGGTTGGATATAAAACTAAGAAAAACAGCATTCCCAAGATGTTATTGGTATAAGAAGCCATTACAAAAGCTTCAATACCATAAAAAATTAGAAAGACAATTAACCCTACAGCAATAGTGATTGCTCCAACAAAATCTTCTCTAATTTTGATTTTCCTACCTATAAATCCAGTAAGCTTAAAGGGTATAAAATTGGTTATAAAACCAAATAGAAAAAACGGGAGTCCAATCAAAAAATACAGTAATCGCCGAACCCCAAAGAACCGAATAGAAGAGGATCGAATTTGCGTATCTCGTAATTGTGACCGATCCAAATCTTCAACATAAGTGGAGATTTTATGCTCAAAATTCTTCAAAATCGCTGGTTCATGTTTTGCATAATGCACCACCGCTTTTGCTATGTCTTGAGACAAACGGAAATCTTGAGTTCCTTTTTCTTCTGTCGAATTTTCTGCTCTAAGTGTGCCTCTATATAACGTTTCAATTTGCTCAATAGTTTTCTCAAGTTGATCATTTTCGATAAAAACTATTCGTTTTTCAAGTTCAAATTTTATAAGTTCTGTAAGTTGTAAAACTGCCTCGCGAGGATCTTCTATAAATGCATTTTTATAATCAAAAACTTGGATAGGTTCACCAAAATTGACAAGCACATCGCTTTTAAATAAATGTGGATCTGAATAATTAAGACCAATCGGAATTATGGCAAGACCTAACTCAAAGTTGTGTTTTTCTTCAGCACCTAAAGCGATCCTTGCCGTACCGGTTTTGATAGGTCTTAAACGGCGCTCCGTTTTACTTACCCCTTCAGGAAAAATAAGAATGGTTTTATTTTGACCAAAATGTTGGTGGCATTTTTCAAAAGTACCTGCGTTCTTGTGTAATTGTCCAGGAGATAAATCTGCTTTATAAACTGGAATCATGTACAGTTGATTAAACGCCGGTCTGAGTAGTTTGTTTTTAAAAACAGCTCCTCGAGCCAAAAAGAATAATGATCTTTTTATATGAGCTCCCAATAAAATGGAATCCATAAAAGAACTCGGATGATTAGCGGCAAATAATATCGGTGTATCTGATTTAAGAATGAAATCTTTGCCGCTAATGGTTAACGACCTGAAATAAGCTTTTGTGGTTAGGTAAAAGAGCCATTTAAGAGGAGTATACAGCATAACTTTTCAGGATAATTCTATGAAAGAAAAACGAAAGATATCGGAATTGAGCCTCTTGCTTAAAATTTAGCAAGCTATAAATGAATGCCTTTTTTCTTTTTAAACTGCATTTATCCATGAGTTCGATTTCCAGAAAAACCATAAAAGAATAACTCGGAAGTCTTATTCTAGTATGAAAAATCATAATGAAATAGTGATTTATACTCTAGATGAAAATTGGAGCCTGAGACAATCGCAGCTAAATCGAACGAATTTTTCTGTGCTTGGGAGTTTGAAGATGGAAAGCTGACCCATCTTTTGAGAAAAGCCCAACGCTGCCAACTGACAAACTACCATTAACAATACTAAATCTTTAGCTCTTAGTTTAAATACGCCTATTATTGAATCTTCGTTTTTTATTAGGCACAAATTCAACTACAATTAGAACAAATCCCTTTAGCCTGAATCTCAAAGCTCTCAATTTTATATCCTGGTAAATTTAAGGTCTCTATTGAATTACTTTGAACACAAGACACTTCATTGCAGTTCGTACATTTAAAATGAACGTGCTGGTGGTTGTGCTCTTCTGTCGTGCATTTTTGACTGCAAATAGCATAAAATATCTCATCGTTTTCTACCGATACTTTGTGGATCATCCCTGATTCGATAAGCGAATTTAAGGTGCGATAGAGTGTTACGCGATCTACCTTTTGCAACCGATCCTGAATTTTGGAATGAGGAATTGCCTTGTCAAATTCTTCAATTGTCTGCAGCACTCCTACCCGATTGGTAGTCGCTTTTAAATTCCTTGTACGCAAGGCTTCTGCCCAATTATTCGTTTCATTCATAACTCCAACGAATTTAAAACTTTGCATTAATCCCAGCAATAATATTCACCCCTAAATCATCCGCAAAATACCGTTGCCGATTCAAATAGTCGCGATACACCGTGTTCAATATGTTTTCTGCCCTTAGATAAAAGTTAAACCTAAACTTACCTACCTGCCGCTCTGCAGAAACCTTTGCTCCTATCAGGTTATAGGCCTTTGGCGTCTGAATAAAATCTTGTGAAGGCAAGATGTGCATCTGCTCAAACACAAAACGATTGTTTACCTGCAACTCTATGTTTTCCCATTTACCGCGTCCTAAGTTCCAGTTCTTAACATCATAAGTCAATGCTCCATAAAGATTATTGGCAGGCATAAAAATCAATGGAATTCCCTGTGAATTATCGTCTCCCTTTAAATAACTGTATTGAATTTTAGTCTCTAGGTGACTTGTTATCTGATAAACCGTAGAAAAATCCAACCCATAAATACTGGCATTGGTTTGTTCGTATTTAAACACCGGAAAAGCGCCACGAATCGTCAGTCGAACTTCATTGCTTGGATTCAGGAATATATAGTCCTCAATGACTTGATAATAGCCCAAGGCCTCAAAAAACAACTTGTTCTTCACTTTACCTTTCAGCGAAAGCGTTCCTTTTAGCGATTGCTCTGGTCTCAAGGTAACCTCACCCAGTTCAATTCCACTTACACCCTGGTGCAGGCCATTGCTATACAGCTCATTAACCTCGGGGTTTCGATTTGCAAATCCTATATTTCCTAATAATTTCCAGTTCTTAATCAACTGCTGACTGACTCCACTCATTGCCGAGAAATTGCTGTACGAATTGCTGTACTTAACTATGCTTCTAGGAACCGAATTCGAAATGGTAGCTACATTTCGATTTTCCAAATCATACCTTCCTCCTATTTCAAAGGTGGTTTTATCCCAAGCTTTAGCAAGTATTCCAAACGCGCCATATTCTATTGCTACGTAGTTTGGAATCAGCGGTAGAATATTCGTTTCTGGAACATTGGTGTTATCTGTATGGTTGACTTGCACTCCCGTTTTGAATTCCCAATTTTCTCCAAAATCACTCAAATATTTCACCTCACCAAAATTCGAAACTTGATCTAGGCTCAACGTGGGAATATCTGACCTGCCACCTCTTCGAACGTCAAATTCCTTGCGCTGATTCAGCTGCACTGCATAAGTAAATTCCAATTTTTGATTTGGAGTGATGAAGTACATGGAATGCAATTTCATTAAATGATGATTTACCTGCTGGCGCGGTGCTTCGATTTCATACGAAAATTTGTCCTGTGTAAAAAAGGGTTCTGATCGGTTAAATGCTTCATCTAAGTCGGTCAAATTTCCAATATGCGCACCTCGCAATACTCCCGGCTTTGCATTAAATGAACTTAAATAAGCATCCATTATCCAGTTTTTCCGAATGGCTTTTTCGAATTGCAGCGCAACATTTGCTTCTTCATTTCCTGTGTTTCTCAGGTAATAATTTGGGCTGCGATTGTCTCCGCTTTTTTTGACGGTAGCATCTACTTTCCAGCCTATCTCCAAACCAACATTTTTGTATTGCTGCAGCGAAAAATGCAGCACGTTTCCAAGACCATTAGATTCAAAAAAGTAATTCCCTGATCCGTGTAAATGCGGTTCTCTTTTTATGCGACTCGGTTCTACTAATATCACACTTCCCAATGAATTTCCTTGGTACTCTACTGCTCCAACTCCTTTGATTACCGTTATTTCATTCGCCGAAAGCGGGTCTATCTCAGGACTGTGATCTACACCCCATTGTTGGCCACTTTGCGCCACACCATTATTCATTATTGCTAGCCGATTCCCATAAAGGCCATGTACGACTGGTTTAGCTATTCCACTGCCATTTTTGATAGAACTTACCCCACTCATTTGATCTAAAAGGGTAGACAAGTTTTTATCGCCGTTCTCTTCCAAGTCTTGCTTGCCAATGGTTTGCGATTCCTGTATGCTGCGCTCTTTTAATTTAGCAGTAATGGATACTTCATGCAAGTGATGGTGATTGTGGTCTAAAGAAATACCCATGACGGTATCGTTCCTTAGATTAAGAAAATACTCAATGGTTTCGCAGCCGATATGGCTAATCACAAGGTGGTAATTTCCAGGACAAACGCCTTGGATTTTGAAGTTCCCAGCAGTGTCCGAAACCGAACCCAATTTGAGTTCTTTTATAAATACATTTCCATAAACAATGGGCTTGCTGGTTGTTTCATCCGTAAGACGGCCAGAAATATTAAGATTACACGTTTGCGCAGTGCTTTGAACGCAAAACGCAAAGACAATAAGTAGCGTAAAAAAACTATTTAACATCAACGTCAAAGGTCACCTCAATGTCAGTTTCGCCACCTGCATTCGAGATATCACCAGAAGCGACATCTGAAGCGTTTTTATCGGGTGTATGTCGCAAAGTGATTGTTAACGTTGAGCTGAATGTTCCTTTGGTGATTAACTGAGTCGAAACACCGATTGGCTTTCCATTAGCGTCAGCATCCGTGTACGTTGTGCCTAAGTCTGGATTTGAGAATTGATAAAAAATCTGATGTTCGTCGCCTTCTTCTTTCACCTCTTCAGTAATATCTTCAGCGGGAGAAACTGTTTCATTTAATAATTCAATTTTTCCAGAATAGGTCAAATTGGTATCCAGTGCTCCATTTACTATGACGGGTGCATTTCCGCCATCTCCATCAACATCTTTGAAAGAAAACAATACGACGTCACCGTTCGGAGCAGTTAGCGTGTAGTTTAAAGTAGTAATTACTTCTTCTTGGTTCGGGATCGTAGGAAGAGTTGGAGTCAGAGGATCGTCTTTTTTACAAGAAACAAATACAATAGCAAAGGATAATAGTAATAAACGCATAGCTTTTTTTTAATTTGAACTGCGAATATACTATTAAATGCAACAATGTTGCATTTAAAAATTATTCTGTTTATTGGGCAGTACTTTAAGAACATTTACACGCTTTTGATTAAATATATTTGTGATACTGTAAGACGAGTATATTGCATTTATTATCTCCAATTGTTGTTAATTATTTATAGCATAAATGAACTCCTTTTATTATGATACCTATTTCTTAAAGTTTTTCACTTCAGGGCTATTGATTCTGGCGTTTCAAAGTATTAGTGCTCAAGATCCCATAGAGAAAAGCACGCCCCAATCTGAAAAATATTTCAATCAGGATAGCAAACACTTTGTTCATATTGAACTAGGGGGACGCACATGCATTTATGGTTCATTGAATTATGAATATGCTTTGCATAAACAAATCTCTTTGGGCTTTGGTATTGGGCTTATTAACTTTCATAAGGGAGATATTATCCGAAATAACAATGGAAATTCAGAAACCGGGAAATATCTTGACATTATTGGGTCCCAAATGATTTATGGAAATTACTTTATTGGAAAAAATAAACATCAGTTACATCTTACAGCAGGTTTAACCAATGTTCTATTTACAAGTAGAAATAGATATCCATCAGAGACTGAATCTTGGTCAGAATCACAATTGGAGTGGAATGCAGGTATTGGATATCAACTCTCGTTTAAAAAAACTTATTTAAGATTGACAGGCTATTGTATTAGTTTACCTGAACCTTCTGGTTGGTTTCCAAAATATATGCCTTGGATTGGGATTTCAATGGGAGTGAAAGTTTAATAAACAACTGCCAACAATATGTGAAAACGCATTTTACACAATACGTTGGAGGTAATTTAAACTCAAGAAGAAGAATTGAATAATTTTTTAAATATATAGAGAGGTGATTAAACCTTTAACTTCATTAAGATTTTTTTTTGCATTTATGGTATTTGCATCTCATCTGAATTTTCTTAATAAAAGTGATTCTAAAGTTTTACGTTGGATTTATGATTTCGTATTTGATGAGGGATATATAGGTGTTAGTTTCTTTTTCATTTTAAGTGGTTTTATACTTGCCTATAATTACCAAGATGACATACTGAAAAAACAAAAATCAAAGAAAGCTTTCTACCAAGCGAGATTTGCAAGAATTTTTCCACTACATATTTTAACTCTAATAATATCTATACCCTTATCCTATCGTATATTTATTCAAAACAAAAGTCTTTGGTTGAGCCAAGCATTAACGAATTTATCTTTAACTCAAAGTTATATTCCCAGAGGAAATATTTATTTTTCTTTCAATGCTCCTTCTTGGAGTATATCCGATGAAATGTTCTTCTATTTAATTTTCCCCTTTCTCATTTTATTAATACCCAAAATTAGAAGTTATAAAAACATTTTTATTTTTTTAATAGTTGCAATTATCCCTATATTAACTTTAGTAATTCCCGAGAATTATTATCATCAAGTATTTTATATAAATCCTTTCACAAGAGTTGTTGATTTTATTATTGGAATTTTTCTTTTTAATATATCTCAATCACGGACACTAAAAGAAAAAAGAATAAATTATAATTATTTAGAAATTTCCGCAATCTTATTACTTCTAATTTTCTTCATCTTTCATCAATCAATAGATCAAGTAGCGCGATATTCTTTTTACTACTGGATACCAATGAGCTATTTGATATTTTCTTATTCTTTTCAAAAAGGTGCAATCTCTAAATTTTTATCAAAAAAAATATTTATCCACTTAGGAGAAATCAGCTTTGGATTCTATATGTTTCATTATCTTATTTTGAGATATTTTTCAATTATTAATTCTAAGATTTTACATATTGAGAATGATATCTTAATAATTTTTATAACTTTTACTGTTACATTAGTCATTAGTCATTATAGTTCTACATTGTTTGAAATACCAATAAATAAACACATAAAAAAAACTATTCGAAATCGAAAAACTACACCCAACAATGCCTTCAAAAAATAGGCGAAATAGTTCTAAACCCAAGGCTTTTTACTTGTATTAAACTTGGTGTTTTGCCGAAAAATGAGTGCTTCTAAATCGCCTACTTGCCATATGCCAAAGGTTATAGGTCAGTTTAAAACACCATAGAACAGGAATCATGATAAAAAGAATAAGTAAATACAGGACAGAATTGATGGGGATATCCATCATTTGTGTAATATTATATCATGCTGGATATATACCATACATAAATCAAATTACATCAATAGGTTATGGAGGAGTTGATTTCTTTTTATTTTTATCTGGATTTGGCTTGTTTTTTTCGTTCCAAAAGGATGAAAGTAAAATTTTATTTTTTAAGAAAAGATTAAAAAGAATATACCCCACTTATGTCATCATTGTTTTAATTACAATGATACTATTAGGAATATTTTCTCTTAAAAATTTCATTATTAATATTTTAACAATTGGATTCTGGACAAACTTGGGTTTTTTTGAATGGTATATACCTTCATTATTTATGTTTTATTTGATTTTTCCTTACGTATATAAGCAAATAACAAAAAATCCCATTTATTTTATTGTCATAGCATTAATAATATCAGTAATTCTAGTTTCACTTAGGATGGTTTTTTCCCTAAACATCGTGTTAATGCTTTTCATAACCCGAATCCCTATTTTTTCAATTGGAGCTGTATTTGGAAAATTCGCCTTCGAAAAGGTTGAATTTAAACCAATAAAACTACATAACGTCCTTTTTATTGGTATATCAGGTATAATTATGTTGCTTATATTCAAAAGATATTTTCCTCATTATTTATATAATCTTGGTCTTTATTTTTATCCTTTTATATTAATTACACCTGCTTTTTGTTTAATCATAGCTACATTTTTAGAAAAATTATCATCTAAGAATTTAAATTATTTTCTTAGATTTTTCGGATTAATAAGTTTGGAATTATATTTACTTCACTTTAAAATTTTTGAAAAATCCCAAAATATTGCGAATTATTTTAATGTTTCTAAAGCTTTAATATTAATAATTTCCATAAGTATATTAATACCTATTGCTTTTTATTTATCTAAGCTCGTTAAATATATATCTAAAAATAAAAAACAACCGAACCTCCAAAACCGTAGATAATTTTTTAGCCAAACTATCATCCACAATAGTCTACCAAATGAAATATCTAACACTTAATTAGAAAATGACCCTATCCGAGACGGAAATATTAGAGTTACCCAATGATTTAGTGAATCCCGATTATCAAAAGTTTATTTTGGTGGTTGCAAAAAATCATGATTGGATTTACAAAAAGGATTCTATTGTCTAGAAAACGAATATTACAGGTAAAAAAAGAGAATTTTTAATAGCTCTTTTAAAATTTATTCGAGGCACTATTGAAGCACGCATAGTAATTACACAAATTGAATTAATAAAGGAATTAAAACAGCTTTTGTATTGCCTCTCCAAAGATGCAAACCCTCATCAGTGAAAATAATACAGATTAGGTAGGCATTACTTTAGCCTCTATTGTTTCTATGCATGATTGCATATTCACGATAGGTTATGGTTTTGAACCTTGTAGGTCTTTTCTTACAATTAGTGCAATTGACGTTGATACCAATAGAATAATTCACATTTATATTAAATCTGAAAAGCTATCCATTGCATTAATTGATTCGGAAATTCCAGCAGAAGAACTTCTCAATAGTATTGAGATAAATGAAACCCCCTTTGATGAGTGAAATAAGATATACAAGCCTAATTAGGAACTCTCAAGGTCACCTTCAATTAGTAACATAATTACTGTGAGTTGCAGCGACTAAAAGGAAAATGCTAACGATAGCGTAAATTTGAAACAGTATGTCTCGAACGTAGCAAGAATTGAAACTCGAAATTAAAACCCTTGAACTCTGCACTGTCCTTAGTTGCGGGGCGTAGGTTGCATGGGCTTTTTTTACATAAAAAAATTAAATCCTAGCCTGATACGTAAACAATTGGTGATAACGACCTTCTTTAGCAATCAAATCGTCGTGATTTCCTTGCTCTGCAATGCGACCGTCTTCTACAACTAAAATCTGATCTGCTTTTCGAATGGTGCTCAATCGGTGAGCAATAACGAAGGTGGTTCTGCCTTTCATTAGCTCTCCCAATGATTCTTGAATCAATGCCTCACTTTCGGTATCCAAATTAGAAGTTGCTTCGTCCAATATCAAAACCTTAGGATCAGCCAATACTGCTCTAGCAATAGCAATCCGTTGTCGTTGACCTCCAGACAATTTAACACCGCGCTCCCCTATCAAAGTATCCAAACCTTCTTCGAATCGATCACTAAATTCACTTACATAAGCTGCTTTTACAGCTGCTTGCACTTCCTCTTCGGTAGAATTAGGTCTTGGGAAAATGATATTGTCACGAATGGTGCCTTCAAACAAAAAGTCGTCTTGTAACACAACGCCTAAATGCTGCCTGTAACTGTCCAATGTACATTTTGACAAATCCTGCCCATCAATTGTAATTTTACCCGAATCTGGGCTTAAAAAGGACGATACAAGGCCTGCAATG
Organism: uncultured Flavobacteriales bacterium; assembly: GCA_913020435.1. Classification (GTDB taxonomy): domain Bacteria; phylum Bacteroidota; class Bacteroidia; order Flavobacteriales_G; family Salibacteraceae; genus UBA6770. The sequence goes on along the minus strand of CAJVZZ010000008.1, from coordinate 82,833 downwards.
GTGCTTTTACCCGAACCTGATGAACCTACAAGGGCCGTTACCGATCCACTTGGCGCATCAATGGAAATATTATGCAACACCTCCTTATCTTCTTCATAACCAAAAGAAACATCGTTGAATTTGATATCGCCTCGAATAGATTTTGGTAGCGTCTCCGTTCGATCTGGATTATCGTGTTCCGATTTCATTTTCATCAATTCTTCGGTTCTGTCAAGGCCAGCAAAGCCATCAGTAAGTTGAGAACCAATGTTACTCATTTGAACTATCGGCGCAATCATAAACCCTAAGTAAAGCGTGAATGCTAAGAAGTCACCAAAAGTCATTTTATCGGTCATCATCAGATAACCACCAATTCCCATGATTCCAGCAGACGCTAAACCCAGTAGAAACGTAGCTGAACTAGTCACAAATGCTGTTGAAGTCAAACTCTTCTTAATATTCACAAACAGTTTATCTACCCCGTTTTCGAAAGATTCAATCTCTTGCTGTTCTGCATTAAATCCTTTGATAACTCGGACACCATTCAGTGTTTCGGTCAATCGACCCGTTACTTCCGCGTTAATTACTCTCCGTTCTTTAAAGATTGGGCGAATGAATGCAAATGCTTTCATCGCAATAAATCCAAACAAAGCCACTGGAATCAGCACTAAAGCGGTCATCATTGGACTTATCTTTATTAGTAGAAACAAAGAAATAAAAGCAGTAATTGTTCCGCCAACCAATTGAACCAATCCTGTACCTACCAAATTCCGAACACCTTCAACATCAGTCATAATTCTAGAAACCAATTCTCCAGACTTACTATTGTCAAAAAAGTTGACTGGTAAACCTAGCACTTTCTTCTGAACTTGAACCCTTAATTCTGCAATTAAATGCTGCGCTTCAACGCTCAACAATCGCGTTAATAGAAATGATGTAATTGCCTGTATTACAATAGCTGAAGCAACTGCAATAATTATTAATTTTAATTTTTCAAAATCGTTATTTACAATAACGTCATCTATCAAATATTTAGACGCTCCCGGCAAAACCAAGCTCGCCAGTCGAGAGATAATTATGAGTAACAAACCGACTAAAAGCAGGTTCTTTCTAGGCCAAATAATGGTTTTGAATACGCTTCCGATAGTGACCTGGCCTTTGCTCATTTTATTTGATTTTAGGAATTGCAAAAGTATTTAGAACCAAAAGGTTAGAGCTGGCTTAGTTAATTGATTTCATAATTCTTCAAAATGGGTTGGTTTATGGACTAGTTGGTTCTTCATTAATAGCGATACCCTTGAAAACCCTAACTATTAAATGTATCGTCATTCCCGTGAAAACGGGAATCTCAATCTTATCATTATTTCTTCGCCTCAAGCCGGCTATCCAAGCGTTGAATTTGCCACTAGCAAATCGCCCCTTTTTGATTTATACTTCGAAAGAACACAACTTACCAAAACGCTATCACCGACCTTGTGGAGGAAAATAGTGTTACATGTTCTAATTACTAGTGTAAGCCCCTATCTCATATCTGGCAATCATTACTAAAGATTAGTTGAGGTTAATGACGAAGAAGGTTTAGTAAATTTGATATAAATGCAATGTAATAACCAATTCTCTGTTTCCAAGTATTTTGCTATTACAGTAATTTAAATAATGGCTTTGGAGGCTGATAAAAAATATCACAAATAATAACTATTGTGACTTTAAAAAAACGGAGAGTTGAATTTTTCTTTAGCATGCCCACCTCAACTAATTTCTGCAACCGGACTCTTTTAGAGTTGTAAAAAAGTAACTTTTCAAAAAATAATCTAAATTTGTGATGTATTATTTTAATAAATGTCAATATGAAATATCTATCAATTGTCTTATTCACGTTACTAGCAATATCAGCTCAATCACAAGAAATACCTAATGGAGATTTTGAGAATTGGGTTCAAAATCCACCTTTTGGGGAAGAACCTGTTGACTGGAGTGAAGCATATACAAGAGCTTACAATTCACTTGCTCCAGGAATCGTAGATAGTGCAATTATTAAGACTGGAGATGCTTATTTGGGAAATTTCGCAATGGAGATAAGATCAAAAACAATTGAAATTTTCAGGCAAAAAGATACGATAGTGCCATTAGTTTTAATGAATGTAAAAAATGGTGATTTTGACCTTATTGATATACCCAAAATAGCAATTGATAATAATCTAGAATCATTATCAGGTTTTATTAAACAAGACATAGTTAACGCTGATTCAAATCACACTAGCATCTTCATATATGTTTATTCTGGAGACAGTATAATTGGTGCTGGCGTTAAAGTATTTAATAAGGACATAATTAATTACACAAAATTTAATGTGCCAATATTATATTACGATACTCCGCCAGCTGACTCAGTTAACATTCTGATTCAAGGGGGAAACTTAGACTATAAAGTTCCCGGAAATGTTATGTTGATAGATGGTTTGAAATTCAATTACGAGTCAACAACGCCAGGGGACTCAACAACGACAGGTTTGAAAGAAGTTCTTAGTTCAGAAATTAGAGTTTATCCGAATCCTTTTAAAAACCAACTAAATATTAAAATTGAATTCACAGAACCGAAAGAATTTAAAATATATTCCTTAGCTGGAGAAACCGTTCGTAAAGGTAAACTAGTTGCTCCTATGAATAAAATTGATTTAACTGATCTACCTCCGAATATTTATTTCTTAACTATTGAAAATCAATCAATAAGGCTCATCAAAACAGAATAATTAAAAGTCAGTTTCTATTTTTGAGATTAATTAGTATTTGCTTAACTGTAATAGGATAGTAAGAGTGAGATGTTATGTTGCAATTCTTTCTCTTTTTAAAAGTTCTTCAGTGAAAATCACAAAATATAGATAGTATCTCATCAACAATATTTTTTGAAAGCAACCTTGGCATTCTAGACTCGATTGGGTATGGCATTAAAAATTTTCATAGACCTTCAGTTTTCAGTTTTTTAAAGGGTTATTCTATATTTTTTCTGAAAATTTAGTATATCGAGCTTTATATTGACAAGCTTTACTATTTAGTGTGACTTTTTTTATGGAGCATTCATGCTGGAAGATAAGCGAATTTTTAATTCGTTACTTTTTGTAAAACCAATCGAACTGACATTTCAAAACTTGTAGATGTCACTTCGAGTGCTTTTGAGAGTTATGAACAAAGTGTATCAAGAAGACGAACACAGCACACTAGATCTAAAACACCTTCCGACTAGTTTTTTAAATCTAGTACAATTGAACTAAATCACCCAATTAGTCATTTCCACGAAAGCAGGAATCTAATTTATTTCAGAAGTCGCGTTTTCGGGATCCAGTTTAGAGGTTTCGCTTAATATTCGTGCTTCTATTTGCTCATCTAATCTTACGGAATGACGTTCCTTTTATATTTTAGATTATACCCTGTGGCTAGAACAAAAAAAACACAATTTCATAACTACCTTCGCCAAATGCGTCTCGATAAATTTACATGGGCAATGCGTCTTTACAAAACCAGATCAATAGCAGCAACTGCGTGCAACAAAGACAAAGTAAAGTTAAATAACAATCTTTCTAAACCTGGTAAAACTGTGTCAATAGGCAACACGATTGCAATAAAAGACAATCCGATTTGGAGAAGCTTTAAAATCCATGCAATTCCAAAATCTCGTGTTGGCGCAAAACTCGTTGCAGACTATATCATTGAAACTACAACTGAAGCTGAACTAAGCCTGCTCGAAGAACAAAACCTAATTAATCAGCAACAAAAAAACTTCGGTTGGGGCGGCAGACCCACAAAAAAAGACCGCAGAGATATTGACCGATTGAAAGACTAGTTCTCGATACAATTTTACTGCGTTGCTCTCCGTAAAACCACTCGAACTGACAGAAGAAGAAGAAGAAGAAGAAGAATAGAAAGACACCCAGTTTAATAGTTGTCACTTCGAGTGATTCGACCTTAGGAGAATTGTATCGAGAAGCCTACCCAAACCAACCCAACCAACCCAACCAACCCAACCAACCCAATCTAAATAATAAACTCGGGATGTTTTGGATCTCTCGCTCCTAACCATTTGTTTAATGGAACATCTCCTGTGGGTAACGTGCTTGTATGATGCGTAACAATTTTATTTTTCTCCACAACCATACAAAAGCGCAATACATGACTTTCATCTTTTCCTTCGTGTATCCAGCCAATTCCATAGTGCCCACTATTTATGCGAATGGCACCATGCTTTTGCATATGTAAATCCAACTTCTTCAGATAAACTCCTTCGTGGCTAAACAAGTACTTATAGTAGTCTTCGATCTCGTCAATATTGTAGTGAATATTAGAGCTAAAAGCGGGAGTAAAAACAGCACCTTTGGTATACAGTTCTTTTATGAGCTTGATATCGTGTTTATTCATTGCAGCCAACCACTTCGTAAGCACAGGGATTTGATCTTCGGTAAGTACATCTTCCAAATCCATAAGCTGGGCAAGCTTTTTTTCTCTAATTGCTATTCTAAAAGTCGCCCAAACTTGTTTAGTGCTTTTACCCAATCGGCGCATAAAAATGTATTGGATTATTGCATGACCAAACAGCACCAATAGTAACCCTTCGAATATTCCGAATTCAAATACCAAGAATCCACAAACACCAGCGAGGATTAATGCATAACGCCCTTCTGCTCGAACATGTGCGATATTGGCAATCATTTTCCAGCCAGAATATACCATGATAATTCCCAATGCATATTCTGGAGTATAAGCCAGTATCTCTGGAAAAAAGACGACTAAAATTAAGACCAATGCGGTAAATAAATTGGAGGTTTTTGTGATGGCTCCAGCAACAGCATTGGTGGTACTCTTTGCCAAGCCGTCAAGGTTAGTCATCCCGCCAAAAAAGGTAGCACCCATGTTAGCTACCCAAATTGCGAGCAAACTGTTATTGCTATCACACTTTCTTTTTAAAGGATCTAGCTTCACGATTGCTACATTACTCATTACCTGTTCTATAACGTCTATGGTTCCCAGCATCATAGCATAACCCACCATTTTAGCAATTAGCCAAACCGCCTCTGAACCAGACAAACTTCCAAAATGTGGTAAAGGCAGTACTAATTTAAATGGCACATCCTCTATAGTTAGCAATGGTAAAGGCATAAAAAAGGTAAGTCCAAAACCGGTGGTCATAATCACTATATATGGCAAAGCGGGCATTTTTTTCTGGTAGTATTTGTAGAGTAATACGAACATTACAAAAGATACAGCTGACAAAATCAGGATTAGTTCGCGTTCTAAGTTTAGCCACTCATCAGTTTCGTGTTGAATATCGTACAAAAACGGTAAAAATTTTAAAGCTATTTTAAGACCTACTCCCGCCAAAAGACCTTCGACCAGATAATGGGGAACTAATTTGAGAATGTATTTTTCCAATTTATAACGCCAAACAATCATCTGGAAAATTGCAGTAAGAAAAATTACGAACGGCATGTTTTCCATTCCAAAAACACTCACTCCCAAAGCCAATGCGGGTGCTAAACCCGCCGCTACTCCAGGTGTTCCAACATAGTTTCCTGGACGCACCAAATAAGCCAAATAGCTAATAATGGTTGCGAAAATTACTGTATACAATCCTGTCATTACAGGATAATCTGACATAAGACAAATCCCTACTGTTAAAGGAACTGCCATTATTCCAGCAACACTGCCAGCCAAGGCATCTCTGTGGAGATGCTGCATAGAATCTATAAACCGTTGTTTAATCATGATGTACTTTTTTATTGCTTAATAAATTGAGAAGAGGCTGGAATAAATTGATTCTTGAGAAAGAGTCTATTTACAATCTAGCAGCAATTGACAGTACAAAATGTACTTGGGCACAGAAAGCGCCTGTAAGTGTAAGAAAACCAATTGATTTTTGGTTTGGATAACATTGTATTCGGTTTCTAATAAATGTAATAAGTGGGTATTAAATATCTGAAATGGAAGTTCCTTATCTTCTTTGAGTTCAGGGTTTCCTTCCTTAATTTCTTTGTTTTCACTGCGCTGCTCATCTTCCATTTCATAAAAAGAGGCCCTATCCTCTTCTTGAGAATTCTGAATGATGGGAGTAACCGTAGAAATAAAAACAGAAAAGAAGACTAAAATTGTAGAGTTAGCAACCGCTTTAAGTTCATCTTTTCTGGATTGATATTGTTTTTTCATTTAGACTACAAATGTTACAATACGCTTTATAAAAGCCATTGATAAAAGTCAATGGTGTCGTTGATTTAATTTTCTTTGGTACGTGTTTAATTCAGCGATTACCCAAGATCTATTTACCGACTGCCTGACTCCAAAAGAATTAGCTCAATTTGAAATTGAGACTACTGTGCTTAAAATGAAAAAAAGGCAATTGGTCTTTTCTGAAAACGGAATTGCTTTTGGCTGCTATATCTTACTGCAGGGAAAAGCAAAACTCTTTAAAACTGGTGATCTTGGAAAAACACAAATTTTCCAATTGTGCTGCAAGGGAGATTTATTTGGATTTCATCCGGTGCTTAACAACCGTAAATATCCCGATAGTGCCGAATTATTGGAAGATTCAGAATTGTTATTTATTCCAGCAGCTTTCTTACTGCAATTACTCAAATCGAACAATGACTTATGCATGGCTATGCTGAGCGGTTTGAGTACAGAGTTTGAAGATTTCTTATGTCAAGAAACTATGCTGGCCCAAAAAAGTGTTCGAGAACGTGTTTGCACAGTACTCTATTACCTCACTGCTCATTATAAGAACGGAAATATTGAAGTAAGTATTCCGCTTTCTCGTGCAGACTTAGCTGACCTATGCGGCACAGTAAAAGAAACCTTAGTTCGTGTGCTACACGATTTGAAGGAGGAGCAAATCATTTCAACCACTGATGCAAGAGGAACTATTCTGCTGTTGGATGTAAATAAATTGAAGCGATTAGCTGAAGTTTAAAGCACTTCTTAATAGATTTTTTTTCAAAAGCAGATCCCTTTAAGGTCTTTCACTATAATCACACAAAAAATTAAGGTATCACTTAAGACTAACTCAATCCACTCAAATAAGCGCTGTATCCATCTTTAAATGCAATACCATTATCGATGCGCTTCTTATCCAGCTTCTCGAATTCAACCAATGCCCAAAGAATAAATTCCTTTAAGAACAACACGTCTTTTGCTTCTGTTTTTGGAGCATACTTAACGATCAAGTCTTCTAACGGAGCAACTTTATTCAATGCGTTTGAATACTCCTTGTTCTTGGCGTCATCATACAATTCAAAGCTTGATTCTTCAAAAAACCAAGCTAACAAAGGATCGTAAGGATCTTCTTGTTCTTCGTGTTTCAGTTTTTCAATCTTTGGAAAAGTTTGAAGAAATAACGTCTTTGCTGCTGAACCAATCAATCGTTCTGCAACGAATGATGCTCCCTCCTGCTCTCCTTCATAAACCAACTCAACTTTACCGGTAATCGCTGGAATCATTCCTACGATATCTGAAAAACGAACGGTAGTTTCTTTTTCTCCATTTTGCAAACAACGGTGTTCTGCTGTACTCAACAAATTCTCATAAGCGGTAATGCTCATTCGCGCACTAATACCACTCTTTACATCCACATATTCGCTATTTCTAGCCTCAAATCCTATTTGTTCGACTAAATCCTTGGCCAAATTTGGAACGTGAATTTTTGAGCTTCTATTCTCCTGCAAACTTGCCTCTTGAGCAGTAATCGTTTTAGCCGTTTCAATATCCTTTGGATAATGCGTCAGAATCTGTGATCCAATTCTATCTTTTAACGGAGTTACAATACTTCCTCTATTAGTATAGTCCTCTGGGTTTGCAGTAAAAATAAACTGTAAATCCAATGGCATTCTCAATTTAAATCCACGAATCTGAATATCGCCTTCTTCTAAAATATTGAATAATGCAACTTGAATACGTGCTTGCAAATCTGGTAATTCGTTGATAACGAAAATGCAGCGGTTTGCTCTCGGAATCATTCCAAAATGAATCACACGCTCATCCGCATAACTCAACTTCATATTTGCTGCTTTAATTGGGTCGATATCTCCAATCAAATCTGAAATAGTTACATCTGGAGTTGCAAGTTTTTCGTAAAACCTATCGTCTCTATGTAACCAAGCAATTGGAGTTTTATCGCCATGTGCTTCAATTTGTTCTATTGCAAATCGACTCAATGGTTTCAATGGATCATCATTTACTTCTGAACCTTCGATAAATGGAATGTACTCATCCAATAATCCAATCATTAAACGAGCAAGTCTAGTTTTTGCTTGGCCACGCAAACCAAGTAGGTTGATATTATGCTCTGATAAAATGGCTCTTTCCAATTGTGGAATAACGGTAGTATCGTAACCGTGAATTCCTTCAAAAGACGATTTGCCCTCCTTCAAATTGGCAATCAAATTCGTACGTAATTCTTCTTTTATACTTTTTGATTGGTATCCTGATTTCTTTAATTCACCGAATGTTTGCGGAAGTTTAGCCATTATTTTATTCGTTTTTTTCTGTTGTTTTCGTAATCGTGAAATATCATTTCGCCCAATCCTTTTAATCCAGTGTAAAATGCTTTCCCTTTATTTGAAAGCGTGAATTTGTCTATAAACGACATTAAGTATGGGTCTTGGGCAATCATAAATGTCGTTATCGGAATATGTCGTTTTCTTGCCTGTGCCGCCATAGTGTAACACTTTTCGGTAATAAAAGGATCTAGTCCGTTACTGTTTTTATAGTATGATCCATCGGGCATATTCAAGCAACTTGGCTTGCCGTCGGTTATCATAAAAATTTGTTTGTTCGTGTTTCTTTTCCTTCTCAGCATGTCCATTGCTAACTCCAAACCTGCAACTGTGTTAGTGTGATAAGGACCAACTTGCAAATAGGGTAAATCCTTAACTTTTATAGGCCAAGCATCGTTTCCAAAAACAAGAATGTCTAAGGTATCTTTTGGATATCGTGTAGTGATTAGTTCTGCCAATGCCATTGCAACTTTTTTGGCAGGGGTAATTCTGTCTTCACCATAAAGAATCATGCTGTGGCTAATGTCAATCATTAACACCGTACTCATTTGAGATTTATGATGCGTCTCTTCTACTACTAAATCGTTTTCGGTAAGCTTAAAATTTCCAAGACCATGATTCACTTGAGCATTTTTCAAACTTTCGGTAATCGAGATTTGCTCAAGGCTATCGCCAAACTGAAATTCTCTTAAATCTCCAGTGTGCTCGTCACCTTGTCCAGTAGCTTTTGTTTTATGGTTTCCTGACCCTTGCTTTTTAATATTCCCAAACAATTGCTCTAAGGAATTCTTTCGAATGGCCCGTTCGGTCTTTGCGGTTATCCCAATTCCTGGATCTCCATTAGGATCTAATCTTTCTTGAATGTAACCTTTCTTCTTAAGGTCCTCCTCAAAATCTTCTAACGTATACTCTTCGTTGGTCAGTTTGTATTCCGTATCTAATTGACGTAACCAATCCATTGCCTCGTCATAGTCTCCTGACGTATGTGTGATTAACTCTTGGAAAATCTCCAGCAGTTTATCGAACAAGGGTTTTTCTTCTGCCTCGAAGAGGCTAAATTCAAATCCTGTTTTCGGTGTTTTTTTCGAATCTTTTTTATCCATTGTATTTTGTCGAAAGTACCGTAAAGACAAGGGGTAAGGCACAAGGTTCAGCCTTTTTTAAGAAAGATTAGGTTACTTAACGTTTTCAACCCAAGAAAAATACTTTTCTATCAATTGAACTTTGTGCGCCTCGAGATAACTAATAAACGCTTTTGCTGCTGGAGACAACTTCTTTCCTTTTAAATAGCAGAGCATCCATTGAGTCTGAATAGGCAGTCCCTTAACCTTTATCAATTCAACCTCTCCAGCATTGATTGTATTTCTCAAACCAATAAGCGGCATAATACTATAGCCCAAACCGGCATTCACTGCCTGCTTAACTGCTTCATTAGAAACCAGCTCATACTTCTGATTAACTCGAATGTTCTGCTGTAGAATAAATTCTTCCATAGCGTTACGTGTTGCAGAACCTTTTTCTCTAAAGATTAATGGAAGTTCACCAATTTCTTTTGGACTTGCTGACTTTCCTCTAAACCGCTTAGCATTTTCCGAATTCCCGAAGAAATACAGATCATTGTTCATAAGGTCAATCGTCTTTAAAGCCAAACCGGAAGGAAGAACCGATACCAAAGCAAAATCGGTTTCGTTTTTAGTCAAAGCTTCTACAACAAGTTGCTTATTGGTCACGTCCATAGCAACATTCACACTTGGAAATCGTTTTGTAAAACCACTTAAAAAATAGGGCATTACATATTTTCCAGTCGAAACTACTGAAATTTTTAAATGCCCAGAAACAAGTCCTTTATATTGTTCTAATGTCTCTTTTATTTCATCAGAGGCCAATAAAATCCGATCGATTACTTGTGCTATCTCTTTTCCGAATTCGGTTATAAACAACTTTCTTCCTACAACCTCAGTTAGCGGAACATCAAATTGATCTTGCAATTTCTTGAGCTGCGAACTCACTGCAGGCTGAGTGAGAAAGAGCTCTTTAGATGCTTTTGTAACACTCTGATTCTTCACAATGCACACAAATACTTTTAATTGATGTAGGGTGTAATTCATAACTAAAAGCAAATGTATATCATAAAAAGAATAGATAAACACAAATGGATAAGCCTGCTAACCTTTGCCTCATAAACAAAAAGTCATGGAATTAGGAACAAAAAACCAAATAGAAAAACCAAATAGTAATCATACAATATCAACTGTTCAACAACAAAAAACATCAGGTATGGTAATATCCATAGAAAAAAAAATAGATCAGCCTAGTGCCGCGAATGTTACAGAAGATGAAAAATATGCTGCAGGAACTGAACAATTAAAAGCATTGTTTGAAACTGTTCTCAAAGAAAAAAAAGAATTGGGTAAATGCAATTTGAATTGGATCGACGAAAAAACTGTTGTTACCGATGAGCTATCTGGTATTGCCTTGCACAATTTTTTATTGAAGGTTGAAGAATTAGGAAAAAACATCACATTCACGAAGAAAACCATAATTGAAATTCATTAATTATGAGCTTCATTGAGTTAACTAGCAATTTAACAAACCCAGCCTTAATGTTCTTTTTATTGGGGATTATAGCGGTGCAACTTAAGAGTGACCTTAAGGTTCCTGATAGCTCTTCAAAATTCATTACACTGTATCTGCTGCTTTCAATCGGTTTTAAAGGAGGACAAGAATTAGCGCATAGCTCACTTAGTTTTGAAATAATTTGGAGCTTAATTCTTGGTTGTTTTTTAGCTGCCTCTGTTCCGATACTTGCTTTTTTTCTGATTAGAAAGAAAACAGGAATTTCGAATGCCGCTGCTATTGCTGCTTCATACGGTTCCGTTAGTGCAGTGACATTTGTTACTGCAGTTTCATTTTTAGAAATGGAACACGTCGTATTTGATGGACATATGATAGCGGTAATGGCAATGATGGAGGCTCCTGCAATTATTATTGGTGTACTGCTCATGAAACGTTTTGGAGCTGCCGAGCGTCAAGAAGGCGATCCCGCTCCGCAAAGTATTGGACAAACCATTTATCATAGCCTTACCAATGGCAGTGTTCTTATGTTGTTGGGCAGTTTAGTGATTGGATTAATGGCTAGCGAATCTCAAGCCGCTGGAATTAAACCATTTACAACAGATTTATTCAAAGGATTTCTAGCATTATTCCTTCTTGATATGGGTGTGACTAGTGGCAAACATTTGAGCGTAGTTTTTAAAACTGGAGTTTTCCCTTTCCTTTTCGCAGGTCTAATGCCTTTCGTAAATGGTTTGCTGGCTTTGATGCTTAGTTTCCAAATTACTGATTCGCCTGGTAATCAATTGTTATTTGCTATTCTCGGAGCCAGTGCTTCTTATATCGCCGTTCCGGCGGCAATGAAACAGGCAATTCCGAGGGCCAATCCAAGTTTATATTTACCCATGGCATTGGGCATTACATTCCCTATCAATGTTATGATTGGAATTCCTTTCTACTACTTTATTGTGCAATATGTTGGAGCATAACACAGAATAATAATTCTTGTCTTTAAAGGACAAAAAGAATAATTTGGCAGTGTGAAACGTAAATTCATTTCCAGTATTCTTTTTGCCCTTTTATTTTGCTGCTCTGCATGCAATACAACTCGAGTTGTAAAACCTCTCGAAAAAGGAGAAACTAGAATAGCTGTGGATCTTGGAGGCCCCGTTGTTGGTTTTCCAATTCCAATGAGTAGTATTTCTGGTGCTTACGGTATTTCTGAAAAACTGAGTGTTTTTGGTGGATTTCATGCTACTACATTGGCTTACCAATCCTTACAATTTGATTTAGGTGCGAATTATAGCTTTTTAGAAACTCGAAAATGGCAACCCGGTATTTCAGGAAGTCTTATTCTGAATCCTATAATAGACTTACGAGTGGGGAACTCAAGTATTTTTCCAGAAACATCAGTCAACTTTTATTGGCAACTTAGAGAACGCCATGTTCCGTTTGTTGGAATAACGAATTGGTATGATATGGCTCAAGGTGCAGTTGAATTAGAAAAAGGAAAGCTGATGCATCCAGCATTATATTTTGGGTATAATTACGAGGGGCCAAAATGGATCTTCGGTATTGAAGCTAAATGGCTAAATTTCGATAAAACTCTAATGATACCGCAAGTTGAGCATACTTCTGTTGGCGGAAAAGGTGCTGCAGGAGTCTACTTCAAAGTAGCTTATCGAATTTTCAAAACAGAATGAAGTTCCTAATTTACATAACGTTTACAGCTGCTGTGCTAACTATAGTTGGATGCAAAAATGATGTTGCTTCTGTCCTTCTGAAAGGTGAACCTGTTGATTATAGCTTTACTAATGTTGATTTAGCGGAGCAACTTGTTGATGAAGGTTTGGTGAGTCAGTTTAGCTTAATTTCAAACAATGCAGGATCTAAAGCCAAGATTGAAGCGTTGTACATCGGTAGCCAAGACCAAATTAAAATCGATACCGTAATTCTTTATTTACATGGAAACAGTCCAAATATGAATGATTATTGGCAATTGGCAACAAATCTTGCAAATATTGGAGGGCAACATAATTACGGAGTAATGATGTTCGATTATCGTGGTTTTGGTAACTCTGAAGGAACAAGTGAATCAATTGAAGATTTGATAGCTGATGCAGAAGCTTGCATTACTTGGTTAAAAGCAAGAGGCTTAAGTAAAGAACGTCTTGTAGTTTATGGTTACAGTTTAGGCGCAATGCCTGCTGCTCATTTGGCTGCTGATCCAAGTGTTTTAGAAATTGGAAAAGTAGTTCTAGATGCACCGGTAACCACGAGTACGAAATTACTACAAGACGCTACTGGATTGAGTTTAAGCGGCTCTACCGTTACGTCATTTGAATACAATATTCCGCTCGTAATTGAAGATTATGACAACTATCTACTTTGGATTCATGGAATGGAGGACAAAACAGCCAGTTTCGAAAACTTCAAGTATGTATTCGACAGATACGATAACCCTAAAAAATCTTCAGCTGAATTAGAAGGCGTTGGTCATAGCACAGCCATCGAAATGGGGTTTACTGCATATGAGGCGCTAATGTTAACCTTCATCCGTCAATAAACCATGTCCAACAGAGGTTTAATCATTCCAGAACGTGCCCGAAGTATTGGGAGTTTTACTGTTGGTAGAATTTTACCTTTTAGAAAAAAACGCAGCGTAGGTCCATTTGTATTTATTGATCACATAGGACCAAAGCACGTTTCAGAAGATGGTTATCTAGGAGTCGATCAACACCCACATATTGGCTTAAGTACACTCACCTACCTTTTTGAAGGAGCTATTGAACATAAAGATAGTACAGGGGCACAAAAAGTTATTGAAGCCGGTGATGTTGGATTTATGTCTGCAGGATCAGGAATTGCTCATACCGAAAGAACTCCTGAATATCTTAAAACACCAAAAGGATATTTAATGCATGGCTATCAAATTTGGATAGCTCACCCAAAAGCAAAAGAAGAAATAGAACCTCAGTTCGATTTCCTTTCGAGTAAGGACCTTCCTGCTTGGAAAGAAGGTAACTTGCTCTTTAAACTTATTGCTGGCGCTGGTTTTGGAAAAATCTCTCCTCTACCCGTTCATTCCGATTTATTTATGATTGAGGTAAGTTGTTCTGATGTTACCGAATTAAATATCGGCAAAAACTTACAAGGCGAATTAGGATTATTAATTGTTTCTGGAGAAGTTTCCTGTGAAGATAAAATAATTGCCGCTGGGAATATGATTGTAACTGAAAATGCAGAGAATACTTCATTTTCATTCTCAAAAGACACACATGTGCTGCTATTTGGCGGCACTCCTTTTCCAGAAGAACGCTTTCTATTTTGGAATTTTTGTTCCAGTTCCAAAGAAAGGCTAGAAAGGGCTAAAGAAGACTGGAGGAATAAACGATTTCCAAAGATAGCAGGAGACGATACTTTTATTCCTCTGCCTTAATCTTCCTTCCAATGATAATGAGACTATCAAATAAATTCGGGTTGATTACTATGAGGAATTGTAACTCTTAATAATCTTTAATCATTCTAAATTTATTTTAGCAACTCACTTTAGCTAGATTTCACCAAATAAATTCAGAATAATACTCTGGTCATAATTTTCAATAATCAATCTTCCAACCTTCCAACCAACCTTCTAACTTTGCAGCTGATATGAAATTCGAATCTTACACACTCAGCTCAGAAATAAAGGCTAATCTAGAACAATTAGGTTTTAAACGTCCTACGGACATTCAGTTTAAAGCAATACCTAATATACTAAACGGTGAAGATGTTCTTGCTGTTGCGCAAACGGGAACTGGAAAAACTGGAGCTTTTGCAATTCCAATCATTCATAAAGTTCAAGAGAATAAAAGCTTCAAAAAAGAGCTCGGAATTCAAGCGCTAATTATGGTTCCAACACGAGAATTGGCATTGCAAATCACGAAGGTTTTTCATGATTTGGGAAGAAACACAAAAGTGCGAACGATAAGTGTTTTTGGTGGTGTTGATCAAGATGGACAGAAAGAATCTTTGGATCGTGGGATCGATATCTTGGTCGCTACTCCAGGCAGAATGTTTGATTTACTGAATCAAAAAAGCATTGATCTCAGAAATTTAAAAACACTGATTTTGGACGAAGCCGATCAAATGCTAGCTCTCGGTTTTTATAAGGATATTAAGGATGTTTTGCATAATATTCCCGAAGATCGCCAGACATTGTTCTTTTCTGCAACTATAAATGATGAGATAAAAAAGCTAGCCTATTCACTCGTTACTAATCCAATACGGATTCAACTTTCACCAAAAGATCCAGTTTCTAAAAATGTATCGCATGCTTTGGCATTTATTGAAATGGACGATAAACGTTTCTTTTTGGAACGTTATATCAAAGATTTTGAAGATTTAAAAATCTTGGTTTTTGTCAGAACTCGAGTTCGTGCAGAACGCGTAAAGTCTGCAATGGAGCGCGTTCAGGTTTCCACTGAGTGTATGCATGGAGATGTTGAACAACAGGAACGGATCGAAATTCTAAATAGATTTAAATCAAATGACATTCGAGTTCTAATTACTACTGATGTTAATGCAAGAGGAATCGATATTCCAAATGTAGATTTGGTAATAAACTATGATATGCCTGACGTAGCGGAAAATTACGTACACCGCATTGGTAGAACTGGTCGTGGAACATCAAAAGGAACTGCTGTTTCGTTTTGCGCAAAAGAAGAGCGTAACTATTTAGAAGCCATCGAAAATTATACTGGAATTAAGATTACAAGAATTGAAATTGACAAAGGCGAAAAAGAAGCTACTATTCTATTTTCGGACGATGGTAAAGACGATTGGAAATCATTGATGGAACAAAACGAATCGTTTGAGAAAAAACGCAAGAAAAAAAAGAAAAAGTAAACGTTACTTAATCAAATTTTAATTCAGCTTTAGAAAATATTACCTGACCGCTGCAATTTGCAGTCCTTTCAATGGGGAATTTTAAATTATGAAAACTGATATTAGACAAATTCAATAGCCAAACACCATTGACCGTTTTGATCAACTGAACGGTTTGAGAAGTGTCTGAGTGCCAATAATCTTTAGAACTTGAAACAATTCCTCTATCGTAAATAAGCGATAGTTCTTCTTGTCCGATACCTGTGTTATAAATTCTACTTTCTAATGGTAAACTATCAGTATGAATTCTCGCGGTAAGAATAGCTGTTCTATTGTTAAAAAAAGGTCCGCTAGAATTAAATTCAAATCTCATTTCAATTTAATCACCTGCTACACGTCTGCCAAAAATTGAGGTTAATGCAGCATTATCGGCCATTTGATCAGCTATAGTTATGGAATCCTTGTATAATTCGCATAAATCAACAAATTCCTCGCAGGGTCGACAATTTCCAACGCAGTCGACATTGTTTTCTCCAGAAGTAGGATCAAACAATCCATTATTACAAAATTTAGTTAGGTTCTCTCCAAAACATTCGCACTCCGCTTCTTCGTTGCACGATTCCATTAAATGACTTACACTTGTTCCATCAACACAAGAATAACTTCAAAACGTAGCTTCTTGATTACCTCCTAGAGTAGATACAATTTTTACAGGTCCTGTTTGTTTACAGATTTTATTACCAGGAGCTAAGGTTATAAGTTGATCTGAAGTAAACCAATAAAAAAACTTAGTGTCAGTTTAGCTAATATTGGTCAAATAAATTTGCCCTTCATTACAGTCTTCTTTAGGCTTACAACTGACTATTGCAACAGCTATAGAAACTATTAAGAATGAATATTAGAAAAGTCGTTTAGTTGGCAGCATTGTTTGAATGTTTGGACAAGAATATAGCCATGTTAACATTCTTAGTAATAAAAACCTACCTTTGTACTCTTTAAAGGCTTGGTCATAATTCCAAGATCTAATTTCCAAGAACGTAAAATTAGAAGTTCTTAATACGGAAAGAGAGAAATTTTCATAAACCTTGCGCAGGCAGAGAAAATTTCTAATAAAAATCAAAACAAATTTCTTATCGAGATAGTACAGCGCAGTATTACCTCAAACAACAACAAGCTCTTACCCCAAATTTGGTATGAGCAAAATTTTATATGAATAATTCAAATTACAAAAAAGACAAACCAAAAAAACGTTTTAACAACTCAAGTGAAAACGGAAACAGAAGTCGACCAAGTAGCTCTAATGGGAAGCCAAGCTTTAATAAAGGCGGACGATCTCGGCCTCAAAAAGCGAAACAAGTTTCGAATCTAGATCCAAACTTACTTGCAAGGAAAGCAGTGCATACAGATAAAGTAAAAGACTTTAGAGCAGAAAGAACTATTGAAGAATTACCAATTAATGATAAACTAAAAGCATTATTGAAGGAAAAAGGATTTGAACGTCCTTCTGAAATTCAAGACAAAACGCTAGAAAGTTTATTAGAAGGTAGAGACCTTTTGGGCATTGCACAAACAGGAACCGGAAAAACTGGAGCGTTTTTAATTCCAATGATTGAGCAAATGATTCAACATCCAGTTCAAAACAGAACTTACGCGCTCATAATGGCCCCTACTCGAGAATTGGCTACTCAAATTCAAGATGAATTTAAGACCATGACCAAAGGACTCAATTTACACAGTTCGTGTTTTATTGGAGGTACTAATATCAATAGTGATTTTAGAAACCTAAGAAGAACGCCGCATGTAATTATAGCAACTCCAGGCAGACTCTTGGATCTTATAAACAGACGTGCATTTAAGTTGGACAACGTAAACACATTGGTGTTGGACGAATTTGATAGAATGCTCGATATGGGTTTTATTAATGATGTTAAGAAAACCTTGCAGTTGATGAAAAGTAGAAAACATACATTACTTTTTTCAGCAACACTTGATAGAAAACAAGAAGGATTTATCAAAGAAATCTTGAATAACCCTGTAAGAGTTAAAGTAAGTAACGGAGAAACTACCGGTGATCATATTGATCAGGAAGTGATTCGCATTAATGCTGGAGAAGACAAATTTAAGATCTTAACTGATTTGATGGAATCTCAGCAAATGGATAAGCTACTGATATTTGAGGAAGCTAAATTCAAAGTGAAAAAATTGACGAGCATGCTGAACAACATTGGAATTAAAGCTGATGAAATTCACGGAAATAAAACTCAAAATGCTAGACAGAATGCTTTGAATAAATTCAAGCAAGGTAAAGTTCGTGTATTGGTAGCAACCGACGTTGCGGCTCGTGGACTAGATGTTTCTGACGTAACACACGTTATTAATTATCAGTTACCTATGACCTTCGATAGTTACATTCACCGAATTGGTAGAACTGGCCGTGCTGGTAAGGCAGGAAAAGCCTACACATTTGTGGATATAAAATAACTGAGTAAAACAAGATGCAAAACCCTATCAATTTAATTTGGTAGGGTTTTTTTTATGCCGACCGTGCAAGGACCTTGTTGTAACTCTTTTTTGATGCTCTGTTAAATCATTGTTTTTATTAAACGCACAGTTTGACAGGTATCATCTCCATGAGTTAAACGCATGATATAACAGCCTGGCTCAAGATCATTTATGTCGATGCGAATCTGTCTATTTGAATCGGCTTTGCGCCGTATATTCATAACCTCCTTACCTCTAATATCATAAAACACAATATATGACTCAGCATCTATTTTGGTCAGGTCGAGTGTTACTGTGATATTTGATACGGCAGGGTTTGGGAAAATTTTAAATTTATGGGAATCATTTTGACCGCAAGAAACTGAAGTAAGATTGAAGTATTCATCCTTGCCGTCAATATCAGTTTGTCTTAATCTGTAATAAGAAATGCCTTGCAATGGCTCATTGTCAATAAAGGAATAATTAATTGTTTGAGCACTATTACCTGCTCCGTCAAACCTTTCAAGTTGTTTAAAGTTTATACCATCATGAGTTCGCTCTAATGTAAAATAATCGTTGTTGTTTTCTGAGGCTGTCGCCCAGCTGATATTTATATTTCTATTATCACATTTTGCAACAAAATAAAGTAACTGAATAGCCAGCGGTGAATTAGCAATACTTTTTGTGCCGATATAAAATGTACTAGTCAGGTCTGCCGTCGAAAGGCCCGTTCGGTTTACTTCAAGAGCAGTATTGTCATTTGTAGAAGCAGCATATGTGCCTAATACACTATTCGATAAGGATAAGTTAACATCTAGAAGACTAAACGGGTTGAAGCCCGTTCCACCAAGCCGTATAGAAATATTTGACCCGCTTGAGGCTAACCCATTTGCTGTTGATACAGCCCAGGAGGAATTGGACCTTCCCTCTAATACAGTTCCACCCGCCCAAGAGGAATCCGTATGAGATGCCGAGATTGAGCCAGGGGGATAAACGGGATTGTGCACAACACTTATTGTTCCGCCAGAAGTTAAGGCAGCAGAATAGCCTCCCCATAGTGGACGATAATCAGCTACAGAAGTTCCCATTGGAAAATGCCCTACAGATGTAGGTATAGCATTAGAAATAACATTATTAAACCATCGTTTAAATGTGCCACCATATAGCCATCCTTCAGTATAATTGAGCGTTCCTGGTGCAGCTGCTCCAGCTCCAAGCGTAAGAGTAAACCCTGCAAGGTTGGCCTTTCCTTTTGTCATTGTTAGGTTATTTTTTGCCGTAGCATTTATTCCTAATGTAATTTGAGGAGCTGTTGCGAAGGTATTATTGAATGTGAGGTTGTAAAATTCTATTGCGTTTGAACCTCCAATGGTTGTAATTTCTGTACCATCAAAATTTACCGTACTTGTACCACAAACAAATGTTCCTATATTTATAAAATTACTTGCAATATTATAATTGCCATTGCCCTCAATTGTTCCTGCATTGTTAATAGTAGAAGCATTTATAGTTCCTTCATTATTTATGGTTGTTGTATTATCAACATTCATGGTATCGAAGTCAATCACTATTCCACTTGAAATAGAAACATAAGCTCCATTGTTGGAAATAACCTGTGCTTTTATTTCCTGTTTCATTGATAAAAACAAATTACAGAAAACACAAAAAACACTTATTATAAGCTGTTTTTTGCCTTTTATAACTTTGAAATTAACTGACATTTTATTACGATTTAAACGTTAAAACTCTAATCATGTATTAAAGTTAGATAATCCTGATTATCTAACTTCGGTTAGGGTTAATATTCTATTACCAATATCTATTTGACCATTATCAGAAATCTGTTTATCCATCCTCCATTTAACCTCAATGGTTTCTCCAGCCTGAACGATAGCAATACCTTGTAAATCAATGATTGATGAATTTATTAATGTTCGAGCAGAATTAGGAATTAGTACTCCGTTTTGATAAAGGCTAAATGTAGCTTTATGATAAATTCGCGTAACCAAAGTAGTTAAGCCCGCTTGATATATTGTGCCATTTACAGTGCAACCTACAGCAGTAAAAGCTGTAATAGCGCCTAAATTGGTACCAATATCACCAGTATAGGTTGATGCTCCAGTATTCGCGATAGCACCGCTAGCCGTGTACATTATCAAAGTAATTAATGATCTAAAATTGATAGAGGAAGTATCCGTTGGCAATGAAAGTGTTCCTGGTCCAAAAGAAAGTGCGCCTGCCTTTGTTAATAACCTTCCAGTTATTGTACAAGCAGCACCAACTGCAATTGCACCATTATTAGAAAATAGAGTTCCTTGAATCACAGTTGAAGCCCCCAAGCCAATTGCATTTTGAGCAATCCAATAAATATTTTCAGGCGAGGCTCCGTTTATCAAAGTAACGTTAGTTCCAGCTGATGTGTTAAATGCTGCGCTACCCCTCATGATAAATAAAGCATTAGAATTACCTCCTCCATCTAGAGTAAGAGAACCAGCGATAGACATGGCTCCTGTTATTGTATAAACCCCCGCAGTAAGTGTATCCCCAGATCCAAAAGTAAGACCATGTGTACCGGTTACTGTTACAGCGACGATATCTGTATAGATTGAATCTAAATCTGTTTTTGCTGTTGCGGTATTAAACGTTGTTGTACTATTAGTTGAAGGAATATCAGATTGACCATTAAAATGGACCACATAAGTTCCTGCACCAGGAGTTACTGTCATTCCACCAACCAACGTATCTGCGGTTGAAGTAGTCGAATGGTCTGCTCCTGCAGTAGCAGAGGTAAAGCTATTCGAATATGATAGCAAAATATTCCAAGAACTTCCGTTATAGAAATTAAACTGCTTTGTTGTTGTATTGTAAATCATCAAACCATTAGCAGGTGAATTGATAAGGTCTCTTTCAGTTGTTTTCATTCTAGGAATAAGTAATCCCTTGGTAGTTGTTCTCATTTCAAAGATAGATGATGCATCAGGAGTTATAGCACCACTGCTTATTCCCATAGACTGAGCATATATTGTCTGAACGAAAATCATTAGCGTTACCAATACAATTAAGGGTACTAAATTATTTTTAATATTAACTTTTATGGCAGAGTTTCTTCTGGCGTTATAGTTAGAAATCGATATTTTAAATTCCATTAACTTTAACTGCTTAATGCTCAACCTATACATCAATTGACACCGTTTAAAATGTAAGTAAGAAGAAGAAGAAGAAGAAGAAGAAGAAGAAGACAAACTAACTCCGATTAATGATTTTTTCATGATTGAGTGTTTTTTATTTTTACATGATGGCTAATGGAGTGCCAATGCACCTCAAACAACCTATAAAACCAGTGTTTGCAAAGATTTTAGGTTTTGTGATATTTATACAGACTCCAAAATCCGGAGTGCTATTCCCGTTTTTGGAAAAAGGTACTTTTAAATGAAGCACTTTTCGCAATAAATGATGCATACAACGAGACATTCTTGAAATGAATTTCCTAAAACTACTTATACGAAACTTAATCGGTTTTGTTAGTCATTTTAACTTCCATCAGATTGCGTTTCTCTTTAACGGAATAGTGTTTCTAGCAATAAGTCAGTAACTAATTTGAGACATTATGCTGTGAGCGAAACTTTGCCATAACCTTAACTCTAACAAGATCAACAACAACATAAAATCGGTTAAGTATGAGTTTGTTCAGTAAGGATTAACTAGGAAAATTGCTAAAATTGAATTTCAGTGCTTAAAGAAAAGACCGGGAGCCATCAATCGCCCTTGATTTGTTTATCCTAGTAGATTGAATCTAGTTTTAGTTTATTTCTATCGTATAGTGTCCAACTAATGCATGGCGTTCGAAAGATAACAGCCAAACGTGCAAAAGCTTTGGATTTACCTTGTCAAAGTGCATGAGAGGTCCATCAACTCCAATTTTATGGCTATCATACCAGTTCTTTTCTCCATCAGTAAAATATCCGTAATACGGGTTTTTATCCAATTGAGTAGTTAGAAAATCAGTATAATTTTCATAAAATGTATGGTTTCCAAAACCCATAGAGTTTTGCCATCCTTTGTGGTTTTCTTGGGTGGATAAGGTGGGTATTTCATTCCAATCTATTCCACCTATTATCAAATTAGTTTGACGAAATTGATCAGAAAATTGAAATTCCAATTCATTGAATACACCACTACTCCCCTTAACCATTACTTCCTTCAAAAGCACACTATCCAAGTTTTTTAATCTTCCGAGCTCCGTTTTTCGCGGATCCGACCTATCATAAACTCCAGGAGGACTAAAGGTTGCAAATGTTGTACTGTCTGTTTGCAGCTGTCGCATTGTACTAAATTCGACTGGAAATACAACTTCTTTTCGTTTTTTTGCACGCTCTCCTGTTTCTGGATACATTTCATTGCTTTTATCTTCAAAAGAACATTGTTTAAATCCTTTTACAGTGCGCAAAAGAGCATCTTCTACTCTTTTGTTTTTAGGATCTTTCCAGTCCGCCAAATGATTCTTAAAGGGCTCATAAAGCGTATCATTTTTAATCAAGAAACACTGCATATATTCAAGCTCTGGAAAATTAAACCAACCATGAGCTATAGGCTTTTCCGTGTTATTTAGTCGTTCGTAAACAATCACTTCCCACAAATAAGAATTCAAACAATTTCGAGCTATATCAACTCTCTGAATGTTCTCATTTTTGACCTTGAAATAATTTTGGTCAAAACTTACTTGGTTTCTGTTCCATTCATGATTTATCAATGCTAATTCAGATAAATAAGCATTCGCTTTGAGGCGATTAGGAATTGTAGGAATCCATTCCGTTATATCGACATCTTCAAAAAACAATGTATCTCCATTTGACAGTTCAAATTGAAATTGATAATGCAAGGAATCCTTTGCTTTAAGACCACCAGATTTGAAAAAAGTATTTGAATAGGAATTTGAGCGAAACCCAATATCAGGATTATCAGGATATTCAATATCGGTTTTTTCTGTTATTTCAAATCGCAGCCAATTGGTTTTTTCAACTTTAGTTTCATCTGTCTTATTTGTTTTAATGCATGAGCACATGAAGTAAGTAACAAATAGAATAATTAGGCTAAATCTGGCAAAAATAATTGTCATAGACTAAAGGTGTATCAAATTTAAGGTAAGGGGAATCAAGAACGGGATATACGCTCTTGAGATGGCAAAGTTACCCCAATTTATTACCTATCTCTGATAATAACAGTATTACTAACCAATTAAAACAGTTTGCCAATTACCGCTATAAAGCCAACAATTCTGGGAGCTCTATATGATAAGCACCTTCTGCAACTGGTGGAAATATTTCATCGTAATGCATCACTGTATTCATACTAACTCTGCGATGGATATGCATGCGTTTTAGCTCCATTGGCTCGCTAGCGCCAGCAGCAAGCATTAGCTCTTTAAAGCTATTCATAGTTCCCTCATGATAATTTGCAACACGATTCGCTTTCTGCTCAACGTCCAATCCTTTCATAAGCATGTTATTTTGTGTTGCAATTCCAACTGGACAAGTGTTATTATTACACTGCAATGCTTGAATACAGCCCAAAGACATCATCATAGCTCTCGCACTCCCAACCATATCCGCGCCTAAAGCTACTGCCCTAGCAATATCAAATCCGCCAAATATTTTACCTGATGCAATAACTTTTATATCTTTCTTTAAATCATATCCTTTCAAGGTATTAATTACAAACGCAAGTCCGTCTCTCAAAGGCATTCCTAGTGAATTTGAAAATTCTACTGGTGCAGCACCTGTTCCGCCTTCACCTCCATCAACAGTAATAAAATCAGGTTTAATTCCTGAAGTAATCATGGCTTTGCATATGTACAAAAACTCTTCTTTTTTGCCAACACACAGCTTAAAACCAACAGGCTTTCCTCCCGATTTATCTCTAAGCAGCTGCACAAACTCCATTAAACCTTCTGGTGAAGAAAAACTGGAATGCGTAGGCGGAGAATGCACATCAATATGCGGTTTTACACCCCTAATTTTTGCAATTTCGTCCGTATTCTTCGAAGCAGGAAGAATTCCACCATGTCCTGGTTTAGCACCTTGGGATAACTTTATCTCAATCATTTTAACACTGTCTTGTGCCGCATTTTTGGCAAACATCTCTGGACTAAAGTTTCCCTCTTCTGTTCTACACCCAAAATAACCCGTTCCTATTTGCCAGATTAAATCGCCACCCGGTTCCAAATGAAAAGGACTAATTGACCCCTCCCCAGTATTGTGAGCAAAATTCCCAGCTTTTGCTCCCTTGTTTAAAGCTAGAATTGCATTCTTACTTAACGAACCATAACTCATAGCTGAAATATTGAGCATACTTGCCGAATAAGGTTTCAGACATTCTGCACCACCGACCAATACTCTTCCGTCAAATTTTGTATGATCTTTTGCAGCGTACATAGAATGCCCCATCCATTCGTAGCCTTCAGCATATACATCCATTCGAGTTCCAAAAGGAGTGGTATCGTTTACTTTTTTAGAGCGCTGATAAATCAACGATCTAAAGATTCTATTGATTGGTGTTCCCTCTACATCAGTTTCTACAAAGTACTGTTGTATTTCTGGCCGAATGGATTCTAATAAATAGCGCATATGTCCTAAAACCGGATAATTACTAACTATTGCGTGACCTTTATTAGCCATATCCACATATCCCAAAATAATGAGCGGAAGGAAAACAAGCATACTCCATAGAACAGGAGGCCAAACAATTGAAACTGCTGCCACTAAAATTGGAACTACTATCGAAACCTTTATAAACCCTTTTCTCAAACTCATATTTCCTGTTTTAAAGTAAGTTGCTTTTAATTACCATTAGCTTTTCTCTGGTCATTTCATGCATAGAATATTGAATTCCACCCATTCCAATACCTGAACTATCTCTTCCTCCAAACGGCATCCAATCTACCCTAAACGCAGTATGATCATTTACCATGACAGCAGTTGCATTCAATTTTTGAACAGATTCCAATGCTACATCAATGTTTTTCGTAAATATCGAAGCTTGGAAATGAACATCCAAACTATTTGCGGTTTCTATCGCCTCTGCTCTATCCGTGTAGGAATAAATACAAACCACAGGACCAAATATTTCCGAAGTTGAAACACGAACAGTTGCCGGTGGATTAAACAATACAGTCGGCTCAAAACAAGTTGCGGAAATACGCCTTCCACCACAAAGCACTTCTGCTCCAGCTTCAACGGCTTCATTAACCCATTCTTCAACTCTATCCACTTCTCTTGGCAGAATCAACGGACCTACTTCGGTAGATGCATCCAGCGGATCACCAACTTTCAGCTTTTGAGCACCAGAAGCAATCTCTTGAGCTAATTTCTTACAAATAGATTTATGAGCAAACACACGTTGCACTGAAACACAAACTTGTCCCGCATGATAAAATCCACCTTTTATTAGCGAAGGAATCATCTCTTCAAAATCAGCATCAGGTTCCACAATTACTGGCGCAGCGCCACCGTGCTCTAAAGCACAACGAGTGCCCGCAGATAACTTTGAACGCAAGTACCAGCCTACTTTCGCTGATCCTATAAAAGAGAAATAATTAATTCTTGTATCCGTGATTAATCGTTCAGCTACATCGTTTTCACAAATCACCATTTGACACCAACCTTCAGGTAAACCTGCTTCTTTTAAAATTCCAACTAAAGCCTCGCAAGACATGGGTGTTGTTGGCGCAGGCTTAACAATTACAGGGCATCCAGCTGCAACGGCAGTGACAACTTGATGAATAATTAGATTTAATGGATGATTAAAAGCGCTAACCGAGGCAACGACTCCAATTGGCTCTCTTTGAGTAAACGCAACGCGACCTTCGCTTGCTGAAGTTAATCCCATTGGGATTTCACCTCCTTTTAATTCTGCAATATTTTCGGCTGCTATTTCAACACCGTTTATAGCTCTTAAAACTTCAACTTTACTATCGTTCAGAGGTTTCCCTCCTTCATTAGCTGCCAATTTAGTAAGCTCTTCAATCCGAGACTCCATAATCCTAGCACATCGCTGCAGAATGGTCTTTCGTTCATGCGGTTTAAGCCATTGAGAACGATCCTCAAATAGACTGTAAGCCGTTTGAATAATACCTTCAATCGATTTCATGGGAACGAGAGGATATTCTCCTATTTGCTCCTGAGTGTAGGGTGAGTTAACTTTTAGCATGTAAAATTTTGGATTAAACGATTTCAGCCGATTCTTTCAGCAATACATTTAGAATAGAGTGATTTAGAGAATAATCAATTGCTAAATCAATAACATGAACTCCATCAGTTTCTAAACAAGTATCTAATGTGGCTTTAAACTCCTTATCACTTGCAGGGCGATGTCCAATTGCTCCATAACTATTGGCATATGCTACAAAATCTGGATTCGCATAGTCCAATCCAAAGTTGGGAAAGCCCATCGCTTCTTGTTTCCACTTTATCATTCCATAAGAACTATCGTTAAGAATAATAACAATTATGTTTAATTTATGACGGACTGCCGTTTCTAATTCTTGAGAATTCATCATAAATCCACCATCTCCACAAACAGAAATTACTTTCTTTTCTGGATAAATCATTTTGGCGGCCATAGCAGAAGGCAGTCCCGCTCCCATTGTAGCTAAAGCATTATCAAGCAACATTGTATTTGGATGATAGCATTCAAAATTCCGAGCAAACCAAATTTTATAAACGCCATTATCCAAGGTTACAATTCCATCTTCGGGTAATGCTTTTCGAACAACATTTACCAAACGCTGAGGCAAGGTTGGAAACCTTTTATCCTCAAAGTACTTATGCAAATGACTGTCTACTTCTGATTTCACCTTTTTAAAATAAGAGAAATCCCAATGTTCTGAAGGGTCAACCATGTCTGCTAAACTGTGCACTGAATGAGCAATATCTCCCACTACATTTAATTGAGGGAAATAAACGTCATCTACCTCGGCAGGGAAAAAGTTTACATGAATCACCTTTTGAGCGCCTTCTTCCATAAAGAAAGGTGGTTTCTCGATTACATCATGACCTATGTTTATTATAAGATCTGCGTGGCGGATTGCATTGTGTAAAAAATCATTTGCAGAAAGTGCTGCTGTTCCCAGAAACAAAGGATGTCTTTCGTCAATAACCCCCTTACCCATTTGGGTATTAAAAAAGGGAATTCCAGATCTTTCAATAAATTCCTTTAAGGCGTAGCTCGTTCTTTTTCGGTTGGCTCCAGCACCAATCAAAATCAATGGATTTTTAGCTTCTTCTATCATCCTAGAAGCAGAAACAATGCTTTTGTTATTCGCATCTGGTCTGCGATGTCCAACTACTTCAAATAATCTAAAATCGCATTCTTCTGCAGCAACATCTTCTGGTAATTCTAGATGCACTGCCCCGGGCCGCTCTTCAGCGGATAACCTAAAGGCCTCTCTTACTAAAGAAGGTATGTTATTCCCGTTTACTATTTGTTTTGTAAATTTTGTAATCGATTGCATCATATCGACTACATCGATAATTTGAAAACGACCTTGCTTGCTCTTTTTGATTGGCTTTTGTCCAGTAATCATAAGCATTGGCATTGCTCCTAACTGCGCGTATGCTGCCGGAGTAACCAGATTTGTTGCTCCTGGACCAAGAGTTGCCATACATACACCCGGCTTTCCAGTTAGTCTGCCATAAGTTGCTGCCATAAAACCAGCACCTTGTTCGTGGCGAGTTAAAATCAGTTGAATATTAGATTCTCTAAGAGAATTGAGAATGTCTAAATTTTCCTCTCCAGGAATTCCAAAAATGTATTCTACTCCTTCGTTTTCAAGTGCCTTTACAAATAAATCAGATGCTTTCATAGAGTTTCTTTAGTTTCAGATACCTGAATTATTTTAGGTAACGGTTGTAAAACTAAAGAAAATCAGTGATTTAGAAAAGTCTGAAAAAGTTAATTCGTGGATAGATGAGCTATTCGACCGAATGTCCAACAAGTAAATTTTAGTCCAAATGCTTTCTTCTAAATCTAGGAATGGTTTCGTAGATCAATCGTTTTTTGAAGGTTTCTAACCCTTTATTATAGGCTCTATCGTAATTAAGGTCAACACCCTTAATACCATCAAATGATTCTCTAAATACTTCGGTATTCGTTTTAGCATCTTGAAAGCTTAAATACCCAAAAAAGGTAACACTGTATAGATCCTGATATACGCCACTCTCCTTTGAATTCAATACGATTTTAGCAATAAGGTTAGCTTCATTCTGCTTTACGGTAGTCATAAAACTATTACCTATAGCAGCTGAAGAAAATGCTTGAATTACTTGCACATTGCTCACTTTCTCCGCGTTCTTCATTTGATCTACCTTCAAAAAAACTCGCGGAGCTTCCACCATAATTATCATCGCACTCGAAGGCCATTGAATGTTTTCCATTACCCGCTCAATTACCTTATGTTTTTTGCTATCCAAATCTGCTATCAACTTTGCTTTAAGAATATTACGTCCTGTAATTTTTATTTTTCCCGCAGATGAATTTACTTTTCCAGTATGATCCGAGATAGCGTTTTCCTTGAGTAAAACTTCTTCCCCCATCGAAAATAGTACCTGCACTCCGGATTGCACTTTTCCCATTTTATCCTTAATAATAAAAACCGTTTTATTGTCTGGAACAACGTTCCCTTGAGTGATGGTAAACTCCTGAATTACTGGCTTTATCGTCAATTCATTAACCAACTGCTGCATTTCTTGTAGTAAGATATTTCCATAATACTGCTCCTTACCATCAATTTCTGCCTTTAGCGGTTCATTTATATATTCTTCAAGAGAAGCTAAAGCCTGGTAATAATTCTGCATAGCTTGAGCATAGTTTCCATTGATAGCTTGCTGTTTACCTTCTGCTCTACTTTGTTTTGATAAAGAAATGGCCGTACTAATTTTAGCATCTCTCAGAGCTTTGTATTTGGCCTTACTTAGTTTGTAATAGACGTAATAGGAATCGGGAGTTTCATGAACTCCACTTTGCTCAAAACCTTCAAGATTCACTGAGGAAGAAAGCTTTGTAGTGGAAAGGAAATCTTCCTTAAAACCAGTTTCGTTTTCCATAGTGTACAAAATGGAATTACCCGAAACATTGACTTTTATCTCTGATGCTAAATCGTTTAATGCATTTTCCTTAGCTATTTGCATATAATTAGCTCCAGCCGAAACTTTCCCTGCTATTCCCACACCAATGTAATATGCTGAACTGGTAGGTCTTTCTGACACCCAATTTGGAGGAGGAGGCGGAGGTGGAACTGCTTCTGCTTGCTTTTTGACTTTACATGAACAGAGCGATAAGGCTATTAAGAATACAAGGACAGGGAAACATCTATTTACACTCATTCTCTTGATTTCTCGTAAGATTTAATTTCTCGCGCAATTTTCAACGCTACGTCATCACTCATTTCTTTGGTTAGTTGAGTCTTAGTTTTCATTGTTCTTCTTTTTTCTGAAAACAATCTGTCCAATTGACGTTTTGCACTCGAGCTTTTTTCCACAACATCCTGCGTACTTGGAATTATTTTATGTTTCCAATAACCCGAATAAATATCAGTGTAGGGTCCGCTGACAGCTGCATAATCTAAATTGTCTGTAATAACAGGGTTGTAATTTTTACTCAACAAAACTTGACCCGTTTCAGAGCTTACCAATTGAATTTGAACATTAGCAGAAACCTTTCTCGAACCGCTAAATGTATAGTAAATGATTTTAGAGTAGCTGTATACGTTGTAATATTTCTTTTTTACTGCATCGTACTTTCTGCGTGTTACTTTTTTGTAACCTCTTTCTTCCCTACGTTTTACAGGAATCTCTTTATAGCTGCTTCCTGACGCAGTTCCACTTAAAACAGCCTTAGCTCCTAGCATTTTCCCTGTTTGTGCTGCAGTGTTTTGATCCAAAACACCGGTTAAACCTAGTTTTTGTTCCTTAATTATGAGATCTGTATTTTTTCTGTCTATTGCTACAATAAATGGATTTTTTAACTCTAATAACTTCTGCATCAATGCAGTATACATTAAATCTGCAGTTTCTTTATCTGTACCTGATCCAATAACTGGTAAAACAGCAATAGTAAGCCTACCTTTTTTCAGAGCTTCTTCCTTGTAATAAACTGCATCTTTATAATTGGCACTTATATTCAGTACACGATCAAACTGGTAGTAAGCGGTTCTATATTTTTTTGAATCGTATTGGCCCATTGCTTCTCGATAAAGTGGCTCAGCATCAGAGTATTTCTCGAGTTGAGAAGCGTCTTTATAATTTTTATCGATTTTCAGAATTTCTTCTAGAACTTCATTGGCTTGGTCAAATTTCTCCTCTTTGATTAATTTTTTAGCGTCAATATATCTTTCTTCTAAATAAACATCCTTGGACTCATTGTAGTAACCCTCATAGTATGGAGGAACATCTAACTCAACAAAACGTGACATTTTTTCTTTGTAAGTCATTGCAGACCGGTAAGAATAAACCGCCACTTTATATTGATCTGCGCCATGTGCTTGGTAAAATTTCTGCAATTGCTCTTCTAATACCTTCTGCCCTATCCCTTTTAAGGCAATACGACTGTCTACATTATTTGCATTCTTATTTAAAGAACTATAGAAAAAATCAGCTGCTTCCTTATTCATTCCAGCAGAAGAGAGCTGATTTCCTTTCTTATACAGTGCATTAGAAGTTGCACAGGCAACCATAATAATTACAACCGTTGAACAAACAAATATTTTTAGGAGTGTTTTCATTTTGGGTAAATGTAGTGGTTGCATCTTATCAAACATTTTGCCAAAAGTTTTTTTTACTTAACCTGTGAATTAATTGCAAAGCTTTACTTTGACGTCTAAAACTTACTACCGTGCGAAATTATTTAATATTACTAGTTTCATTAATTTATTTTTCTGATACTTATGCCCAAAAAGATTTGCTGCAGGCAGGTCCAATGAGCGGATATATCACTTTTAGAGAAGCGGCAATCTGGGTTCAAACCACAGAATCAGCAAAAGTAACAGTCGTGTATTGGTCAGTGGAAAAACCTGAAGATAAAAAACGAACTATTCCGTTAGTTACAGGGCGTAACAAAGCATTTACAACTACTCTAGTGGCTGAAAACTTATCGCCAGGAACAACCTATAACTACCTATTAGAAATCAATAATACGCCTATTGAATTGGATTATCCATGCATCTTAAAAACGCCTAACCTATGGCAATGGAGAGAGCAGCCGCCTTCATTTTCATTTCTTTCAGGCAGCTGTGTTTATATTAGTGAAAAAGAAACTGATCGACCGGGTAAGCCCTATGGAGGTGATTATCATATCCTAAGTAATATGGCTAAGCAAAATGCTGCATTGATGCTTTGGCTTGGCGACAATACTTATTATCGAGAAGTAGATTGGGACAGTAGAACAGGAATTTATTATCGAAATACACACACTCGCAGTTTACCTGATTTACAGCCTTTACTGGGGAAAATGCATCATTATGCAATCTGGGATGATCATGATTTTGGGGCCAACGATGCTATTGGAACTTTCTACAACAAAGATGTCACTTTGGAAGCGTTCAAGGATTTTTGGGCAAATCCAAATTACAATGTAAGCGGTGGAACAGGAATATCGGGACAATTTAGTTATGCGGATATTGATGTCTTTATGTTGGATAATCGTTGGAACAGAACTCCGATTTATGATTCGAGCAAAGGAAAAATATTGGGTAAAAAACAATTAAATTGGCTCATGGCCTCCTTAAAAAATAGTCGTGCATCATTCAAGCTAATTATGGTGGGCGGGCAGTTTTTAAACCCCAATAAGGTTTTTGAAAACATGGCTAACTATCCGGAAGAACGTCAAAAATTGATTGATTTTATAAAAGAAGAGAAAATTATGAATGTTGTTTTCTTAACAGGAGATCGTCACCATTCCGAAATAGCAGAAATGCAATTATCAGATACGCATTCAATTTTTGATATTACAGCTTCACCAATTACTTCAAGGGCACATAAAAAATTGAAGGAAGAAAATAGCTACAGAATAAAAGGAAGCGCAATTAAAGAACGAAACTACGCAAAGCTCTCATTTTCAGGAAAAAATAAAAAACGAACGTTAAAAGTTGAGTTTTTCAGCAGTGACAATAAGTCTTTGTTTGAATACACTATTCGTCAGCAGAGCTTGTGACAAATTCTTTGCAAGCTTCGCAATACAAGGATCTTAACATTGGGGACTCAAAAACCGTATAGCTAACTGCACAAGGAGTAAAAAACAATCTACACCATTTTCTTTGCCCCAATTCTTCATATGCGTTTAATACAGTAAGCTGCATTTCGGTATTTCTGCCTTTCAGGTCTTCGGACATGCAATTTCTCAAATAAAGATCGAGTGCTACTTTTTGAAATGCATTTGGAACAGAGTGGAAAGCAATTGGCTTAATTAATTGAATGGCCCATTCTTCTTTATCAAAAAGTATGAAGAATTCAGCCAAATCAATTGAATCAATTGTCGTTGAAGCTGGTGTTATATAAAACTCTCGAATAAATTCTAAAGAATGTTCGGCTTTCGTCCTACCCTTTTTATTTTGAGATCCAAAAACCAAATTGGCTATTTCCACATGGTACCAAAGTTCTAGTTCTCCATAAGTAGTGCCAATCAAGCCTTCTTGTTCTTCTTGTTTCATCAATGATTTAATCAAAGGAATTTTAGTCTTTTCATCAAATAATTCAGCATTTGTCGCAATAATAGATTTGGTATTGTAATCGGCCTCAGAACTTTGAATATCTCGGTTTAGTTTCTTTAGTAATTCAACGGTCTCAATAGGATCATAAATTCCATTGTTTTTAATTTGAAATAACAGCTGTCGGTAACGTAACAAACTTGTTTTTTTCGAGTATCCAGAAACATAAATAGACATTATCCATTGCTGCTTAATACTAGAATAAACATTGAAATTTGAATAAAAGAAATTTTGCAATACTTCAAGATTTTCGATTGTTTCTTGACTTATCGATCGAAGGTTTGTTGCACTTATCAAACTATTCCATTCGCTCTGGGCTAGTGTAAATATCCATTTATCATTGAGTTCAGGAACTACTACTATTCTAATTTCAGCTGTTCTTTGCGCTGAAAGAAGCGGCTCTAATTTTA
Organism: uncultured Flavobacteriales bacterium; assembly: GCA_913020435.1. Classification (GTDB taxonomy): domain Bacteria; phylum Bacteroidota; class Bacteroidia; order Flavobacteriales_G; family Salibacteraceae; genus UBA6770. Next base: position 49,255 of record CAJVZZ010000008.1, on the reverse strand, counting down.
TTTGATTTTTCGGATCATTTACGGAAGCTCTAATTTTAGATTTTGATAACGAATTCAGATAAAACCAATCCGTCCCAATAATTTGATCGTAAAACAAAGACCAGTTTTCAGTAGCATTTACGGACCATATTATTTTTCTTTGTTGGAATTTTTTCAGGCGAAGAACTAACTCTTTAGTTCGATTTTCAAATAAGTCTTGATTGTTCTCTTGAGTCCCTTCCACACTTGCAAAAGCCTCAATTTTAATGCTTTTTATTTCCAACTCCTTTCCCTTTATCTGCTCGATTAGGGAATCAATTTGAGCACTTTTTATTTGGCTAGAAGATTTTTCAAAGCCAATTGAAATATTCAATGCAAAAGTGTCTGCTTTGGGGATATATTTACTTTGAGGTAAATCGAACCGGAGAGGAATCTCAGTTGGTTTGTATTTTAAAGGTTGTCCACAATATCCAAAAAACTCGATTTCAGTACACAGATTTTTATTTTTCACATAATATAGGCGAGCCTCCATTGGTTTTCCAGACATCGAAATTGGAGTTGAACCTAATTCGATATAATTGCAGCGCTGCACACCTCTTTCTTTTTTTCGTTGTCGATTTTCCTTCTCTAATTCTGCTATCTGGTTCAAAATTGCATTGCGATAAACTGGCTTTAATAATTGACCATCAATCTGGCTCAGGTCATTTCTTCGATTGGGTTTTTCAACATAGTCAGAACAACCATAAGCATTATTGAAGCTTATTAATTCCACTGCTAGTCCATCCTTACTTCCGATAAACAGTCGTTTTATCTTATTCAAATCATAAACACAAAGCAGCACTTTATCTCTAGTTACTTGAAGTTTTAAATTTGAGAGATCAAGCTTATTATTCAGCTCTCTGGGACAGTCTGAAAAGTCATTGGGCTTTTTAAGGCCATGAGAATACCTCGTTTGTTCGTTAAGTTGTTTTGGCTTTTTAGAGCTTTTTTTTTTAACGATTTCAACTGTTTCAAACGGAAAGCTAGCATTCGTTTTTGTCAATGAATGCTTACCGATAATTTGACCGAAAACCTGTGTTGCCCATAATACGTTCTTCTCAATATCAACCTTAATACACAATGCCGTAATCGTATATTCCTTCGTCAATATGTTCGCATAATGGGGCTTGGAGTGCCTCCAACCTTGGGCTATCGCTTCAGCTAAATCCTCATAGGTTTTAACGTCGATAAATCCTTTCTGATAGTTGACTTTAAGTAACGTATTAATCGGAAGGTATTCTACGTTTTCGCCAGCTAAGACATCATTGATTTCATAAAATTCAAACCTTCTTTGAGGAGTATGCTTGCCTCCCCTTGCTTGAAAATGGGTGAGTTCATTTCTAGCTTTCATAAAGTCAGTATGATCGCGCGCAGGAAGTATTAATAATGAATCACTTCGTAAGGCTACTAAGCCTTTTTGTTTTCGGAATTCATCGATTTTCAACTTCACTAAATGCTCTAAATACTGGCTGTTCAGTATATTATAATCCAGCTTAACGATAGAAGATTGACTCTGTGCCAAAAGCTGTAAAGACAAACAAAATATTATTGATACTATTTTCATTAAGCTACAAATTAATAAATAAGAAACAAAGTTTCACGCCAAACGGCTGCTTTTGTTCACAAGTATTTTTATTAATTTTATCACTTTAAACTGCAATGAACTTTACATGTAAGGCTACAATAACAATTTTATACTTGTGTACGATAAGTGCATCAAATTTATTTGGGACAACTTCTGATCAGTTAATCCAAGAAGCTCAGAAAATAGAAACTATACTTTCTGAAAGCTTGGTCTATTATCAAAGTGGATTGAACCATAAAGCTTACGAAAAAAGTTTGGAAGTATTTAGATGGTTAGATAGCAATACTTCTAAAAAATTACAAGGAAAAATTTTTAATCACTTAGGTAATTTAGCACTTGAATCAGAATTGTATCACGAAGCCATAAAAAATTACAGTAAAGCTTTGGATATCTATACTCTTCTAGGCGATCAAGAACGTGTTGCAGGTGTATATGGGAATATGGCCGTGGTTTTTGAATTTTTAAATAAACTAGATTTAAGTCTTGAATACAGTTTTAGAGCTTTAGACCTTCATGAAATCAATAAAGACACCGCAGCAATATCAAATGCATATACAAATATTGGTAATACATATGCTGACTTAGGTGAATATAATCTTTGCAGAAACTATTTTATTAAGGCGCTACACTTAGATTCGATTTCAACAGAAAAAAGAAACCTTTCATCGGATTATAACAATTTGGGTTATCTCTATTCGATTTTGAAGGACAATGAATTAGCAGTTAAATACTATGCCACTTCATTAAAGATAGACATACAGCTCGGGAATTCTATGGACCAATGTATTACGTATTTTAATATCGGTGATGTATATTTTAACTCAGGAAAAATAAATGCTTCACTTTCTCATGCAAATAAGAGTTACTCCTTAGCGAAACAATTAAATTCAGTCAATTATTTAATGAAAAACACCAATTTACTCAGTAAAATTTATTCTAAAAAGCACAATGACAAAGAAGCATATCGATACTTTGAAGAATTTGAAAAATGGAGTGATAGTATGGATATAAAACAAAATGCAGCATTGCTCTATGCAAAGCAACTGGAAAATAACAATCAAAACAATTATGTAGGAATTACTAATGAAATGACCGAACAAAAACCAGTCTTAGGTAATGGGTTTTGGTCTATTTTTAGGGTTATACTGTATCTCTCAATTGCAATAGCTATTGGATATTTGATTTACAAGTTCATTGTTTTATTCACAAACCGATGATGAGTTTTTTTGAATTTGCCTAAACATTAATCTTTCTACAAAACTATAGTTGCTTAATTTAGTCGCCTATTAAATTGAATAATATGTCTCAAGACGATCATTTCCCAGATGCACCATACAAGGACGGTGGAGCAGTTAATTTTAGCGTTGTTTACGTAATTGCAGTAATGCTTTTTATTGCTTCTATTCTAATATTTGGATAACCAAGGTTAAGGAAACCTCGTTTTATCTAATCATTTTTGCTCTTTTGGCTAAGTAAGCCAAAAATAATGGAGCGAAGCCTTCCTGAATATCAACAAGATTGTAGTCGATTTGAAATTGACCACAACGAATTTCTAGTTCCTTTTCAAAAGCTTTGGTTGCTTTCTGATAGCGGTCTTTTAATTGGCTGGGATTTAAGTTTACTTTCTCCCCCGTTTCCATATCGACGAAGGTGTGCGGCCTATTCTCAAATTCTAAATCGTACTCAAATGTTTTATCTGTAACATTGAAAACAATGATTTCATGTTTGTTATGACGCAAATGTTGTAATGCTAGAAAGAGTTCTTCGGTTCCTTCTTTATCATCAAATAAATCAGAAAAAAGAACAACCAACGATCTTTTAGGAATTTTCTCTACTATCTCATGCAAAGCTTGCACGGTATTCGTGTTTTTTGAAACTGTCGGTTTACTATCTATTAATTCGTCCAGTTTTTGCAGCATGAGCTGCTGGTGACTATTTGCCACTTTAGCTGGTAAATGAAGTTCTACTTGTTCATTGTATATGCTTAATCCAGTGGCATCGCGCTGAGTTTTCAGTAATTGCATAAACGCTGCCGCAGCATGAGCAGCAAAATCAATCTTATTTCTTTGACCAACGGCTCTATTTCCACCATCAACAGGAAAATACATACTGGAGCTGCTATCAATAATAATTTGACATCTCAAGTTTGTTTCTTCCTCATACTTTTTCACATAAAGTCGGTCGGTCTTACCATAGAGTTTCCAGTCTACATTTTTAGTGCTCTCACCTGCGTTGTATGCTCTGTGCTCAGAAAATTCAACAGAAAAGCCGTGATATGGTGAGCGGTGCAAACCAGTTAAGAATCCTTCCACCACACCCTTAGCGAATAACTCTAACCCACTGAACCTTCGAGATAAATTCTGATTTATTGGCATCCTTCTGCAATTTTAACAAAAAAAAGTCCGACAATTTTTGTCGGACTTTAAAATCTTTAGTTTTTAAGTAACTAAGCCATGTGAGCTTCTAGTTTCTTTACCAGTACATCTTTTGAAACTGCACCTACTTGTCGGTCAACAATTTCGCCACCTTTCATAAAAAGAATAGTAGGAATAGAACGAATACCGTATTTCATAGCGGTTTCAGGGTTCTCGTCTACATTTAGTTTTCCAACAACTGCTTTTCCATCAAAATCTTTTGCAATTTGCTCAACAACTGGTCCAACCATTTTACATGGTCCACACCATTCTGCCCAAAAGTCAACAATTACCGTTTTATCTGTTTCAAGCGCTTCGACCTGAAAATTTGCGTCTGTAAATTCTAATGCCATATCTTTTTTTCTTAAAGTTAATTCCTAATTTCTTTTACAAATGTAAAGAAACGCTTCCCTAAGCAAAGGTTAGCAAACCGACAATTATTGACGCAAAGGGGTTAAAATTTCATAAGCGACCACTTGCTCAAAGATAATTAGGCGGTTATGCTTTTTAGTACCTTTGTTGGAAATAGGTGAATTGAATCAAAAGCGCACTCTCATTCTTTTTCTAGCGATGTCTTTATCGCATTTAGTTGTAGCTCAGAAGTTACAGGCATTATTCTCTAGTAATTTATTCCAGGCACCTGGACAAGGGCCATACGTCGAAACCTATCTTCTTATTAACGGCTTCAGCGCTAATTATGCGAAAATTGGAGAAGGGAAATTTCAGGCGAAAATTGAAGTAACCTATGCTATAAAAAAGGGCGAGAGCATTATTCAGTTTGACAAAATTGCTATTCTCAGTCCTATTGTTTCCGATACTATCAAGGAAAAACCAAATTTTTTAGATCAACAGCGGTTTATAATTCCAAATGGAGATTATGTTTTATCCTTAAAAATGGATGACCTCAATGCAGACGATAAGCCAATTATCTCTGAATCTGAATTAAATGTTGATTTTAAAACCAGTGAAGTTCAATTTTCACAAATTGAGTTGGTGGATAATTATACTAAGAGTTCAGAAACTTCAATTCTTTCAAAAAGTGGCTTTACGGTAGTTCCTTTTCTCTCCACTTTTTATCCAGAAACAAAAACAAAACTTAAATTTTATGCGGAAGTTTATGGAACTGATTCGTTACTTCAAGACGATTTGTTCCTTGTAAAGTATTACATAGCTAAACGCGAGAATACTCAGATTTTGAATGCCTACGTGGGTTATATGCGTCAAAAAACTGCACCGGTGAATGTAATTTTAAGAGAGTTTAATATTGAAAAGCTAAAATCAGGGAATTATGATTTAATAATTGAAGCTCGAGACAGAAATAATAATCTTTTAGCACATAAAAGCTTGTTCTTTCAGCGCAGTAACGTGACAGCAGATAATGCTGCAATGGACTATTCCTCTATACAAACAGCATCAACTTTTGTAGATAATATTAACACGCTTGATTCCATTAGAGAATTTACAGCCTCATTGAGACCCATAGCTGACGAATCTGAGCGACGTTTTATAGATAGCTATACTCAGGAAGAAGTTGATACAAGCCTAGATGTAATGAAACGATTTTTCTATGCCTTTTGGTCTCAGAAGAATGATTTAAATCCAGAAAAAGAGTGGGAAGAATATTGGCAAAATGTGAAAGCCGTTGATATAGAATTTGGTACTCGTATTAGAAAAGGATACAATACAGATAGAGGTCGTACCTATTTAAGGTATGGAAAACCTAATTCTAGAGTCGAGGTACCAAATGAACCAAATTCATACCCTTATGAGATTTGGCATTACTTCCAAATCAAGAATCAAACTAACGGAAAGTTCGTGTTCTGGTCAAAAGACAACGTCACAAATGACTATGAGGTGTTGCACTCAACCATATTTACGGAAGTAAATAATCCCCGTTGGGAGATGATGCTGCAACAAAGAAATACCCCGCAATTCGATCTGGATCAAGTTGATCCTGGTTACAGTATTGGTAGTCGTGCCAAAGAATATTGGGATACTCCTAGATAATTTCTCTAGTATGTATTTAGACATTATTGTAACTGACTTTTACAGCGTTACTAAACCAATATATTTGCATCTTTTTTTAAGGAGCTGAAAAATAAATGTCAAAATCCAAACTTGCTATTGTTCTGCTAAGCTATAACAGCTTAGAATTGGTGGAAAAATACTTACCACTCATTAAAAAGAGTATTCCAAGCGAAAAGAACTATGAAGTTGTAGTTGTAGACAACGGATCTACTGATAATGTAGGCGCATACATTTCATCGGAGCATCCTGATGTTCGGTTGCTTACATTGAAAGAGAACCACGGTTTTACAAACGGTTATGTTGAAAGCTTAGTCCAAATTGACGCGGAGTATTACTGCCTAATTAGCTCTGATATTGAAGTAACAAATGGTTTTACTGAGGCAGCAATTGCACTGTTAGAATCTGACGACCAAATTGCTGCTTGCCAGCCCAAAATTATGAGCTGGAACAGACGACAAGAATTTGAGTACGCGGGCGCCGCCGGTGGATTCATGGATTTTCTTGGTTATCCATTTTGTAGAGGTCGAATGGTAAATGTAGTTGAAGAAGATCATGGACAATACGATACTGTTCAGGAAATTTTTTGGGCTTCGGGGGCATGTCTTTTTATTCGAGCAGAGTTGTACCACAAAGCAGGTGGACTTGACAATGATTTTTTTGCTCACATGGAAGAAATTGATCTTTGTTGGCGATTAAAAAACATGGGCTATAAAATTATGTTTCACCCAGAATCTGTGGTGTATCATATGGGTGGATTCATAATTAAATATGGTAGTCCAGAAAAGGTTTTTCGAAATCATAGAAATAACCTGATTATGATGCTTAAAAACCTACCACCTTACGAAGGCTTATGGAAAATCCCACTGCGGTTTTGTATGGATTTATTAACCTTACTGAAGATGGCTGCTGATGGAAATTGGAATACAATTCCAGCGATAAGTAAGGCGCACTTTCAATTCTTATGGTACTTTCCAAAATGGTATTCGAAAAGAACACAGGTTAACAAACTGAAAAATAATCCCAATTTGAGAGGAATGTTTCCTAAAAGTATGGTTTGGAATTTCTTTGCTAAAAAGATAAAGTTATTCTCTCAGCTCAATTGGAAACCCTAGTTTCATAATTTCTCTTCTATGAATAATCAACCATTCGATAATTAAAAACGTTCTTGTATAATAATAAGAACATATTGCTCGTTAATCGAAAAAACCAAACGTAGGAGTGCAGCTATTCCGTATTCTATTAATCATCGTTATTATCTGTTTAGGCGCTGCTCATATGCAAGCCCAAGTTGTAATTAGCGGTGTTTTAAAGGATGGGAAATCAAGTGAAATCCTTCCCTATGCTACCATTCAAATAAAAGGAACAAGATATGGAGGCACAACAAATGAATTTGGTAAGTACTCGTTTAGCATTCCAAATGATAAGAAAGTAAACGATTCTAGTATTGTTCAAATTTCATTTATAGGTTACAAAAAGAAAGAGCTTACTCTAGCTAAGTTGAAATCCAATACTACGATTACACTTGAACAAGACCTTCAGCAACTCAGAACTTTTGAAGTGGAAGGGAAGATTTCGCAAGAGGCCGAGCAGGTCCAATCGACACAAATGAGTATTGTCAAACTGGATATGCAGGAAATCAAGAATCTGCCTGCTATTGGTGGAGAGGTAGATATCATAAAAGCTGCCCAACTTTTGCCAGGAATTGCAGCTGGATTTGAGGGTTCTACAGGATTATATGTGAGAGGAGGAAATGCAGATCAAAATTTGGTGATTTATGATGAAGCTTCACTCTATGAATTTGGACATTTATTTGGTTTCTTTTCCATTTTTAATAATGACGTAGTTGAGGATATCTCTATCTTAAAAGGTGCTTTCCCAGCTAATTACGGAGGTAGATTATCTTCAGTAATCGATGTAAAAGCAAAAAATGGTTTTGCCGATTCTCTATCGGGTGAAGGTGGTATTGGATTACTTTCTTCAAGACTGACTATTAGAAGCCCATTTGCTAAGAATAAAGGGACACTACTTATTTCAGGAAGACGCACCTATATCGATCAAGTTGCTCGATTAGTAAATCAAAACATCCCCTATCATTTTTACGATTTAAACGGTAAAGTTGGCTACAAAGTCAATCAGAATAATACCCTATGGTACAGTGTTTATTTTGGAAAAGATATACTCGAGTTTTCAGATGAAGATGAGCCTGACGGAGGAAGAAGCTTTGAAAATAATGCCAGTTACGACAAACTTAACATGTCTCAATCCCTAAAATGGGAACATACTTACTCTCCTAAATTTACGCACGAAATCAGTGCCGTCAGTACGTTGTTCAGCTATGATATCCTTGGGGAATTTGAAATTAATGAAATAAAAGTTGAATCTAAAATATCTGACATTGGACTAAAACCAAAATTTACTTATCAACGCAATACTAATCATGTAATTGAATATGGAGCTGACGTAATTTATAGGAAATTTGAACCAAATATTGTCAATACTGCTGGAGAAATTGAAGCTTTTTTAGAAAGTAGTAGAGGTCCCGAATTGGGGAATTTTGAATATGCGGGATATGGCGTTTCAAAACACAAACTACTGGCTGGATTACTTGCAATTGATTTTGGGCTGCGCCTGAGCGGTTCTATAGTAAATGGAAGAAATTATCTTGGACTTGAACCTCGACTTGCCAGTAGGTATACGTTAAATGAAAATAACGCAATAAAATTATCCTATACGAGAATGAGACAATACGTGCATAGAGTATCCAGTTCTAGCGTAGTATTACCAACCGATTTATGGTATCCCGTAACGGCTAAAGTAGAACCCATGACAGCAGACCAAGTTGCTATTGGCTATGACCATTTGTTTTCTAAAATAAAAACGACTGCTACCGTTGAGGCTTACTTCAAAAACATGCGAAATGTGATTGAGTATCGAGAAGGCGCAAACCTCATTTTAAATAATGACTTTGAAAATGAATTGGTACAGGGAGTTGGTAACGCATATGGAACTGAATTTCTTTTGAAAAAAAGAAGAGGAAGAGTGCACGGTTGGGTTGGATATACTCTTGCTTGGTCTACTCGTCAGTTTGACGAACTAAATGGTGGCGAGCGTTTTTGGGCTAAATACGATAGAAGACATGATTTTTCTTCAACTTTAAGCTATGATTTGATCCCGCGAATCTCAATTTCAGCAATATGGGTATACAGTTCTGGACCAAGATTTACAGCTCAAACAGGACAATATGTAATTCCTGACCCTACTCTCAATGGGGTTGAAATCTTTCCTATTTTTTCTAAGAGAAATGAAATTAGCCTTTCAGCGAGTCATCGCTTAGACATAAATATCGTCTTTAAACCTAAAATTAAAGCCAATCGAAAATGGTACGGTGAATTAAATGTTGGAGCATACAATGTTTACAATCAAGCGTCACCCTTTCAAGTGCAAATTGAGCCGCAAGGAAACGGCTATCGCTATGTTCAACCAGGACTGTTTGGGATTTTGCCCTACTTTTCCTACAATTTTAAATTTTAATGAAATACTCTTGGATTTTATTATTGCTACTATACGGCTGTATTCCTGAACCTATACCACTAGAGCTAGAACAAGCTGAAAGTAAAGTTGTAGTAAGCACGCAAGCCATACCCGACAGAGGAATGGTGTTGGTACTTACAAGGTCATTTAGCGCTTTAAGCGATGGAAGTGAAGGAGGTTTTAGCCAAGAAGATTTGCAGCAGTATTTAGTTTCAGGAGCCAATGTTTCCGTTACCTACGATAATCAAGAAATTGTATTACAAGAATTATCTGCGGGTTTATATGGTTCTATAGAAATAATGCAGGAGAATAGAAAAGACTATACCCTAAAAATAATTGACGCCGAAAAAGGTAAAACAGTAACTTCAAAAACTCAAGTTGCGGATGCAGTTCAAATAAATACTGCAAGCGCTCAAATTGACAGGCAAGAAACAACGAGTATTTCGTTGCGTCTCTTCTTCAATTTTAATGATCCCATTGGTAAAAACTATTACATGCTCAATGCATATGTAAACCCTAGAGCTCCTGATTTTGAAAACTTATTAAATGGAGGAGCAAATTTTGCGGGTGGAGAAGAGATTGGAGGAAATACAACAAGTGATCCGCCTAGTCCAAATTTTATTGGTTTGAATAATTTCTTTAGTGATTTTTCAGCAACTTGGACCTTAAGTGATGAAGGTAGAAATGGTCAGCAAATTCGAGAAGAGCATATTATTTACAATATTGATGTAGTGCCCGATGACGTTGTTCTATTAACCCTATCCAGTATTAGTGAGGAATACTATTTATATTTAGAAGCCAGAGAAAAAGCAGCTAGCGCTATACCTTTTGTTACTGAGCCTGTTTCATTACCTTCAAATATAGAAGATGGATACGGTTTCTTTTCTATGCACTACCCTGCTCCTTTTACGATTACACTCCAGTAATTGGCAACTTTTTGAGTTTTGAAAAAAAATTTCATGTCATTTGCAAAATTAAACTGTACAATGCACTAATTATAGCGAAATAACCACTCGTATTTTTTAGCAAAAGTGCTGGATTCTTGATAGATATAGAATTCGAATAAATCTCGAAAACATTCGAACAACAAGGGCATTTTAATTGACCTAGTCTCCCTTAGGAAAGTATATTTGCCGCCCATGTTTTCAGTCTCAAAAATTTCCATGTTTCTTAGTGGCAAAGAACTCTTTGCCAATCTCTCATTTATGATCCGTGAAAAGGATCGAATTGGCCTTGTTGGTAAAAACGGCGCTGGTAAATCTACCTTGCTAAAAATTATAGCCAAGGCGCTGGATCCTACTTCGGGAACAGTAGATATTAGCAGTGAAAAACGAGTCGGTTACCTCCCTCAAGAGATGAACTGGGAGTACGATAAAACAGTTTTTGGCGAAACACAAGAGGTATTTAAAGAAGTACTTGATCTAGAGCAGGAATTAAAAGACATAAATGTTCAGTTTGTAGAGCGTACCGATTACGAAAGTGATTCCTATTCAGGATTAATTGAACGATTGAATGAGATCCATGCCAAGCTCGGAACAATGGAGTCTGAGAAAATGGAAAGTAAAATCGAAAAGGTCCTTAAAGGTCTTGGATTTTATCGCGAAGATTTTGACAAACCATTGGCTGAATTTAGTGGTGGTTGGCAAATGCGTGTAGAATTGGCCAAAATATTATTGACCGAGCCAGATCTACTGCTTTTGGATGAGCCTACCAATCACTTGGATATAGAATCTATTCTTTGGTTAGAAGAATATTTCCAAGGCTACCCTGGTGCAATTGTAATGGTGAGTCACGATAGACGATTCTTAGACAATATAACCAACAGAACGATTGAGATTGTATTTGGAAAAATATACGATTACAAATCGGCCTATTCTCAGTATTTAATTCTGAGACAAGAGCGCTATGATACCCAAATTGCGACCTTCAAAAACCAACAAAAACACATTGATCAGCAAGAGAAGTTTATATCTCGATTTAAAGCTAAAGCCAGTAAATCAAAGCAGGTTCAGAGTAAGATAAAAATGCTCGATAAAATCGATCGGATTGAAATGGATGAGTTTGATGAATCATCTATCCAGTTTCGCTTTCCGCCTGCTCCACGATCTGGCGCTGTGGTTGTTGAAGCAAACGATGTTGATAAACACTACGAGGATAAACACGTGCTTAAGAACCTTAATTTCAAAATTCAGCGTGGAGATCGTATTGCTTTTGTGGGTAAAAACGGAATGGGTAAAACCACTTTAGTTAAGCTGATTACTGGTGAAGAAAAAGGCACTGGAGAACTTATACTTGGCCACAATGTGGCACAAGGTTATTATGCACAGGTGCAAGAAAAAACCTTGCGTAAGGATGCTACTGTGCTAGAAACATTGGAAGATGAAGCCACTGGAGATTGGACAAAAACCAATAAGTTAAGAGGACTTTTAGGAGCCTTTTTATTTAGAGATAGTGATATTGACAAAAAAGTTAAGGTTCTTTCTGGTGGTGAAAAATCTAGACTGGCTTTAGCTCGTCTGCTTTTAGTTGAAAATAACTTGATCATTCTAGATGAGCCAACCAATCACTTAGACATGCGCGCCAAGGATGTTTTGAAACAAGCACTTCAAGACTTTGATGGTACGCTTATTATTGTTTCTCACGATAGAGACTTTTTGAGTGAGTTGACAACCAAAACCTTTGAGTTTACGCCGACAGGAACCAAAGAACATTTGGGAGATATTAGTGAGTTTTTGGACAAGTACAAATACGAGCATTTTAGAGAACTCGAACAAACTTCTAAAGCTGAAAAAAAAGCAGCCTTAAAAAAAGCCGATACTCCTGAACCTGCTGAAAAGGAAAAGCGCTCTTACGAAAATAAAAAGACGCAGGAAAAGGAAGAACGTCAATTGCGTTCTGACTTAAACAAAGTCGAAAAAAAGATTGAAAAATTAGAGTTAGAGCTTGCCGAAATGGAGAACAAAATGAGTGATCCAACTTTTTATGACGGTGAAAACGAAGCCTCAAAAAAGATGTTCTTCGAACATGCTGAGATTCAAAAAAATCTTGATATCAATATGCAAGAATGGGAGGCCATTAGCGAGAAAATAGAGGATTGAATGTTGAAAAAGATTAAAACATAATGGTTTGATCTAATAAGATGTGGCGGTCATTCTTTTTTTATTTACTTCAAGGGATTAAAGTCAACCATGTAATCCTCTTTGTGAATGATTTGCAGTTTTTCTTTTCCGTTATCTACCAGCGCTCGATAACAATAATCGTAGCATAAATACTAAACGCCTAGCTTTGATGAGTACAATAATGAAAACTGATTGAAGTCGAAACCCAATTTCAATTGAAGTATTAAATGAGCGACTCTCTAAAGCTGAGATATTATTATTTGAACAATCCTAATTCCTTAGTACAACTTAAAAGCCGAATAGAAATTTACGAATTGTTTTCAAAGCTAAACTTGGCTATATCAATAAATTTGAGAGTTATTCGTGGAAGTTTGTAAGGTGTTTAAAAGAAATGTAAATTATCAATAATTTAAAATAACTGTCTCTAACAGCCAACTAAGATGTAAATACTAGGATATTTTAAATTTGCAACTATATGCCAAGAAAGAAGCAAGTAATTAAAACCCAAGTTAAACCCTTAAACTCCGCCCTTTCCTTATTGGCGAGACGTTAACCCTTTAAATCTCTTAAGAATTCGTTTTTGATACTTCTTCTATAACACCAAGCGCAGCTCTTTCTCCAGAAATCATAGCTGCATTCAAGGATCCATTTAATTGTGTGTCTCCTGCCAAAAATAGTCGAGCTGTTAAGCGGGTTTTAACAGGCAATACTTCATATTTTAAGTCCATTAACTTAGGCAGTGCCATTGGGATTTTATACTGCTTTATAAACGCACAATCATCGATGCCACAATGCGCTCTCAATTCTATTTTAACCCGATCAATGAGTGCCTCATCGGATAGGTTTGGTTGGTCTATTACTGTTACCGAAAGCAACTCATTATTTGATCGTATTTTGGTTTCCAAGCTGGTGTGATAAAAAATATTATTGATTAGTGTATCTTTTTCGGGCACAAGTCCAATCAGTTGTTTTTTAATAACCCTACTTTCAGTTTCAAAATACAAGGTATCGCAGGATTTCCATTCAACTGAGGTCGTATTTGAATCGGGCATCAAATTGCTTGCATCCGTCGCAATTATCGTAAAATGGCTTTCTAATATTGAGTTATCTTCAAGCGTAATTTCGCCCCCTTTTATTGATGTTACTTTCGTGTTTAACTTTAGGGTTGTATTCTTTAGATTCTGCAGCAATTGCTTAGGAATAGCCTCAATTCCAGCCTTAGGCAACGTTGCATATCCTTCTCCAAACATTTTATAAACAAACTCAAACATTCTACTTGAAGTATCCAACTGTGTTTCAAGGAAAATACCGCTAAAAAATGGCTTGAAAAAATCAGTAATCATTTCATTTGAAAAACCAACATCTTGCAAATATGAAAGAGTAGTTTGCTCTTTTTCAGAAAATATAGCAGACATACTTTTCTTCTTTAAGTAGCTGTTCAACTTCAATATTTTAAGTTTATCTCCTGCGTTTCCAATACCAGAAAACAGAGTGGAAAACAATAACGAAAGGTCTTTTAATGGGTCGCCTATTATTTTTTGTTTGCCATTTTTAAAAATAGAAGCTCCCGGCAGAAATTGCTGTAATTCTAATGCATCAAAATCAAGGTATTTCTGAGCAGCAGGATATGCTGTTAGTAATACTTGAAAACCATGATCCAGTTGAAAACCATTTACAATATCAGTTTTCACTCTTCCGCCAGCACGCTCTGTAGCTTCAATAATAACAGGACTGTAGCCATTATCTTCTAAAACTCTAGCAGCTATAAGTCCACTTACCCCTGCTCCAATAATGTGTATTTTAAAGTCTTCTTTATTCATAAGTATTACATTTCTAGCATTTTATACATAACAAATACAGCCCTCTATTGTCAAGGTACGTTTACTATATATCTCCATGCATTTTATCAAACATGCCATCGGGCAAATCTAAACTAGGTTTTGATAAAAGAAGTAGAAATGGGTGTGCATAAATCGCCAAAAAGAAAATAGTGCCCGATAGTTTATATTCATAACATGACAATTAATATACAAAACGAATTGTGATAGATTTTGAAGCTAAATTTCTGATAATTAGAGCGGCGATATATTCGCCACAATTTAAAACTAGAACAGCGTGGACAGTACTAATAAATAATTCAATCTTTGGTTTATGCAATCCTGTCCATTTTAATAGAGAATGATGCATCAAAATAGTAGCACATGAAAATAGTTGGAATGTTATTCTTTTTTATTCTCGGAGCAGCGTCATTTGCTTTCACAATGTTCAGTTTAGCTGATTATGCCGATGACAGGTTCTTTTATGCTAAAATTTCGGGAGGAGTTGCCTTATTTTCAATTGCAATGCTGCTGATTCTTTTATGGTCAACTTACTCCAAAAGCGATAGTAGGGATTGATTATATATGATATCCTTCCACATTGCGCAGTCTACAATAACTGTGTCTTTATCAATTTCCTTTTGCCTTAATAAACTTCAGACTGGTCCTTTTCCAGTAATCTTGAATGGTCAGTGTATAAGCACCATTAGCAAGTGATGCTGTGTTTATAGTTAAGCTCTTATCCGATAGGCCTGTAATTACCTTTTCTTGGAAAACAATATTTCCCATAAGATCGTAAATCGTTACATCCAATTCTGGTAAAATCGCTTTCGAAAATCTAAGATTCAGCTGGTTCTGCAACGGATTTGGTGCAATTTTGTAAGCTACTTCCTCATTTTCATAATCCAAATTGGTCACCTTACTTTCTTTACTTTTTAATACCCAACGATCGGGATCTAAAAACACCACTCTAACGGGCAACTCCCAATCCAATATCTTTTCTTGTCCACTCTCTGTGTGGTCAAATACGATGGTTGTATCCGTAGCATCGTCTAAAATTCGAATGGGCACTTCCATATCAAAAAACACTCCTTCCCAAATATAGCTTTGCTCTTGATTCAATACCAAATGCAGTTTTCCTTGCTCAGTTTGATGCCATTGCAATTCATAGGTAGGAAAACCTTGCGCATAAAACCAATCGTTGAAAAACTCATCAATCTTATATCCTCCATTGGCCTTTAAATGCCAAATTAAATCGTTAGTCCGGGCAAATCCATAGTTGTGTTTTTCATCCTGCAAATAATCTCGAATTGCTTTAAAAAATGCATCGTCTCCCATTTTATAGCGCAACATATGCAACAAATACGCACCTTTTCTGTAGGTAAGTCTAGCATTAAACATTCGATCTACATCGCTAGTATCGGGAATATTAACGCTGCCCTCTCCAGCTCTAGTAATTGCATCAATATTTATATTTTTCCAATTTTCCCAAGCCCCCTCATTAAATAAAAAATCGTAGGTCAATCCATCGGAATACGTAGCAAAACTTTCATTCAACCACAGGTCTTTCCAAGTGCCACAAGTGACCAAATCGCCAAACCATTGATGCGCCAATTCATGTGCGACTAAACCGTGCTTAAAGTTTACCATAAAGCTCATAGTTTGATGCTCCATTCCTCCACCCCAACCAAATTGTGCATGACCGTATTGTTCGTTTCTAAATGGATATGGACCAAACAACTTTTCAAACAAATTCATGGTATTCTTAAAGTCTTTAAGATCAGCAAGTGCTTCCGCAGTATCTTGAGGATAAATGTAATTGACAAAGTTTAAAGGGCCTTCTTCCAATTGCAACTGCTCATTTACCACCACGTAATCGGCAACCGCAAAAGCAACCAAATAAGTAACAATTGGATATTGATGTTTCCAAGTATATTTAAGTTGCGCTGTCCCAATAGGATCAATCGATTGCAAGAGACCATTAGCGGCAACTTTGTACTTTTTGGGAACCGTTACACTTAATTCTAAATCCTCTATTTTATCTTGCAAATCTTGTTTACATGGCCACCAATCTTTTGCACCATAAGGCTCTGAAAGAGTCCACAAAGCACTATCACCATAAATATTGGTATCTGTACTAAATGCTCTAGTTTGCGGGGGAATACCGCCATATTTCAATTCTAAAACGTACTTTTTATTAATCTCAAAAACGTTTTCAATTTTAATATTTAGTAAATCGTTTTCTTGTGAATAGTTCACTGCGTTACCACCCAGTTTTGCAGAACTTACTCTAAGTGAATCGTGACAGTTCAAGGTAATTTCCGAATAGCCCGCCTCTAGGACTTCAAACTCAGTTGTAATTACTCCTTCTATAAATCGGACACCTGGAGTTACCTGAACATCTATACATTGTTTGGTAACGTCAAAATACTTACGATAAATCGGAGTATTTAGGTCAGTTAAATTGTTTGCTACGGAAGATTTGAATACTTTTTTCTCAAATTCTGCAATTTGATCTGTAGTAGAATGATCAAACTCTTGCCCTGCCGCGAAGTGAACAGTAAAAATGATAAATAGAAGAATCGTAGCTAATCGCACATTGCGAATTTAAGCTTTACTGATATTCGAAAGTTGTTAAATATTAGATTCGTTTAAGTCTAAAACATCCCAAGTATGATCGGCCAAAAGCGAAACTTTTGCTTTGTAAATATTCGGTAGTCTTTTACCCCAATCTTCGGGCGAAAGTAAGGAAAGAAGAAAATTATGTTCGTCGGTTTCGTACAAATAGTAATCGTGTCCTACCAAAGGCTCAAAACTCATTTTTGCTTGGTAAATAGTTTCGCTAATCTCTACCCTACTTTTTAATTTTTTCGCTTGTTTGGCCAATAATTCAATTTGCTCTTGAATTTGATCCATTTGGCGCGTGGTCTGCTGTTCCATAGCAGCAAGTGCGCGACCTTTTATTTTACCTTTATCTTCAGCCTTAACAATTGCACTGCCTCTGTGATGCGGGTACTCCAATCCACTCGGGTTCTCAGTGATGTGATCTTCGTCAATTGGGTTTTGAAAATTCTTCTTATCTTCCATTACTGCTTATAACCGTTACGAACAAAAATGGTTGAAATTTTTGTTGCCGTTTTTTCAAATATTATATCGAAATCTGCTTTTTGATTTAATCCAACTTGCTTTGTAATGTGTCCATTGCTTCCATCGACCTCACTATATCCGGAGTAAGAAGATAAATCTCCTATATCTTTTACTGTGGATTTATAAAGTATTTGAGATAATGACTTATCGTAACTTTCAGTTATTTCAATACCTATATCTGCTCTTATTACTGAATTTGGAGTTAATTGAACATTTCGGATCAGTAAATCGAACAACTTAGTATCGTTCATAGGTATCTCCAAATAATTCTTTACGCTGCCACTTTTCCATTGATCCTTAGCAATAAAAAAGAAGGATCTAAATAGGGCTTCAAAAACTAGTTTTCTCGCAACGAGTCGATCTGGATCATTTCTATATCCTCCCGATTCAATAAGAACAGTTCTGTGGCCCATTGCTTGAATATTATCTCCAGTAGCTGTAGGATAAAACTCATGAGAAAACCGAGCAATTCCGATATCTTTTTTAGAGGTTAGATTACTAGAAATACAATCAATTAATTGCATAGCCTCTTTTTGCTGATCCGTTAATATTTCGTTGGAAGATGTAGCTGGAGAAAGAAATGAAATCGTTGCTGGACAGTCTGTTCCATAGACATTGAAAAGATTGCGTTGATCGTGCATATTAAAACACCAATCTGGCTGAAAATCTTCAATTACTCTAAACAAAGCCTGAATCTCAGGAGATTCCTGTTTTTTAGCATCTCGGTTAGGATCTATGTCTAATGCGTTTCTTCGCTGATAGCGTTCTGCTCCATCTGGATTCAATATGGGTACAAACAAAATTTGCAATTCAGTGGAAAGCAAATTTTTTAAGTCTTTATTATCGCTTAAAGCATTAAATACATCAAACAAGGCGCGGGTTCCACTAGCCTCATTGCCATGCATTTGTGTCCAAATAAGAATTTTTCGATGGCCAAATCCAAATTTAATTGAATGAATTGGTCGACTTTCGATTGACCTTCCTATTTCTTTAAATTCTAGAAATGAAAACGACTTCACCGCATGAATCTCGCGTTCGTAATCGGAATAAGTCACCTTTTTTGAGGGAAAATTCGGATGAATGTAATTTTCATAATGGATAATTACATCATCAATCAGTGTCTTCATGTCCCCTGATTTTTTTACGCATTCCTAAATAGTAGAGATAGTAACAAAAAATCAGAATTATATGAGCAAGCACATTATAATTGAGGTGCGGACCCAATGAAAATTTCTTAGAATGCACCACCAGTGTGCCTATCGTAAGAACTATACCTAGTAAAATAAGACCTGAACCCGCATTTTTATCCCGCTGTAACTTTATATAGTTTAAGGGAACAATGAAACCAACGTAACTAATTCCAGTAAAGATACTTACAGCCGCAAAACCAGGTACACCAATTGTAGTTTTATCTAAATCTATATCTCCAAAAAACTGGTAGAGTAGAAATGTAGAAATCGTTGCTATAAGTAAAACAATAAAAATCCAGTTCAACTTATCTTTTACTTCTACCGAAAAATCCATTGCTGATCCCCGCTGAAAATAATAGGAAGCAATTGCAATATTCGACCAACCGAGAACGTGAAAGAAATTATGGTCTATGTAATAATTGAACAAATGAGCCTGACCAGAAATTAATGGAGCAAAACCCATGAATAAGAAGTATCGAGAGAAAGATTGACTCATACTATCGCCACTGTTTTCTCTTTTTAATCTGGTATACCAGAACAAACTGAACATAGCCAAAACTATATTCGACAAATACGTAATTGGCTCATAAAGTATGAGACCCATAAATTCAACTGATAACTTTTCCATGAACTACAAAAATAGGATTTTCGATTTTTCAAAATCTTACTAGAATCCAATTATTTTACATTTGTCCGAAAATTTATAAATAAACATATGTTATATCGCCCTATTTGGTTTCTTTCCGCGTTAATGTATCGAGTTTTCTTCAAGCACTTCTTTATAAATTACAAGGATTTCGATCTAAAAAGACCTACAATAATTGTGAGTAACCACAACAATGCTTTCATAGATCCAATAGTGTTTCCAACGATAATACTGCCACGAATATATTTTATTGTTCGAGGAGATATATTTAATACTCCACTAAAACATTGGTTGCTATGGAATATGGGCCAGATTCCAATGTTTCGAATTAGAGATGGAATTGATAATGTAAAAAAGAACGAGGGAAGTTTTCAACAGACCTATGATCTATTAGCTAAAAAGCAGAATATTCTAATTTTTCCTGAAGGAGATTGTGTCCAAGAAAAAAGAATACGAAGCTTAAAAAGAGGAACCGCCCGCATGGCTTTTGGTGCTGTTTTAAAGCACGGTTGGGAATTGGATCTTCAGTTACTTCCTATGCTAAACAACTACACCTATCCTAAAGAATTTAGGACTGAAATCATGGTAAATGTTGGAGAAGGGATTTTATTAAGCGATTACAAACAACTTTATCTGGAGAATGAAAATAAGGCATTGGCCAAATTGACCAACGATATTCATTTCGCAATGAAGGAGCTTTATATACATATTGACAATAAGGAAGACGACGAACTTTTTGAGAAAATTGTAATCCTGAAAAGAAACGATATGCCAAGTGGTATTATTCCTTGGAGAAAAAAGGGTAATGTTCGTTTTGACATGGAAAAAAGATTAGCCAATTCAATAAACGATTCCACTATAGAATTAAAAAAAGAACTAGAAGAAAAAACCAAAACTTATTTTTCTACACTGGAACAATATACTATTTCAGATGCTTCAATCAAAGGAATTACTCCTAATGGAATGCTAGGATTATTTTTGACACTATTAGGTTTCCCATTATACACCATTGGTGTGCTTTTAAATATATTTCAATTTCTATTCGCAAAAAAGATAGTTGACGAGAAAATAAAGCAAGTTACTTTTCAAAACTCAATTAGATTCGGAATATTGCTAGCAACCAATTCATTGATTGCCTTAATCTTAATTATTGCCCTATCAAATATTCATTGGTTATTGGCTGTTTTGTCTCCAATTGCGCTATTACTTCTGGCGTTTTATGCAATTAACTACCACGAGTACGTTCAAAGCTGGTTAGAAACAAACAGAATGAATAAAGTTGATAGTACTGTAATTAAAGAACTCAAAGTAATGAGAGCAGAAATCCTAAATACGTTGTAAGTTTTTAGTGCTGCCTCAATCTCTCACATAATCCAGAAAACAATATGCTTAACACAGAAAGTGACGTTTCTCGCTACCTAAAAACAACATCCGTAATCAGCTCTTTACCAACAAAGTTATTCACTTTTTGAATAATCAAAGTTTTTCCATAAATCAGCTCTTGTCTTATTACAGGCGAGTCTAGTTGTATATAAAGCTTTTTGTTCTGTATTTTTAATTGAACAGTATGCTTGTAAATCATTGTTCCCATCAGTTCTTCCCAATGCGATTCTAAATCTACCTCATCCAATTTCTCAGACAACTTATATTTATCCAACATTTGATTGAGTAACTGCTTTAATGTATGTTCGTTTTTTTCGCTCATATCAGTTCGACCGCCCCTTCGTTTACATTGTAAAGTCGATACTCTTTGCCAATTTTCTTCAGAATAGGCTCTATCCTTTCCTGACTAGTGTCGGTAATAAATATTTGACCAAACTCTGGGTCACTCACTAATTTAATCAATGCTTCTACCCTATTCTCATCAAGTTTGTCAAAAACATCATCAAGCAAAATCATCGGCTTAGTGGTTTTCTTTCGTTTTACATATTCGAATTGAGCCAACTTCAATGCCAGTAAATATGATTTTTGTTGACCTTGAGAACCAAATCGTTTCATAGGATGATTGCCCAACTCGAATACCAAATCATCTTTGTGAATTCCTGTAGAACTGTATCGAATCGCTCTATCCTTTTGCCTATTTTCCAATAACAAGTCTAAGAACGTACCTTCATGCAACTTTGTAACGTATTGAAGGCCCACCGTTTCATTTTCTGGTGCTATCAATCCATAATATTCTTGAAATATTGGAATAAACTCCTCCAAAAAAGCATTTCGTTCTTTAAAAACAGGTTCACCGTATTGAGCCAATTTATGATCCCAAATCATCAAGGAGTCTTCGTCAAAATATCTATTTTCTGAAAAAGACTTTAGCAAGGCATTTCTTTGAGTAAGTGACTTTTGGTAATTTAATAGATTGTCCAAATAAACCGGATTAAATTGAGCAATCACTCCGTCAATAAACTTACGACGTGTTTCTGATCCACCTAGAATTAACTCACTATCCGATGGCGAAACCATTACCAATGGAATCAGTCCTATGTGTTCGGAAAGTTTTGCGTATTCTTTTTTATTCCTTTTAAATTGCTTTTTCTGGCCGCGCTTAAGTCCGCAAAAAATTTTTTCTGACTTACCCTCTCGATCAAATCCTCCTTGAACAACAAAGAATTCATCATCGTGCTTTATGTTTTGGCTGTCGATAGGATTGAAATAACTTTTACAAAAAGCCAGATAATATATCGCGTCTAAAACATTGGTTTTACCTTGACCATTATTACCTACAAAACAATTCACCTTGCTGCAAACTTCAATAGAGGCTTCTGAATAATTTTTGAAATTTATAAGGGAGAGTTCATTTAAAATCACTGGGAATTCTTTCGTCCAAAAGTAGCTCAATCGACTTTAGATTTAAGTAAACATTACTTTGTTTACTAAATGAAATGCAAGTTGATTAAACTCGATTTTCGGATTGCTAAAAAAAGTATATTTGCCGCTCATTTTAAGGAATATAATGGCAAAAAATAAGCAACAAGATCAAGACGAAGTAATCGTTGACATAGGCGGAAGTATTAACAAAACTGAGCAATTTATTGAAGACAATAAAAAATCGCTTTCAGCAGGTATTGGAGCTATTGTTGTAGTAGTTGCTTTATTTTTTGGATATACCAAGCTATACCTAGAACCTCTAGAGCAGGAAGCAAGCATAGAAATTTGGAAAGCGCAACAATACTTTCAAATGGACTCCTTAGATAAAGCACTTTACGGTGATGGTAACTTCTTAGGTCTAGAAGATGTTAGAGATCAATACGGTGCAACGAAAGCTGGAGCATTAGCTGATTATTATATTGGTCTTATTTACCTCAAGCAGGGTGATTATGACGCAGCAATAGAAAATCTTTCTTCTTTCTCAAGTGGAGATATGATTGTTTCATCAATTGCCCAAGGAGCAATTGGAGATGCGCAATCAGAACTTGGCGATGTTGATGCTGCAGCTAGTGCATATATGAAAGCTGCTAACCTTAACAAAAATGAATTTAGTACTCCTATTTACTTGATGAAAGCTGGAAAAGCTTTTGAGTCAATTGGAAACTACGATAAAGCAAAAGACGCATATAAGACCATTATGGATGATTATCCTGAGTCTAGTGAAGGCCGTTCAGTTGAAAAATATTATTACAAAGCCAAAACTTTGGTAGAGAATAACTAAACTAGCTTAAAAGATATTATAATTTTGATCCCAATCTGAATCTTCAGATTGGGATTTTTTTTGAAAATATGGCCACAATAGATAATAATTTATCAGATTACGACGCAAGTAAGGTTCCAAACGGAAAGGACTTTAAAATGGCAATTCTAATCGCTGAATGGAACTCAGAAATCACCTCTGCACTTGCTAAAGGCGCTTGTGATACCTTAGTGAAACATGGCGTCAATGTAAAAAACATTGATATAAAATATGTTCCAGGAACCTATGAATTGCCGCTGGGAGCGCAGTTTTGTTTAGAAGATAAAAACTATGATGCAGTTATTTGCGTAGGTAGCGTTATTCGAGGCGAAACCGAACACTTTACTTTCGTCTGTGAAGCAGCAGCGCAAGGCATAAAGGATGTCGGACTGAATTACAATAAACCTGTGATTTTTTGTGTTCTTACAGATAATAACATTGAACAAAGTCGAGCTAGATCTGGAGGAAAACACGGAAATAAAGGCGACGAAGCTGCCATTACTGCATTAAAAATGGCGGATTTCCGATAAGATCTATCCGCTTTTATTACTGGCACGAATTCGTGTTTTTAATGAACCATAACAAACATCAACGCAGAGATCTGCAAGCCATACACTGAAATTACTATATTCGCTTTTCTGACTTTTTTAAGACTTTGATAAGCTAAATGTTAAGCCTTTTTTCCAAAATAGTATACTTAAGTATCTTTCTGATTACCCTATTAATAGGGCAAAGTGCTGTTGCACAGGTTGATATCTTAGATGCTATTGAAGCAGAATTAAAAGCTGAAGAAGAAAAGAAAAAAGCAGCAGCCAAAGCATCTAAAAATGAAGATAAGTATAAGGTGAATTATGAAGTAAGTATTCGCAAAGGAGATGCCTATTTAAGATCAAAAAAATACGATGATGCCATTGAAGCTTTTACTGAAGCTAAAAAATGGGGTCCACTCGAAACTTATCCAGCGGAGCAAATCGTTTTAACTAAACAAGAAAAAGGAAAAGCAGAAGAAGCCGAAAAACAAGCAAAAATTGAAGCGGAGTATAACGCAGCAATTACTGTCGCAGATCAACTGTTTGATTTAAAAAAATACTCAGAATCTATTCCCGAGTATCTAAAGGCGAAAAATATAGATACCGAAATGGCCTACCCTACCGATCAGATTGTAGAGGCTAAAAAACTTCAGGCAAAATTGGAAGAGCAGCAAGCTAAGGCCGAGGCAATAAAGAAATTAGAAGCAGATTTTAAAAATGCACTCGATGAGGGAGATGCAGCATTGAAAGACAATGCTTTTGATAAAGCAATTGTCGCTTATCAAAAAGCAAAATCTTTAAAGCCATCTGATCCTATTGCAAATGCCAGAATAGAAACTGCTAAAAAAATTCAAGCTAATGCGAATGCAAAAGCTGAACAAGAAAAAATTCAGATAGAGTTTGATGCAACCATGTCAAAGGCAGATGTTTTGCTTGATGCCAAATCTTTTGATCAAGCTATTAAAGTCTACAAGGATGCACAGAAAATAAAACCTATCGATCCTGCACCAAAATCAAAAATCACAGAAGCTGAAACCCTTAAAAAACAAAATGAAGAACAGGCTACAAAAGCAAAATATGAAGCTCTAGTTTCCGAGGCTGATGAATTTCTGAAAGACAGTCAATTTGATGCTGCAAAAGAGAAATATGCCGAGGCTTCAGGTGTTTTACCGCATGAAACCTATCCGAAAACTAAAATCAAGGAGTGTGAGGAATTAAAGGTTTCCGCTGCGCAAGCCGAACTAAGAAAGCAATATGCTGCTTTAGTAAAAGATGCTGACGGCTTGCTGGAGAGTGAGGAATTTGCTGCAGCCAAAGGGAAATATCAAGAAGCATTGTCATTAATGCCGCACGAGACCCATCCTAAAACCATGATTACGGAAGCCGATACACGTAAAAAAGCTCAAGCAAACGGTATAATTAGAGCGCAGTATGATGCAGTCATAAAAGAAGCTGATGCAGCATTGAAGACGGAAGACTTTGACCAAGCTATTGCGAAGTACAATGAAGCAAAAAAAATAATTACAACAGAAAATCATCCGAATAATATGCTGCTTGAAATTGAAAAACTGAAAAAGCAAAAAGCAAATGCTGAAATCAGTGAGCAATACGAAGTAGAACTAAAAAAAGGTGAAGTACTTCTGAAAGAAGAGAAATTTGACGAAGCAATAGTATCCTTTGAAGTCGCACACAAAATATTGCCGACTGAAAACAAAACCACTGAATTAATAACTGAAGCAAAAAATTTAAAAGAGCAAAAGAAACAAGGTGCAGTTCAAGCTGAATTCAAAGCGAAAATCAACGAAGGAGAGGAATTACTTATTTCTCAAGAATTCGATCAGGCAATTGCCAAATTCAATGAAGCTGCTATTATTCTGCCTACAGACAACAAAGTAAAATCATTAATCGAAGAAGCAAAAAGGGGCAGGTCTGCTAAAGAACAAGCTGTTGCAATAGAAAAGTTCAATTCATTAATTAAAGAAGGTGATGCTGCATTAGCCGCAGAAGATTTTGTAAATGCAGGGTTAAAATATAATGATGCTCTTGCAACAAACAAAGCTGATAAAAATATAGTGAATGCTAAATTAGCTGCGCTATCTATTGCAGAGAAGGAAAAACAAGAACAAGAAATGGCTGCTTTTGCTGCTGCTGATAAACAAAAGAAATTCGATGAATTAATTACTGAAGCCAATCAAAAAACTAGCACAAGCGATTACAATGGAGCCATGGCGGTTGTCTCAAAGGCACTAGTAATATTTCCAGATAATAAGGAAGGGGCAACACTCAAATCAGAACTAGAAGGAAAAATTCAAGCACAATTAGTTAAGGCTGAAGCGGCAGCCTCAGAAGAAAAAGAAGCAAAAGAAAAAAATGCTAAAGAGCAACAGATTAACCAACTGATTGTCGTTGCCAAACAAGAAGCAAGTCAAAAGAACTTCTCTATTGCATTGACTAAAATTCAAAATGCACTAAACATTGACAATGCAAGTGAAACCGTACTATCTGCAAAATCGGAAATTGAAACTGCTCAGAAAGCATTTGAAGCAGAAAAACAGCTCAATGCTGAAACAGCTGCAGCTGAAGAAAAAGCAACTAAAGAAAAAGAAGCTAAAATTACTGGGCTTCTCAGCTCTGGGGAAGATGCATTAGCAAATGAAGATTTTTCAAATGCAGAAATTGCCTTTAACGAAGTATTAACTATCGATCCCAATAACGCAGCAGCTAATGCAAAGCTGGCAGAACTAAAAACGCTTAAAGAGCAAGAGTCTCTTGCAAAAGATAAAGCAGCAAAGGCAGCAGAAAGTCAAGCACAGAAGGAAGAAACAAGAAAAAAAGTTGAGGCTCTATTAACGGAAGGCAGTCAATTCTTGACAAAGAATAATTTTGATGCCGCCATGACTAGTTTTAATTCCGCTTTAGAACTTGACCCTTCAAATTCAGAGATAACTTCAAGAATTTCAGCAACAAAAAGTAAAAAGTTAGATGCAGAAAATGCTGCTAAGGCTTTAGCGGTTGCTCAAGCAGAAGAACTTGCAGCAGCCGAATCGGCGCTAGCCTCAGCCGATCGCATTACTAAAATCAATTCAATAATGAATCAAGGAGAGGAACTGGAATTAGCTGCAGATTTTAATGCTGCAAAATCTAAGTATAATGAAGTTCTTACTCTAGACCCAAATAACACCGGTGCTAAATCTAAAATTAGCAACATTGATTTAAAACTGGCTAAGCTAGATGCTGAAAAACTAGCTAAAGAAGCTGCATCTAATGCCCTGAGAGAAAAAGAAGCCGCTGCTTTAGAGGCAGATGCAATAGCCCAGAAAAAAGCTGCTAAAGAGCAACAGATTCAGAACCTTGTTACAAAAGCAGATGAATTAGTCCTTCAAAAAAACTATGCTGAAGCTAAAGCTAAATATCAAGAGGTATTGGTTATTGATAATACAAACAGTTTAGCTACGTCTAAAATTACCGAGATAGACTCAAAAATTGCCAATCAAAATAAAGAACAGCTGGCAAAAGAAGCGGCTGATAAAGCTGGCAGAGAAAAGCTTGCTACTGAGGCTGCTAATAAAGAGTTTATGCAAAAACTGACAAGTCAACTTGCAGTTGGAGATCAAATGGTTTCTAATAAAAACTATGCTGATGCTATTGAAGCATTCCGGAAAGTAATTGAAATGGATCCGAAAAACTCATTGGCCAAAACCAAAATTAGTGATGTAACTAATTTGATAAAATCAGAAGAAGACAAAAGAAATAAAATGAATGTTAGACAACGTCAAGAAGAAATCGCGGGCTATTTAAATGAAGCAAAATCTTTGGTTATTAAGCGTGATTATCAGCTCGCTAAAAGTAAATACGATAAGGTTCTATCGCTAGACGCAAGCAATGCTGCAGCAGAAAATGGGTTAATAGCTATTAAATCTCAATTGGCTGATTTGGCATTAATTGAGGCTCGTAATTCCTCTAATAAAGAGGCTGAACTTAAAAAAGCAAAAGAAGTCGAACGCATTCTAGATGAAGGCTTCGATTTATTTTCAGGTGGTAAATATGATCAGGCAATTGAAAAATTCAAGGAAGGTGTTAAAATCGATCCTACCAATTCAGAAGTAAAGCAAGCAATTCACGA
The DNA here is from genome assembly GCA_913020435.1 of uncultured Flavobacteriales bacterium. Lineage (GTDB taxonomy): Bacteria > Bacteroidota > Bacteroidia > Flavobacteriales_G > Salibacteraceae > UBA6770. Next base: position 21,443 of record CAJVZZ010000008.1, on the reverse strand, counting down.
TGCATTAGAACAACAAATTCGTTTAAGAATGATCCTGTTAGCTTTAAAATCAAATAAACCAAGACCTCAAACCAAATTTGAAACTCAGAACATTCGTGGAAATGAAAGAGCCGACAAGAAAAAATATCAAAACGAATTAGGAAATGCATACCCTGAAGGAGTAACAGAAACAGAGCAACAAGAAGAGCGAAAAAAAATCACTAAACGTATTGTCGTTAAAGAAAAAATGGGTTCCGAGTATAAACGTATTTCATACGATTGGGGAGGAACTTATTATTTTAAAAACGGGGAATCTGTTGGAACCTATATTTGGCAATACGAAACTCGAGACCCCATAGAAGCTAATTAAACCCAAGCATTAGGATTGAACTCCCCTTCTCCTATTTCTTCATGATTTCCATCATTTCGGAACAGTTTCATCGTATTACCTCTTCCCTTCAAAAAGTACCGATCGCCTTTAATTTCAATTAACGAACATTCTCTAAGCCCTATCAAATTGGTATCAGGATGTAATACCTTAAATTCTTTTAGACGTGTATCTCTAGTTTCACCTCCATGGCCCGAAATGCTAGCATTACTGTAATGTACATTCAACTGAAAAGGTATTTGTCCTAATCCATCAAAACTCTGCGGTTGCACAATAGGCATGTCATTAGTGGTAAATAAATTGGGACAAGTTGTATTACTTCCAGCGCTCCAACCCATATAAGGCGTTCCTGCATTTATTCGATTATTCATGGTATCCATCAAATCCAACTCCTGAAGTTGCTGAAATAATCTAAAAGTATTACCACCTCCTACAGCTAAAGCTTCACACTCTTCAATGGCTTTTTTAGGGTCTGCATATTCATGTATACCTACTATCTCATGTCCTATGGACGAAAAAACATCCGAGACGGTCTTAGTATATTCATCATACGACATTGTTACACCAGCATAGGGTATGAATAGTACCTTAATTTTTCCGCTTCCTAAAAAGGACTTAACGAATGGTTTTCCCCAATTAAAATAGGGCTCTGAAGGAATAGATGAATTGCTAAGGAGAAGTAATCTTTTCATCCTGCAAACATGCTACAAAACGATAATATATGAAAGCATACTTTAAATGATTTGACAATTCTATTAGCTCCCAAGTTCCTTACTCAAAACCGAGAAATAAAATTTTATTCGATGAAAATTGAATTGATTTTATTAGCCTTAATTGTATCAAACTTAGCAGTAAATAGATCAGCACCGTCTGCAGATAATCCCATTGGGTTATAGTTGGCTGTGATTAAGATTGAACGATCCTATCTCGATAAAAAATAGATTTAAAATTTTACCCTATAAATAACCAAAAATGTAGTTTTTGTCAGTTTGGCAGTCTTTAGTCGTTGGCACATGCATTGAAAACAACGTAATCAGTATAAAATCAAATTGAATAACCCTAAATAACTGAAAAAATGGCAACAGGAAAGATTAACGTTCAAGCGGATAACATTTTCCCCATTATTAAAAAATTCTTGTATTCTGATCACGAAATATTTCTTCGTGAATTGGTTTCGAATGCAGTAGATGCAACCCAAAAACTAAAGACCCTCCAAAAGATTGGCGAATTCAAAGAAGAATTAGGCGATATTAAAATAGAGATTTCTTTTGATGAAAAAGAGAAAACTATAATTATCGAGGATCACGGTTTAGGTATGACCGAAGAGGAAGTAAAGAAATACCTGAATCAAGTAGCGTTTTCTGGAGCAGAAGAATTTGTAAAAAAATACGAAGGTCAGGCAGAGCAAATAATCGGTCATTTTGGGTTAGGCTTCTACTCTGCTTTCATGGTATCAGACAAAGTATCTGTTGAAACTAAATCGTTTAAAGACGAACCAGCAGTCCTTTGGGAATGCAATGGTGATACTGAATTCAAAATCAAAAAGTCTAAGAAGGAAACTAGAGGTACTAAAATCATCTTGCACATTGCAGAAGATTCTAGCGAATTTTTGGCAGAACAAAGAATTACTGGTATTCTGAATAAATACTGCAAATTCTTACCTGTTGAAATCAAGTTTGGAACTAAAACCGAAAGTATTGATGACCCTTCTGGTGCCAAAGACGAAAAAGAGAATCCTAAGAAAATTGATTCAATAGTTGAGAATGTAATCAACAATCCAAATCCTGCCTGGAATAAAAAACCAGCAGATTTAAAAACTGAAGATTACAATAGCTTCTATCGTGAGTTATATCCTTCGACTTTTGAAGAGCCTTTGTTCAATATTCACTTGAATGTAGATTTTCCATTCAATTTGACAGGAATCTTGTATTTCCCAAAACTTGGAAATGCAAACAACTTGCAATTGCAGAAGAATAAAATTCAATTGTATTCAAATCAAGTATTTATCACTGATTCTGTTGAGGATATAGTTCCTGAATTCTTGACGTTATTACACGGTGTAATTGATTCTCCAGATATTCCATTAAATGTTTCTAGATCATACTTGCAGTCTGACGGAAATGTGAAGAAAATTAGCGGTCATATTACTAAAAAAGTAGCCGATAAGCTTTCTTCAATGTTCAAAAAAGATCGAGCAGATTTTGAGCAAAAATGGGATGATGTAAAGATTTTCATGGAATACGGAATGCTTACCGAAGAAAAATTCATGGAGAAAGCTCAGGGTATTTATTTATTAAAAAATACCGAAGGTGCTTACAAAACCATTGAAGAATTTAAAGAAGAAATCAAAGAAAAGCAAACCGATAAAGATGGGAAAATTGTAATTCTTTACGCTTCTGACATCAATGAACAACATTCGTATATCGACGCAGCTCAAAACAAAGGCTACCAAGTAGTTGAAATGGCGAGCCCTTTATCTTCTCACATTGTTCAAATGTTAGAATCTAAAGTAGAAAATGTAACTTTTGCACGTGTAGATTCTGACACCATTGACAAATTAGTAGCTAAAGAAGAAGTTGCAAAACACAATTTATCAGAAGATCAAGAAAAAGACTTAAAAGAAGTAATTGAAAGCATAATTGATAAAGCTGCCTACACAGTTGTTGTCGAAAACTTGAGCGAAAACGATAGTCCAATGCTAATTACTCAAAGTGAGTTTATGCGTCGTATGAAAGAACAAAGTGCTGCTGGTGGCGGTGGAATGATGGGTATGGGAAATATGCCTGACATGTATAACTTGGTAGTAAACGCCAATCACCCACTTACTAGTAAGATTCTTATGGAACAAGATTCCGAAAAGAAGTCAAAACTGGCTAAACAAGCTGCTGATTTAGCTAAGCTGTCTCAAGGTCTTCTGACTGGAAAAGACCTTACCAGCTTTGTTAAACGAAGTGTAGAATTGATTGATTAACAGAAAAATGCCGATTGATCATTCAATCGGCATTTTTTTTGTTTTTAAACGAAAGCGTTTTAATAATTCTGCTGGAACGTATAATTTTTATATCTCGATGTTTCCAATAAATTAAATACCGATTTAGTTCTGTGTCTTATATAAGCGCTATTTCGAATTAATCAAAAGAAGCATTGAAGTTCCAATAGTAAACTTTAATCAAACAATGAACGCAGATAACTTTTTTAACTCAGAAGAACGTAATGAAATTGTAGCTGCAATTGAAAAAGCAGAACTCAATACTTCTGGAGAAATACGTGTACATGTAGAAAATCACTGTAAAGATGATGCCTTAGATCGAGCAGTACAAGTATTCTCAATGCTGAAAATGCATAAAACACGCTTAAGAAATGGTGTTCTGGTTTATTTGGCAATAAAAGATCAACGATTTGCTATCATTGGTGATGCAGGAATTAATGCTAAAGTTTCAGACGACTTTTGGGACAAGACAAAGTCCATTATGCTTAAAGAGTTTAAATCTGGTGAGTTTTGCAACGGACTGGTTAAGGGGATTGGATCTGCTGGTGAACAATTGCATGATTTCTTTCCATATCAGTCAGATGACATCAACGAATTGAGTGATGATATTTCATTCGGTAATAACTAAACGATGAAAAAGTTAATTCTCTTACTGCTGTTAGCTCCAGGCTTGCTGTTTAGCGCTAATACTCAAGTTTTTGATAAAGATGGTATTCCGATAAAGCCAGCTCCTTCTCGCTTAGTTAATATTATCGAAGGAGCACCAAATATATTAACCTCCAAACAACTAAATCAATTAGAAGCGGAGTTAATTCAGTTTTCAAGAAGTACTGGTATTCAAATTATGCTTGCAGTTGTACCTAATTTAAATGGATACGAAAAAGCTCAAATGGCTATCGAAATTGGTCGGAAATGGGCCATAAGAGAAAATGGAAAAGACAGCGGAATTGTTTTGCTATTAAAACCAAAAACAATTAATTCTCAAGAGTATGTTTTCATTGCAATTGGCAGCGGATTGTCGCATTTACTGCCGAAAGAAATCGGAGCAAGGATTGTTGAGTTTGAAATGTTGCCTGAATTTATTCAAAACGACTACTCTACTGGAATATCAAAGAGTATTCAAACTTTAAACAGTCTAACTCTAAAAGAAACTTCAGCCAGCGAATACTTGAGCAAAACTGATCGTGGTATAAGCCTTTGGACAATTTTACCTTTATTGGTTATGATTCTTGTTTTTATTGTTTTACGCATAAGAAGCGAAAATAGAAGAAACTATTCTTCAGGTGCTCACCCGTTTTGGACTAATCTATTTTTAGGCGGTTCTGTTGGTAAAGGAAGCCATGGAAGCTGGAGTGATTTTTCAGGAAGCGCTGGAGGAATCGAGGGTTGTGGCGGCGGAGGTGCTACAGGTTCTTGGTAAGTTTAAAATCGAAATAAGTAGCTAAAATGGCAAATTATAGTAAGTGGATAGCAGGCGGATTAGGATGGGCATTTGGAGGTCCAATTGGTGCAATAGTAGGCTTTGCTATTGGAAGTATGCTAGATAGTGCGTCTCAAGAAAATAGATTAGGACCTGGAACTGCGCAACCATCAGGTAGAGGCGATTTTAATGTTAGTCTTTTAGTGCTGAGTGCTGCGGTAATGAAAGCAAATGGTAAAGTTAAAAAGAGCGAACTAGAGTTTGTAAAGCAATTTTTGATAGGCCAATTTGGAACTCAAAATGCAAAAGAACTCTTAATAGCTCTTAGAGATATTCTAGACAAACCGATTCCGATCAATCAAGTAACTGCTCAAATTGCAATGAACATGGAAGCTCCTATGAGGCTTCAACTTATGCAGTACTTATTTGGAATCGCTAAAGCCGATGGTATTGTTGATCAAAGTGAACTAAACTTATTACATCAAATAGCAGTTGGCTTGCAACTTTCCAACTCTGACTTTAATTCCTTAAAGTCAATGTTTTATGTGGATTCTGCCACACATTACGATGTACTAAATCTTAAAAATACTGCTAGTGAAGCAGAGGTTAAAAAAGCATACCGGAAATTGGCTGTTGAATACCATCCGGACAAGGTTTCCAACCTAGGAGAGGAATACCAAAAAGCTGCTAAAGAGAAATTCCAAAAAGTTCAAGAGGCTTATGAGCAAGTCAAATTGGAAAGAGGAATAAAGTAATACTGAAAATTGCGAATACTCAATCGTTGAAGAGGTTATTTTATAAATTCGCAGTCCTTATTAAAACGAAAGAAAAACACGATATATGAATTTTGATCTTATTGTATTGGGAAGCGGACCAGGTGGCTATGTAGCTGCTATTCGTGCAGCGCAACTTGGCCAAAAAGTGGCGATTGTTGAACGTGAAGAACTTGGAGGCATTTGCCTAAACTGGGGTTGTATTCCTACCAAAGCACTGTTAAAAAGTGCTCAAGTATTCAGTTACCTTTCTCATGCCGAGGATTTTGGTATAAATGTTAAAGATGCAAATGCAGACTTTAGCGCAGTTGTTAAACGAAGCAGAGGTGTTGCTGAAAAAATGAGTAACGGAATCCAGTTCTTGATGAAAAAGAACAAGATTGAAGTTATCATGGGAAGTGGTATTCTAAAATCGGGAACTGAACTTACTGTTACCGATGATAAAGGAAAAGATACTGTTTACTCTGCCAAGAACATTATTATTGCTACAGGTGCTCGTTCAAGAGAATTGCCTAACCTACCGCAAGACGGAAAAAAAATAATTGGTTACCGAGAAGCAATGACATTACCAAAGCAACCTAAGAAACTGGTTGTAGTGGGTTCTGGTGCTATTGGATCTGAGTTTGCGTACTTCTACCAAACCATGGGAACTGAAGTTACTTTAATTGAATATCTACCGGAAATTGTTCCTGTTGAAGACATTGATATTTCAAAACAACTGGGGCGTTCATTCAAGAAATCAGGAATGAAAGTTATGACCTCTTCAGAGGTACTATCTGTTGATACAAAAGGAACTGGTTGCAAGGTTACTGTTAAAACTAAAAAAGGTGAAGAAGTAATCGAATGTGATTTAGTGCTTTCTGCAGTTGGTATTGCTACCAATCTTGCTAAAATAGGATTAGAAGAAGTTGGAATTGCAACAGATAAGGGAAAAGTTTTGGTAAACGATTTTTACCAAACCAACCTTCCTACTGTTTGGGCAATTGGTGACATAGTGCCTGGACCAGCTTTAGCGCACGTTGCTTCTGCTGAAGGAATTACGGCAGTAGAAAAAATGGCAGGTTTAAACCCTGAAGCTATCGATTACAATAACATCCCTGGATGCACTTATTGTTTTCCTGAAGTAGCTTCTGTAGGATATACAGAACAAGCAGCAAAAGATGCTGGTTACGAATTAAAAGTAGGTAAGTTTCCTTTCTCAGCTTCTGGAAAAGCAAGTGCTGCAGGCCATAACGAAGGTTTTGTAAAGTTGATCTTTGATGCTAAATACGGCGAGTTGTTAGGCGGTCATATGATTGGTTATAACGTAACTGAACTCATTGCAGAAATAGTGGCAATTAGAAAGTTGGAAACTACAGGGCACGAGCTTATCAAAACTATTCATCCTCACCCTACCATGAGTGAGGCAATTATGGAAGCCGCTGCTGCTGCTTACGATGAAGTAATTCATATATAATGAAAAACTAATTCTAAAAAGCTTCAACCTAATTAATCGGTTGAAGCTTTTTTTTTGTACAATTTTGGTGACTTTTAGCTATAATTAGAAATAGTATAGAAAGCATTTTCTACTTTCACGGCGTGAAGAAATTTATACTATGTGCGGAATAACAGGCGTCGTTTCTCTGAATAGCGACCAATCCGTTTTAGAGACTGTCTCTGCTGCGACGGGTGCTCTTGAGAAAAGAGGGCCCGATGCTGAAGGCTATTTTTCTGAATTTAACATAGCGCTAGGCCACAGACGATTATCAATTATTGATACCGATAATTCTGCAAATCAACCCATGTTTGATCCTTCAGAAAGGTTTGTAATCGTATTCAATGGTGAATTTTATAATTATAAAGTTTACCGTGAAATGCTTGAATCTAAAGGTGTAATATTTAAAACAAATTCAGACACCGAAGTTTTACTTCAACTATACATAAGTGAAAAAGAGAACTGTTTGGAAAAAATAAACGGCTTTTTTGCACTTGCAATTTTTGACAAAGTTGAAAAATCACTCTTCATAGCAAGAGATCGAATAGGAATTAAACCACTAGTCTATACCTTCCAAGAGAATTTCTTTGCGTTTGCATCTGAGTTAAAAGCATTAGTTAAATATCCATTGCAAAGGTCGCTAGATAAGGTTTCCATATTTAATTACTTACAACTCAACTATATTCCCGCGCCCAACACTATATTCGAGAATGTACATAAGCTGGAACCTGGTCAGTATTTAAAAATCAACAATATTTTTGACTTACAGGAAGAAGAGAGAACTCCTGTTAACTACTACTCTATTCCCAAGCCTAACTTTACCCATGAAGATTTAAATCCACTTTCTTACGAGACGGCAAAAACCAATTTCATGGAATTGCTAAAAGAATCTGTGCAAAGAAGAATGGTTTCTGATGTTCCTCTAGGTGCGTTTTTAAGCGGAGGTATAGATAGTTCTGTTATTTGTGCGCTGGCTTCAAGGTATTCATCAAAACTTAAAACGTTCTCAATTGGCTTCAAGGACCACCCGTTTTTTGATGAAACTGATTATGCCGAAGAAGTTGCCGAAAAGTTTAAAACGGATCATACGACCTTTAAATTAACTAACCAAGATTTATTAGATCATGTTGAAGAGGCACTAGATTACATTGATGAACCCTTTGCGGATTCTAGTGCAATTAACATGTTTATTCTATCTAAAAAAACTAGAAAAGAAATTAAAGTTGCGTTAAGCGGTGACGGTGCAGATGAAATGTTTGCTGGATATAATAAACATGCAGCAGAGTTTAAAGCTAGAAATCCAGGTAATTCAGAGAAAGTAGCCGCCACTCTAGCACCACTTCTGAATCCTTTGCCTAAAAATAGAGATAGTAAAATCTGGAATGTTAACAGACAGTTACAGCGTTTTGCAATGGGAATGAAACTTTCTCCAAAAGAACGCTACTGGCAGTGGGCAACTTTTAGAAATGAAGAAACAGCAAATTATCTTTTACACGAATCCAATGTCGAAAAAATTCACAGACTAACCGATGGCGCATATGATTACAAAAAACGAAAAGAGCGTATTTTAAAAAGTATTTCTAAGGACGGTACCTTAAATGAGGCGTTGTATACTGATATGCAATTGGTGTTACCGAATGATATGCTATTTAAAGTAGATCACATGTCAATGGCTAATGGCTTAGAAGTGCGCACACCTTTTCTGGACCATAACTTGGTGAATTTTGCTTTTGAAATACCCGTACAGTTTAAAATCAACCAGAACATTAGAAAGAAAATTGTTCAGGATTCCTTTAGAACAATTCTACCTGAACGATTGTATAACCGACCTAAAAAAGGGTTTGAAATACCTGTAACTAGTTGGTTAAAAGGAGAGTTAAACCATCTTATAACTGCAGATTACTTTAGCCAATCCTACATTGTTGAACAAGGTCTGTTTAATTGGCCCGCTGTAGAAAAGCAGCTGAAAAAATTACAATCAAATGATGTGGGAAATGCCTCTGGAACGATCTGGAATTTGATGGTTTTCCAGCGTTGGTATATAAAATACATGCACGTATAAGCTTTCCCAATGACTAAAGTCCTTAGAATATTAAACCGTTTTAACGTTGGAGGGCCTACCTATAACGCCACCTATTTAACCAAATATCTTTCCGATAAATATGAGACAAAGCTTATTGGAGGAGATAAAGATGAGTCAGAAGCATCCTCCCTATATATGGCTGATAACTTAGGTCTGAAACCCGAAATTATTTATGAAATGAGGCGATCCATGAATCCAATTAAGGACTGGAAAGCTTATCGGGAAATTAAAAAAATAATTAGAGAATTTAAACCTGACATTGTCCATACACATGCTTCAAAAGCTGGCGCTATTGGCAGACTGGCAGCTATATCCTGTAAAATACCGATAATAGTTCATACTTTTCATGGGCATGTTTTTCACGGCTATTTCAATCCAATAATCGCAAGGATTTATAAAACGGTAGAACGGTACTTAGCCAAAAAATCGAATGCTATAATAGCAATTAGCGAATTGCAAAAAAATGAACTCGTCAATATTTACAAAATTGTTGCAGCTGACAAAATATCAGTTATTCCATTGGGTTTTGATTTGGAACAATTTACCGGAAACAGTGAAGAAAAAAGAAGATCCTTCAGAACTAAATTTAATATAAAAGACGAAGAACTCGCAATTGGAATAATTGGTCGATTGGTGCCCATAAAAAATCATCAATTGTTTATCAAGGCAGCGGAACATGTCCAGAGAAACTCTAAGGCTCCAGTCCGATTTGTAATAATCGGTGATGGAGAGTCTAAATCTGACATACAAGAACAATGTACAGCAGCAGATTTGTCTTACGAAGAGCGGGAGTATAAAGGCGCCAATGTTATTTTCACCTCTTGGATTAAGGAAATTGATTGGGCATTGGCAGGTCTTGATCTTGTTTGTTTAACGAGTTTGAATGAAGGAACACCTGTAAGTTTAATAGAAGCGCAGGCTGCTGGAAAGCCAATAGTAAGTACTGAAGTTGGTGGAATTAAGAATGTCGTTATCCCAAATAAAAGTGCTCTTTTAAGTCCTATAGAAAACGAGAGTTTATTCTTTACAAATCTTTTGAAATTAGTTGATAATCAAGAACTCAGGAAAGAGATGTCGGGTGTTGGCAGATCTATGGTTATTGATAAATTCAGTTACCACGTTTTAGTTAAAAATATGGAAGGCTTATATTCTAGGTTAATCAAGTAATAGAACTTAGCTAAGATTATTCATTTTGTTAACTTTGTACAGTCAAAAATCGAACATGAAAAAACTCAATTTAATTCTTTTAGTTATTGTATCAAGCATTGGCTTTACAAGTTGTATCAATCAGAGTATAATGCTCAAAACCGAAAAGGATTATAAGTTTGACATACCCAGCGATACTGTCCGATCAAGTGGCTATATTATTCAACCTAACGATCTGTTCTTTTTTAGACTCTATGCTAATGATGGGTTTAAGCTAATTGATATTTCTAACCAAGGACAAGCAGGAAGTCAAATGATGGGCGGTGCTCAAAACATGGCTATTTTTAGTTACCTAGTTGAACGAGACAGCTCGAGCAAGCTTCCTGTTCTAGGAAATATAAAGATTGCAGGGAAAACTGTTAGAGAAGCGGAACTCTTTTTGCAGAAAAAATATGCGTATTCTTTTAACGACCCTTTTGTTCAATTATTTGTAAATAATAGAAGAGTATTTGTATTTCCAGGAAGTTATGGTAATGCGACAGTAATTGGATTAAATAATAATAACACTACACTAATGGAGGCACTCGCGCTTGCTGGAGGTGTTTCCGAATTTGGAAAGGCTCAAAAAGTAAAGTTGATTCGGAAAACAGGTGATCCGAATAATCCACTAGTATATGAGTTCGATCTTAGCACGATTGAGGGACTTAAGCACGCAAACATGCTCCTACAAACTGAAGATATTATCTACGTAGAACCGAGAAAAAGAATTGCATCCAATGTTCTTAGGGAAATCACCCCATTTGTAAGTATCCTTTCTACAATTTTATTGACAATCACCACATTTCAAGCGTTATCTGCTTTAAGTAATTAAATGATACAGGAAACTAGAGAGGATCAAAACGAAAGTCTTGATCTATACAAAGACAGACTGACAAAATTTAGTCAAGAATTTGAGCTTGGGTTATTTATCCATTTGGCTCAAAAATCTCTAATTTGGATTTTACTATTTCTCTCTATTTCTTTTTGTAGTGCCTACTTATACCTGAGGTATTATCAACCCATGTATCAGAGCACTAGTATTTTGCAACTAAAAGAATCTAACCAAGCTAGCCAATTACTCGAACTAGATTTTGGTAAAAATCAGAATCAGGACATGATGTCGGATTTAGAGGTTATTAAATCTAAAGAGTTTCTAAAAACCATTTTCAAAAAACTGCCTCTTGATATTTCATATTTTAATGAAGGCGAACTGTTAAACTATGAATTATATATGTCTTCCCCATATTTTGTGGATTATGATATAATCAATTCTAAAGCCTTCCTGCATAAATACTATGTTTACTTTCCAAATAGCTATGAAATACATTTGTCAATTGATGAACCAGTAGGAGCTTCTAATTACCAGAAGTTTCAAATCAATAAGCTTATAGAACTACCCTACTTATCGTTCTCCATAAAAATTCTAGATTTTGATATTATTCAAAATGATCAAGAAACAGAATCTACGAACGATGTGTTTTTTGTTCTTAATAATAACTCGAGCATTCTAAATAAATACAGTAATAGTCTGGATATTAGAGTTTTAAATAAATCGGCACAATCAATTAGTATTTCATTCACTGATGAAAACCCAAGAAAAGCTGCAGATCTTTCTAATGCTATTTCTACTGGTTTTATTGATTACGATTTAGACCGTAAAATTCACAGTTCAACACAAGTGATTAACTTTATTGATAGCCAAATTTCTGAAGTATATGGAAGACTTAAAGAGTCTGAAGTTTCTATCCAAGAATTTAAATTGAGCAATAAAGTAACTGGATCGGTTGAATTAACGGGAGTATATCTTGATCGTCTTGGCAATCTAGAAGAAGAACTAATCAATCAACAACTAGAGCAAGAAATCTTGAAACAAGTTAAACGAGCAGCTTCTGGCAACTATGATTCGGTGGAAGTTCATGAACTTATTCCATTTCTGACAGGAACTCAATTTGAAGATAATCTAATGCAACAAATTGCTTACGTGCAAGAACTTCAAATAGAAAAAGAACAAAGTCTTTATGAGGTTACTGCATCTAGCGGCAGAGTCCAAAATTTAGATTATCAAGTGCGCATTCAAAAGAAGTTACTTACAGAAAGTATTATTTCTATGGAATTGAATTTGAAGTCTAGAATCTCTAGTCTTACTCAAAAAATTAGTGAAATTGAGAGCACTTTTAGCGGATTACCTCTTCAAGAATTAAAATATACAAGGCTCAAAAGAATTTTCGCAATAAATGAAAAGTTCTATACATTACTTCTGGAGAAAAAAGCAGAGTACGCAATAGCAAAAGCTGGAATTGTACCGGAATGTGTAATACTAGAAAAGGCTGCTCCTGACCACTTGCCTATTGAACCAAATGTAAAAATGACTTACATCATTTTTATAGTATTTGCTTTTTTCTGCTCGGTTTTACTTGTAGTAGTGCGTTACCTGAGTCACAACACAATAGGTTCTTTGAATGAAATTGTAAAATTGACTAACGCTTCTGTTGGGACTTTGGGTATTGTGCCACAAGTAAAGGACAAAATACCTGTTAGCCAATTAATCGTAGATAAAAGGCCTAAATCTGTTTTGGCTGAATCTTTCCGCTCATTAAGAACAAATTTAAAATTCCTAGCTACAGAATCAGCAGGCTCAAAAGTTATTGCGATAACCTCGACTATTTCTGGTGAAGGAAAAACCTTTGTTGCTATAAATCTAGGCGGAATTATAGCCTTTTCGGGTAGGAAAGTAATTATCCTTGATTTAGATATGAGGAAACCAAAAATCCACAAAGGTTTTAATGTTCAGAATAAAAACGGAATGTCTACTCTACTTATTGGAAAAGATAAAATTGAAGATACGATACAATCCAGTCAGCAAACTGACCTAGACTTTATAACTGCTGGACCAGTTCCTCCTAACCCATCTGAGTTAATCATAAATGGTAAATTACCAGCGTTACTGGACGAATTGAAGAAAATCTACGATACTATAATTATTGATAATCCTCCAGTTGGATTGGTAACTGACGGTATCTATTGCTTAAAATTAGCCGATTATCCGCTCTATATATTTAGAGCTGAATATAGTAAGCGAAGTTTTATTCAAATGGTTGATAGAGTTGTTAATGAGAATAATTTAAAAAACCTAGCTGTTGTGTTAAACGGTGTGGAAATTAGAAGTGGTCGTTATAGCTATAATTATAGTTATGGATATGGTTATGGCTATGGTTATGGTTATGGCTATGGTTATGGAGGTTATTACGAAGAATCAGAGCAAGAAGATACTGAGAAAAAGAGTCGTTTTTTTAATAGAAAAAGCTAGAACATGAAATTAGTCGATGAACCTATAAAAGACCTATTTGTTCTAGAACCCAATGTTTTCGAAGATGAGCGAGGTTATTTTTTTGAATCTTATAGCCGAAATAGGTTTCACGATCTAGGTATTACTCATGATTTTAAGCAAGACAATCAATCTTTATCGGTTTTTAAAAATGTTATACGCGGGTTACATTTCCAAAAACCTCCACATGCTCAAGCTAAACTCGTTCGAGCGGTTTTAGGCTCTGTATATGATGTTGTGGTTGATATTAGAAAGGGCTCTCCTACTTATGGTGAGCATTTTGGAATTGAACTGAGTGCTAAAAATAAACTCTTTTTATTTATTCCAGAAGGGTTTGCTCATGGCTTTGAAACACTTGAAGACAACTCACTGTTTAACTACAAGTGCTCTAGTATGTACAATAAAGAATCAGAAGGTGGGATTTTATGGAATGATGAGGATCTCGATATAAAATGGAATTCGAAAAATCCAATACTATCAGAAAAAGATAAGTTCCATCCAAAATTTATAGATTTTGAAAGTCAATTTGTGTATAAATCAACTTAATTATTTTTTAAATCCAACCAACAATTATGAACGCATACCCTAGCTTTGATATTGATTTGAATTCAATAGATTTATACAGGTACGTCGGTATTTTTTGCATAGCACTTTTGCTATCAGTTATAATGAATACCATCTTTCTAAAATTTTCTAAAAACTTAGGAAGAAGAAATGTGGATGAAAGTATTATTAGATGGTCTGCAGTGTCCAAACCGGCCCTAGGAGGTATTAGTTTCTACATAATTTTTCTAGTAACGTACATGTTATACACGTTGCTATTTCCTCCTATATTAGACCATCTAAACTTTCAGCATCTCGGAGTGCTTCTGTCGGCTGGTATGGCGTTTTTGATGGGATTATCAGACGATGCTTATAACACAAACCCCTTGCTAAAGTTTATTGTTCAACTAGCCTGTGGCATGGTGCTCATTTTAACAGGGACTTTTATTTCGTTCTTTGAACTCCCTCTTTTCAACTATTTGTTGACTATAATTTGGGTAGTTGCTGTTATGAATTCTATAAACATGTTGGATAACATGGATTCTATTACTACTGTAGTTTCGTTATTTGTAATTTTTTGTGCCATTAGCGTTGCTTGGATAGGTCCAAATTTCAATCATTTCTTTATTTCTTCCCTCATTGGGGTTTCCGGTGGTTTAGTGGGTTTTCTGTTTTTTAATTGGCACCCTTCAAAAATGTTTATGGGCGATACTGGAAGTCAATTTTTAGGGATTTTCCTAGCTGTTTTCGGAATCATTTATTTTTGGAACAACCAGTCAGTTGGAGTTAGTGAAGAAGCGGTTTCAAAACAATTGATAATTGTTCTATTAGCTTTTGTTATTCCTATAAGTGACACATTAACTGTAATCATAAATCGTGTAAGACGCGGTCAATCTCCTTTTGTTGGAGGAAAAGATCATACAACACATCACCTTTCCTATTTAGGATTGTCAGATAGAAACGTTGCTCAAATTTTCTCAGGAATATGTACTGTAAGTTTTATTCTTATCTGCGTCATTGTTAATGTATTTCCAATTTGGGACATCAGCTACAGTCTAATTTTCGGCTCTTGGTTTTTAATTGTGTTCGGGGTTCTATTTGGTATCACCCAATTGCCAAAAACGAAAAAGAGGTTTAAGGAAATAAATGAAAAGTAAAATTCAAAGAGGAATCGTAATTGTTTGTGTTACGGTTTTTGTATCCGCGTTTAGTATTTACCTTTTCACCTACTCTACTTATGAGGAAAAAGAAGACTTATCTTACCAAAAGGTCTTTCAAGCAAATTACAAAATCTTCGCACTAAACCTTCCAAGCACTATCGAATTTGCTGGAGAAAAGGTTCCGATGAATTTAATCGATGTAAGAGAAAAACTAGATCGAGAATTACATGTAAATACTTATTGGCAATCAAATACGCTCCTTTTTATAAAGAGATCGAATCGTTGGTTTCCAGTTATTGAAGAGATATTACTGGAAGAGAATGTGCCTAATGACTTCAAGTATTTAGCCCTTATCGAAAGTGGTCTAACTCAAGTTGTTTCTCCTGCAGGAGCGACAGGTTTTTGGCAAATCATGAAAAAAACTGCTCCTGAATATGGTCTTGAGGTAACTCGCGAAGTTGATGAACGTTATCACATAGAAAAATCAACACATGCTGCTTGCCTCTATTTAAAAGAAGCGAAAGAAAAATTTGGATCTTGGACACTTGCAGCGGCTTCTTACAACATTGGCCAATCAGGACTCCAGAGACAATTGAATAAACAAGAGGTAAACTCCTATTACGATTTGTTATTGAATTCAGAAACGTCGAGATATCTCTTTAGAATTCTTGCAGCAAAACACATTTTATCCAATGCGGGTAAGTTTGGGTTTAACTTTAGACCTAAAGATCTTTATCCTGAAATAACCTATAAAACCATAGAAACTGATTCATCTATTTCAAGTTTTACTGAATTTGCAGCTCAAAATGGTATAAACTACAAAGTGCTTAAATATCTTAATCCTTGGTTACGAAGTAAAGAACTGACCAATTCTAAAAGAAAGAATTACGAGATAAGGATTCCTGATGAAAAGTTTATAAACCAATTACAAACCCAACCTCCAGTAACTGAATTAGACACTTCTAAGAATAAAAACTAAGATGCGACAAGAGTTTCTCGAAGTTTATGGTGCTCGCGAGCACAACCTTAAAAATATTGATGTAAAAATTCCCCGAAATAAGCTCGTCGTTATTACAGGTTTAAGTGGTAGCGGAAAATCGTCTCTGGCATTTGATACTATTTATGCTGAAGGACAGAGACGTTATATTGAAACCTTCGCTTCTTATGCTCGACAATTTATGGGAGTCTTAGAGCGGCCAGACGTCGATAAAATCAGCGGACTTAGCCCTGTAATTAGTATTGAGCAAAAAACAGTGAATAAGAGTCCTCGCTCCACTGTAGGAACTATCACTGAGATTTACGATTTCATACGATTGCTATATGCTCGGGCATCGGATGCCTATTCCTATAATACTGGAGAGAAAATGGTTCAGTATAGTGATGATGAAATTCTAAAACTCATTCTAAGCGAATATAAAGGCCAGAAAATATCAATTTTAGCACCTCTTGTTCGTGGAAGAAAAGGACATTATCGAGAGCTTTTTCAAAACGTAGGAAAAAAAGGGTTTCTTAAGGTTCGCGTAAATGGAGAACTTCAAGATATTGTTCCTAGAATGCAATTGGACCGCTATAAAACACATGATATTGAGCTAGTTATCGATCGTTTAAAGGTGGAAACAAAATCAAAGGCTCGTATTAAGGAATCGTTTAAAGTTGCCATGAAAATGGGCAATAACGTCATTATGATTCTTGGTGAACATGAAAAAACGGGTCGGTTTTTTTCGAGAGATTTAATGTGTCCTACTACCGGAATAGCATACGATTTACCTGCTCCTAACTTATTTTCATTCAACTCGCCAAAAGGAGCCTGTCCTCGTTGCAATGGCTTAGGAGAAGTGTCGGAGGTTGATTTAGATAAGATTATTCCAGATACCAAGAAGACTATAAAACAAGGCGGTTTAGCTCCACTAGGTGCATACAAGGCGAATTGGATTTTCAAACAAGTGGAAGGTTTAGTGAATTCGAAAGGGCACAAGATCACATCACCACTATCTGATCTGGATGACGAAACGATTGATCAATTACTGTATGGAAGTAATGAAGAAATAGTTGTCGAGTCACAAATAGCTGGTGTAAATAATAATTATCGATTTCAATTTGATGGAATTGTAAGCATGCTTACACAGCAAATGGATGAAGAGTTTGGACGAGGTTACCAGCGTTGGGCTCAGAGTTTTATGAATAAAGTAGCCTGCCCTTCCTGCGGAGGAACTCGATTAAAAAAACAGGCGCTTTACTTTAAAATCGACAACAAAAATATTGGAGATATTGCCAGCCTTAATATTTCTGAATTGGATATTTGGTTTGCGTCGATAGATTCTAAGCTTTCTAAAAATCAAGGTAAAATAGCGGAAGAAGTAGTTAAAGAAATCCGAACGCGTATTCAGTTTTTATTGGATGTTGGTTTAAATTATTTGACTCTTAATCGATCAGCAAAAACGCTTTCTGGTGGAGAAGGTCAGCGCATTCGATTAGCTACTCAAATCGGATCTCAATTGGTTGGGGTGCTCTATATTTTAGACGAACCCAGTATTGGATTGCACCAGAGAGACAACTCTAAACTGATTGAAGCCCTTAAAAACCTCCGAGATATTGGAAACTCCGTAATGGTGGTTGAGCACGATAAGGACATGATGTTAGAGGCGGATTATATTTTTGATATAGGCCCGGGTGCAGGAGTTCACGGTGGATATATCGTTGAAGAAGGCACACCTGCTCAAATTCTTAAAGGAAAAAGCGAAACAGCAACCTACCTCAATGGTAAAAAAGAAATTGAAGTTCGCACAACTCCAAGAACGGGAAATGGCAAAAAGCTAGTTTTAAAAGGAGCTACTGGCCATAATCTTCAAAATGTAAACATAGAATTGCCTTTAGGTAAATTCATCTTGGTAACTGGTGTTTCGGGAAGTGGAAAGAGTAGTTTGATAAACCATACCCTCTACCCTATTCTTAATCAATATGTTTATAAATCGGTTACTAAGCCTCTTCCCTATAAAAGCATCAAAGGATTAGAGCATATTGATAAAGTTATAGAAATAGATCAAAGTCCAATTGGGCGAACACCAAGATCTAATCCAGCCACTTATACTGGAGTATTCGGTGATATTCGTAATTTATTTGCGCTACTTCCAGAGGCTAAAATTAGAGGCTATAAACCGGGTCGATTTTCATTTAATGTTAAGGGTGGTCGCTGCGAAACCTGCAAGGGAGCTGGTGTAAAAACCATAGAGATGAACTTCTTGCCAGATGTTTATGTGACCTGTGAAGACTGTAACGAAAAGCGCTATAATCGAGAAACACTAGAAGTACGCTATAAAGGAAAGTCCATTTCCGACGTCTTAAATATGACCCTGTTAGAGGCTTTGCCTTTCTTTGAGAAGATCCCTTCAATAGCTTTGAAAATCAGAATGTTGAATGAAGTAGGGTTAGGATATATTTCTTTAGGTCAGTCGAGTGTAACGCTCTCTGGCGGTGAAGCACAGCGTGTTAAGTTAGCAAGTGAATTGGCAAAAAAGAATACTGGAAACACCTTTTATATTTTAGATGAACCAACGACAGGACTGCATTTCGAGGATATTCGTATTCTATTGAAAGTCCTTGATAGACTTGTTGATCAAGGAAATACAGTGTTGGTTATTGAACATAACATGGACTTTATAAAAGTGGGTGATCACTTCATAGATATTGGTCCCGAAGGTGGAAATGAAGGCGGAAAAGTTCTTTATCAAGGTGATAAAAAAGGTCTTTTAGCTTGCAAAGCATCTTATACCGGTAAGTTCCTGAAAAAAGAAATGGAGGGTTAGGAGAAGTCCGCCTCCTTGACTAAAAAAACCAGCTTAAATAGCAACGCATTGTATTGTTTTGAAGAAGTGCAGCAGATCCGCTCCCTACTTCCAAAGTTGAAGAAGATAATGCATCACATTTTTACTACTGATGCCTTCAATAACATGTGGTGAAACCTTTTGGGCAATCGTTTCAAGAATGGACGGATAGCGGCTTGCATCTCCATGCTCTTTAAAGTAAAAAGGAACCCTTGATCGGTCAGGGTGTTTATCAGTACTAAAATAATCAGCCCCAAAACAAACGGAGTTCAAACCTCCCAATTCAATTCCGTAATTGATATGCTGATAGAGTGCATTGGAATCTTCGTTATTTACAAATGCTCTCAAAAAATTAACTCCAATAATACCTCCCCGTTGGATAATTTCTTTTGCAATAGCGTCAGGCAGGTTGCGCACATGATCGAAAACTTCTCGGTAGTTCGAATGACTCGCCAGAATAGGTATATCCAGATTGTGCTCTGAAACATAGTCTAGGATATCATGAGCCAAGGCATCACTAGCATGTGAAAAATCGACTGCAATTTTTTTTCCATTCAGATACTGCAATACTGTTTTTCCATCTTCCTTTAACCCTGCTTTACTATTATTTCCTCCACCAAACCTATTTTCTGCATGGTGCGTAAATCCAATGTATAGGATGCGCTTTGTGTTAGCGATGATTTGCTCCAATCGCTCTAAACCAACTTCCAGCGGCTCGTCCTCTTCGCAAAACCCCGAGGCATTTTCAATCGCCGCAATCATGCCCAATTTAGAGGATGTAGCAATTTGGCCTAAAGTGCTTACGTCGTCAATCAAGGTGCAATCATTCGGGAATTTGGTAAGGAAGGAGGCAAAGATCTCACTCTGTCTTAAAGCCAATGCTGTGCTTCCCTTTTGGGTAGCAGTAAAAATAGCCATCACTTGCAGCTTCACATTTCCTTCGGCCAATGCCGGAAAAGAACAACCAATACCTTCGCGTTTAAATGGGTCTGGATTGGGCATATCCAACATATGTGCTAGTAGGTCGCAATGCAGATCAATAACTGGGTGTTTCATAACTAATTCTATTTTTTAATGTTTTTTTCAGGAGGTGCACAAAGGTTTGTTTCCTTCTTACAATTGGCAGAAGTTAGTATAAAAGAGTATTCTATTCATTTCGTTTTTAGTACTGGCTAAAACATACTCTTCGACAAGTTTTGGCTTGTGCTTTTGACAATGAGCGTTGACAAAAACCAAATGTGCTAAAATGTGCGTTTGAATTTTCCTTTTTTCAATGGCATACAACGGCAACTATATTTCATTGTTATTGTGCCGCAGAGAAGCAATGCAATATACATATTGCTGTGCGTGCGCAATTTTATTAGCTAACGATCTGTTTTTATTATCTTATTGTACTGCATAATTGAATCTTTAATATACCTAATGAAATACGGCCCGTTCGCATAAGCAGATACATTAATTTGAGTATTGGTGCTCAATATTGTGCTTTTATATACCTGTTGGCCAACCAAATTATTAATTGTAAGAATGCCATTTATATTCTCAATTGGAATTACTAAATTTAATTGTTCAATGACGGGATTAGGGAAAATATCTATTCCAACAGTAATATCTAAAAATGGTAGCCCTACTATAGTATTACAATTTTGTAAATAGTTTATTCTATTTGAGGTTTGTAATGAATCGTTGAAAACAGTTAATGCATTTTGATTGCCTTTTAATGAATAGTCTAACCAAAGATTTAAAAAATCATTCGTTACTGCTTGCTGTTCAGACCTGGTTATGTTAAGATTACCGTTGCAAAATGATTCCCCAAAACTGCAAGTGGCGTTTTGATCAGCAAAATAACAATGACCGCCGTTAATTATTTTTATTTGTGTTTTACAATCTGAATTTAAACTATCGTACATAATGTTTTGATGATCTATTGGTGGAGCGACACAGTCATCATTACCAGAGAATATAAGAGATGGAACATTGATGCCGCTAGCGGCTGAAATAGCAGATGGACTTGTTTCTGCTGAAGCAAAATTGATTAATGTATGTATGTCTGAATTATTTTCTGCCGCTAGAAAAGAAGCTCCACCACCCATTGAATGACCAATAAGGCCTGTTTTCGGAGCTAAAGAATTAAAAAATAATGAACTGCTGTCTTGCGACTCAATTTGCATCTGTGTAGCCAGAAACTTTAAATCCTGACCAAATTGTTGATGGTCCGGAGTTATACCCATTTCAGTGGTGGGAAAACAAATAACATATCCGTTTGGAACTATTTCAGTCCAAAAGTTTTGGTAAGAATCCCA